>CAZSXM010000004.1:73805-144884 GCA_964610435.1 uncultured Pirellulales bacterium | reverse complement strand
TGGGCCGCAGTCAAACGTGAGCTATTTCCGAATCTATTGCCTTACGAGCCCTAAGACCGCTATCGGGGCCTTCCGGGGGAATTCCGGCGACCCCCTTCCTTATTTCGCGCTCGAAGCAAGAGGCGCGTCCCCACGTACTTGCATATCCCGTCAATCAATGCGTACCGTCTGCTTTGTTGGGAATCCACCACGCTGCTGTTTCCCTCGACAATGCTTCCATTCGGTGGTGTCTATCGGCTCGAAGGCGGGACGGGATAAGGGAAAAATGGAAAGAGATGGATATGGTGGGGCCTTCCAGGGTCCGCCACATGGACAGTCGCAGCCCCCGAGGCTCGAAGGCAGATGAACCCGCTGAGGCGCACAAGAGCAGAGCAAGCGGTGTGCATTGCACACCATCGGTCCGCCATGTGGACAGTCGCAGCCCCCGAGGCTCGAAGGCAGATGAACCCGCTGAGGCACACAAGAGCAGAGCAAGCGGTGTGCGATGCACACCCTACGAGACCGAGACGCTGCCGTCCTCGGGACGGGGACCTCTTGCTCCCTCTTCTATCTTTCCGGCGGGCCATACCACCGAGGGCGGGACGCCCTCGGGACGCAAGGGCAGGATGCCCTCGCCACGAAGAGTAGCCCTTGACCGGTCCGAGCGCAAGGCAGTAGGGTCGAGGCAGTGGGGTCGCATCTTGAATTATAAGTTATCGGTTTTGGCGGGGGTTTCGACGGTGCGGCGGAACTGGGGATCTTCGTTGAGTCGCCGCTCCACTCTGCGACAGGCCTGGGACACCGCGGCATGAACTCACAGGGACAGACCGCGTTTTCTGCGAGTTGCTTGGCGGGCATGCCTGTTGCGATCGGTGGTGGGCGTTTCAGGCGGAGCGCAGCAGGGGTCGCGCCTTCTCGTCGACGGCCTCGGCGATGTTCTGGATGGTCTCGACCTGCTGTTCTTCAAACAGGGGCTGGCCGCATTGCTCGCAGACCCAGGCCGGAACGTTGTCGATGGTGATGTGGCAGCCGCCGCGATCGATGTGGATCGGAGCCGTAGCCCGCTTCATGGTTCCCTGGCAGTGAAGGCATTTCATGGGTTCCTCCTTACTCGGTATCCATCGCTCCATTCGTCGAGGCTTGGCAGATAAGCCGTGATAATGGCGAGGTAATCGCTCTTGGGCGCGCAGACCACGTGGACAGGCCTGCCATCGGCCCCGAAGCCGAGCATGAGACAACTGTGTCCTCGCGCATCGTCGGGATAGTCCTCAATCACTTCGCCCTGCTCGATAACGGCTCTAACATCTTGGCGGCGGATCATACGTTCCGGCCGCGTCATCTGCTCGATGGCATGCGGCAAAAACAGGAGTCGGCCACCTCGTAAGGCGGCAAGTTTCTTCCTGATTTCGCGGCCCTTGACCATACGGGTATTGTACCGCCGTTTCAGCGATTCGCCAAGCGGCAATAGGCGACGTCGAGGCGAGCAGCCGGGTCGCATCTTGAATTATAAGTTATCGGTTTTGGCGGCGGTTTCGACCGTGCGGCGGAACTTGGGATCTTCGTTGAGTCGCCGCTCCACTCTGCGACAGGCCTGGGACACCGCTGCATCGCTGACGCCGAAATGCGGCGCGATCTGCCCCAACCGGCAGCGGCCGGCGCGCCACAAGAGGTACATCACGGCATCGCGGTCTGGGCGCTGGCGACGGCGGATCGGTCGCGAAAACTCAGCGATCTGCTGTGGCCCAATTCCCAGCCCGCGTGCGTATTCAGACAGACGCTCTGGAATCGAGGCGTGCGACCGTAGCGCGCGCAACTGTGGCTTCTCGTCATTCCTCTGTCCGCTCAGACGCCGCCGCAGGTCGTCCACGACCGCCGGGCTTCCAAGCACGAGCCCACAATACGATTCCGGGAGCGGACCAGCAGGTGGTAGTGGTTGCCCATCAGGACATAGGCGTAGATCGCCAGAGAGAACCGCTGCGAACAACGCCCCAAACGCGCCAGAAATCCCTCGCGATCTTGTGCATCGCGAAAGACCGCCCGCTGCTCGTTGCCACGATGTGACCCCAACACAGACCTTACACGGTGGATCGCGAGAGGACTCATGGGGCAAGGGAAGCGGTGTCTGTCAGCGGGGTTCGATTCGGTAGAGGCCGCCATCGGGTTCGTCGTTGATGACATAGATGTAATCGTCCGGTCCCATTTGCACGTCGCGAATCCGGCCGAGGCGACCGCGAATCAGCTCCTCTGCATGGACGACCGTCCGGTTTTGCAGGACGACACGCCGCACCTGTTCGGCGCGCAGTCCGCCGATCAACAAATCGCCCTTCCACCTTGGATAGCGGTCCCCTGTGACGAACGTCAGTCCGGAGGGCGCCAGGGTGGGCAGGAACTCATAGATCGGCTCGACCATGCCGGGTTGGCTGCGACCCTGGCCCCATTGTTCCTGTGTGCCGTAGTCCAGGCCCCGGCTGACCAGGGGCCAGCCGTGATTCTCGCCGGCTTCGATGACGATCAGCTTGTCGCCGCCTCGGGGACCGTGATCGCTGGCCCAGACTTCGCCGGTTTCGGGATGCACGGTCAGGGCCTGAATGTTGCGAAGGCCATAGGCGAATATCTCCGGATGGGCGTCCTGCCGGTCGACGAAGGGGTTATCCTGGGGCACGCTCCCGTCGTCGTTGAGGCGCAGCAGGCTGCCGGCATGGTCCATCAGGTCCTGGGCCCGGTCGGGCTCGGCGCCGCGATCTCCGATGGTCATCAGCAGCTTGTCATCTGGTGTAAACGCCAGTCGCGACCCGTAGTGCCGCCCAGGCGAGGAGCGCCGGTCCTGGGTGAAGATTTCCTCGACGTCGCTGAGCCGGTCCTCCTGCAGACGGGCCCGCACGAGCGTGGTGGCCGTTGCGGTGCGGTCGCCCTTCGAATAGGTCAGATAGACCCAGCCGTTCTCCTCGTAATTGGGGTGTACAGCCACGTCGAGCAGGCCGCCCTGACCGGTGGCGGCGACTTGCGGCACGCCGGAGAGACGTGTTCTGTCGTTGTCGCGAATAAGGTTCAGGCGGCCCGGACGCTCGGTAACGAGAATGCCTCCGTCCGGCAGGAAAGCCATGCTCCAGGGGTGCTCCAGGCCCCCGACGATCCGGACGATGCGGATGGTCTGATACTCGGAGCCGATACGCTCATGAACGATTTCGCTCGTATGGGCCAAACAGGTGGTCAAGAGCACGCCAACGCTTGCGAACAGGTAGGCCAAACGTGTACGGTCCATCAGATTGCTCCCGGAACAAGGTTACTTGATGCCCAATCGCCCTTAGCAACGAATGCTATGCCGAGCGAAGGACGAAGGTTCGACAGATCGCAGAAATCCTTGCCATTCTTCGGGACCAGCCAGGATGCTGAGATGATAAGCGGGGGGGCACAGGGGTCGCATCTTGAATTATAAGTTATCGGTTTTAGCGGCGGCTTCGACGGTGCGGTGGAACTTGCGATCTTCGTTGAGTCGCCGCTCCACTCTGCCACAGGCCTGGGACACCGCGGCATAGCTGACGCCGAAATGCGGGGCGATCTGCCCCAACCGATAGCGGTCGGCGCGCCACAAGAGGTACGTAGGGTGTGCATTGCACACCATCGGCTCTGCGGGCAATACCGCTGAGGGCGTGGGCCCTCGGGACGCAAGGGCAGGATGCCCTCGCCACGAAGGGCAGCGATTGACCGGTCCGAGCGAGATTTCGGGCTTGGATCATTCGTGCTTCAGGAAGGAATGGCACAGGCGGATACCTGGGGCCGCCTGTCTGCTTGCTCTTGAGCCGTTCTAACGGCGGACTCGAATGCGCTCGCGCTCCACGATCCATAACTGACCTCGACAGTCGGCTGTCTTGAGGACTTCCAGCAGTCGGCGCATGACCCGGAGGACCTCGGGGGCGCTCTGCTTTGCCAGCCGCAAGACGAGCAGACCGGGATAGTCCTCGGGGCGGTACGTGCGGATATCGGCGAAGTCGGTATCGAGGCTGATGAGGGCTCGGTCTTCCCGCTTGCAGACGGATGCGATCCGGCTGTCCGGCCGACCGCTCAGGGACTGGTCGAACACACTCACTGCGTCGTGACCAGCCGTTCGCAGAAGGTCAACGGCCTCGGTCGGGATGTTCTCGTCCGTCTTGAACCGCATGACGTCATTCCTATGCCGGCAGGCTGAGGATTCGCTCGTGGGATAGCTCGGCGGCATAGCCGATAGCGGCTCGGACGGCCTCCGGCGTCAGGGCGGGATAGTCGGCGACGATCTGCTCGACGGTCCGGCCGTCCGCCAGGTTGTCCAGGACGACCGAGACCATGATCCGCGTGCCCTTGATGCACGCCTTGCCGTGGCATACCTGCGGGTCCACCGTGATGCAATCCGTCCAGTTCATATGCGTAGCCTACCCGAAAGTCTGCGTTGCGTAAAGGCAATTGCGGACAGGAACCTCTTGCCCCCTCTTCTGTCTCTCCTGCGGGCAAGACCACCGAGGGCGGGACGCCCTCGGGACGCAAGGGCAGGATGCCCTCGCCACGAAGAACAGCGCTCGACCGGTCCGAGCCGGTCTGCGCATAAGGAAACCGGGCGACAACTCATCTGCCGCACGCCCGTAAGGGTGCCGAGAGCGCGCTGCGGCGTCGCTGCAGACGAGCTGCCGCCCGGAACAGAGTCTACCGCATCGTTACTGGGCGACCTTCTCGGCGACGAGGTCGCCGACTTCGCTGGTGGAAAAGCCCATGCGTCCGGCCGCCATGCTCTTGAGTTTATTGGCGGTGACGTACATCACGGCCTTCTCGATGGCGTCGGCGGCCTTCTCTTCGCCCAGCGTCGCGAGCATCATCTGGGCCGAGCAGACGGCGGCCAGCGGGTTGATGACGCCCTTGCCCGTGTACTTCGGGGCGCTGCCGCCGATGGGCTCGAACATGCTGACGCCCTCGGGATTGATATTGCCGCCGGCGGCGATGCCCATGCCGCCCTGTGTGATCGCGCCGAGGTCGGTGATGATGTCGCCGAACATGTTGCCCGTGACGACCACGTCGAACCACTCGGGGTTCTTCACCATCCACATGCACGTCGCATCGACGTGGTAATAGTCGCGCCGGATGTCGGGATACTCGGCCTGGCCGATCTCATGGAAGGCCCGCTCCCACAGGTCGTACACATAGGTCAGAACGTTGGTCTTGCCGCAGAGGGCCAGTGTATTTTCGTCGCCTTTGCCCCGGGCCTTCTTGCCGTACTTGCGGGCGTATTCAAAAGCGTACCGGAGGCACCGCTCGACCTGGAATCGCGTGTAGACCGCCGACTGCACGGCCACCTCATGGGGCGTGCCCTTCATCGTAAAGCCGCCGGTGCCGGTATACAGATCGCCCGAATTCTCGCGGATGACGGCATAGTCGATCTCGTTGGGGCCCTTGTCCTTCAGCGGGGTCTCCACGCCGGGATAGAGCCGGACCGGACGCAGGTTGATGTACTGGTCCAGCTCGAAGCGGGCCTTGAGCAGAATGCCTTTCTCCAGGATCCCCGGCGCGACGTCCGGATGGCCGATCGCTCCCAGCAGAATCGCATCGAACTTCCGCAGCTCCTCGACGGCGCTGTCGGGCAGCGTCTCCTTCGTCCGCTTATAGCGTTCCCCGCCGAAATCGAAGTCCGTCAGCTCCATCTTGAAACCGAACTTGTCCGCGGCGGTCTTCAGTACTTTCACGGCCTCGGCCGTCACTTCCGGCCCCGTCCCGTCTCCGGGCATCACTGCGATCTTGTACACCTTCCATTCTCCTTTTCTCAAAGCTTCAAACGTGCTTCAACAGAAACTCTATAATTCGTGATTCGGGTTTGCCGTGGGCATAGCCGCCCCGACGTCGCTGCGCCACTGGTGCAGCATTCGGCGAAGCTGGGCCGCCTTTTCGGGCATGGCCTCGGCCAAGTCCTGCTTTTCGCCGAGATCGTCGCGTAGATTATACAGTTCCACGCGGCTGTCCTCATAGAATTCGATCAACTTGTCGTCGCCCAGCCGGATCGCTCCGCCGGGCGAGCCGCCCTGGTTGCCGTAGTGCGGGTAGTGCCAGTACAGCGCACGGGCCTTCTGCGGGCCCTGCTGCCGCAACAGCGGGACCATGCTCCGCCCGTCCAGGTGCTGCCGGGGCGCCGCAGGCAGACCCGCCATCTCCAGCATCGTCGGATAGAAATCCGTGCTGGTCACCGGCTCGTCGCACACGCTGCCCGCTTTGACCGCCCCGGGCCAGCGGACGATCATCGGCTCGCGAATGCCGCCCTCGTAGAGCCAGCCCTTGCCCGCCCGCAGCGGCAGATTCGACGTCGGGTGGCCTTCGGAGGTCGAGAGGCCGCCGTTGTCCGACATGAAGAACACGATCGTGTCCCTCGTCAGGTCCAGGCGGTCGAGCGCATCGAGCACCTTGCCCACGGCCAGGTCCATCGCCTCGACCATGCCCGCGTAAACGGCGTGGTCTTGCACGAGGCGGACCTCGCGGTCACCTTCCTTGCCCCAGGCCGGGCCATCGTGCGCAACGGTCTCGGCCTTCGCCTCGTACTTGGTCTTCAGGTCCTCTCGCGTCATCAGCGGAGTGTGCACGGAGTAGAACGACAGATAGGCCAGGAAGGGTCCATCCCGATGTTCTTCGACAAAACGGCAGGTCTCGGTCGCCAGACGGTCGGGCAGATGCTCGCCGTCGGGGCCATCGGACAGTCGCGGGTTGCCATAGGGCGAGAAATATCGCTTGCCGCCATAGGGCCCGCCTCGGTGGTGGCCGCCCTTGTTGATGTCGAAGCCCTGGTCCTCCGGCCAGAAACCCTCGGGCCCCAGGTGCCACTTGCCGGCGAAGAAGGTTGCATACCCATGCTCCTTCAGCGCCCCGGCGATGGTCACTTCCTCCAATGGCAGCCGGTTGAGATAGCGCGCCGGCAGGAGCGGCTTGTTCCGCGTCCAATGGTCTTGCACCGTGTCCGGCTGCGGCGCGCCAAAATAGTCCGTGGTGTGCAGCCGGGCGGGATACTTGCCCGTCATGATGCTGGCCCGCGTCGGCGAGCACACGGGACACGCCGCGTAGGCGTTCGTGAACCGCATCCCCTGCGCCGCCAGCCGATCCACGTTCGGCGTCTCGTAGAATGTGCTGCCATAGCAGCCCAGGTCCGTCCAGCCCAGATCATCCACCAGGAAGAACACGAAGTTCGGCCGTTTCGCCTCGGGCGCTCCGCCAAGCGAGCGCAAGACGCTCCCGCCGGCCCCCAGCAGGACGGCCGCTCCAACACTCTTTAGAAAGTGACGTCGATTCATCGTCTTCTTCCGGTCCGATCGATTTTAGCTCTTCAACTCGGCGGCGATCTTGTTCAGCAGGCCGCCGGCGGCGATGATCTCCAGCGCGAAGTCGGGCAGCGGCTGGAACGTGATCTTCTCACCGTTCGTCTTGTCGGTGATCACGCCGGCGTCGTAGTCGATCTCGACCTCGTCGCCGTCGCCGATCTTCTCGACCGCCTCGGCCGATTCGATCAGATAGAATCCGCAGTCGATCGCGTTGCGATAGAAGATCCGCGCGAACGACCGCGCGATCACCGTCTGGACCTTGGCGCCGCGAATCGCCCAGACCGCGTGTTCCCGGCTGGAGCCGCAGCCGAAATCGTCGCCCGCGATCACCACGTCGCCCGGCTGGACCTTCTTCACGAAGCCCGCATCCAAATCCTCCAGACAGTGCTCCGCCAGCTCCGCCTCCGCATCCGTATTCAAATACCGCGCCGGAATGATCTCGTCCGTATTGATATGATCCCGTCTATACACATGTGCTCTTGCCATTATTTCGCCTCACTCAGAACAAAAATGTCTTTTCCTATGCATGCTGTTCCCAGAACTGTTTCAGTCTGCGGAAACGGTCTATCCGCACATCGATCTTGGCCAGTTCTCGCGGATAGAAATCCTCAATGAGAATATCGCACATCCTCAGCATCCAGTTTCTTCGCAGTTGTGCCGGGTCGATCAGAACATTGGTCGAGTTGACGATCTGGATCTGCCCCCATCCCAGGGCACCAACCGTAAGACAATCCCAATCGAGAAACTCGATGGGCACGAGATGGACCTTCTCTACGCAAACCTCGATGTCTTTGAGATCATATACCACCAGCAGGACAACGAAGAAATTATCGTCCGATTCGTAGAATCGAGCCAGGCGATCCACCGACGTGAGATTCGGCATGTTGAAGGCCGTGCTCACCCTATGGGTCTTCACATCCACGACATAGTAGAACCCCTCGAAATCCTCGAAAGCGAGATCGGCCATGGCCCTGCGCGCGAAATCCGCCGAGTAGTCCTTGCACACGTCGGTGCCGACAAGCGACTTGAATCTGTCCCCGAGGATATCTTGGATCGCATCGCCGACGGCGCGAGTGCTCTTGGCCGTGCTGACAGACAGGTAGCCTTTCTCCGCGTTCAGCAGATCACAGATGCGCTGCTCAATCGTCTTATACCAGGCAGTCTCGAAGATGGATTTTCGCATTCTTATTCTCGCCATGCCATTTGAGCTACGAAAACAGAAGCTCCACATCGTGGGGCTGTCTCCGTCCGGATCCCCGCCTGCCCGCAAGGCTCTGGGCGGGACGGGAATTCCTCTCCCAGAAGACGCCGTTTGCATACCCCTGGATGGACCGATCTCGATCGGCCATCTCCAGCCGCTTCAACGCCAGGCACGAATACCCTTCGTCTATCTCCACGCCGATATATCGCCGTTCCAGCTTCCTGGCGACCACAGCGGTGGTGCCGGATCCGAGAAAGGGGTCCAGGACGACATCACCTGGGTTTGTGCTGGCCAGGATGATCTTCGCCAGTAACTTCTCTGGTTTCTGGGTCGGATGCTCGGTATTCTCCGGCATCGACCAGAAGGGCACGGTCAGGTCCGTCCAGATGTTCGACGGGTGCGTAAGCCGGAAATCGCCCATCGATTCGCGCGACCAATCTTTGGGCTCACCATTCGACCTCGTGTAGGGAGCGACAACCCGCCTCTTGAGCTTCACGTCTTCCACATTGAAGGCATACTCATCCGATACCGTGCAAAACCAGATGTCCTCGCTGCAATTCTTCCAGTTGGCCTTGGCTCCGCGCCCTTTCTCCCGTTCCCATGTGATGCGATTGCGGATCTTCCAATGCTGCTCCGCAAACGCCTGAACGGCTGCGCCGCTGCGCCAATCGGAGCAGATATATACGGATGCCGTGCTCTTCAGCAGATGCATGATGGGCAACAACCATGCGTCGAGTTGCTCTCGGTACTCCTCATGGGACTGTTTCGCAAATCGCCTGCCGTTGAAGTCCTTCGTGAGGTTGTAGGGAGGATCGACAAACAACAGATCCACGCATCCTGCCGGCAAATACGGTGCCGCAGATTGAATCTCCTGACAGAAGACGCGATCCAGTACATCATCGATATTGGCCGGCTTCCTGAGCTGGCGCAGAGCGGCTCCGTACTTCTGCCTGTCGCCGGAAGTCAGGGCAATCGTCCGATTCCTGGGAGCTCGTGTCGTCATAGCAGTGCCTCCACGAAGACTTCGTCTACAGGTATTTCCGTGGGTCGGCGAGTTTGCCTTCGACGGCGCTGGCGGCGACGGTGGCGGGGCTGGCGAGGTAGACCTCGCTCTTGGGGCTGCCCATCCGGCCGACGAAGTTGCGGTTCGTCGTGCTGATGCACTTTTCCTCCGAGCCGAGCACGCCCATGAAGCCGCCGAGGCACGCCCCGCAGGTCGGCGCCGAGATCACGCAGCCGGCGTCGTAGAACACGTCGAAGAGCCCTTCGTCCTTGGCCTGTTTCCACACCTCGGGCGTAGCCGGCACGATCAGCGTGCGGATCGCCACCTCTTTGCCCTTCATGATGCCGGCGGCGATGCGGTAGTCCTCGATCCGTCCGTTCGTACAACTGCCGATGTACGCCTGGTCCATCTCCATCCCGGCGCAGTCGCCGATGGCAACCCCGCCGCTGGGTAGGTGCGGCAGGGCCACCGTCGGCTCGATCTTCGAGCAGTCGAATTCCTCGACCACCGTGTATTTCGCATCGTCGTCCGACTCGAAGACGGTGTACTCGCTCGTATCCTTCAACCGTCCATCGAGATACTCTCTCGTGACCTCGTCGAATCCGATGATCGCGTTCTTCGCGCCGGCCTCGATCCCCATGTTGGTGATCGTCATGCGCGCTTCCATCGACATCTCGGCCAGCGCCGGCCCGACGAACTCCATCGCCCTGTAGAGCGCGCCGTCGGTGCCGATCCGCGCGATCACGGTCAGCATCACGTCCTTGCTGTAGACGCCGGGCCGCAGCGAGCCGTTCAGGACGAACTTCATCGACGCGGGCACGCGGAACCAGAGCTTGCCGGTGGCGATCGAGGCGGCCAGGTCGGTCGAGCCGATCCCCGTGCTGAAGGCCGCCAGGGCGCCGTAGGTGCAGGTGTGTGAATCGCCGCCGACGATCACCTCGCCCGGGCGGATGTGGCCCTGCTCGGGCAGCAGGGCGTGGCAGACGCCGGCCCGGCCCAGCTTGTAGTAGTACTTGATCTTGTGGCGCCTGGCCCAGTCATCGAGGCGCTTATGCAGTTCGGCGCTCTTGACGTCCTTGGGCGGCTGGAAGTGGTCCGGCGTCACCACGATCTTCTCCCGATCGAACACCCGGTCGATACCCCGCTCGGCCAGCATCGAGATCGCCGGCGGCGTCGTCACATCGTGACACATCACCACGTCGATGTTGGCGTCCACCAATTGTCCCGGCGTCACCTTCGCCTGCCCGCTGGCCCGCGCGAAGATCTTTTCCGTTATCGTCATTGCCATAATGTTGAGTCCTTCTTCCTCTGACTACAGTTCTGCCTTTGCGGCCTGGCCGTTGGCCTCGTGGGTGGCGGTCATGCGGTTGATGGCGTCGACGTAGGCCTTGGCACTGGCTTCGATGATGTCGGTCGATACGCCGCGACCGATAAACGTTCGTCCGGCCTCGATGATGCGGACCGTCGCCTCGCCCAGCGCATCCTTGCCGCTGGTGACGGCGCGGATCGAATAACTCTCCAGCTTGGGCGACAGGCCCGTCGCTTCGCGAATCGCCTCATAGGCCGCATCGACCGGCCCATCGCCGCAGGCGGCCGCCTGACGCTCCTGGCCCGCGATTCGGATACGTACGCTGGCCGTCGGCAGGGTCCCCGTCCCCGACGCGACGTGCAGGTATTTCAACTCGTACACCTGCGACACCACACGGACTTCGTCGTTGATGATCGCGGCGACGTCCTCATCGAAGACCTCTTTCTTCTTGTCGGCGATCTCCAGGAACCGGGCGTAGGCCTGTTCGAGTTCCGCGTCCTTGAGCTTATAGCCGAGTTGCCGGCAGCGGTCGGCGAACCCGTGGCGGCCTGTGTGCCGGCCGAGCACCATGCGGGAGCCGCCGAGGCCGATCGTCTCGGGCGTCATGATCTCGTACGTGCTGCGCTCCTTGAGGATCCCGTCCACGTGGATGCCCGACTCGTGTGCGAAGGCGTTGGCGCCGACGATCGCCTTGTTGGGCTGGATCAAAAACCCCGTCAGTTGCGAGACCAGTTGACTGGTGCGATAGATCTCCTTCGTATTGATGTTCATCGTGAGCCCGCCCGAGCCGCCGTCCGCAAAGAAGTTGGCCCGCGTGTGGATCGCCATGACGATCTCTTCGAGGGCGGCGTTGCCGGCTCGTTCACCGAGCCCGTTGACGGCGCACTCGACCTGGCGGGCCCCGTTCTGGACGCCGGCCAGCGAGTTGGCAACGGCCACGCCGAGGTCGTTATGGCAATGCGTGCTGATGACGCACTTGTCGATGCCGGGGACATCGCGCTTGAGCGTGGCGATGAGCTGGCCGTACTCGTGGGGCAGCATGTAGCCCACCGTGTCCGGGATGTTCAAGGTGGTCGCGCCGGCCTCGATCACGGCCGCGAGGATCTCGATGAGGAACGGGACCTCGCTACGTCCGGCGTCTTCGGGCGAGAACTCCACGTCGTCCACGAACTGCCGGGCGCACTGGACGGCGGCGACCGCCATCTTCATCACTTCGTCGGGCGGCTTGTTGAGCTTGTGCTTCATGTGGATCGGCGAGGTCGCGATGAACGTGTGGATCCGCTTGTTCGCCGCCGAGGCCAGGGCCTTGCCCGCCGCTTCGATGTCCACGTCTTTGGCTCTCGCAAGTCCTGTAATGACAGGGCCTTGCACCTGTTCGGCCACGAGGCGCGTCGCCTCGAACTGGGCCGGCGAGGAGACCGGGAAGCCCGCTTCGATGATATCGACGCCCAGGGTGGCCAGTTGCTGGGCGATCTCGAGCTTCTGGGGGATCGAGAGCGAGGCGCCGGGCGACTGCTCGCCGTCGCGCAACGTCGTGTCGAAAATGAAGACTTTGTCGTCAGGCATCGTATTTCTCCGGAACATCATTTCGGGCCGCCGGCATTATGCCGCAATGGGGGCCGAAATACTACGGTCTTGCGTAAGAAAAGGGGACTGCAACGAGTTGTGGTGATTCGTTATTCGCGCCTTAGCGGCGCAGGATCAGGGCGAGCAGGCCGATGCGGCCCTTGAGGATCGAACGAATTGTGCCCTTCGTAGCCATAAACATAGTATTATAAGTATCGGCCGGCGGTGTGCAAGACTTTTCCGAAAAAATCTCGCGGAAATCTGTCTACGGGCCATTGGAGCCAAATGGAATGTACTTATCACGTCCGAGAGGTTAACATAAAATGAACCTTGCTCTCACACGGTCCAAAAGTTCTCCGGCTAATTTGCCCGGCGTCGGTTGATATGACAACAGAGAAGGAATCGTGTAAGGGATAGAGACATGAAAAGGCAGAGGGCGTTCACCCTGATTGAGCTGCTCGTGGTCGTCGCGATCATTGCGCTTCTGATGGGGATTCTGATGCCATCTCTGAGGAAGGCGCGCGATCAGGCCAAGGCGGTCGTCTGCGTGGCCCACATGAAAGGTCTCGGGGTCGCGTTGCACATGTACCTGGACGACTACGACAGGAAGACCCACACCGCGCCGAACCAGGGACTGTGGGACAATGCATGGGAAGGAGCGGCCGTCGTTACCGACTACGGGCCGAACGATCCCTATGCGTACTGGGGCATTGCCTACGCACCCTACGCCAAGAACAGGAAGATCTTCCGGTGCCCCAGCACGATACGCAACGACGACTGGCCGGAAAACGGCTGGGGCATACTGTACCAGAAGTACTTCGCACACTGTTCCTATGGTCTGAACGGCTACGTCGCCGACAAAAGAATCGACCGGGAATTCAAGAAACACGACGAGGTCATCGTCTTCCAGGACCACATCGAGCAGAAGCTGGACAGCGTGAATTCCGACATGTTCTGCATCGGACCGGGCGTCAGCATCAATCTGACACAGTGGCGTCCGGGCAGTTCGCTGGTCAGCACGTATTGGCAGGGCCATGACACCCTGAGGGAGTGTTTCCGGCATTCGAAGGCGTCCAACACGTGCTGGCTGGACGGCCACGTCAGCGCGATCAAGGAATCGACCGGGGAAGATGTCCCGACGTACTGGTACGATGGCGATCGCACGGAAGTGAGCCTGTAGGCCACGGGCGCATCGGTTCATGAAAGGATTGTTTCGATGAAGAGGAGATGCCGCCGGGTCTGCGTGACGCTCTGGATCGCGCTTCTGATCGTTTCCGGTTGCGGGAAGAAAGGCGACACCGGAGAGGGGGATACCGCTACTGCCGCTGTCAGCGCCGAGCAGATCAGTGCGATCCGGAACAGTCTGGCTCGGGGGATGCAGCCGGTGGCCTTTGCCGGCGTCAAATCCTCCCATGTGGGCAAGCAATGCCTCGTCGAGGCGCGGACGCCGGAGGGGGGCGTTCGCATCGCGCCGCCTCCACCACCGCTGGGTATGGTCCGAACCGTGGGGCAAGTCATCTTCTACGCAGGCGAGCTTGACAACGTCTCGCCCGACGGCCTGACCATTCGCAAAGCCTATCCGACGGCGGGCACCTTCAAGAAGGTGGAGATCCCCCAAGGCGACATCCAGTCGATCCACCTGGGCCCGTGACTCGGTGTTGCACTCGATCACGGCTGTTGTATCCTACGGGACAACGCGCATTCATTTTGGAGACGATCATGAGCAGGACGTACCGTTGTGTCATCGTTTGGGCCCTTCTTCTTGCTGCAACCGCCGGCGCACAGGTGAGCCACTGGCAATTCGGTAAGACGCATTTCACTGATGGTGTCGTCGCCGATCGGATCGGCGAAGCTCACGGGCGGCTCGACGGCCGGGCCCGCTTCTTCGCCGACGCGATCGGCGAATACCTCGAACTGGACGGCGCCTCCGGCGTCGTTCATCTGGGGCGCTATCCCGACGGTCCCCACTTGCCCGTCGAGCGAATCAGCGTTGAGGCCGTCGCCCGCTTTCGACAGTTCGGCGACTACGCCGGCGTGATCGGCGCGTTTCAGGACAACGGCGACTACGAGCGGGGCTGGGTGCTGGGCGCTCGGCGCGGGCGGCCCTTCTTCGCCGTGGCCAGCGAAGGCGCCAAGTCGCTGACCTATCTCCAGACGCCCAAGTCGGTCGAGGCCGGCAAGTGGTACCATCTCGTCGGGACGTACGACGGCAAGGTCCACAGGCTCTTCGTCAACGGTCAACTGGCGAACGAATCGACGGTCCAGCAGGGAAAGATTCTCTACCCCTCGCACGCCTGGTACACGATCGGGGCGTACCGCGACGACAACGAGTTCGACGGGATGATCGGAAGCTTGCGGATGGTTGCCGTCTATGACGAGGCCCTGGGGGCGGACCGGGTCAGGTCGCGATTCGAGGAGGTGAGAGCTTCGACCGAATTGGCCGCTGAGGTCGCAGCGCCGTCGATCATCAGCGTGGGGCCCTATCTGCAATACGCGACGAAGACGAGCATCACGATCCTGTGGGAGACGTTGCAGGAGGCCACGTCGGTGGTGGAGTTCGGCGAGCAGACGCCGCTGATGGATTCGGCCTCTATTGCAGGCCAGCGCGATCTGCACGAGGTGCGGCTGGAGAACCTCAAGCCGCAGACCAACTACTTCTATCGCGTCGTCTCCGTCGGGCCGGACGGACAGGAATCGATCAGCGATCTGTACACCTTCCAGACGGCCGTGGAGGATGGGTCGGCCTTCGCCTTTGCCGGCATCAGCGACACGCAGAACAACCCGCCCGTCTGGGGCCGAATCTCCCAACTGGTTTTCAGGGAACGTCCCAACTTCGTGATCCACGCCGGCGACATCGTGGGCGACGGAGCGAGACGACACGAGTGGACGGACGAATTCCTCAAGCCGGCGCACGAGCTGATGAGCCGCGTGCCGATCTTCGCCATCCTGGGCAATCACGATCGGGACCACGCGAATTACTACCGCTATATCAGCAATCCGGCCCCCGAGTACCGCTACAGCTTCACCTACGGGAACGCCCAGTTCTTCCTGATCGACACGAATCGCAGCGTGGCCCCCGACAGCGAGCAGTACAAGTGGCTCGACCAGGAGCTTGCCCGAAGCACTGCGACGTGGAAGTTCACCGTGCACCACCATCCGCCGTACACCTCCGACGAGAACGACTACGGGGATACCTGGAAGGGCAGGTCATCTCCACGAGGCGATCTGCGGCTGCGGCCTTTGATCGGCTTGTACGAACGGGCCAACGTGGATATCTGCTTCTTCGGCCACATTCACGACTACGAGCGGACCTGGCCCCTGCGAAACGACAAGGTCGATCAGCACGGCGGCGTGATCTATCTCCAGATCGGCGGCGCTGGAGGCGGGCTCGAAAACTACGCGCCGACCCGCTCGTGGTTCACCGCCAAGGTCCATCGCGACCACCATTTCGTGCTGGTCAACATCTTCGACAAGACGCTCCAGCTTCAGGCCATCGACCAGAACGGCGTCCTGTTTGACCAGATCACGCTGCAGAAGTGAGCGGCGGCCTCATCGAGCGCCACCCCCTGCTACAACTGGAACGATTTCCAGGGGTCCTCGATGTCGATCTGGGCGGTGGTGGCGCGGGTCTGACGCTGCGTGGGTAACGGTTTCATCGGCACGGTCAGCATCAGCGAGGTTTTGCCCGATCTGCGCCAGTGCCACTTGTCGCGGGGCGGCACTACTTCGCCTTCCACGATTGTCGTGCTGGCCATCGTCTTGAAGACGGCCAGATCACCGAGTCGCAGTGGGGCGGCTGACCTTGTCATCGACAGCGTGAATACTATGCCGGCCGCGTCGATCTTGTTGAAGTCGAACTCCCTCGGCACGCCGTTGTAAAGGACCACGTCCACCCAGGCGCCGTCCGCGTCACGGCCTGTCTCCATCCGCACGGGCAGGTCATCGATCTGGGCGGCGTGGACGCAGAAGCGTGCCTCGATACGACCCGACCTGAATGTGATCGGATCGCCGACGCTCACCCGGTCGGGTAGCGTCAGGTCATCGACAGCACCTTCAAATTGCAGGCGAAGCCGCAGGTCTCGCGCCTGGATCGTTCCGTTGGCGATGCGGTCGAGTGAGATATGCGTGTCACCCCGGTCGGTGGCGAAGACCACCGCTGCGAGCGCGTCGGCCTCGTCCTGGATCGTGAAGAGGCTGGCCGATGCGTAGTCGTAGCCGTCGTGGAGGAAGCGAACGCGCATGGCCGCCGGACCGTCTGGACGGTTCCAGTACGCCACGAGCGGCCGGCGCTGGTTCCACAGATCGCCGCAGTTGATCGAGCCCAGCGCAAAATCCGGGTGCAGATACGTCCGGCCGATCAGGTCGTGCTCGTCGGCCGGATTCACAACGAACGCCTCGATCTCTTCACGGGGCTCGCTGAGCGATACGAAATACGGCAACAGGTCTTCCGGGCAGGTGACGGGGATGCGATGGGCGTCGATCGACTCATACGCCTCGGCCTCCGACAGGAAGCGCACCGCGCCGTCGGTCCCCCGCTGGATGAAGGCCAGGGTGCTGGGGCGCAGCAGCGTCGCATACGACCGGCTGTGCGGCCCGGCCCACTGTCTCGTCGGGGCGTGAAATCGCCGAGCCAGATGGTACCAGCCAAAGCGGGTGAGGTCTTCGACAAGCCGCTTCGACTCGCCGTCCTGGACGTGGGCCAGGATGCGGGTCAACTCGTTGATGGCGACAACGGTGTACGTGGGGCTGTTGTACTCGCTGAACGAGCCTTTCTCCTCCGTGTAGTCGCGAAAACGCTGGAGACGCTGCTTGCCATAATCCAGCAGTTCCCTGTCATCGAATCGCTCTCCTGCGACCAACGTGACATAGGTGCCCATGATGGCGATATTGGTATAGCCCGGTCCGACGTTGCGCCGCCGGATGGAGCGGGCGGCGTGCAGGATCGACTGCCGCACCTTCACCTGCAGCTCTTTGGGCAATCGGGCCATGTGATCGATGGCGACCTGAAGCAATTGCGTCCCGCAGAAGTCGGCCCAGTTCCAGTCGGGCGGCGACATCTGACTGAGCGGCTCTTCAAGGAACCACGACCAGATGCCGTAGGTCCGGCTGGCCGGGTCCTGGTCCTGGAGGTCGATGACGCGGTCGAGAATCTGCTCGGCCCGCTCCAGACGATTGGGGTCGCCCGAATCGAGCAGGGCCACCGCGTAGACGAGGGAATCTCGCGTGCGATGGACCGTGCCGGAATCGAGCGTGGTGTGGTAGCCCGGCGACGAGAAGGGCCCCGCCAGCATCTTCTCGGCCTCATCGTAGTTCGCATCCTGCCTGGCCAGCGCCTTGAGAAACCCCTCCCGCCGCTCCGACGTCGGGAAGAACTCGGCGCCAAAGCACCAGGCGCAGTACGTCACAACGATCAGCCCAATCGGCGCCATCTGTCGGGGACTTGTCATACACACGGCTCCTTGTTCTCTTTTCCAAAGGACTCATCACCGGCGCCATGATACGCCATCGCGTCCCCGATGACCACCATGAGCTTCGATCTGTCGGAGTATCTTGGGGCTACCATTACACCCCCGCTTCATCGGTCACGCAAGCCGATTGGCCCCGGTCTTCCTCCGGGCCCGCTCTCTGAATCCGGCGGTGCACCCTGCCTCCTCTCCATCTTCAAGCGAGTGTACTGTCCCCTGATATGGTGCGGTCAATTGCCCAAGCCGAGGAGTTGCCTGTTCATGAATGTTGCATAGTCATCCGTCATGCCCGTGATGTAGTCGAGAAAGGGCATAAGCACTTGATATAGGCCTTTCTCAGGGGCTTTTTCATTGGAGGTGTACTTGACAAAGCGTTGTATGATTTGTGTTTTGTAGGAGAGTTTGCTTCCACTCGCAAGTTCATGGGCCGCCTCTACCGAAGCTTCGAGAAGGGTGCGGAATACACTGTAGACGCCGAGTTCCAGAGGGACATTTCGCTGGTTCTGGTATATCGTCTGGCACAGAGACTCCCTCTTGTAGAGATCTGCAATGGCGAAACACATGCTGTTGCCGTGTGCCTTGTCAAAGAGACTCCTCTCAAAACGACCTTCCATGATTGTCTCATAGTGTTCTTTGAACACCTCGACAACCTCGGTGATCATCTGGTCCACCATCTTGCCGCGCATTAGACCATTCTTGGTGTGTGCCGAAATGTTGCGATCGCTCAGGAGATGGCGCTGCTCATCGCTGAGAGTCCCGTCGAGAAGCAAATCCTCGGGGGAGCGATCCGTTCTCCTTCTTCTCAAGCCAATGACCGACCTTGACGCCGAGGCTTCGTCCAACGCAGGCGACCTCCAGGCTATGAGACAAACGCGTGTGAATCTGGTCGTTCTCGGACAGTAGATGGACCTGGGTCTTACGCCCAAGGCGTCTGAATGAACTCGAAAACGTGATTCGATCCAGGTCCTTCTGAAACTCGGACCTTCCGTTCTGGCTATCCTGAGAGTGGCCGTCCTGATTGTTCTCACTTCCGTGCGAATAGCGGAACCTCTTCGGACTCAGCAGTCTGATCCAGTCCATTCTCTGGCACATACTCGTTCCCCTTCAACAGGAAGGCTCTTGTCTTGCCACCTGAGCACTGCTTGGCAAATGACTGGCTCTGGCCGGGTCTGCTTCGCGCAACGCTGAGCAATTGACAGGCGATAGCCAAGTCCTCTTGTCATGGGTGCAATCCCTATCTTGCGTCTGCGTCCAATATCGGCCTATCGGTCTGAAAGGGCGGTGAGTTGAGAAGAAACTGGAGAAACGGATGCGGACAGGCATGGGGCCGGGATGCGGAGGGTAGTTGGCGCGTTGTTTTGTTGGATTCGGGTGAAGATTGCGCTTATGATGCGGTTCGCAGGGCGATGCGGGTTGTGTCGCGGCTGGTGGTTGTGGGAATTTGCCGAAAGGAGTTGCTCCGATGAAGAGGTGGATGGGTTTGTTTGTGCTGTTCTGTTTTGCGTCGCTGTTGATGTGGCCGGGGGTTTGCGGGGCGCAGCGGTACGAGGCGAAGTGGGAGTCGATCGACAAACGCCCGACGCCGCAGTGGTGGGTCGATGCGAAGTTCGGGATCTTCATTCACTGGGGCGTCTACTCGGTGCCGGCATGGTCTACGCCAGGACAATACTCCGAGTGGTACTGGAATCGCATCACCGGCGACAGGGCCAAGAACGGCCCGTGGTGGCAGTATCACAAGAAGATGTACGGCGAGAACTTCCCCTATGCGGAGTTTGCGCCGATGTTCAAAGCCGAGCTATACGACCCGGCGCAGTGGGCGGACATCTTCCATCGCAGCGGGGCCAAATACATCGTTCTGACCAGCAAGCACCACGACGGCTACTGCCTGTGGCCGAGCGCCGAGGCGAACCGAAGCTGGGGCCGGCCGTGGAACAGCGTGGACATCGGACCCAATCGCGACCTGCTGGGTGATCTGACCGAGGCCGTCCGCGCCAAGGGCATCGAGATGGGCTTCTACTACTCGCTGTATGAGTGGTACAACCCGCTGTGGGTGACGGACCGCGCGTTGTACGTCGAGAAGCACATGTTCCCGCAGTTCAAGGACTTAGTGACGCAGTACGAGCCGACGGTGATCTTCTCCGACGGCGAGTGGGACATGCACAGCAGCGAGTGGCGCAGCGAAGAGCTGCTGGCGTGGCTGCTCAACGACTCGGCGGTGAAGGACAGGGTGGTGATCAACGACCGTTGGGGCAAGGACAGCCGGCATAACCACGGCGGGTACTACACAACCGAGTACGGCGCCGGACTGGCCAGCGGAACGCATCCATGGGAGGAGTGTCGCGGCATGGCGCATTCGTTCGGGTACAGCCGGACCGAGTTTCTTTCCGACTACAAGTCCGCACGGGAGCTGATTTTAATGCTGATCGACATCGTCAGTCGCGGCGGCAATCTGCTGCTGGACATCGGCCCGGCCGGCGACGGCACCATCCCAGTCATCATGGAAGAGCGCCTGATCCAGATCGGCGACTGGCTCAAAGTCAACGGCGAGGCCATCTACGGCACGAGGAGCTGGAAGAAGACCATCCAATGGACCGAAGGCAAGAAGCCGGAGGTTGGCTATGGGCAGGAGTACAAGGCCAAGTACGATATCGCTGAGCTGACGGGGCCGCCGACGGGTGACAGGGCTGTTATTGATCTGTTCTTCACAACAAAGAACGACACGCTCTATGCGATTACGCCGCGATGGCCGAAGTCCGAGCTGGTGATCGAGGATATTGAGGTCTCGCCGAATACGAATGTAACGATGCTGGGCGTGGCGCAATCAGTCGAGTGGCGTCGGTCCGGTCGCAATGTGGTGGTTCAAGTCCCGGCTCTGTCCATCGACGAAGTGCCCTGCCAACACGCCTATGTGCTCAAGGTAACGCATGTTCGGTAGATTTTATTGGCCGTTGGCGAAGTGGGATTTGGCTGGAAATTGCGTTTGCCACTCTCCGGCGAGCCGGTATAATAAGAAACCTTTAAGACGGCCTGGGAGGATCAGTGCCTTTCATGAATACAACTTCAGTTCGGCAACGCAAGACGCGCACGTCAAGAGGCCCGCGACCAATGAAGCGGCAACAATGGGACAACTGTAAGCGTTCTTTCCCGGAGAAAGGAATCGCTTTGGAAAGGTCTTCAAACTGAACAGCAAAAGGAGGTTACGAGATGGCTAGACCTGTCACACTTTTCACCGGGCAATGGGCGGACCTGCCGCTGGAGACGCTGGCCAAGAAGGCGGCCGGCTGGGGCTATGATGGGCTGGAGCTGGCCTGCTGGGGCGACCACTTCGAGGTGGACAAGGCCCTCGCGGACGATGGATACTGCAAGGCCAAGCGGGCGATGCTGAAGAAGCACGGTCTGGAAGTGTACGCGATTTCGACGCACCTGACCGGCCAATGTGTCTGCGACAATATCGACGAGCGTCACAAGAGCATCGTTCCGGAAAGCATCTGGGGTGACGGGAAGCCCGAGGGCGTCAAGAAGCGGGCGGCCCAGAGCGTGATCGACGCGGCCAAAGCGGCCAAGAAGCTCGGCGTCAAGGTGGTCAACGGCTTCACCGGCAGTTCCATCTGGCATCTGCTGTACTCGTTCCCGCCGGCGTCGCCGGCGATGATCCAGGCCGGCTACGATGACTTCGCCAAGCGTTTCACGCCGATCCTCGACGCGTTCAAGGCCGAAGGGATCAAGTTTGCCTTGGAAGTCCATCCCACCGAGATTGCTTTCGACATCGCCTCGGCCCAGCGGGCCATCGACGCGGTCAAGGGGCACGAGTGCTTCGGCTTCAACTACGACCCCAGCCACTTCGGCTATCAGGGTGTGGACTACGTCAAGTTCATCCGCACCTTCTCCGATCGCATCTTCCACGCCCATATGAAGGACGTGTGGTGGGGACACGGAGACGGCACCGTCGGCGTCTTCGGCGGCCATACGGACTTCGCCGACCCGCGCCGGTTCTGGGATTTCCGCTCGATCGGGCACGGCGACATCAACTTCGAAGAGATCATCGTCGCCTTGAACGACATCGGCTATCAGGGCCCGCTCTCGATCGAGTGGGAAGACAGCCGGATGGATCGCGAGCACGGCGCCGAAGAGGCCTGTGCCGCAGTCAAGAAGTTCGATTTCAAGCCGTCGGCGATTGCCTTCGACGCACAGTTTGACAGATAGTCACGACCGACTTCCGCAGGGCCCGGACCTCTCAAGGGTCCGGGCCCGGACGGTTGCAGGAGAAGCAGCATGGGCATCCGGCGCGGTGAAGTCTGGCGCCAATCGGTGAGGAGGGTGGGCACGGCCAAGAGTTGTTATCGCAGCGATCCCCACCGATCCAGGCACGCAGTCACGGCAGATCGACCGGCGGCGCCCGCCCGGTGTCCGCAGGATTCACTGAAAGACGAGGGTAGTTCAATGACACAAGTGAGCATGGATCGGCGCGGTTTCTTCAGGGCGGCGGCAGGGGCCGTTGCGGCGGTGGGGTTCCCGTACGTGGTTCCATCGTCGGTGTTCGCCCAAGGGGGCCAGACGCTGCCGAGCGAACGGATCACATTGGGATTTATCGGCTGCGGCAAGCAGAGCCAGCATCTGACGCGATCGTTTCTGAACTCGCCCGGCACGCACGTGGTGGCCGCCTGCGACGTGGACAAGCTGAAGCTGGCGCGCAACAAGAAGATGGTCGAGGAGCATTACGCCGGCAGGAGCGGCGGGTCCTATAAAGGCTGTGACGCCTATGGTGACTTCCGTGAGTTGCTGGCCCGTGGTGATATTGACGCGGTCGTGATCTCGACGCCGGACCACTGGCACGCCGTCAATGTGATCGAGTCATGCAAGGCGGGCAAGGATGTGTTCTGCGAGAAGCCGCTGTCACAGACGGTGGCCGAGGCGCGGGCGATGGTCGACGCGGTGCGCAAGTACGACCGCGTGTTCCAGACCGGCAGCATGCAGCGATCCGACTGGCATTTCCGACTGGGCTGCGAACTGGTCCGCAACGGATACATCGGGAAGCTTCAGCACGTCACCGTCGGGATCGGCGGCCCGCCGGGAGATCGACCGCTGCCGGCGCAGCCGGTGCCGGACTATCTCGACTGGGATATGTGGCTCGGTCCGGTGCTGTGGCGGCCGTTCAACGAGGAGCTGTCGCCGCACATCAGCAAGGACATCTTCCCGCACTGGCGCAACCACAGCGCGTTTGGCGGCGGCGGCATGACCGACTGGGGCGCGCACCACTTCGACATCGCCCAGTGGGGCCTCGGGATGGACGAGAGCGGGCCGGTCGAGATCATCCCACCGGACGGCAACGACACCAAGGTGCTCACGTATAAGTACGCCAACGGCGTGACGATGGTCCGCGACAGCGCCAACGGCGTGCTGTTCACTGGGACCGAAGGCAAGGTCGAGACCAACCGCGGCCATCTGAAGACCTGGCCCGACGAGTTGAAGGACGTGCAGATTGGGCCGGATGAGATCCATCTCTATGAGTCCAGGAACCACTACGTGGACTGGCTCGATGCGATTCGCAAGCGGAGCAGGCCGATCTGCGATATTGAGATCGGGTGCCGCTCGGTGACGGTTTGCCACTTGGGCAATATCGCCTACCAGCTTCGGCGGCCGCTGAAATGGGACCCGGATCGTGAGGTGTTCGTCGGGGACGACGAGGCCAACCGCCTTCTGTCGCGGGGCTACCGAAGTCCATGGTGTCTCTGATACATCAGGTCCCCGGCGTTGTGCCGGGCGATTGAGGAGCAAAGTGCATGGCAAATCGATGTGTATCGCGTCGTCAATTTCTTGGGGCCACGGCCGGGGCAGTGGCGTTTCCGTATATTGTCCCTTCTTCGGTGTTCGGCGCCGGTGCCCCGAGCGAGAAGATCACCATCGGCTGCATTGGCGTCGGCAGTATGGGCAGTGGCAACATGAACGCGTTCCTGAACAAGGCAGATGCTCGGGTCGTGGCGGTCTGCGACATTGATCGGAACCACGTGAACCGGGCTCGGGAGGCCGTCAACAACAAATACGGGGATTCGGGTTGTGCGACCTATCACGACTTTCGCGAGCTGATTGCCCGCGCCGATATCGATGCGTTGTCGTTGGCGCTGCCGGACCACTGGCATTCCATCCCGGTGGTCATGGGGGCCCGGGCGGGCAAGGACATGTACGGCGAGAAGCCATTGGCCCGCACGATCCATGAAGGCAAAGTGATGCGGGATACGATGAACCGATACGCCCGGATCTGGCAGACCGGAAGTTGGCAGCGGTCCGTGCCCAACTTCCACCATGGCGCCGAACTGGTGCGCAACGGACGGATCGGCAAGGTCACTCGCGTGGAGGTGGGCCTGCCGACGGGCGGTGGCGGCGAGGTCAAATCGGTTCAGCCGGTGCCGGAGAATCTGGACTGGGACTTCTGGCTGGGGCCGGCCCCGTGGGTGCCGTTTCGCGGGGTCTCTCACTGGGACTGGCGTTGGATCATGGACTATTCCGGGGGCCAGCTCACCGACTGGGCGGGCCACCACATCGATATCGCCCACTGGGGACTGGGCTTCGACGAGACCGGCCCGGTCGAGATCGAAGGTCGGGGCGTCTATCCGAAGAACGGCATCTACGACGTGCCTATCGAGTACAAGTTCACCTGCACGTATGCCGACGGCCTCGAGATGGTGGTGGCCAACGATCGGCAGGTGCCCAAGGGCATGGGGACGGTGTGGTACGGCGAGAAGGGCTGGGTTCACGTGGATCGCGGCCGGCAGGCGACGAACCCGCCGGAATTGTGGAATGAGACGATCGGGCCCAATGAGATTCGCCTCTACGAGAGCCGCGACCACCAGCAGAACTTCCTCGATTGCGTGAAGTCCCGTCAGAAGACGATCACGCCCATCGAGGTGGCCCATCGGTCGATCAGCGTGGGTCTGCTGGGCGAGATCGCCATGCTGTTGGAACGCAAGCTGCACTGGAATCCGGACAACGAGGAATTCGTAAACGACCCCGAGGCCAATCGGATGCTGTCGCGCCCGATGCGGGCCCCGTGGCATCTGTAATGGAGTTTGAAGTGTCGAGTTTGAAGTGTGAAGTTGCAGGGTTCGTACGCGTGCCGTCCTCTTCGCTTCAAACCTCAAACGTCAAACTCTTGAAGAAAGGAGCTGACATGATTCGATCGAAGGGTATCGCCGCCGTATTGCTGGCCGGCTATTGCATCACGATGCTGGCAGGTCCGCTGTGGGCCCAGTCACCGAAGGAATTGCGGCAGTTGACCGATGAAGAGATTGCCAAGATCGAAGCGGCCATGCCGACGGAAGCGGCCGTGGCCCCCGAGAAACCCCGCAAAATGCTCGTGTTCTGGCGGTGCGAGACCTTCTTCCATACGGTGATCCCGGTGGCGAACAAGGCGCTGGAGATCATGGGCGAGAAGACCGGGGCGTTCGAGGTGACGCTGGTGACCGACGACTACTCGGTGTTCACGGCCGAGAGGCTCAAGGAGTTCGATGTCATCTGTCTGAACAACTCGACGAGCCTGAAGTTCAATCCCGAGACGACGCCCGAGCGATGCAAGGCCCTGATGGACTTCGTCAAGGGCGGCAAGGGACTCGTCGGTCTCCATGCCGCCGCCGACAATTTCTACGAATGGCCCGAAGGCATGGAGATGATGGGCAACAAGTTCACCGGCCACCCCTGGAACGCTCCCGGGACCTGGGCCTTCAAGATCGATCATCCCGATCATCCGCTGATGGCGCCGTTCCAGGGCGAAGGTTTCAAGCTCAGCGACGAGATCTACCGTACCGACCCGCCGCTGTATTCCCGCGAGAAGCAGCTCGTTCTGATGAGCCTGGACTTCAGCGACGAAACGACGCGGAACACCAAGGGCGTGCGCGAGGGCGATGAGGACACCGGCATCACATGGATCAAGGATTGGGGCAAGGGCCGCGTATTCTACTGCTCGCTGGGGCACAACGACCCGGTCTTCATGAATCCGACGATCCTCGAACATCTGTTGCTCGGCATTCAGTTCGCGGCCGGGGACCTCAAGGTCGACACGACGCCGAGACCGGCCCCCGCTTCCGAGATGGATCAGTTGCTGGGAAAGGTCAAGGCATACGACTTTGGAGACAGCCGCGAGGCCTTGACGACCCTGAGCGACAAGATTCGCCAGGCTTATGGCAAGGCGGACGAACTGAAGGCGATCGAAAAGGGCCTTCTGGGCGTACTGCAATCCGATGCGAAGTACGCAGGCAAGCAATACGTTTGCCGCGAGCTGAGCATCATCGGGACCGACCAATCCGTGCCCGTGCTGGCGTCCATGCTGACCGATGAGAAGCTTTCGGATATGGCGCGGTACGCGCTGGAGCGCATTCCGGGCGATGCGGCCGACAAGGCGCTGCTTGCGGCCCTTCTCAAGGCCGAAGGCAAGGCCAAAATCGGGATCGTCAACTCGCTGGGCGAGCGCGGCTATCGCGGTGCGGCCGGCGCGGTCGGCAAGCTGGCGACCGCCTCCGATCCGGTGCTGGCCGGCGCAGCGATCAGTGCGTTGGGCAAGATCGGCGGCGCCGATGCGGCCGCCGTGCTCGACAAGATCAAGGACAGCGCGCCCGACAGGCTGAAGATGGTTGCCTACGACGCTTGTCTGCGTTGCGCCGATCAGATGGTGGTCGAAGGCGACAGGGCGGGCGCGCTGAAGATGTATCGCGAACTGAACAAGGCGGGCGTGCCGCAACTGATTCGCACCGCTGCCCTGCGCGGGATGCTCAACGCCGCCAGCAGCCCAAGCAGATAGGCATGAATGTGAAGGATGTTCGACGCGCTGCGCGTGAAACGCCGATCTCGATTTAGGGTGCCATAGATGAGGTTGTTTTCGAGGAAAAGCTGCTTGGTGTTGACGCTGGTTGCGGCTGCCGGAGTGGCGGCGCCACACGGCGCTGCGGTCGCCGCCGACGCCCACCAGGAGGTGATCGACCTGGTGATCGACGAGCTTCGCAGCGGGGATCCGCAGCGACAGGCCGGCGCGATCGCCATCGTGCGGGACATTCCGGGCGAGGCGATCACCATCTCGCTGGCCGAGGAGCTTCCCAAACTGTCGCCCGCGGTTCAGGTGCAGTTGCTCTCGACTCTGGCTGACCGAGGTGATGCGCGGGCGTTGCCGGCGGTGGCCGAGGCGACCCGCGCCCAGGAGGAATCGGTTCGCGTGGCGGCCCTGCGAGCCGTCGGCCCGTTGGGCGGCGCCGGCGAGGTTGCCATGCTGGCCCGTCGCGCGGCCCACAGTCGTGGACAAGAGCAGAAGGCTGCGCGAGACAGCCTTTATCGTCTGCGCGGTCCCGACGTGAACCCGACCATCCTCCATGGTCTGGCGAGCCACGACTCCGAGGTCAAAGTCGAGTTGATCCGCACCGTCGGCGAACGCAACATCGTTGACGGCGTGGCCTCTCTGCTGAAGGCGGCCACGGATGACGACCGGAAGGTTCGATCGGAGTCGCTCAAGGTCCTGCGCGTCGTCGCCGATCCAGGGATCCTGCCGGCTCTGGTCGATCTGGCGCTGACTCTGGCGAGCGATTCGGATCGCAATGAGGCCGAGCGGACCGTCGCGGTCGTTGCGCGCAAGATCGAAGATCCCAATCGCCGTGCCGCCCCTGTCCTGGGCGTGCTGCCCAACGTTACGGACACGGGCAATCAGGCGTTGCTGCTTCGTATGCTCGGTCGGATCGGCGACAACAGCGCGTTGCCCGCCCTGCGGGCGACCTTGACCAGTCGCGAGGCCGAGCTTCGGGATGCGGCGATCCGGGCGCTGTCCGATTGGCCGACGCCGGAGCCGATCGGCGAGCTGCTCCAGGTGGCGCAGACCAGTGACAGTCCGGTGCACAGGGTTCTGTCGCTGCGCGGTTTCGTGCGCCTTCTCGATTCCGCGGGCCGATCGGCCGAAGAGACGGTGGCGCTGTACGGCAAGGCGATGGATCTGGCTCCCAACCCCGTGGAGAAGAAGCGCGTGCTCTCGGGTCTGGGTGGCGTGGGCACGTTGCAGGCCCTGCAGATGGCCGCCTCGTATCTGGAGGACGCGTCGCTTCAGTTGGAGGCCGAGTCGGCTGTTGTGAGGATTGCCGAGAGGATCCACGACAAGCATCCCCATGAGTGTCGCGAGTTGCTTGCGAAGGTGGCTGGAAACACGAGAAATGAAATGCTGCGCGAGCAGGCCCGGAGCATGCTCGACGGGGCCGCAATCCCGTAGGGATCGGGCCGTCCGGAAGCCAACGCCTGCGTGCGTCCGTCGGTCCGTGATGGATGGGCGTCGGAGGCATTCAACGTAGATCATGTGACAGACAAGGACATTCTCATAGGAAAAGGGAGCCAAGCTCATGTCGAACATCACACGTCGTCAGTTTGTCAAACGCACCGCTGCGTTTGGAGCAGTCTCAGCGATCGGTTTCCCGAGCCTCATCCGGGGCCAGGGGCTCAACGAGAAGCTCCAGGTGGGATTCATCGCCGTCGGCGGACGGGCTGGGGCCCATACGGGCGCTGCTCACGGCGAAGGCTGCCAGTGCATCGCCTTTGCCGAGACCGACAAAGGGCGATGGGGTGGCGTGTTGGAGAAGGAGGGCTGGGGACAGGCGAAGGGCTATACGGATTGGCGGAAGGTCTTCGAGAACCATGGAAAGAACCTCGATGTGGTCTTCGTCTCGACGCCGGACCACACCCATTTCGGACCATCTATGACCGCCGTGTCGATGGGCATTCACTGTTACACGGAAAAGCCGCTGACCTGGTCGGTTCGCGAAGCGCAGCTTCTGGCTGCCGCCTACGCCAAGAATCCCAAGGTCGTCACTCAGCAGGGCAACCAGGGTCATGCGGGGAATGGCTGGCGGTTCGCCTATGAGTACATCAAGGCCGGCGCCGTCGGCGACATCAAGGAGTTCCACACGTGGACCAATCGCCCGATCTGGCCGCAGGGCGGCGACCGTCCGGAAGGGTCGGACCCGGTCCCCGCGTCTCTCGACTGGGACGCCTGGATCGGACCGGCGCCGATGCGCCCCTACAAGGGCAACCGGGCCTACCACGATTTCAACTGGCGTGGCGTGGTCGATTTCGGCTCCGGTGCGCTGGGCGACATGGCCTGCCACACCACCGACGGGATCTACTCGATCATGGATCCAGGCTATGCGGCCACGGCCGAACCGTTCATCATGACCGGCCCGGTCAAGGACCAGTGGCCGGCCGGGATGGTCGTCAAGAGCACGTATCGCGCCAAAGACGGCCGGCCGGGGTTCAAGACCTTCTGGTACGAGGGCGTGGACGGCAACGGCCGCCCCTTCATGCCGGATACTCCGGAGGAACTCGAGGTCGATGGACGTCAACTGCCGAGAACCGGCAATCTGATCATCGGCTCCAAGGGCAAGATGCTCGTCAATGGCGATTACTGGGAAACCCCGCTGATCATCCCTGAAGCGCGGCGCAGAGATTTCGGCCGTCCGCCGCAACTGCTCGAGCGCTCCCCCGGCCATCACAAGGAATTCTTCATGGCCTGCCGGGGCGAGAAGCCGCGCGAGTTCAGCCAGTCGAATTTCAGCTACTCCGGTCCGATGACCGCCAACATCCAGCTCGGCAACCTCTGCGCCCGCGCGGGCAAGAAGCTCGAACTCAACGAAGCCGGCGAAATCACCAGCGACCCCGCCATCAACGCTCTGGCGTGGCGCGAGCCGCGCGCAGGCTGGGGCCCGCTGGAAATGAAGGTCTAAGCGTATTTTAAGGAGCCATGCTCATGTCGAACACGAACATCACACGTCGTCAATTTGTCCAGCGCACGGCTGCGTTTGGAGCCGTATCCGCGATTGGCTTGCCGCGCCTTATCCGAGCCCAGGGGCTCAACGAGAAGCTTCAAGTCGGTTTCATTGCGGCCGGTGGGCAGGCCGGCAGTCATACGGGGCAATCCCATGCGGCTGGTCTGCAGTGCATCGCGTTCGCCGAGGTCGACAAGACTCGGTGGAATGGCGTCCACGGCAAAGAAGGGTGGGAGAAGGCGGTTGGGTATACGGATTGGCGGAAGGTCTTTGAAAACCACGGCAAGGAGCTCGATGTGGTTTTCGTATCGACGCCGGACCACAGCCATTTTGCCCCGACGATGACGGCGGTTTCGATGGGGATCCACTGCTACACCGAGAAGCCGCTGACCTGGTCGGTTCGCGAGGCGCAATTGCTGGCGGCCGCCTATGCCAAGAACCCCAAGGTGGTCACCCAGATGGGCAACCAGGGCCACGGCGGCAATGGGTGGCGCCTTGCATACGAGTACGTCAAGGCCGGCGCGGTCGGCGAGATCAAAGAGTTTCACACCTGGACCAATCGCCCGGTCTGGCCTCAGGGGGGCGACCGCCCGCAAGGGTCCGATCCGATCCCCGAGACCCTGGATTGGGAAGCCTGGATCGGCCCGGCCCCGATGCGTCCTTACAAGGGCGGCAATGCCTACCACCCCTTCAACTGGCGGGGCGTGGTGGATTTCGGCACCGGAGCGCTGGGCGATATGGCCTGTCACACCACCGATGGAATCTACTCGATCATGAATCCGGGCTACGCGGCCACGGCCGAGCCGGTGGAGATGACCGGACCGGTTCGGGATCAGTATCCGGCCGGGATGGTGGTCAAGAACACCTATCGCGCCAAAGACGGCCGGCCCGGGTTCACGGCCTACTGGTATGAGGGCAATCGCCCCGACGGAACGCCCTTCATGCCGGAGACGCCCGAGGAACTCAAATCCGACGGACGCGAATTGCCGAGGACCGGAAACCTGATCATCGGCACGAAGGGCAAGATGCTGGTGATCGGCGATTACTGGGAAACCCCGTTGATCATCCCTGAAGCGCGGCGCAGAGATTTCGGCCGGCCCGAACAACTGCTCGAGCGTTCACCGGGACATCACGCGGAGTTCTTCATGGCCTGCAGGGGCGAGAAGCCGCGCGAGTTCAGCCAGTCGAACTTCAGCTACGCCGGTCCCATGACCGCCAACATCCTGCTCGGCAACCTCTGCGCCCGCGCGGGCAAGAAGCTCGAGCTGAACGAGGCCGGCGAAATCGTCAGTGATCCGAAGATCAACGACCTGGCCTGGCGCGAACCTCGCGGCGGCTGGGGACCGTTGCAGATGAGAGTCTGAGCAGGTGTGCTCCGCACACCATCTCGGTTATTTGTTAGAGGTGGACTGTTATGGAAAAGACGGGAAAGAAACCGGTGGAAGGCAAGGCCGCAGGGATGTCCCGACGGCAGTTCGTAGGGGCGGCGGCCGCAACGGCCGCATCGTTTACGTTCGTGCCGCGCCACGTGCTGGGCGGTCCGGGCAACACCCCGCCGAGCGAGAAGCTCAATGTGGCGACCATCGGCGCCGGCGGCATGGGCAGCGGAAACACGAATGCGTGTGCTGCGGCCGGGGCGAATATCGTCGCCCTGTGCGACGTCGACTGGAACCGTGGGGCCGGCACGTTCAAGAGGTACCCCGATGCAAAGCAGTACAAGGATTTCCGCAAGATGCTGGACAACGAGAAGAGCATCGAGGCGGTGATCATCGCCACGCCCGACCACACGCACACCGTCGCTGCCATGGCGGCCATGCGTCGCGGCAAGCACGTCTATGTCCAAAAACCCCTGACGCGGCTGGTGGGCGAGGCCCGTATCCTGACCGAGGCCGCCCGCAAGTACAAGGTCGTTACGCAGATGGGCAACCAGGGCCATTCCGGCAACGGCGTCCGTGACATCTGTGAGTGGATCTGGGCCGGTGTGATCGGTGAGATCAAGGAAGTCCACGCCTGGACGAATCGTCCGGTCTGGCCGCAGGGCATCGACCGGCCAAAGGAAGTACACGATATTCCCAGCACGCTCGACTGGGATCTCTGGGTGGGCCCGTCGCCCATGCGTCCGTTCAATCGCGCCTACCTGCCGTTCAACTGGCGCGGCTGGTGGGACTTCGGCGGCGGCGCGCTGGCGGATATGGCCTGCCACGTATTGGACCCGGTCTTCTGGGCGCTGAAGCTGAAGTACCCGACCAGCGTCGAAGCCAGTTGCACCCCGGTCAACACCGAAACGTTCCCGGCCGGATCGATCGTTCGCTATGAGTTCCCGGCGCGCGAAGGGATGCCGGCGGTGACGGTCAACTGGTATGACGGCGGCCTCAAGCCCGCGCGGCCGAAGGAACTCGAGCCCGGTCGGCCCCTCGACCAGGCGTCGAGCAACGTACTGTTCATGGGCAGCAAGGGCGTGCTCCGCTGCGGCGAATATGGGGACAATCCGCAACTGTTGCCCTACGAGCGGATGCGCGAGTTCGCCAAGGACCGACCGCCGCAGACCCTCAAGCGGATCACCACCAGCCATGAGGGCAACTGGGTCGAAGCCTGCAAGACGGGTGGCCAGGCCACCTCGCACTTCGACTACGCCGGGCCGTTTACCGAGATGGTCACGATGGGCAACCTCGCCATCCGCCCCGAGAACGTCGGCAAGAAGCTCGAGTGGGACGGCGAGAACATGAAGGTCACCAACGACGCGAAGGCCGACGAATACGTCCATCCGCACTATCGGGACGGATGGTCGATGGAGATGTAAGTCGATTCGGCGCAGATGTTGTCATAACGGGTGCTGCACGTTGACACCGACGTGCAGCACCTTTGCCAAAATACGAGGTGTTCCATGATGAGCTCGAACAACGTCACGACCATAGGAACCTCGGAGTTGAGTCTGTCTCGGCGGCACTTCATGGGAGCGGCGGCCGCGGTGGCGGCTTTCACGTACGTTCCCAAGCGGGTGTTGGGCCAGGCTGGCGGCAGTTCCGCCAACAACAAGCTGAACATCGCCGGTATTGGTGTCGGCGGGCAGGGCGCCGGCGACCTGCGGCAGGTTGAGAGCGAGAACATCGCGTTCCTCTGCGACGTCGATCTGAATCGGGCCGGCGGGACGATCAAGCGGTATCCGAATGCGAAGGTCTACCGCGACTTCCGCGTGATGCTCGAGAAAGAAGCCAGGAACATCGACGCGGTCGTTATCGGCGCGCCCGACCACATTCACGCACCGGCGGCGATCATGGCGATGAAGATGGGCAAGCACGTCTACTGCGAAAAGCCGATGGCCCACACGATTTATGAGGCCCGTCGGATGACTGAGGTGGCGAAAGAGACGGGCGTCGTCACGCAGATGGGCAACCAGGGCCATGCCGGTGAAGGGCTGCGGCTCTACTGGGAGTTCATCAACGACGGGGCTATCGGAACGGTCCGCGAGGTCCACGTCTGGAGCGATCGGGCCGGCACGGCCGAGCGTCCCTGGTGGCCTCAGGGCATCGGCCGACCGACGCAGACGATCCCGGCGCCCGAGCATCTGGACTGGGACCTGTGGCTCGGTCCGGCCCAATGGCGGCCCTATGCGAAGTTTCCCAACGGGCGGGGCGGCGAGGCCACCTATGCGCCGTTCAACTGGCGCGGCTGGTGGGACTTCGGCTGCGGCGCGATCGGCGACATGGCCGTCCACAATGCCGACCCGGCGTTCTTCGCGCTGGACCTGGACGCGCCGACCGCCGTGGAGGCCGAGACCAGTGGAGTCAACGACGAGACGCTGCCCATCTGGAACATCATCCGCTTCGAGTTCGCCGCCAAGGGCAATCGTCCGGCGGTCAAGATGGTCTGGTACGACGGCGGGAAACTGCCCCCGCGCCCGGACGATCTGGAAGAAGGGCGGAATCTCGGTGACAACGGGATCCTGTTCATCGGCGACAAGGGCAAGCTGCTCGGCGGCAGCCACGCCGGCGTACCCCGATTGATTCCTGAATCGCATATGAAGGAATACGGCCGACCGCCGAAGACACTGCCCAGATCGCCCGGCCATCAGAAGGAATGGATCGAGGCCTGCAAGGCGGGCAAGCCCGAAGACGCCAAGAGCGGTTTCTGGTACGCCGGGCCGTTCACCGAGGCGCTGCTCGTCGGCAACCTGGCCGTGCGTCTGCAAAAGCGCATCGAGTGGGACGCCGCGAAGCTTCGCTCGCCCAACTGCCCCGAGGCGGATAACTACGTCACGAAGTTCTATCGCACCGGCTACAACATCATGTGAGTGAGCCAGTCGATTGGCAGCACGACACGGCTCCTGTGCGACGGCCGGCGCAGGGGCCAGCTTTCAAGGAGACCGATCATGCGAATGCCCACGACCATCGGTGCGGACGTCGCTCGCAACTCTTCGGATCATTCAGGGTGCGTTGGGGCGCGTTCTTTGATGTCCCGTCGCCAGGTGATCGGGACGGCGGCGGGTCTGGCCGCAGTGACGATCGTTCCTCGTCACGTGCTGGGTGGGCCTGGCTACGTGCCGCCGAGCGAGAAGCTCAATATCGCGGGCATCGGCATCGGGGGACGCGGCGAGGGGGATCTGGACGAGTGCCGCAGCGAGAACGTCGTCGCGCTGTGCGACGTGGACGACGCCTACGCGGGCAGGGTGTTCGCGAAGTACCCCAAAGCCCGCAAGTGGCGCGACTTTCGCAAGATGCTCGACGAGCAGAGGGACATCGACGCGGTCGTGATCGCCACGCCGGACCACACGCACGCGGTGATTGCGATGGCGGCCATCAAACGTGGCAAACACATCTATTGCGAAAAGCCATTGGCCCATTCGATCTGGGAGTGCCGACAGCTTGCCGAAGCCGCTCGCGAAGCCAAGGTCGCCACGCAGCTCGGCAACCAGGGCCAGGCGACGGAGAGCAATCGGCTCGTCTCGGAGATTCTCTGGGACGGCGCGATCGGCCCCGTTCGCGAGGTCCATGCCTGGTGCAATCGATACATCTCGCCTCGCGGAATCGGCCGGCCCAGTGACATGCCGCCGGTGCCGGCGACGCTGGATTGGGACCTTTGGCTGGGACCGGCCAAAGAACGGCCGTATCATCCATGCTACACGCCGTTCAGTTGGCGCGGCTGGTGGGACTTCGGCACAGGAGTCCTGGGCGATATCGGCTGCCACCAGTTCGATCCGATCTTCCGTGCGTTGAAGCTGGGCTATCCGACCACGGTGGAGGCCTCGTCCAGCGGGGTCAACGAAGAGACGGCGCCGCTGACGTCGATCGTTCGCTTTCAGTTCCCTGCGCGCGAGCAGATGCCTGCCTTGACGCTGACCTGGTACGACGGCGGTCTGATGCCGCAGCGTCCCGCGGAGCTGGAGGATGGACGCAAGTTCGGCGAGGCGGACGACAATCTCTTCATTGGTGACAAGGGCAAGATGCTGGGTCATCGCCTGATCCCCGAGGCGCGGATGCGGGAATACGGCCGGCCGCCGCAGCGGATCGAGCGCTCGCCCGGCCACCACAGGGAGTGGCTGATCGCGTGCAAAGGGGGGCCGGCGGCGCGAGCGAATTTCGACTGGGCCGGACCGCTGACGGAGGTGGCTCTGCTGGGCAATATCGCCCTGCGAATGGAAGAGCAGTTGTACGAAAAAGGGCTCAAACTCGACTGCGACGGCCCGAACATGAAGATCACCAATCTGCCGGAGGCCAACAGGTACATCCGCGACGAATACCGCGACGGATGGATGCTGTAACAGAATCGTCCATGGCGCAATTATCAGAATGAGGAGTAGCACAGTGAAAGACAAGACACTATCTCGGCGTGATTTCATGGGTGCCGCGGCGGCAATAGGGGCGTTCACGGTGGTTCCGCGTCACGTGCTGGGTGGGCCGAACAACACGCCGCCCAGCGAGAAGCTCAACATTGCGGGCATCGGCGTCGCCGGGCAGGGCGCCGGCGATTTGAGGCAGATGGAGAGCGAGAACATCGTTGCGCTGTGCGACGTGGATTGGCGGCATGCGGCGGGGACGTTCCGGCGCTATCCCGACGCCAAGCAATACTACGATTTCCGCGAAATGCTCGACAAGGAGGAGAAGAACATCGACGCCGTGGTCGTTGCGACGCCCGATCACATGCACGCGCCGGCCTCATTGGCGGCAATCAAACGGGGCAAGCACGTGTATTGTGAGAAGCCGCTGACCCATACGGTGCGCGAGGCCAAAATGCTGGCCGACGCCGCCCGGCAGGCGGGTGTCGCCACGCAGATGGGCAACCAGGGCCAGGCGTCCGAAGGGACTCGTCTGCTGTGCGAAACGATCTGGGACGGGGCGATCGGCCAGGTGCGCGAGGTGCATATTTGGACGGACCGACCGCTGAACGGGACCAACAAGTGGTACTGGCCGCAGGGTGTGGATCGGCCGCAGGGCAACGATTTCGTCCCCGATACACTCAAATGGGACCTTCTGATCGGTCCGGCCCCGATGCGCCCCTTCGTGCAAAGGGTCTATCATCCGTTCGTCTGGCGGGGCTGGTGGGATTTCGGCACCGGAGCGCTCGGAGACATCGGCTGCCACAGCATCGATCCGGTGTTCCGCGCCTTGAAGCTGGGATATCCGACGAGTGTGGAGGCCTGCTGCACCCTCGTCAACGATGAGACCTACCCGGTCGCCTCTCGCGTGACGTACGAGTTCCCCGCCCGCGGTGACCTGGCCCCGGTGACGCTGCACTGGTACGACGGCGGAATGAAGCCGCCTCGGCCGCCGGAGTTGGAGAACGGCCGTCGCTGGGACACCAACGGCGCGCTCTACATCGGCGACAAAGGCAAGCTGTATGGCGGCCGTCTGCTGCCGGAGTCTCGGCAGAAAGACTATGGCAAGCCGCCGCAGAAGCTGGAGCGCTCGCCCGGCCACTATGTCGAGTGGATTCAGGCGTGCAAGGGCGGCAAGCCCGCCGGCTCGAACTTCCCCGACCATGCCGGCCTGCTGGCACAGGTCGTGCTGATGGGCAATATCGCCCTCCGCCCGGAGCTGAAGGCGGACAAGTACCTGGGCACGAAACTGCTCTGGGATGCCGACAAGCTCCAGTTCACCAACGTACCCGAAGCGAACAAGTATTTGAGCAAGGAATATCGCGAAGGCTGGACGTTGTAAGCCGACGAGATTCAATCACCGACCAAGTTGAAGGATAGCTACGATGAAAGAAGGACGAATCACCAGACGGCGGTTTCTCGGGAGTGCGGCGACAGTGGCCGCCTTCACCGTGGTCCCGCGTCACGTGCTGGGCGGGCCGAACCACGTCGCGCCCAGCGAGAAGCTCAACATCGCCTGCATCGGTATCGGCGGCATGGGGGCCAGCGACGTCGGCCAGTTTTCCGGTGAGAACATCGTCGCGCTGTGCGACGTGGACTGGCGGCATGCGGCCGGCACGTTTGAGAGGTTCGTCGGAGCCAGGAAGTATCGCGACTTCCGCAAGATGCTCGACGCCGAGGAAAAGAACATCGACGCCGTAAGCGTTTCGACGCCGGACCACATCCACGCCGTCGCCTCGATGGCTGCGATGAAACGGGGCAAGCACGTGTACTGCCAGAAGCCGCTCTGTCACAACGTGTACGAAGTGCGTCGTCTGACGATGGCGGCTCGCGAGCACGGTGTCGTGACGCAGATGGGGACCCAGCTTCACGCGACGACGGAAATGAAGACGATGGTCGAGATGATCCAATCCGGCCTGATCGGCAAGGTGCACAAGGTGGACCTCTGGAGCGGCAAGAACTGGGGCGGCGGCACGCGTCCGACGGACACGCCGCCCGTACCGGAGACGCTCGACTGGGACCTCTGGCTCGGACCGGCGCCCTTCCGGCCGTATCACCCGACCTATCTGCCCGGAAACTGGCGGCGCTGGTGGGACTTCGGCACCGGGACGCTCGGCGACATGGGATGCCATATCATCGACCCGGCCTGGTGGGCCCTCGATCTCGATGCGCCGACGACCATCGAGGCGCAACCCGGTCCGTTCAGCGACGAAACGTATCCGACGAAGACGATCATCACGTGGGAATTCCCCGCCCGTGGGGACCGTCCGGCGGTGACGGTGCGATGGTTCGACGGAGACAATCGGCCGCCGCGACCGAGCGAGCTGGAAGACGGGCGCAATCTGCCCGATCAGGGCGGCCTGTATTACGGCGACAAGGGGACGCTGCTGCTGCCGCACGGCAGTCGGCCCGAGTTGATTCCCTACTCGAAGATGCGCGGGATCAAGATGCCCGATCCGTGGATTCGGCGGTTCAAGCAGGGGGCCAACGGCCACTACCTCGAATGGGTCGAGGCGTGTAAGGGCGGGCCCAAGCCCCTGTCGAATTTCGACTACGCCGGTCCATTGACCGAGGCTATCCTGTTGGGCAACATCGCCGCCAAGGCCGGTCGAAAGATCGAATGGGACAGCGCGGCCATGAAGGTCACGAACATGCCGGAAGTGAACGAGCATCTGCGCCGGCGGTATCGCCAAGGATGGGTCCTGTAGCGAAAAACGCAAAGGTGCAGCCACGAGATTGTGTGTTCAGGAGAGTTCCAGATGAGCAAACGGATGACGGTAGCAATGGTCCTGGCAGCGGCGATCTGTCTGGGCGGCATGGGTGTCCCCGGCGCCGAGGCGAAGGAGCAATGGCGCCTTGGGATGCAGGCGTACAGCTTCAATCGATTCACGTTTTTCGAGGCGGTGGACAAGACCTGGGCGCTGGGCATGGAGTACATCGAGGCCTATCCGGGCCAGAGGCTCAGCGACAAGCACGGCGATGCACAATTCCACCACAACATGAGCCCGGAATTGCGGCAGGCCGTCAAGCAGATGCTCCAGAGCAGGGGCGTCAAGCTGATCAACTACGGTGTGGTCGGCCTGCCGAACAACGAGGCTGAGTGCCGCAAGGTGTTCGACTTCGCCCGCGACATGGGGATCGAGACGATCGTCTCGGAGCCGCCGGAGGACGCCATCGAGCTGATCGACAGGCTCTGCCAGGAGTACAAGATCAGCGTTGCCCTGCACAACCATCCGGAGCCCTCCTTCTACTGGAATCCGGACACGGTGCTGCGGCTCGTTGAAGGGCGCAGCAAGTGGATCGGCGCCTGTGCCGACACGGGGCACTGGACCCGCTCGGGCGTGGACCCGGTCGAGGCCGTCAAGAAGCTCGAGGGAAGGATCATCAGCTTCCATTTCAAGGATCTCACGGAGTTTGGCAACAAGCGTGCCCATGACGTGCCCTGGGGCACGGGCAAGAGCAAGGCCCGAGAGGTCCTTGAGGAGATGGCGCGGCAGGGCTTCCAGGGCAGTTTCTCGGTCGAGTACGAACACAACTGGCTGAACTCCATGCCGGAGATCGCCCAGTGCGTCACCTTCTTCGACAAGGTCGCCTACGAGCTGGGTGTGAACCAGTGGCAGCGGATCTTCAACGGCACGGACCTGGCCGGCTGGGACGGCGATCCACGTCTGTGGTCGGTTCGCGAGGGCGTCATCCGCGGCGAGACGACCCCGGAGAATCCCACGAAGGGCAATACGTTCCTCGTCTATCGCGACGGCATCCTCGGCGATTTCGAGTTGAAGATTCAGTTCCGCATTCCCAGCGGCAACTCCGGCGTCCAGTATCGCAGCAAGGAGCTGGACAAGTGGCGGATCGGCGGCTACCAGGCCGAGGTGGACAACACGCAGGGCACGGTCGGCTTCCTCTACCATGAGGCCGGTCGGGGCTGGCTCGTCAACGTCGGCGACTTCATGGTCATCGACGAGAAGGGCGAGAAGACGGTCATCAGCAACGTCAACGACCGGAAGGCCCTGATCGAAACCGGCTACTACCGCGAGAAGGACTGGAACCAGTACACCATCGTCTGCGAGGGCAACCATATCAAGCACTTCCTCAACGGTTACCAGACCGTCGAGCTAATCGACAACGACCGCCAGGTCAATCCGTTCGATCCGCAAGATGGCAAGGGCTCCTCGCGGACCGGTCTGCTGGCTCTGCAGATCCACTCCGGGCCGCCGATGGTTGTGGAATTCCGCGACATTCGGATCCGGAAGCTTGCCGGCGAGGTCGGCGACGCGGTGCTGGTCTTCAACGGCCGGAATCTCGACGAGTGGACCACGAGCGCCCGTTCGGGCAAAGCGAACCTGTGGACCGTTGGCAAGGCCAAGGTCTCTGCGAGCGATCCCAAGCAGTTGGAGAAGGTCGAAGGGACCGGCGAGATGATCAATCTGGCCGTCAAGAACGGCGACAGCCAGGACATCTACACGAAGGCCAAATTCGGCGACTGCCGGATCGAGGTCGAGGTCATGGTGCCCCAAGGCTCCAATTCCGGCATCTACGTGATGGGCGAGTACGAGGTTCAGGTGCTCGACAGCTACGGCAGAGAGAAGATGGGCAGCGGGGATATGGGCGCGATCTATGGCGGCCACGCACCGCCGGTCAACGCTTCGAAGAAGCCGGGCGAGTGGCAGCAGTATGTCATCGAGTGGCGAGCCCCGCGGTTCGACGGCAACGGCAACAAGACGAAGAACGCCGAGTTCGTCAAGGTCGAGCTCAACGGCCAGGTGCTGCACGAGAACCTCGTCATGCCTCAGCAGACGCCGGGGGGCCTGACGGGCAGGGAATCGGCAACCGGGCCGCTGATGTTCCAGGGCAACCACGGGCCGGTGGCCTATCGCAACATCGTGGTGAAGCCCTTGCTGAAATGAGAGCCGTCTGAGGAAGGTTTGCCAGTGTACGGGTGGCGGCGATTATCGGACGACGGGGAAAATCAGGCGAGTGTGCTTGACAATCCGCGTTGCCGCCACCATAATAACGAACCAAAATTTCGGCAGTTCATCGCTAATCGAAGTTTTCACTTTTTGGAGTTAATAAGAGGACAATGAGCGATCAAAGACAAGACGAAGGTATGGATCGACGCCGGTTCCTGCAATCGACCGCTGCGATGGGCGCCGGATTGGCGATCGCCCCGAGTGTTCTTGCCCAAGGCGGTGGTACGGCGTCGGATGACATCAACGTGGCGCTGCTGGGGGCCGGTGCCCAGGGTCAGATCCTGATGAATGCCTGCCTCCAGATTCCGGGTGTGCGGTTCAAAGCGGTCTGCGACATTTGGGAGGCCTTCAATCTGAGGCGCGTCTCTCGTCTGCTGGATCGTTACGGCCACAAGAACAACACTTATGTCGACTACAAGGAGATGCTCGACAAAGAGAAGGGCAACATCGACGCGGTGATCGTCGCGACGCCCGACTTCTGGCACGCCGAGCATGCCATCGCTTGTATGGAAGCGGGTCTGGATGTCTACTGCGAGAAGGAGATGTCCAACGAGCTGGCGGAGGCCAAACGAATGGTCGAAGTTCAGAAGCGGACCGGCAAACTGCTTCAGATCGGCCACCAGCGTCGCAGCAACCCACGCTACCTCCACTGCTACGATAAGCTGCTTCGGCAGGGCCGGCTGCTCGGCCGAATCACCACAGTCAACGGTCAATGGAATCGGGCGGCCCAGGAACCCCTCGGCTGGCCGACAAACGCACCGATTGATGAGGCCACGCTCAGCAAGTACGGCTTCAAATCGATGGAGCAGTTCCGCAACTGGCGTTGGTATAGAGGTTTGGGCGGCGGTCCCATCGTGGACCTCGGTTCGCACCAGATCGACATCTACAGTTGGTTCCTCGATGCGCTGCCCAGCGGTGTGATCGCCAGTGGAGGGACCGACTATTACGACAAGAACACGCATGAGTGGTACGACACCGTTTTGGCGATCTTTGACTTCGAGACCAAAGAGGGCGTCGTTCGTGCGTTCTACCAGGTCCTGACGACCAACAGCAGCCAAGGGTACTACGAAACGTTCATGGGCGATCAAGGTACGCTGGCGATCTCCGAGGCGGCCGCCCGTGGTTCGGTATATCGTGAACAGGGCGCGCATGTCCCCGAGTGGGACCGATGGGTCAAGCTGGGCATCATCAAGGAGCCGCTGGTGCCAGAGGCGAAAGAGGAAGCGGACGCGGTTCTGGACGTGCGCGAGACGGTGCCGGCGCAGGCGTATGAAATCCCGGTCGATATGGGGGGCAAGCCCTACCATCAGCCGCACCTCGAGAACTTCTTCGATGCCATGCGCGGCAAGGCCAAACTGACGTGTCCGGGCGAGATCGGCTACGAAACTGCCGTCATGGTGTTGAAAGTCAACGAGGCGGTAGAGGCCCAACGCCGACTTGCGTTCAGCAAGGACGAGTTCCACGTGTAGATCGAGTTTGTCGATTCGAGGATCGGGCGTCGGACAGACGCCCGATCCTCTCTCAAGAAAGGAATTGGACAGCCTTGAGAAGCCAAGTGATCCCAGCCGTTGTCCTGGTGCCGGTGTTGGCTCTGTCGGCGGTTTTGGCCGAGGAGTTGGCCTCACCGGCGGCAGGCCTGATGGGCGACAAGAGTGATGGCAGCCGCGCCCATCCAACCCACGTGATCCCACTTTTCGCCGAGGATGAGGACGGCGGCAAAGGCGGGCAAATCACTCTCGATGCGGACCCCTTGCTGCCTTTCTCGACGAAGTACACCTGCGGCGAATGCCACAGCTACGACGTCATCAGCCGTGGCTGGCACTTCAATGCCGTCGATCCCAATGTCCCCGCCGGTCGGCCGGGGCAGCCCTGGATCCTCATCGAGCCGCGTCTGGGAATCCAACTGCCCCTGTCCCATCGCCGCTGGCCGGGAGTTCATCACCCGGCTGACCTGGGGATCAGCGATTATCGGTTCACGCAGATGTTCGGCCGGCATATGCCCGGAGGCGGACCGGGCGAAACCCCGGCAACGGAAATGGAGGATATCGGGCGGCAGTATATCTCGGGCAAGCTGGAAGTCAACTGCCTGGCCTGCCACAACGGCCATTACGGACAGGACATGGGCGGGGTCGACGGCTGGGCGGTCCAGACCACCCGATTGAACTATCGTTGGGCGGCTTCGGCGGCGTGTGAGTTCGCCGCCGTCAAAGGGTCGGCGGCGGCAATGTCCATCGCGTACGACCCGTTCATGCCCGAGGGTCTTGACAATGAACCGCGGGTTATCTACCGTGAATCGGCGTTCAATGCCGACGCCCACGTCTTGTTTGACATCCTTCATGAAGTGCCGGCTCACCGATGCTACTACTGCCATTCGAATGCGTACTACACGGACGACGCGACGGATCATGGGCATTACGAAAAGTGGCTGGCTGACGAAGACGTCCATCTCAAGGCCGGCATGACGTGTGTTGACTGTCATCGCAGCGGTGTCGATCACGCCACCGTCCGGGGCTATCCCGGCGAGAACGCCCATTCAGACAACCCGCTGACCGCGACCACGACATGTGAAGGCTGTCACTTGCCCGGCGACGAGGGGGTTCCAAAGGCCGGGCGTTTCGCTGCCCCGATCCCGCAACATGCTGGATTGCCTCCGGTTCACTTTGACCGGCTCAGTTGCACCGCATGCCACTCCGGGCCCTGGCCGCAGGACCAGACCGTGTTGGCCAAGACCTCACGTTCGCATCGGTTGGGCACTCCGAACGTGAACACATCGGAGACGATGCTGCCGCATATCCTGGCCCCGGTCTTTGCCGAAAAGGATGGCAAGATCGTGCCGCAGAAGATGATCTGGCCCGCCTACTGGGCTACCGAGGTGGACGGCGAGGTCAAGCCCGTGGCGCTGGACGTGGCGAGAAGTGTCTTGGGTGGGGTTTTCGAGGATGTCGAGTCGCGCGCAGATGGAGACTGGCCCGGCTTGTCCACCGAGCAGGTGGCCGCAGCGCTCCAGGCGTTGCATGAGACGGTCGAGGACGACGTGGTCTATGTGGCTGGCGGCACGCTCTACCGGCTGGCGGAAGACGGCGACGGTCTCATTGAGCAGGCCGACCATCCGGCGGGCGAGCCCTACATGTGGCCCATTGCTCATGATGTGCGACCGGCGGCCCAATCGCTGGGCGTGCGCTACTGCACCGACTGCCACGCCACTGATGCACCGTTCTTTTTCGGACGTGTTGCCGTCGACAGTCCGGTTGCCTCCGACGGGGTGGCGACCAAACCGATGGTTGGTTTCCAGGATATCCGCCCGTTCTATGCGTGGGCGTTCTCGGCGTCGTTCGTGTTCCGCCCGTGGTTCAAGGTGGTGGCGCTGGGGGCCTCGGCTGTTCTGGGCGTCGTGCTGCTGCTGTACGGACTCAGGGCGCTGGGGGCCGTTGCCAGAGTTCTGGCCGAAGACGAATAGACTCTGTTTGGGTGAGTGATCCAGATGTTTCAGACCGTATCGATCCTTGTGCTGTTGGCCACTCTCATCGGCGTCGTCGTCCACTGGTTCGCCTTTCCAGCCACGTCGGAGTGTCGGGGTGGTTCGGGCGCCATTCGTGGACTCGTACACGCCTTCAGTCTGCTGCTGATCGAGCAGCGCAGCAGTTTTCTGGGGGCCCTCAAGAAGCTGTGCTATCTGCTGGCGGTGGTGTGCTTCGTGGTTTTGGCCTTCACGGGTTTCTGGCCGGTTCTGGTGCGAGGCGAGCACATTTCCGGGTACCTCATGATGATCCATGCGACGTTCGCGCCGATCTTCGCCTTCTGCTTGGCGATCCTGGCGATCACCTGGGCCAGCGGCCATCGATTCATCGCAGGAGACTGCCCATGCGTGCAGCGGCTTCTTCGCCGTGTGACGCGACTGCACCTTGCGGAGCCTGAGGGCCCCTGCAAATGCAGCAACACCATACAGAAGATGATGTTCTGGGCCATCGTCGCCCTGGCGCTACCGCTGATTCTATCGATCGTGCTGAGCATGTATCCCCTGTTCGGGACGTACTATCAGGAACTGGCCCTGGCGATCCATCGGTGGACGAGTGTGGCGTTTTTCGTTGTAGTGATCCTTCACACGTATCTGGCGGTGCGGGTCCGAATGGCCCAATGAGTGGGCCTGTGTGCCGCGTTTTGCCGGTCTTGTGACCGGACTCCGTGTTCCTGGCGGGCCGGTCGAAGCGGTTCCGAGCGATTGGTTCTTGGGTTTTCTGACAGCCGGCACGACGGCCGGAAGCAGATATGGGGAGAAAAGGCGTGCAGCAGACGACGGACCGATATCCGGCCGCGTTCTGGTGCCTATACCCCACTTTGCCTGTTGCAAACGTTGACCATGTGCCGATTCTATATGTGGACGTAAGTGAGTCGGGGTATATGATTTAGGAGAGCCGATCATGAGTAATGGAACGCTGCCAAGTTATCTGAGCATGGCCAAGGCCAACCCGCCGGAGAACCGGGCCCCCTGGTACAAGAACACCGCGCCGACCTACGCCGGCATCTTCCTCTGGTTCGTCTTCTGGAGCCAGGCGCCCAGCGGCGGCGGCGTTGCACCGGGCGGAACCCTTGCCCAGGGGGTGGGAGTTGCCCTTCTCGGGCTCGTTGTTGCCGCGTTGCTCTGCCACTTCCTGTTCTATCTCGTTCCGGGTATGCTGGGGCTCAAGACGGGTCTGCCTCTCTATGTGGTTGGCAGCTCGACCTACGGAACCCAAGGCGGTTTCCTCATGCCCGGGTTCTTGATGGGCATCCTTCAGTTCGGGTGGCTCGGCGTTAACGCCTATTTCGCATCGCTGGTTCTGGCTCCACTGTTCGGGGGCAGCACCCTTGCTCAGCAGGTGATTGCGGTTCTGTGGGCGGTTCTGGCTGCCTTCGTCGGGCTCAAAGGCATTCAGTACGTTGCGAAGGTTGCGACATTTCTGCCTTTGATTCCCTTGGCGATCCTGTTGATTCTGCTTGTCAAGACACTCGGTACCATCGGCGACTTCGATGCGGCGGCGTTCGTTGCGGCAGGAACCTCACCCGAGGCCGCTGATGCAACGGGCCTGAGCTTCTTCGGTGTCCTGGCGCTGTCCATTACGTTCGTGGTCGGGTTCTTTGCTACGGCTGGTGCCGCCGGCGTGGATTTTGGCACGAACAGTGTTGACGGCAAGGATGTCCAAATGGGCGGCCTCGTGGGCATTGCGGGGGCGGGCATCGTTTCGGCCGGTGCGGCTCTGCTCATTGCCGCTGGCGCCTTTGGGGCAAGCGGCACCTATGCGGTCAATCCTGCCGATCCGGGTTTCATGGGAACGGTGATGGGTTCTCCGGGAGCGGGCAACACGATGGCATTGTTGCTGGCCGTTGCGGCCTTCCCACCGGCGTGTTTCTCCTCGTTCATCGCCGCCAATAGTTTCAAGACGACTCTGCCCAAAGTGAACCCCTTTGTCTCGGTCGGAATTGGAACGGCGGTCAGCGTCATTCTCGCGGTGACGGGTTGGGCCGGCAGGGCTGGCGACGTCTTCACCGTCATCGGCGCGTCGTTCGGGCCGATCTGCGGGGCCATGATGGTGGATTATCTTCTGGCGGGCAAGAAATGGGCTGGTCCTCGCAAGGGTTGGAACCAGGCCGGCTGGATCTCGTGGGCCGTCGGGTTCATCGTGGGAATCGCGCCGCTGGTCGGGCTGGCCAACATTCCGGCTGCGCCGCTGGTGGCCTTCATTGTTGGTGCCGTGATCTATTTCGTCCTGGCCAAGGCCGGGCTCCAACCGCCGGTGGTGGCCATGCCTTCGCCGGAGCCCAAGGCGTCGGGCGAGCTGGATAAGGGGCCGGCTTCGCCTCAGGCAACCGAGGCGCAGGAGGTCCTTGACGGGCCCGGGTCGGAGAAGAAATAGGCAGAATCAGCCGGTTGTATCCGCATTGTCCGTGAACACAGGGGCTTGGTTGAGATCAAGCCCCTGTTCTTGTTTGCACGCCCAGGCCGGCACAACGGCCATTGAACGGACCATCGAGGAACGAGCAGAAACCGGTTCCGGCGAGATGTAACAAAAACCCGTCGAGCGCAACTTGACAGGATAGCGGCCGGCCGATATCATGCTGGTCCTTTGTCGTTGGAGCCGGCGTGAGTCGCGCGGGCCGGGTCAGCGAATTACGAATCGAGAGTTTTGGGCTTATTGAGGTCAAGGAAATGAGAAAGAGGAATGCAGGTTCGACGGCAAAACTAATCTGTCTGGCGCTGCTGGCCGTGGCTCTTTGTTTCGGTCCAGCCTGTAAGGACTCGGAGGAGCCGGCACCGCCACCACAGCCCCCGGTTGAACAGGCGCCTGCCGCTGCGGAAGAGTCTTCTGCGGCTGCGGCACTGGCCGAAGCGGCCAAGGAAGAAGTCGAAGAGGTGGTCGAGGAAGTCCAGGAGGCGGTTCAGTCGGCGACCCAGATGGTTCCCCTCGAGATTGAGCTGCCCAAGCCGATGTTCGTCGGGACGCCGCAGGATACACGCGTGCCCAACCTCAGGAAGCCCACCGGCAAGCCCCGTCCGCCGTTCCTGGCGCCCGTCGGCACGCGGCTTCTGTCGCTGAACAAGCCGGTGTCGGCCAGCGACGAGGAGCCCATCATCGGTGATCTCGAAATGATCACCGATGGCGACAAGGAGGCCGCAGACGGCAGCTATGTCGAGTTGGGGCCGTTCCTGCAATGGGTGCAGATCGACCTCGAACAGCAGGCGGAAATCGCCGCCATCGTGGTCTGGCACTATCACAAGCAGCCGAGAGTGTACTTCGACGTCGTGGTGCAGGTTTCCAACGATCCCGACTTCATCACGGACGTTACGACCGTGTTCAACAACGACATCGACAATTCCTCCGGTCTCGGGATCGGCAGCGACATGCACTACACCGAGACGTCCGAGGGCGAATTGATCGACTGCGTATCTCAGGGCATGCCCAAAGGTCGGTACGTTCGGCTCTACAGCAACGGCAACACCAGCAACGACCTGAATCACTACATCGAAGTTGAGGTCTGGGGCATTCCGGCGGAATGAAACGACCGCTCTGGGTCCCTTCTGGCCGAGGGGCCGGACTATATGGGTTCGTGATCTTCATCGTGGCACTCGGGGCGTTCGCGACCCGAGTGCCACGTTTGTCCATGCGGCCCATGCACACCGATGAGGCCGTGCATGCCGACAAGTTCGGCGCTCTTCTCGATACGGGTGCATATGAGTACGACCCGTATGAATACCACGGTCCGACGTTGAACTACTCCACTCTGCTTGCCGCCTGGCTGTCCGGCCGGCAGGCATACGGTGAGATCACCGAGGTTACCCTTCGCATTGTTCCGGTTGTCTTCGGCGCGACTCTGATTGGGCTGACCGCATTCCTGCTGACGGGTCTGGGGCCGGCGGCCGTGGTGGCCGCGGTGTTTACGGCGGTCTCGCCGGCGATGTTCTTCTACAGCCGGTACTACATCCAGGAGACGTTGCTGGTCTGTCTCACGTTCGGCGCCATCGTCTCAGGCTACCGCTACGCTCGAACGAAGGCTCTCGCGTGGATGATCTCGGCCGGCCTCTCTCTGGGACTGATGCACGCAACGAAGGAGACGTGCGTGATTGCCTTCGGCGCCATGGGACTGGCCGGCATGCTGCTGGCTCTGATCCATCTTGCCAGGCAGCGATCGTGGCGTGGCAGCTTGGCGGCTGTGCCGCTCTGGCACGTCGTGGTCGGTCTGGTGGCGGCCCTCGGCGTCTCGGCGGTCTTCTACTCGTCGTTCTTCACGCGGTCTCAGGGGATCTGGGATTCGTATCTGACGTACGCAACGTACCTGGCGCGCGGCGGCGGGCACGATACCACGCACGTTCATCCGTGGCACTACTACGTTCAGACGCTCGCCTTCGCCCGATACGATGGCGGTCCGGCCTGGAGCGAAGGGGCGATCCTTCTGCTGGCGATCGTGGGGCTTGTCGTGGCCGTCCGAGGAGAGCCCATCTGCGGTCTGGACGCACGCCTGATTCGGTTCATCGCGATGTACACGGTGGCCTTGACGGCGGTCTACTCCGCCATCCCCTACAAGACACCATGGTGCCTTCTGGGCTTCTTGCACGGCATGATTCTCCTGGCCGGCGCCGGTGCGGTTGCCCTGCTGAGCTGGGTGCGGCGGCCGGCTGCCCGCATGGTGGTGGCCGGGTTGCTGGCCGTTGCGGCTGGGCACTTGGCCTTCCAGAGCTATCGTGGCAGTTTCACCTATCACGCCGACAGCCGCAATCCCTATGTCTATGCGCACACGACCGAGGATATCTTTGCGGTGGTGGACCAGGTCAAGGCTTTTGCCGGCCTGAACGGACTGGGCGAGTCGGTCCCCATCCAGGTGGCTTGCTCGGGCAAGGACTACTGGCCGCTGCCCTGGTATCTGCGGTCGTACGCCGTCGCCTGGTCGGCCGAGCTGCCGCCTGGAATCGGACCGCTGATCGTCATTTCGGACGATCTGGAAGGGGCTCTGGCTCATCGGCTCTACGTCGAGACGCCGACCCGGGACCGCCGCATGTATATGTACTTGTTTGACGACCCCTACTATATGTGGCTGCGCCCGCAGATCAAATTGCTTGGCTTTGTACGCAAGGATCTTTGGGAACTCTACCAGCAGCGGCCCGACCCGACCGAACTGTTGGAGGGCATGCATGACCGACAAACCGAACAACCCGTCTCCGAATCCATCGGGACCGTTCGTCCACAGTGATTGGAACTCGGTCCCCGACGTTCACCGATTCGCACATCATGCGATGGCGACGACGTTCGAGATCCTCGTTCAGCATGAGAACAAGGTCTATGCGCGTCAGGCGGCCGACGCCGCGTTCGATGAGCTGGACCGGATCGAGCGCGAACTGAGCCGGTACGTTGAGAACGGCGACGTTGCCAGGATCAACCGTCTCGCGGCCGGCCAACCGCTCTTGCTCGGCCTCGATACGTTCGAGTGCCTCCGGATCAGTGCGATGGCCCACGTGCAGACCGGGGGAGCCTTTGATGTGACGGTCGGCCTGCTCTTGGACTGTTGGCGAGACAAGGACAAGGACCCCCGGACCCCCTCACCCGAAGAGTTGGCCTTCGCGCGCGAACACACCGGCATGTCGCTTCTGCGCCTGGACGAGAGCCGGTACACGGTTGAACTGGCGTCGAGTCCGATCCGCGTGGATCTCGGGGGCGTGGGCAAGGGTTATGGCGTCGATCGCATGGCCGCCACGCTGAGAGACTGGAGCATCGAGCGGGCGCTGATTCACGGAGGTTTCAGCTCGGTCCTGGCGCTCGATGCGCCGCAGGGCGCCGCCGGATGGCCGGTGACGCTGAGCGACCCGCGCGATCGGAGCCGGACGCTCGCGCGTTTGAGCCTGAAGGACGTGGCCGTCAGCGGGTCTGGATTGGAGAAGGGCAGTCACATCATCGATCCGCGAATCGGCCGGCCGATCGAAGGGAAGATCGCCGCCTGGTCGGTTGCGCCCGACGCGGCAACGGGCGACGCCCTTTCGACCGCATTCATGGTCATGACGGTTGAGGAGGTTCAGAACTGCTGCGCGAGGCACCCAGGGATTGCCGGCCTGCTCATCGTGCCGACCGATCCCGACGCGCAACGGGGCGAGCGTATCGTCGCCGTCGGGCCCTGGCGAGAGGGCGAACTGGTCTATTAGCTGGACGCCTTCGGATGCGGATTGGCGCCGTCCTGACCGACGTTGCGATTGTTCTGCGACAGGGCTCGTCTCAGTTCGAGCAATTCCGCCAGCACGGGCCAGGGCGTTCGCGTGACCGACAGCCGGCTGTCCAGGTCGCAGGCCCACTCGACGGGAAACTCGCTGATGCGGTAGCCTTGCCGGATCGCCCGCAGGATGATCTCGATATCGAACATGAACCCGTCGGTGACGCATTGGCCGTACAGGGTCCTGGCCACGTCGCCTTTGTACATCTTGAAACCGCATTGCGTATCGCTCAGTTGCCGGGGGACGCCGAGGAGGGTCCGGACCACGGCTTTGAACGTGCGCGAGAACAGACGGCGGTGCCGGGGCTGGTCGCGCAGGATGTCGCTGGCGATCAGCCGCCTGGAGCCGTGCGCGATGTCGCACCGATCCTTCTGGAGCATTTCGAGTCCCTGAAGGGCGTTGCCGTAGGGGATGCACAATCCGCAGTCGGCGAACATGGCGTATCGGCCCGTCGTGGCCGTCATGCCCGTCCGGACGGCGCAGCCTTTGCCGCGATGCGGCTCATAGCGCAGGACGTCGAGACGGACTTCTGAGGGGACACCGACCTTCCTCGCGACCTCCGCCGTGTTGTCCTGGCTGCTGTCGTCGACCACGATGATCTCGCCGGCGAGAGCGTTGCCCTTGAGAAATTGGGCGGCGGCCTCAATGTCACGGGCAATCTTCCTGCTCTCCTCATAGGCCGGTATGACGATCGATAAATCCATTGCGTTCCTTAACTCGTTGACCGTGTCGTGCATGCCGTCTCTGCCATTATAGGCCAAACCCCACCGCAGGCAAGCTTCCCTTGTCGGAGGCTGGCCGGCGTCCTGGCGGGGCGTGAGAGACGCCGTTTCCCGTTCGGCGGGAAAGGGGGGTGAACCGCAGCCTGCCACGGGTCGTACGTGCCTTCAGGGGCCAAGAGCCCGTGAAAGGGGTGATGGCATGTTCAGACGGTTCTTCCTGGTCGCCATTGTCGTCCTATCTTCACCGATCTGCGGACCGGGGGCGTGGGCACAAAGGAGCAACACTCCCATCGCAGTGATGCAGGCCGCAGGAGGCCACCGATCAGGCGGCAACCAAGTCCTCGACCCGCTGCCTCGGTACTGTCCGGAAAGCATCATCGTCAAGTTCTCCGGAGGCGTTATCGAGGAGGACAGAGATTCGGTTCTGGGCCGGTATGGCTGTTTCATAATGCAGACCTGCGAGCCGGGCGGGTTCCACCGCGTGGGCCTCTCTCCGGGCGTGAGGCTGGAGCGAATCGTCTCGCTTCTTGAGGCCGAACCAGCCGTCGAATATGCGGAGCGGAACTACTTCGCGAGCATCTACTTCGTGCCCGACGATCCGTTCTATTCCCCCTACCAATGGAACCTACAGAACGAGGTGACCGGGGGGATCAACATGGAGGCAGCCTGGGACATCGAGACGGGCGATCCCAACGTGATCGTGGCCGTTCTCGACACAGGGGTTGCCTACGAGGACCACGGCCGTTTTCGGCAGGCGCCCGACCTGGCGCAGACGTCGTTCGTGGCCGGCTACGATTTTGTCAACGATGATGCCCATCCCAACGACGATCAGGGGCATGGAACGCACGTCGCCGGGACCATCGCGCAGAGCACGGACAACGCACGCGGCGTCGCGGGCATCGCCTTCGGTTGTTCGATCCTGCCGATCAAAGTGCTCGACAACAAAGGAGTGGGCAATTCGTTCGACATCGCGCGAGGCATCTATCATGCGGCCGAGAACGGCGCGCATGTGATCAACATGAGCTTTGGCAGCCCTGACCGTTCCCGCGCGATCGAGCAGGCCCTTGCCTTCGCCTATGGCAGGGGAGTGACCATTGTCTGTGCGGCCGGCAACAACTTCGTGGACGGCAACCTGCCGTCCTATCCGGCAGCGCATAACGACTACTGCATCGCGGTCGGCGCCGTTCGATACGATGACACCAGAGCGTATTACTCCAGCACCGGCCCCCATCTGGACGTCGTCGCGCCCGGGGGCGACCTGCGGGTCGATCAGAACCGCGACGGCTACCCCGACGGCATCATCCAACAGACCTTCACCGTCGATCCAGGTACGTTCAACTACTACTTCTTTCAGGGCACCTCCTCGGCGGCGCCGCACGTCAGCGGGGTCGCGGCGCTGCTGATCTCCCAGGGCGTGACGGACCCGGACGCCGTCCGTGCCGCGATCGAAGGCACAGCGCGGGACGTGGGGCCGCCCGGCTGGGACCCGGAGTACGGCTGGGGTGTGGTCAATGCGCACGCGGCCCTGCTGTATTGGGTGCCATAGGCGCCCTCGCTGCCATCTGTGCTGGACCTCCCACGCACCCCTTGATTCCAGCGTCTGCTTCGGCTACCATGATCTCATCGCGTTGATGTCGAGCGCGGAGGTTCGTACGGGCGTGATCGCATCGTGGGCAGGGCAATAAGGAGCGTCGCAATATGGTGTGCAGAATCGACAGGCGAAGTTTCCTGGGCCAATCCATTGCCGCGGGGGCCGCATATGCCGGCATTCGCAGCTTCGAGGAGAAGAACCTGCTGGCGGCCGTGCAGGACGACGGCAGCAAGACGCGAGAGTTGAGGAAGACCACGCAGAACGAACCCAAGATTCCTACCGGGAAGATCGGGAAGCTCCAGATGAGCCGGATCATCGCCGGCGGCAACGTGATCAGCGGGTGGTGCCACAACCGCGACCTGCTCTACGTTTCCACTCTGGCCGCGCACTACCTGACCGAGGACAAGCAGTTCGACACGCTCGAACTGATGGAGGAGTACGGAATCGACACGATCTCGCCCGACCCCTCTCAGCTTGGCATCATCAACAAGTACAAGCGGGAGCGGGGCGGCGAACTTCAGACCGTCGTCGGTGTGCGCGACGACTGGTCGCGTCTGGGCAAACCCACATGGAGCGGGATGAAGGAGTGCATCGACCGCAGTATCGACGAGGGCGCCACGACGATGTACACCCAGGGAGGTTTCACCGAACATGCGATGAAACAGGGCAAGCCCGAGTTGATCGAGGTCATTGCCAAGGCGGTCGAGTATATCAAAGAGCAGGGCTATCCGGCCGGGCTCGGATGTCATGACGTCAAGGTCATCGAGGTCGGCGACGAATACGGCATCGAGCCCGACTATTACTTCAAGACGTTCCATCACGACAACTACTGGTCGGCCCACCCGCGAGAGAACCGCAAGCACTGGTCCGTCGATGCGGAACGGTCCAACGACCACAACGAGTACCACGACAACATCTACGATTTGTTTCCGGACAAGACCGAGGCCTTGATGGCGGGCAAGAAGAAGCCGTGGATCGCTTTCAAGACGCTGGCGGCCGGCGCCATTCACCCCGAATCGGCCTTCAAATTCTGCTTCAAGGGCGGCGCCGATTTCCTGGCCGTGGGCATGTTCGACTTCCAGGTCATCGAGAACACGATCATCGCCAATCGGATCCTGGCGATGGATGAGGTCCGCAATCGCGTGCGGCCTTGGTATGCCTGATCCCGCACGACGCCGGGTTTTCCAGATGGCGCGCAGGTTGTGCCAGGCGGGAGTTCCTCTATGAACAGACGCAGTTTCCTTCGTTCCACGGCGGCGGCCGGCGCGGGCCTGGTTGTCTCGTCATCCGTTGCTGCTTCGGCCGGCCACGACAACGGCGATGACATCCACGTCGCGCTGATCGGAGCCGGCGCCCAGGGCGAAGTCCTGCTGAACCTCTGCCTCAAGATGGGCGTCGAAACCGGCATTCGCATCGCAGCGGTCTGCGATGTCTGGGAGGACCTGAATCTCAAACGCGCCGTCGGTTTGCTGGGCCGTTACGGCCACGAGGTCCACGGCTACGTCGACTACCGCGAGATGCTCGACAAGGAGAAGGACCTCGACGCCGTGTTGATCGCCACGCCCGATTTCTGTCATGCCGAGCAGACGGTGGCATGCCTCGAAGCCGGTCTTCACGTCTACTGCGAGGCGCCGATGTCCAACACGATCGAGGGGGCCCGCCGGATGGTCCAGGCCGCACGCCAGGCCGGCAAGCTCCTACAGATCGGCCAGCAGCGGCGAAGCAATCCACGATATCGCCACGGGCAAACGCAGTTACTGGAGGCCGCCAATCTTCTGGGCCGGCTCACTGCCGTCAATGGGCGGTGGCATCATCCCGCCCGCAAGGATCGGGGATGGGCGAGGCGATGGGCCCTCGATGAGGCGACGCTGGGCAGGCACGGCTATAGCTCCATGCACCAGTTCAGGAATTGGATGTGGTACAGAGGGCTGGGCTCCGGCCCGTCCGTTGACTTCGGTGTCCACCAGATCGACGTGATCAATTGGTTCCTGGGCGGGCCCCCCAGAACGATCACCGCACGGGGCGGCACGTACTATTACGATCCGAAGACGCACGAGTGGCCGGACACGGCAATGGCTATCCTGGAGTACGCGACGGACAAAGGCCCCGTCGCGGTTTCATACGAAACCCTCTGCACCAACGGCTACGGCGGGCATGTCGAGGTCTTCATGGGCGACCAGGGGACGTTGGAGCTGTCCGAATCGGCCGGTCGCGGCGGGGTTTACCGCGACCCCGAGGCGCCCGACTGGCGCAAGTGGGTGCGACTGGGTCTGCTGCGCGAGCCCGGCGGCGAGGACAAGCCGCTACCGAGTCCGGCGAGTATCGACGTGCAGGAGACGACACCGCCGGCCAGGTACGAAATCCCCATCACTCTGGACGTCCCGTACCACCAGCCGCACTTGGCGAATTTCGTCGATGCGATTCGAGGCCGCGCGCAATTGAACTGCTCCGGAGAAACCGCCTACGCCGGAACGGTCACCGCGATGAAGATTGTCGAGTCCATCGAAAGCAGGCAGACCCTGGAACTCGACTCCGATAGCTTCCATGCGTGAAGCCGGAAGGGGACCGGTGAGAGCTCTTCCGGAATCGCGCCGGCGGATTCTACGACCTGGGCCCGGATTGACGTGCGATTCTCGGTTCCTTCCACGGCGTAGCCGTCGGCATTCGTGGCCCATAGGCCGCACCAGAAGCAGCTGATCGAGGCGCCTCGGATGGTCACGTTGGACTGCCCGTCGATGCGAATGCCATAACCCTTGGGTTCATCGGGCCTCCGGTCGCTTGGCGCGCCGCGCAGGCGGGAGCCGGGGGCGAACTCGACTTCGATGCCCGAGGCGACGATGTGGATTACACCGTTGCCGCTGGCGTCCTCGATGACGCCCACCATTGGCCTACCTTTCGAGGCGGGGGAACTCCGTCACGCGAATGTTCGTGCAGCCGTAGGGAATGAGCGTGAGTTCCTCGATCGGTTCTCTGGAATTCTGTAGTCCCGGCGAGACTTCGGCGGCCCAGCCGTGGGCCTGCCTCCAGCCGGGAAGTCTGCGCCCCTTGACCTTGGCGATCATGCCCGCGCCGTCGGGCGAGAAGGGCCTGTCACCCACCGGCTGTTCTTCAAATGTGACACTCGCTTCGGGATTGTCTTCGTTCAAGATCAGTGCGTAGTTCCAGGGCGTTGTGGGCCGGACCTCGAAATCGGCGTGCGGCAGCTCGCGGTGCGGCTTGTCGATGTTCACGCGGGTCCAGTTCTCGCCCAGCTTCAACGAATAGACGAGCGGGCCTCGTTCTACGGCGATGGCCTCGTGGTATCGACGTGAGGTCCTGACCTGCATCGGGAAGCGCAAGTCCACTTCGACGGCGCTTTTCCACTCGCGCTCGACCTTATGGAATGAGCCGGGCTTCAGACGCCGGGGCGAACCATCGGCGACGCGGATCGTCGCCCCCTCGGTCCAGGCGGGCACGCGCAGAAGAAGTGGGAAGCGAGCCGGCTTGTCGGTTGTCACCGTGAGTTTGAGCGTCTCGCGGAAGGGGTAGTCGGTGTCGAGGGCCACGCGAACCGCTGCGCCGCGCGTCTCGAAACTGGCCACGCTGGGCGCATAAGCCACAGCGGCGATCCCGTTACCGGCGCGCATCCACAGATGCGTGGCGAACTTGGGCCAGCCCTGGTGCATGTTCGACGTGCAGCAGCCGTAATTGGGTTCCAGGCCGTAGATGTTTGACTCCGGGCCGTTCGTACTCCACATGTGGTCCGGGTTGATCGTGCACTGGATCTGGTTGACTTGTTGATTGTATTGGTGGGACCACATGTCGGGGGCGAACGTGGCCGGAAGGGCGTTGAAGGCGATTCGCTCCAGACGGTCGGCAAAGGCTGGGTCGCCCGTGATCGAGACCAGATGTTCCAGCGAGTACATCGCCTCGACGACCGCGCACAGCTCCGTTCCCTGGACCGGATTCTTGCCGGCGATGCACTCGTCGCCGGTGAACATGCCCGTCACCTGGCCGTGATAGCGGTCGAGGATCTCCAGCATACGGGTGGGAAAGGCCCGCTCCACCTGTCGGCGCGTGAGACGCCACGAGAGGGCATAGGCCTTCAGAGCCATGCCCGTGTTGACGACGTGCTTGTCGTACCGCCACAGCCCGCGACGCGGGGTCGGCATGGTCACGTCCTCGCCGTCGTAGAACGTCATGTAATCAAATCCCTGGGTGTGGAGCTTGCGGGCCAGGTCCAGCAGCCAGTCCTCACCACTCAGCTCGTATACATAATACGCGGAGATGAGCCCCTCGAACCAACGGAACTTGCCCCAGTTGAACAGAGGGGTACGATCCAGCGCATCCAGGGTCACCCGCAGGTTCCGCGCCACCGCCTGAAGGACGGCGGCATCGCCGGTCGCCTCGTGGTACTGGACGAGCACCTTGTTCGCCAGCAGGATCGCCCAGAGATCATAAGGCCTGGCGCTGGCGTCGAGCGGATACGGCGCATACCAGCCGTCCGGCCGCTGGTGAGTCACGATGTGATCGACGTATCCCTTCACTTTCGCTTGGAGGGCCTCGTCGCCCAAGGCCCAGGCCAGCGGGATGACGCCGTCGAGCCAGTACGGGGCCCGCTCCCAGCCTTCGGCCTTGCCACCGAACCACTGGCTCTGACTCACATCGGGCCAGAACTCGTCGAGGTGCCCGCTCAAGCCGTCGGCCTGAAGGCGAAGTTGACGTTTCAGCCAGCCTTCGGGACGGACGGACCCAAGTGGCAGCGGGCGAAACACCGGCTCGGCGAGGCCCGATGCGGCCCCACGGCTACGCAGCAGGCTTGTCATGCGAGATGGGGCTGCCCCCGCATTGGACAGTGGTGATACGGCAGCGGCGGCCGCGCCGGCGGCGATGCCGGCCAGGAACTGACGGCGTTGGATCGACGATGGGCTCATTGGTCGGCCCCCTTCAATAGATAATGCCCCACATTCATGCGACTTGGTTTCTTGACGGGCCATACTACCGGCGATCCCGCTCGGATTCAAGATGCACGATCCAAGCACACCATAAGATCAGGTGCGAAGGTTCGTGTGGTGCGATGCGAAACGTCCTGTGGCGCGACGGCGTCACCGGCGGGGTGCGGGGGGGCCGCCGATGGGATGGCCGAATTCGATGTCGTCGATGTAGATCAGCCCGGAGCCGCCCGGAATGGGATTGTTTCGATCGCCGACGCCGAGATAGATCTTCTGGACCCCGGCGAACCCGACGCCACTGAACGCCGAATACGGAATCGCCCACTCCTGCCAGACGGCCGATGTCAGGACGCCCGGGTCCGGATGCGTCACGACTGCGACCCGTTCGATCGTGTCCTCGATCGCAATATACAGAGGACCGGGATCGTTGTCCGGATGCCCACGCACGAAGAGCCGTAGCGTGTTGGCGCCGGATTCGAGCCAATTCTGCTCGGTCGCCAGGAACCGCATCGCCTCCGAATAAAACGGCGCGTCGGCGTTGTCGTATGCAAACGGCATCGACTGGCCACCGCTGTGGACAATGATCTTCTCGGCAAAAGGGGCCTCCATGTAGCCGACGAGAGAGCCCGTATCGTTCTCGTACCCATCCTTCCATATCTCGTAGATGCGTCGGCCGCCATCGTCAGTATAGCTCTCAAAGTCATCGAACACGGCATACTCACGGGTGGTGAAGGTCCAGATTTCGCCCTGCCACACGCTGGGGTTCTTCGCGTCGTTCCGTTGATCGACCTGCCAGTAGTAGGTTGTCCCGAAGTCGAGCGGTCTGAGGGCATACTGGTTGCTCGCCACCGAACCGACCAGCGCTGCGCCGGTGGCCACCATCGGCGCACTGTTGCTGAAGTGGACGTCGTGCATAGCCGCTTCGCGACCTGCACTCCAGCCCAGAATCAGGTCCACATCGACGCCGGACTCGCCATCGGCTGGTTGGGGGTGGCGTGCCCGCATGGGAATGTTGGAGAAGCGGACCTCACTGAGGCCGTATTGATCTGGCGCGCCCCAATTGCTGTGGACGATCAATCGGACGTATCTCGCCACGACTCCGCCCAGACTGACGATGGTGTTGGCGGTGTAGTCCGGCGTGGCCGTCGCTTGTGCCAGTTCGACGTTTCGCAGGGGGCTCCATGCGGTGCCGTCCATGGAGTACTCGACCGTCACGTCTTTGAGTCCGGACCCAACGCCCGGTTCGGACGCTTCGTTGTAGTTCCAGACGAGCATCTCGTGCAACTTGGAGGCCATTTCAAACCGATATTGGATCCAGATCGGATCGTTTCCGTTCGGGGCGGCCAGCCACATGTCGGCCGCGGCGGTGGAATGCTCGTCTATGTCGTTAAGTCCGGAGCCGTTGACGGTATTGGCCGGTCCCTGGCCGTCGTTGGAGACGGCGTTGGTGGTCGCGACGACCTTTGCAATGGAAGTGGCGTACGGTTCGACCGTGAAGGTCCAGACATTGCCCTTGTAGATGGCGCTGTCAAAGGCATTGACCTCATCGACTCGCCAGTAGTAGGTCTGGTCGAAGTCCAGGTTGCTGATGGGGGCATACATTGCCCGGCCTCGCCCTTGACTGACAAGAACTCCCCTGGGGTTGGTTCGGCTGGCATCGTTGACGTCAGCGGCCACGATGCCGAAGTACACATCGTGCGTCTGGGCAAACAAGCCGGGCGTCCAACTCAGAGTCACGTCCGGCGGCACCCCGGTCGCTCCGTCTATCGGATGGGGCGCCGAACTACAGCCGACGTTGGCGCGCATGATCCGCCAGATCTCGATCTGGGCTATGACACGGTCGTAGACTCGCACCTCGTCGATAAGCCCGTCCCATCCGCCATCCGGATCGTCGTGGCCCGAACCGATCAGCACGGCCAGCCCATTGTCACTGAACTGGCGGTCGGGCACGCCGACGGTAGTCTCGGCCCGCCGCATACCGTCGATATAGATCTCGACGCTCTCGCCCGGGCGATACATGCCCACCACGTGAACCCACTGATTCATCGGCAACGGTTTCGTGTCATCGACGCGGATGCCGTCCGAAGAGGTCCCGGCCACCCGAAACGCAACCGTGTGTGTTTGGCCGTCGGGACCGGCTTCGATGCTCAGGTCCCACGCCTCGTTGCCGGCGCCCCCACACTTGGTGACGATCCGCCCGTTGTTCTGATGGGTCCCGTTCAGAAAGATCCAGGCGGTCAGGGTCATGGCCCCGGTAATCTGCAACTCTGTTGGGTCGCCGAGATCGACGTAGGAGTCTGCCTCTCCGGGAAAGCGCAGCGCCGCACTGGGTACGCCGTAACGATCGGGCGCCGACTTCACGCCTCCGACGAGTGTTCCGTGGTTGCCGTTCTTGCTGGCATCGATGGCGTCCCCGTCCAACGGCCAATAGCCCACCAACCCTTCCTTGATATCGGCGTGACTTGCCATCGGCCATACGATCACCACGATGAGCGACGAAAACATGATCGACAATGCTCTCTTGGACATGGTCGCACCTCCATACGAATGCATCGGCCCGGCGTGCAGGACATTGACGGCGATCCCCACTATACCACAAACAGGTGGCGATTTCAACGTTTCCAGCCGCCAAATGGGGCTTGCGGGCAGATCTCACGCTTGCTGGGTCGTCCAGCCGGACGCAGTGAGGACCGACACGTGGGTTGAGCGTCTCTGCGCACGTCGTCGAGCTTCAGTGTTCCTTTGTCATCCCTGGTTGCGGCGGTGCGTACAGGCCGTTGGGGCCCGCATGAATCGGGGCAGGCGTGTCGAAGGTCATGCGGTCGATATCTGCTACGAACTCAAACGGCGAATTCGTCGCCTGATCCCAGGTGATGTACTGCCCGGAGTGTGTGGCCATGCGTCCCATCAGCGCCGTGATATTCGCCTCTCCGGCCCGACGGGCTTCGTTGTGCGGCGTGTCCTGACGAATCGCATCGAGCAGACGTTGCCACTCGACGACGTACGGGTTGGGATCGCGACCGGGGAACTCCCACAGCAGATTCTCCCGCGTCATCTCATGCGTCTTGTAGATCTTCGGCCTCGGCTCGCCCAGCGTGGCCATCAACACGGCCGAGCCGTTCGACCCGTGGGCATAGTCTGCATACGTTTCCCAGCAGTTGTGCATGTGCCGCGAGAAAGTGAACAACTTCGTGCCGTCGGCAAAGGTGTATTCGACCGTGTAGTGGTCGAACTGGGTGGCCGCCTCCTCGAAGCACCGGCCCCCCATGCCCTGGGCCGAGACGGGCCAGGCGCCCTTCGTCCAGCAGGCGATGTCGATGTTATGGCAGTGCCAGTCGATGTAGAACCCGGAGGAGACCCACGTGAAGCTGTTCGGGTATCGAAGCTGGAAGACCAGTTCGTTCGCGCCCTTGGGCAGCGACGGACAGTGGACCGGCCCGTGCACGCGATAAATCCGCAGGGTGTGCACGTCGCCGATGGCCCCATCGTGGATTCGCTGAATTGTCTCCTGCCGAGCCTGGGAGTGACGCCACATGAACCCGACGCCGACCTTCAAGCCCTTCTGCTCGGACAGTTCCGCTGCCTTGAGCCAGCGGCGTGCGGCAGGGGCGTCCACGGCAAAAGACTTCTCTGCGAAGACGTTCACCCCCTTATGAACGGCATACTCGAAGTGCATCGGACGAAAGGCGGCGTGCGTCGCCAGGATCGCCACGTCTCCGGGGCTCAGGCAATCGATCGCCTTCTTATAGGCATCGAATCCGACGAATCGTCGTTCCGGCGGCACGTCCACCTTGTCGGCCTGGATCTCGTTGAGATTCTTCAGACTGGCCTGAACGCGATCCTCGAACAGGTCGGCTGCGGCGTAGAGCTTCACCGGCCCGCCCGTCGCTGCAAAGGCATCGGCAACGGCGCCGGTGCCTCGGCCCCCGCAACCGACGAGGGCCAGCTTGATGGGCCCGGCTTCGCCGGCGTACACGCGAGGAACGACTCCGGCCATGAGGGCCGCCGAAGTCGCCATCCGGCCGGACAGCTTCAGGAATTCCCTGCGAGACGTTGATTCGGCACGATGCGAAGCATCCATAGCGAACTCCTTCGACAGCGGTTTGCGAACGAACCCGATTGTAGCTCGATTGTCGCCCTCCCGCAAGATCTCATCGCAAGACCTGGACGAGACAGCATTGCCACCCGCCCGCACCGGGGAGAAACCGAGAAGGATTCTGATTGCGACCGTGGGTCTGGCCTGCTATACTGACGCCAACTCCGGAGAGGTGTCGGAGTGGCTGATCGAGCAGCCTTGGAAAGGCTGTGTAGGGCTTGTCCCTACCGCGGGTTCGAATCCCGCCCTCTCCGTTTCGTTTTGGCCCTCGGGGCGCTGTTCAACAGCGAACGTGAGCGACGCGTAGGATAGGCTTGCTGTGCGCCCGCGCTAAGGAGAGTAGGACGTGACAGAAGCTCGCAGTGGTGGGGGAAAAGTCATCCGGCGGGGGCCGTATCCGGAACTGACGCCGACCGCCGTTCTCGTCGGCTACGGGCTGGGCTTTCTCATCACCATCAGCATGGGCTATGCGTGCCTGATCCTGGGCTTCTCGCACGAGGGCTCGGAACTGGCGGCCATCCTGGGCTTTGGCGTGCTGCGCGGCATCCTGCGGCGCAACAGCATCATCGAGAACAACATCAGCCAGACGGTGGCCAGCAGCGTCAACGGGGCCTCGGCGGGGATCATGTTCTCCGTGCCGGCCCTGTTCATCCTGGGCCGCACCGATTTCAATCCGTATCTGATGGTCTTCAGCGCGATGGCCGGCGGCATCCTCGGCATCGCGTTCATCATCCCGCTTCGCAAGCAGATGATCGACTTCGAGCGGCTGACCTATCCGGGCGGCGTGGCCGTCGCGACCGTGCTCAAGAGCCCCGGCGCCGGCGTCCATAAGGCGATTCTACTTGTGATCGGCGCGGCGCTGAGCGCGATGGTTGCCGTCATCAGTCATGTGACAGGCTTCGAGAACTGGGCGCTGGGCGCCTACATCGGCATGCCCGACTACATGAACGCGGTCTGGTATGTCTCGCTGCTGACCATCGGCATTGGATTCATCGCCGGCAAGGGCGGCTTGTGTTTTGTGATCGGCGGCTACGCCTGCTACTGGGTCCTGGCGCCGACCCTGGCGAAGATGGGCCTGCTTCCGACGCCGGAGCAGTTGCAGGTCCTTGCAGGGCAATTGGGGCGCGACCGCCTCCCAATGCCTGTATATCTGAGCCAACTGTTGTTCCGCCCCGTTGGGATCGGGATGCTCGTTGGCGGTGCCATGAGCGGAATTGTCCTCGCGTTGCCGCTGATCGTCAGCGCCGTCCGCAGTATGCAGTCGGCGGCCAGGACCGGGGCGTCGCTGTCGAAGGACGAGATGCCGATCAAGCTGCTTTATGTCGGTGTCGTCGGCGCCGTGATCGTCCTGGGCGTTGTCGCGGTCCTGTCCGTCGAAGAGATGGGCCTGTCGCGCGGGATTCTCATGGCGGTGCTGGGCACGATCTGGATCTGGATGGCCGGGGTGATCCTGTCGGAATGTATCGGGCGGACCAACTGGTCGCCGATGAGCGGCATGACCCTGATCGCTGTGACGATCCTGATCGTCATCACCAAGGGCCTCGGCGACCGGGCCGCCATGATCTCCTCGGTGATGGTCGGCGCCGCCACGTGCATGGCGATGTCGCAGGCGACGGACCTGATGCTCGATCTGAAAACGGGCTACCTCGTCGGCGCGATCCCCCGGCGGCAGCAGATGGGCCAGTTCCTCGCGACCTGGATGGGCCCGATCCTGATGATCGGCCTGCTGTTCGTCCTGCACAAGGCTTACGGGCTGGGCAGCGAGCGGCTTCCGGCTCCGCAGGGGACCGTGCTGGCCAGCATGATGCGAGGCATCCTCGAAGGCGACGTGCCCGTACACAAGTACCTGGCCGGCGCGGGCCTGGGCGCATTGCTGAGCACCACCGGGATCGGCGGACTCGGCATCCAGGTGGGCCTCGGGTTCTACTTGCCGTTCAGCATCGTGCTGACCTACACCATCGGCACAGTCCTGCGGATTGTCAGCGACAGGACGAAGGGCCGCCACTATAGCGAGCAGGTCGGCATCCCCATCGCCGCCGGGCTGGTCATCGGCGAAGGGATCGTTGGCGTCGGTTTCGCCGTCTATTCGGTCATTGCGGGAATGAAGGGGGGGTAGACTTCTGAGACTGCTTGGATTCCTGATGGTAACGGTCGGTTTCATCATCGCATCATTGGCTTCTGTGGTCGATGAGGACGTGGTGAAGTGGCTGTGGTATGTGCCGGCGCTGGCCTTGGGCGTTGCGGGAGTCGTGGTGATCCGGACCCATACGGCCCGCCGGACCAAGGCAGACCACCACGTCGCCGCCAATATCGAGACCATCGAGGCCAGCCTGGGCAGGATCGCGGCCAATATCGACAAACTCAACGCCGACAAGCACGCGATCGACACCTACGATGTGCGGCATCGGATCGACGATCTGTTCATCGACGATCTCGAAACCTTCGTGGACGCCCGGCAGAGCATCGCCCATCGACATGGACTGGCCGCCTATGGCGAGGTCATGACCGCCTTCGCCGCCGGCGAACGCTACCTTAACCGCGTCTGGTCGGCGTCGGCCGACGGCTACATCGACGAGGTCCACGCCTACCTCGCCAAGGCCAAAGACCAGTTCGCCGAAACCCTCAGCATCATCCGCCGCCTCCAGAGCCCGTCAGACGTTCGTTCGTAGTGGCGTCGTGAGACGCTACTCCTATATGCCCTTACGGGCACACTACGAACAGAGCATCGCCGCGCGACCCAGGAAAGCCGATGCCCTCTTACCCACGTAGTCCCGTAAGCTCCGTCATGCACACCAATCCAGCAGGTCTCAGGGCCGAAACAGGCTTCTGACCCAACCGACTGCTTCGGGATATTTACCCGTATCGAACACGAATTCCTGACCGGGACTTACGCTCCTGAGAATGACGTGGTCGTTGTTAAGGGTCCATCTGTGCGGAACCGTGTGACAGGTCAGCGGAGGTCTGGGCCGGTTGCCAAACGGGTAGAACCATCTCGGCAGGCGCCAGTAGCTTCTGCGATGTTCGTCGGGGGCCGTCAGACGAAGAGCATCGTTGAACCGAGAAAAGATGCCTGCACCCGCTATGGCTGAATCCTTCCCATTCAAGTTCAACTTCTTACGTGCCACGTAGATTGTGTTGTCGTCGGTATCCAAGTCGGCGTTGACGATATGCGGATGGTAGTGCAGCCAGTTGGGGATTTCGTCCTGTCCTACCGTAAGAACCTTGCCGACCTGTAGCCAGCCGAAGATTACGTGTAGGTCCTCGGCGCAACGGACGTAGTGCCATTCGTCGTTTCGCAATTCCGCCTGTTTGAACCAGCCGAAGAACAGAAACAGATCGCCTTCTCTGACGCCACATCCGTCGAGGTGAGTCTGGGCACGCCCCTGCTGGCCAAACGTGCGTGTCCACCCCGGCTCACGAGGTGCGAATCGCCCACGGTCAAGGTCGGGATCGAGATGGGCCTCTCCATATGGGAACGGATCGGGGCAGCGAAACCGCAATTGCCTGATGATTTGGTCGAGAGGCTGACCGTCAAATTCCAGGTCTTGATAGCGAATGCCTTGCTCGCCTCCTATGCGTTGGTTCTCGGTGATGGGAATGGGCAATGATAGCAATCTCCCATCCGGCATGATCGGACTTGGGATTCCACCAGCGGTGCTGTCGAACCCTTTGCGACTCAGAATGATCTTCATGTGCCGTCTCCTTTCTCGCGCCTTGCCGTGCCATGCGCATTCGCATGCAAGCCCGGCTGGTATTGTCGGCTGAAGAATCCCGCTGCATCCTGCACTGTCTCATTACGACCGCTCGCTCGGTCCATCGTGGATTTCGGCGCAAACCGCATGCAACTTTAGCAATTCACGGGCGGTCGGGCGAACCATACGAGCCGGCACCTGGCCGGGTATATCGACCTCGACAAAGATATAGCGCTATTGCGGAGCGGCTCAGCGGGCGTGGCGGTGGAACTCGGGGGCTTCTTTGAGGCAGGTGCCGACGATGCGCATGGACCTGGCGGCGGCGGTGATGCCCGAGCGGTCGATGCGGAGCGGCTCGTCGCCGACTTCGGCAAAGCCCTTCTCGTCGGGGGTGAGTTTCTCCCAATTCTGAAACAAGCGCGTCCAATCGCTGTCGGCAATCCGATTCATCGCCCGTTTGGCCTTGAACGAGTACCAGAAGCTGTCGTGGTAGAGCACGCTGGCCAGGTACGACCAAGGCGCCAGCACGGTCTTGAGCGACCACTCCAACGGCTTCTTGAGCGGGCCCCAGTAGATCTTGTGCTGCATCTTCGCGGCGAAGGTCATCTTCTTGAAGGGACCTTCGAAATGCCAGTTCTCTTCGGCGGCGGCGGCGTCTCCGACGATCTCGATTCGACCGGGATCGCCGCAGCCGAGGCCCATGTCGTGGGCCAGCCTGACATATTTGAGGTCGCGCAGCGGGTCCATGCCCATCATCTTGGCCGCCGCTGCGTCGATCGCCACCTGATCGGTGCTGGCTAACAACACGTTCTTGACGTGCGGCACCATGCAGCGCGGACCGGGACCGTCGCCGGCAAACGTCCCGTCCATGACCGCGAAGACGCCGCGATGGATCTTCTTCTGAATCAAGAGCAGATCGACGAGCGTCTCGTGGATCGCCGGGTGCGTCCAGTGCCGCTTCTCATTCAGCAGCCCGCCGAAAGCGTTCTTCATCGCGCCTGTCGTCGTTGTGAAGACGTGCGTCTTCACCGTCGGCAGATGGATGATGTTCTCGCCCAGGAACCGTTTGGGGATGTGGAAGCCCTTGGGGTAGACCTCATTGAGGCACAGGAACTTGTCGGCCAGGTCGCCCACCGCGTCGCGGATGTGAATCCACTGCTGGCCTTCGTACAGATGCACGTTCCGCAGTCCGTGGGCGTCGATCACGTTGATCTGCTTGTTCTCGCGTTCGCCCAGGTGGGCGTCGATCACGACGGTTCGATTGTGGCAGCCGTGGATGAGGTTGGGGTCGTAGCCGTCGCGTTTCATCGTTCGGATCACGCCTTCGAGCTGCCAAGGCGTGGTCGAGCAGGCGGGGAAGAAGAAGTGCCAGGAGATATTGATCTTCAGGGCGGTGTCGGCGTCCCTGGCGATCACGTCCTGATAGCCGGCCAGATTCATCAGCCGGTGATAGTCCTCCAGCACCGTTCTCGGGCTCGTACGAACGATAGCAACTTTGGCTCTCATCGATGTCCATGATAGGGCAAACTGGGCCGAAATGCAAATGGAGGGCTCTCCCTGGGAGCGGCTTGGGTTGTGTGGACGTCGCTCCCGGCACAATGGCTGGAAGGAGTCGAGCTTTTTCTGTAATCTGGACGCCCGCGGATTGTCTCTATTGTGAAACCGGATGGCGGAGTCGGCGTTTGGATTGCCATAGCGACAGAAACCTGGTCGGGGTGGTGTGTCAGGGGGACCGGTCGGCGTACGCCGAACTGGTCGAGAGGCACTACGCCAAGGTGTTTCTCGTGTGCCTCGGCGTGCTCGGCAACGTCCACGACGCCGAGGATGTGGCGCAAGACGCTGTGATTGCAGGGTTTGAGAAGATCGGCCAGCTCCGCGACGGCGGGCAGTTCGGCCCCTGGATTGCCCGAATCGCCAGGAATCTCAGCGTCAACTTCGTCCGCAGGAAGGCGGTGGTTGAGAAGACATTGGATCGCAAGCCGCCGGAGCCGGTCGAGCCGGCCGGGCCGGATGACGCGTTGCAGCAAGCCGTCGCCAGGCTTCCCGTGGATTTGCGGCTGCCGCTGGTGATGTACTACTTCGACGGCAAAGACGTCAAATCCGTCGCCAGGACGCTCGACATTTCGACCTCGGGCGTCTATGCGAAACTGAAAACTGCGATCGGGCAGCTTCACGAAATCCTGACCGCAGATGGAGAGCAGCCATGAGCAGACCATGTCATGAGATGCGCGAACGGATCATCGATTCCATGCTGGGCGTCCTGAACGCCGAGCAGACGCGGGACGTGCAGAGCCATCTGGACGCCTGCGAATCGTGCCGGCAATACAGGCAGGCACTGACCGAGCAGGGCGAGTCAATGGCGGCGCTGGGTCGGAAGGTTCAGGCCGATATGAACGTCCGTCGGGACAAGGCCATCGAAGCCTTTCAGGAGGCCGCACCGGCCGGGCCGAGGGTCCTGCCTTTCGTTGCCAGGTTCGTCAGGACCGTTGCGGCGGCGGTGCTGGTGCTGGGTGTCGGCGTCCTCATCGGCCGGCTCACCTCGCCGGGGGCGGTCGATATCGAGCAGCTCAGTGCGACTTTGCAGTCGTCGATTCGCCACAGCGTGCTGGCCGAAATGGATGACCGGCTGGAATCCGCCCTGGCCGGCAGCGAGGAGCGAGTGGCGTCAGCGCTCGTTGAACAGGTCCGCAACGATCTGCGCCTTTTCGCGACCGATCTGGTGTCGGGCACGGAAACTCTGATGGACCAGCGGTTCGCAGAAGTTGTGGAGCTTATCGAAGCGGCCCGGCAGACCGACCGCCGCCAGGTGGCCAAGGCCCTCGAGCAGATCCGGACCCAGACCGGCATGGGGTTCCTGAGACTGGCCGCCTTGACCGAAGATGCGGCGCCCCGACAGAACCACTGACCGCCGGCGCCGACCGATTCAAACAACAGGACACAACCTGTGAAGGGGTGAAATCATGAAGAGCAAGAAAGCTGCGACTGCGACTCTGGCCCTGTGCGCCCTCATTGTCTGCGGCGTGGGGCAAGCGGCCGATTCCACGACCGATCCACCGGTCCGACAGACCTTCACGATCTCCGGAAGCATCGGCCTGGTGGGCGTGACGCTTCAAGGCTTGCCCGGAATGCCCAAGACCGATCAGAACGGCGTGTACACAGCAGAAGTGGAATCCGGCTGGTCCGGCACCGTCGCGCCTACGAAGGCCGGATACGCCTTTTTTCCGCCGGCAAATACATATTCGGCGCTCACCACAAGTCTGCGTAATCAGGATTATGACGCAGCGATAATCACCTTCACGATTTCGGGAAACGCCGGGCTGGACGGTGTGACGATGGAGGGATTGCCAAACCGCCCGACTGCCGATGCGGACGGGTTCTATAGCGCGACGGTGCCATATGGCTGGTCAGGTGTTGTCCGCCCGAAGAAGGGCGACCGCAAATTCAATCCCACCAAGAAGCAATACTCGCCGGTCAGCGCGGATCTCACGGACGAGGATTACATCCCGCAGACGGTCATCATCTCGGATCGGATCGTCTTCGGCACCGAGCCGATTGCGGAGGTGGTGGTTACCGCCAGGCCCGGGGGATACACCACCACGACCGACATGCGGGGCTACTACCATCTCGAAGTACCCTATGGCTGGAGCGGCACGTTGTTAGTGTCGAAGCCGGGATTCGAGTTTGCCCCACCCGGTATTCCCTTCGGCAGGGTCACGACCGACATCGACAAGACGATGCCGAGCGGGGCCCCTCTCGATCCGTTTCCGCCTCGCCTGGACGAGACTCGCCCCTACCCCTCTGCGGTCCGACCTGTGGACGGCGTCCTGGTGATCCCGACCGCCAGCGTCGCGCCCGATGAGTTTGCCGAAACCAGCGAGGACATCCGTGTGATGCAGCAGATCCTGCGCGACTTGCTGAGCGAGCCGCGAATGATCCTGGGCGTCTTGCAGGACTATGGCGATTTCCTCGGAGGCGAGGGCCGTCGGCACGAAGCCTTCTACATCCAGGGCTTTGGCGTGCTCTTCGTGATGGAGGTGGACTTTCCGCTCTCGCCCGCAGCAGCCCCTGACGTTGAGTCGGAACCCCAGTCGCCGACGTCCGTCGATCCCGTCTGGCAGCGGGCCCGACAGAAGCTGTACGCGCCCCGGGGTGCGTTTCCGTCGAGGGCGCAGCTCAGCCAGAACCAGCAGATGAACTTCGAGCAGTTCAAGGCCGATCTGATCGAGACGCTCCGACACGCCGCCAACATTCGCCACGTCGATCCGAACGAGCAGGTCGTTCTGACCGTCGTCGGGCAGGCCCCGGACGCCGGCGCGCCGAGTCGCGGAGGCTTCTCCGGCGGTGCCGGCGGATCCTTCGAGGGCGGCAGCTACAGCTACAGCGGCGGCAGTTTCGGCGCCGGGGGCGGCAGCTCCTATGCCGATTCGCGCTCGTATGTCAGGGGCCAGGGATCCGCCCAAGCCATCCCCCGCAGGCCGCCGGGCTTCGGGACGCCGGCGACTACGGTCCTGACGATCCAGGCGAAGAAGGCCGACATCGACGCCTTTTCCGCCGGCCGGATTGACGCCGAGCAGTTCCAGGCTCGTGTCGGCGTGTTCACCTACTGACAACGGAACAGGAGTTCATCATGAGAACCAGGATCATCCTATCCTTGGGCTTGCTTGTGGCAGTGGCGGTGTTGGCGCTCTTGCCGGCTGGTGCAGGTCGCGCCGCACCGGCACGGCGGCCGAATCAGCGTCCGTCCAATGTGATGACACAGCAGGACAGAGACTATCTCCGGACGCTGCCGCCCGCCCGGCGCGAGGCCTATATGCAGGCCAGAAACGAGAGACACCAGAGAGAGATGGAGCAGTGGTGGCAACGGGAACAGATCGAACAGCGCAAGAGAGCGCAGGCTGCACGGGAGCGGGCCGCTATGACCGAAGAGCGGTTTCTCAGACTCGCCCTCGGCGTCTCCGAAGCGCAGTGGCAGAGACTGGGCCCCCGATTGGCAAGAATCCGCCAGTTGAAGGAGCAAGCGGACCTGATGGCCTCGGCGCCGCGATTCGATGCGAACGATGTCCGCATGCCGTTCGACGAGAAACTCCATGGATACGAGCGAATCACCATGGCCGACAGCGGCAGCTACACACAATGGAGCAGCTCTCGCAGGGACGGGGTCACCGGCGGCGTGTCGGCGGGATCCGGAGGCAGGGCGGGGGGGGCGGCCTTTGGAGGAGGTGTGGGCGGCCGGGCCGCCGGCGGTGCCTTGGGGACAGATACAGCAGGAGGGTTCGGCGGCGGTGGGGGCTTCGCGGCCGGGCGGTCGTTCAGCACGCCGTTCGCCTGGAGGCGGCTCGAACTGGAGGACTATCAGCCCAGTGAGGGCGAGCGACTCTGTGAGGAGCTCTTTCTCCTGCTCGAAGACGAGAACGCCGACGAAGGGCAAATCGAGCAGAAGACCAGGGCGCTCCAGCGCCTGCGAGCGGAAGCCCGCCGGGAACTGGACCGGCTGCGCGAAGAACTGGCTCCCATGCTGACACCCCGCCAGCGCGCCCGCCTGATTCTCATGGGCTACCTTGACTAACCGATGCAAAGGCACAGTCGACGTAGACTGGGCATGGGGACATACTTGTTACGAGGCGACCTTTTCAGGAGGGAAAGCCATGTCAAGCGGGAGGTTCCACCAACGGTTGGCCGCCATCCTCTGTGCGGCACTTGTCTCGATGTTGGCCGGGATCGCGTGGTCGAACGAGCGGGTGATCTATGTGGATGCGGCGGCGACGGGCGCTGGCGACGGCTCGTCGTGGGTCGACGCGTATCACGATCTCCAGGACGCGCTGGCCGAGGCGAACGGGGCGGCGCCGGCCGTCATTCGCGTTGCCCAGGTGGGCGTCGATCACGACGGTTCGATTGTGGCAGCCGTGGATGAGGTTG
>CAZSXM010000004.1:0-73705 GCA_964610435.1 uncultured Pirellulales bacterium | reverse complement strand
CTTCGAGCTGCCAAGGCGTGGTCGAGCAGGCGGGGAAGAAGAAGTGCCAGGAGATGTTGATCTTCAGGGCGGTGTCGGCGTCTTTGGCGATCGCGTCCTGGTAGCCGGCCAGGTTCATCAGCCGGTGATAGTCTTCGAGAACCGTTCTCGGACTCGTACGAACGACGGCAACTTTGGCTCTCATCGATTCCTCACATCTTTGTATGGAACACGTGCAACCGCACGGATTCAGGTCGTGTTCTCAGCGGGCCTCTTGACCAGCCTCGCCACGTAGTGGGCGCTGCCCTTTCGCAGCCGCGACCTCTCCAGATATCGTTCAAAACCCGCCAATGACTTGAGCAGCACCGCCGGAATGAAGTCCGGCAGGAACGTGAAATAGAGCTTGTCCTGCATCCAGTCGGCGCCGGTCAGATCCGGGAGCCGGTCGGGGCGAATCCACCGTTCGTTGCCCTCGTCGATCCCGCGAATCAGCGGGAACACGTATCCCAGATAGAAGCGGAACAGCGGGTTCATCGTGTTGATCTCCTGGAGGAAGAACACGCCGCCGGGCTTGAGAACCCTCACGATTTCTTCGAGAACCTGCAACTGGCTCTGTGCATCTACGACGTGATGCAGCACATTGATCGCGTAAACAAAATCGAAATGGTTATCGTCGAACGGCAGCTTCGACGCATCGGAGGCCAGGAAGCGACACTCGCTGTTCTGCTCCTGTGCATATCGCTGTGCCATCCGGATCTGGGCCGACGAGCGATCGACGCCGACCATCCGGTAGCCCAGTCTCGCCATCTCGCAGGCGTACCACCCATGCCCGCAACCAATGTCGAGCCCACGCGCGCCATCCTTCGGGCAGCGCGATTGCAGCGTTTCCTGCATATACCGGACCTTCCGCATCAGCAGGCGCTGACGCACGTGCTCGGGGATGCGATGCTCGTAGGTCTCGGCGATCTGCTCGAAATGGTCCTCCGACCTGTGGCTGTGCAGCCGGCCGAGCAGATGCTTCCACTTCAACAGCAGCGTGCCCGACCCGGCGGCGACGATGAACCACACCGTACCGAGCCGAAAGACTACCGTGGAAACAATGGCTGCCGACAAAGGCACCGCCCCGGCGGCCAGTTCGCGAACCAGCAACGAGCCGGCGACGCCGATGCCGACGGGAATGCCGGTGAGGCCGCCGAGGACCGTCGTGTATCCGAACGTCGCCAGAGCGTCGGCGAGCCGGACCGGCGATTCCATCAGGCCGAGCGTGCCCGACAGAGCCACGCCGACGAGCGACCAGGCCAGGATCGAGAAGCCCAGCACGACGATAATATTGAACACACCCGGCCAGCTTCTGAACCGCTTTGCCTGAAACCGCAGACGCATCGCAAGAAGAGCGACAATCCACACCACAGCAACGACGATCCCGTACACATAGAATCGGCCTGCAAGCATGGCGAACAGCGACAAAACCAGCACGTCTGTCAGACGTTCCAGGAGCCAGACGTAAATGATGTCGGTCCGGCGCGAGCGATGCGTCCGCCCCACCAGGGGAACGCGGAGCAACTCGCCCACATAAAATGGCGTCAGAACCGCCGGCAGCGTCACCAGGTAGATCAGCAAACCGTCCTCCGCCTTCAGACGGATGTCCACCGACCGCACGAGAAAGTGCCATCGGACCCAGCGAAGAGAAACGTTGATGATGGTCACGAAGACCGTCAGCCCAAGGCTCGCGCCGACGGCGCCGAGGCGATCGAGCACCGCGCCGGGACCGTCGAGCTTGGCGATCCACCAGGCCGAGACGCCCGCACCGAGGAGCAGAAAGAGGGCCAGAAAGGCGCCGCCCCATCTGACGCCCGCCCCACGTGATGTCGCCGGTCCTTTCGCCATCTAATCGGATCTGCCCTTGGAGCGAAGCAATCTATCCAAGTTCTGCCGGGCGGTGGTGTAATCCGGCTTGATCTCCAGTGCCAGGCGGTAGTGTTCAATAGCCTCATCGGCCTTGCCCTGGGCGATCAGGATATTGGCCAGATTGTTATGCGCTTGGTAGTAGTCCGGCCGTGATTCGATCGCTTTGTGGTACTGCCTGACGGCTCCCTCCACGTCTCCCGTCTCCCTGAGCGCGCGGCCCAGTAGAAAGTGCGCATCGGGCACGCTTGGATCGTGTTCGACAACCCAGCGCAGATGCATGATCGCCTCGTCATGACGGCCCTGTGCCAGCAGCGCCATGGCCAGGTTGTATCGCGCCTCGGTGTAGTCGGGACGCAGTGCGACGGCGGCGGCGTAGTGCTCGGCCGCCTCGGCGTAGTTGCGTTTCTGATACAGCATGTCGGCCAGGCGGCGGTGTCCCTCCTCGGACGTCGCATCGGCCGCGATCGCCGCGCGGCATTCCGCCATGGCCATCTCCGGTTTCTCGGCCAGGCGATAGCAGGTGGCCCTTCGCAGATGCCACTGCACCTTGCTCGGCTCATACGACGCCAGGCGCACGCTCGCGGCCGCATACAAGACGACCAGAACAGCCAGCCAGCCGGCCGCGGCTCGGTACCGCGCCGAGAGCAGCCATTGTCCAAGGCGGTGCAACCCGTATGCGCCGAACAGTAAGAGAAACGGGATCACCGGGATGCGATATCGTCCCACGACGAAGAAGGGTAGATACGAAGCGAAGTAGACTAGGACGATCAGGACGATCAGAACCGACATCTCGAAGGCACGCTCGGACCGAGCCGGCAAGACCTCGTCGCTCTCGCCGCGCGTCCGCCTTGTCCGGAAGAACTGAATGAGCCCGAAGAGCGCCAGTGACAACGGCAGTTGGAAGCCGGGTAGGTGACGCAGCGTGGCGGAGTGCGCCTTCTCCAGGGCGTTGATCTTGTTGCTGCTGACCTCTTGCGGACCCCAGAAAAATGCCGTCTTGATCGCGACCAGCTTCAGCGCCTCGATCGGATGCGACCGAACGAACTCCAGCCCCTTGTGCGTGAAATAGGAAGAGACCTCGGACTGTTTGACCTTGCGTCCGAGCTTCTGCTCGACGCCCTGAACCACCTTCAAATAGTCGAAGCACGTCTGCCAGTCCTCCTCGCGGATGCCAAGCTCCTTCAGCTCGGCAGGGAATGAGTACGCGCCGTTGGCGCCCTTGTGGTTGCCGCTGTATAGACTGATCCCCATATTGGAGGTGACCAGCACGACGTCCTTCGAAACGACCCAGTTGCGAATCGTCACCGGGGCGATCGTCACTGCCATGCCAGCGATGAACCCCAGCCCCACCGGCAGCAGGCGCCGTTGATCCTTGCGTCGCCGGGCCACCCACCAGGACCAGCCGAGCACGATCGGAACGATCACGAGAATGTTGGTGCGCGTCAGCGCGAAGAGCCCCACCATGATCCCGGCGGCAAGCCCGCGTGCGAACGTGAACCGGTCGGCCCAGAAGCTCAGGATATGGAGCAGCAGCAGACCGAGCGTCACGAGCAATACGGGCTCCATCAGTTCACCCTCGAAGTAGATGAAGGCCCAGTAGGTCGACATCAGGAAGGCGAAGATCAGCGCGGTCACAGGGCCGAAGAGGCGGCGGCCGAGTCCAAAGGCCAGGATGCAGTTGACCAGTCCGAGTGACATCTGCGCGATCCGTGCGGCCAGGTAGCTGCCGCCGGTCAAGTAGTGAACACCCGCCAGGAAGGAGGGGTATCCAGGCGGCCGCAGGTAGGGCGTCGAGCGGATCTGCGGATCGCTCCAGTTACCGAGGTTCTTTGGCAGCGTCCAGTCGCCCAAGGCCAGGCCCCGCGCCCAATAGTCGTGGTACGCCGGGTCGACCTGGGGCAGGGAGAAGTCGGGATTGTGCACGATCTCCCTCAGATAGGAGGCCCGTAGCATCGCCCCTACCAGCAGGATTGCGGCGAGAACCAGCCAGACCAGCCGGGTCTTCTTGCGCGACGCGGCGTCGGCGGAATCGGTCTTGGGAGCAGCCTGACGTAGGGCCTTCGCCTTGCCGGGATGAACCCTGCGGCCTCTCTCTGTCATACCGAACTCCCACAAGTAACCTACCCCGACCCATGGCAAGCGCAGCGACGCATCGCACTCGTCCCCTCCCGCTTCGCAACTACAAGCCCATGGTACCCCAAGACGAGCCGAAATGCAAGACGGCTATGCCCCCGTGCTCCTTCAATTCGTCGATCTCACGCTGGAATTGAATAGGAATACCTTCGGCACGGCCGAGGCCAGCCGATCCTATTTCGGCGAGCCGGTCTGCGAAACTCGTGTCGCCGGTGACATCAACGGCGATTGCCGGGTGGACGATCTCGACCTGGAGATCCTGATGCTGCACTGGCTCAGGCCGGATATCGGAAAGCCGAATATCCCACCGACCATCCGGCTGATCAGCCCTGCCGAAGGTGACGAATTTGCCCCTGGAGCGCCGATGGTCTTCCGTGCCGAAGCCTCCGATCCTGACGGCAGGGTGGTCCGCGTGCTGTATACCGTGGCCGGCCGGGGCGAAGGCAGCAGTCAGATCACCGGACCCGGCCTGGGCGACCCGAGCGACGAGTGGACGGTCACCTGGGAATGGTGGTCCGCTCTGAGGGTCTATCCGGATCAGACGTATACGGTCCGCGCCAAGGCGATCGATGACCGGGGCGCCGTGACGACCACGCCCGAGGTCGAAATCAAGCTGTTGCCGTGAGGGCCGGCGCCGTCAGGCAGGACGCCTGGGATCGGTCCTCATCGTCACGAGGCGGCGGAGTGCGGAGGCCGCCAAACCGCTGAGCAAGCCCCGAGGGGACGATACCGGATTGTTGCGGGGATATCTGTGGTCGAAGACCGGTCTGCCGGAGACGGTTGTCCTGGAAGACATCCCCGTGCCCAATCTGTAAGCCGAGATGGACAGACGATTGATCGACCCTGCGATCCTGTTCGAAGCCCGACGGACCCTCGCAGCGGGGTGGCGGCGCGCGAGGCCGCCGCTCCGATCTGATTTGTCTTGCGTGCAGATTGCTGCTGCGTATACAATTCGAGGGACAACGATCAGGAGGAACTCGGATGCAAACGCAGAGGTACCCGCACACCCGTCTGTTGTCGGCTGCTCTTCTCGTCTTCGCAATGTGGCACGGCTCCTTTGCCGGCGAATCTGCCGTCTCGTCGCCGATCGGGACGGAGATCGCGATACGAGCGGGGGACTTGCGGATGGTCCTGGAGAATGCCGGCCACGGCCTGCGCCTTGCCGGCCTTACCGATCTGGTTACGAATCAGGAGCTGTGTCCCGCCGAGCCGGCGCCGCTGTTCTCTGTGGTGTTGCGCGACGTGCAGACGAAGGACCTGCTGACCGTCACCGCCGGCTCCGGCTGGAAGCAGGTTGACGTGGCATCCAGCGATGTCACGGGAACACATACGCTGACCTTCGCCGCCCCGACCGATGATCGACTTCAAGGAATCCGCGTGGAAGTGACGCTCGAGGTCGAGGCCGGCGACAGCGCCCTGACGTGGGACCTGCAAATCACGAACGACAATCCCCGCTGGGCTCTCTGGCATATCGTGTTCCCTCAGGCGGCGGTGCGCGACCTCGGCGAGGGCGCCAGGGTGTTCGCACAGGTCACCTCCGGCGTGGAGCTTTCGGAGATGTGGAGCAAAGGCGGCAAGCGGGGCGGTCCGTACCCCGGCGGCTGGACCTGCATGCAGTACATGGCCGCCTACAACAAGGCCCGTCGGACCGGGCTCTATGTGGGCATGCACGACCCATTCGGTTCGACGAAGAGCATCTTCGCGGAAGGCCAGCCCGCCAAACAAGCAGTGCTCTTCACCTTCGACCATCCGGTGCCCGATATGGGCAAGGCAGGCTGTGACTTCGACCTGCCCGGCAAGGCCCGATGGCAACTGCTGCGCGGAGACTGGTTCGACGCGGCGCAGATCTACCGCGCGTGGGCGATGCAGGAGGCGCGGTGGTGGCCCGCGCTCGGAGCCGATGGACGCGACGACACGCCGAAGTGGATGCGAGAGCTGCCCGCCTGGGTCATGACGGGCGGGGCCGCATCCGACTGCGTTCCGCAGGTCCGCAAGTTCGCCGAGGCGATCGACCTGCCCGCCGGCTTTCACTGGTACAACTGGCACCAGATCCCCTTCGACAACGACTATCCCCACTACTTCCCCGTCAAGGACGGATTCGCCGAAGGCGTCGCGGAACTGAAGGCAGCGGGCGTCTATCCGATGCCCTACATCAACGGGCGCTTGTGGGACACGCGCGACAGAGGCGCCGAAGACTGGCAGTTCACCCAAACCGCGCTGCCCGCGACCACCAAGGACGAGCAGGGCAACCCCTACACCGAGACCTACCGCAGCAAAGAGATCGACGGCAACAGCGTCACGCTGGCGGTCATGTGTCCGACTACGAGCCTGTGGCAGGACCGCGTCGGGGACATCGTCCATCGGCTGTTTGTCGAGTACGGCGTCAGCGGCGTGTACATCGACCAGATCGCCGCCGCCCAGCCGCGACTGTGCTTCGATGCCTCGCACGGCCACCACCTCGGCGGGGGGTACTGGTGGACCAAGGGCTACTGGAAGATGCTCGACGCCATCCGCGCCGCCATGCCCGCCGGTGACATGCTCACCACCGAGTGCAATGCCGAGCCGTTCATCAAGTGGTTCGACGGCTACCTCACCTGGCACTGGCAGCAACAGGACATGGTCCCGGCGTTCTCGGCCGTCTACGGCGGCACCATCCAGATGTTCGGACGGGCCTATCGGGGCGGCCCGACCCAGGACCTGGCCAATCGCATGAAGGCCGCTCAGCAACTGGTCTATGGCGAGCAGATCGGCTGGTTCGGACCCGAGGTGATGGATCGCCCCGACTGCTGGCCGTTTCTGCGCGATTGCATCCAACTGCGCTGGCGGCTGCGAGAGTATTTCTATCGAGGCCACATGGCCCGCCCGCCGCACCTGGCAGGACCCGTCCCGACCGTCACCGCCGACTGGCAGTGGAGCGGCGAGTGGCCCGTCACGACCGACGCGATCCTGACCGGCGCCTGGCGGATTCCCGAGGAGAACAGGGTGGTGCTGTTGTTCGCCAACGTCTCCGATGACCCCTACACCGGTCGTCTCGATCTGAACCCGGCCGACTACGGCCTGGCCGACAAGCCGGTAAAGGTGACCACCATCGAGTCCAGCGCTCGCAGGGGTGACGCACGCATTGCCCATCCCCTTGCCATCGAGGCCATCGATCGCGCCGACGTGGAACTGCCCCCCCGAAGTATAATTGCCTGGGAGATCTAGCTCGCCCCCACAGCGGCGATGCGTGTATTGCCCCCTCCGCAAAGCCATTCTCTTCAGAAAAGTTCCGACTGCCCGATACGAAAATCGGTCTGCCCGTTGTTATATAGGGGATGATCGATCGTTTTGTAGGGCCGGCCAGCAGATGCTCGAAGACAAATGGCTCATACTGAGATTCAACCGCGGCGACAAGAGCGCCCTGCACCGGCTCTACGACAAGTACAAGAACGACCTGGTTACCCTGGCAGCCTCGCTCCTGTTGGACGTCAGTGCGGCCGAGGATGTGGTTCACGACGTCTTTCTCGCCTTCCTTCACTCGGCCGGGCGGTTCCGCCTGACCGGGAGCCTGAAGGGCTATCTCCTGACGTGCGTGGCCAACCGCGCTCGCAACCAGAACAAGGCCGCCTGGTGGCGTGCGGCGCCTGCCCTGGAGGACGTGCCCGAGGTGAGTTGTGATGCGCCTGGACCCGAGCAGGTCGCCATCTTTGGTGAGCAGCTCGCCCACTTGGGTGAGGCGCTGCGGCAACTGCCCTACGAACAACGGGAAGTCCTGTTGCTGCGTTCGCAGGGTCAGATGCGCTTCGCCGCTATCGCCAAGGCCCAGGGCATCTCCATCAACACCGTGCAAGGCCGGTACCGGTATGCGATCAGGAAGTTGCAGTCTCTGCTCGATAGTGAGGCAGACCGATGAGATCAAGACGTGACATCGACAAGTTAGTCAGACAGTTGCAGGTCAAGGCCAGAGATCGCCTCAGCGAACGCGTCCACAGCGACATCGACCAGGCCTTGGCCGACGAGAAAATAGCGACAACTCCAATTTCCGGGAGAAGGATCATGATCGGTTCACTGACCAAACTGGCCGCCGCCGCGGCGATTGTCCTCGCCGTGTTGATCGGTCTGAATGTCATCGAAACACCAAACGTCAGCGGCGTCGCCTGGGCACAGATTCCGGACCGCGTCGCGAGCGTCGAGACGTTCATCTTCAGCCTGACGATTCGCGTCGCAGATGGCGAGAGCGCGGCGCCTTCACAAACCGAGGCGCAGTGGGTCTTCTATCTGTCCGAGAAATATGGCTTCCGCATGGACATCGTCGGCGACGGCAGCGTCGTCTCTTGGTACGCGGGACCCGAAGCAGATACGCTCACGACGGTGATCCCCGCCGAGAAGACGTGGTTTGAATCGCCTATCCCCGAGAGCGAGCGAGGCAAGATGCCCGAGGAGTACAAAGACCCCGCGGACTACGTCCGCCGCTTCCTGGCCAGGCCGTATAAGGAATTGGGCCGCTCGACGATCGATGGCGTAGTGGTTGAGGGCATCGAAGTAACCGCCCCGCCCACCGATGGCGAGCCGATGCAGAACGCCGTCGGACGCATGTGGGTCGACATGGAAACGGAGTTGCCCGTCCGCATCGAAATCGAAGGCGCCGCCGACGGCCAGAGCGTGCAATGGCTGATGGACTTCAAATGGGCAGAGGCCGTCGATCCGTCGGTCTTCGAGCCCAATATCCCGCCCGACTACACCACACCTCTGCCATAACCTCTTTCCGCAACCAGTTCAGGCCGGGCCACAGTGGCTCGGTCTTTCCTGCACGCCGGCGAAACGCGCTTGTGCCGGATGGGGACGCCGGTTTAGAATCGCGTCGGCCTATCCATCCGAATGGAGAAAGGAACTGTGACATGCGAAGAAAGAACCCAGCAGGAATGACTTGCCGCTCTGTCCTCTTGTCTCTCATCGCAGTGTGTTCTTCTCCTGCGGTGTCACAGGCTCTGGACTACGCTATCGGTGCGGACCTTTCGTTTCTCAAGCAGGCGGAGGATCGGGGCACGGTGTTCAAGGATGGAGGCGAAGCCAGGCCAGGACTTCAGATCTTCAAGGACCACGGCTATAACTGGATTCGCCTGAGGCTATTCCACACGCCGACGCGCCTGCCGAACGATCTGGCGTACACGACCGCACTGGCGCAGGACGCCAAGAAGCTGGGCTACAAGTTCTTGCTCAACTATCACTATTCCGACACGTGGGCCGATCCGGGCAAGCAGTTCATCCCCAAGGCGTGGGAGGGCAAATCGCACGCCGAGCTGGTCCAAGCGGTGTTCGAGTACACGCGCGACACGATTGGCGCCTTTCGCGACGCCAACGCGCTGCCGGAGATGGTCCAGATCGGCAACGAGATCACTCCCGGCATGCTCTGGCCCGACGGCAAGCTGCCCGAGAACTGGAGCAACTTCGCCGAGCTGCTGAAAGCGGGCATCGATGGCGTCGAGGCCGGACGAGGCGACGGCCCGCGACCGCTCATCATGATCCACATCGACCGGGGCGGCGACGTCAAGACGACCAAGAACTTCTTCGATAGGCTGCACTCGTACGATGTGCCGTACGATGTCATCGGCCAGTCGTACTACCCCTGGTGGCACGGCAGCCTGCTGGACTTGCGTGACAATATGATCTTCATGGCCGAGACGTACCAGAAGGACATCATCCTCGTGGAGGTGGCCTACAACTGGCGACCCGCCGAGTACCGTGACAAGCCGGCGCCGTTCCCCGAGACGCCCGAGGGCCAGAGGCAGTTCCTGGAAGAAGTCCACCGCATCGTACTGAACACGCCGCACAATCGGGGCAAGGGCATCTTCTGGTGGGAGCCCGCCGTAGCAGGTCCGCTGGGTCGTCGCGGCATGTTCGACGAGGACGGCAATGCCTTGCCGGTCATCGGCGTATTCGACAAGTACACACGCCACTGACCGAGGAGACTATCGGCCTCGCCACTCGCCGAGCATCCGTTTGAGGCGGTGCAGGATGCCGTCACGCGCCAGTTCGGGGGGGACGACGGCCGAAGCCCGCAACTTCTCCAGCGACTCGGCGTTCTCGGCGGCGCGGGCGGCCGCCAGGTCGGAGAGCACGTGGGGGATCTCCTCTCGCAGCGAAAGCAGATGGGCGAAGGCTCGCCCGTCGAATTCGAGCAATTCGCAGTCCGTCGCGGCGGTCATGGTCGCGCTTCGCGGCAGGCCGGTCAGAAGGCTCATCTCACCGAAGAGCGCCAACGGCGCGTTCCAAAACGCGATGATGGCATCGCCCTCGTACTTGTCGAGCGTATCGCCTTCTTCCATGATGATGTCCGACCTCCAGAGCTTGCCCTTGGCCCTGCCGAGAGAGTACACTGTCGGTTACGGGCCGATGCCGCGGGCACCTCTTCCTGCTGCCGGGCTCTGAAGAAATGTCGATGGCCTGTAACAGTCATCATCCCAGTTGAGGAGACCTGCGATGAAGAAGGCCTTGCTGCTTGCCTGGGGCATCTGCCTATTCGGTTCCGTCACTCTCGCCCGCGACTACTACGTCGCGACCGACGGCGACGACGCCAACCCCGGAACGATTGAAAAACCCTTCGCTACGTTGGAGAGGGCCCGCGACGCCGTCCGACAGGACGAATCGGAAGGCGCCACCGTCGTGATTCGGAGCGGCGATTACTTCCGCACAGAGTCGTTTGCGTTGACCGAGAAGGATTCGGGTCGGCCCGGAACGCCTGTTGTCTACCGCGCCCATCCGGGCGAGACCGTTCGTCTGATCGGCGGCCAGCGGCTGGCAGCCGGGGACTTCTCGGAGGTCTCATCGGCGGATGCCGTCTGGAACCGGCTCGATCCGAGCGCCCGGGGCCGGTGCGTTCAAGCCTCAGGGGTGAGGGCAACCCCGCAGGGGCCGTTGCTGATGGAGCTGAGCTTCGGCGGCAAGCTCATGCCGCTGGCCCGCTGGCCCAACGAAGGGTTCGTTCGCACGACGTCGGCTGCCGACGATATCACGTTCGGCTACGACAATCGGCGTCCCGAACGCTGGCTCGCTGCGTCCGATGCGCACGCCGTCGGCTACTGGCGTCACGGCTGGTCCAACCAGATCGTGAAGATTGCGAAGATCGACACCGCCAACAAGACGATCACCGCCGACAAGGTTCCGCCATACGGCATGCAGGCGAAGAAGCCGTATTTCGTCGTCAACCTCCTCGAAGAGATTGACCAGCCGGGCGAGTGGTATTTCGACCGGACCGCCGGAAGTCTCTACTTCTGGCCGCCGGAGGATCTCGACAAGGGCGACGTTCTGATCTCCACACTGGAGGCGCCGATCATTGCGATGAAGAATGCCTCACACGTTCGGATCGAGGGGCTGACGATTGAGATGGGCGTTCGGAACGGCATCGAGGTTTCCGGGGGCCGCGACGTCCGGATCGAAGGCTGCACGGTCCGCAACATGCGGGGCAACGGCATCGACATCTCCGGTACGAATCACGGCGTAGTGCATTGCACGATCCACGGCATCGGGCAGACGGGGGTCGCCGTTTCCGGCGGGGATCGCAACACGCTGACGCCGGGCGGCAACTTCGTGCGCCATTGTACGATTCACGATTTCGGCCGCTGGCAACGGACCTACGCTCCCGCAATTCGTCTCAACGGCGTGGGCAATATCGCGGCCAACAACAAGCTCTACGATGCTCCGCACTCGGCGATTCTCTTCGGTGGCAACGAGCATCGAATGGAGCGCAACGAGATCTACGGCGTCTGCTACGAGGTCGATGACGCCGGCGCGATCTACGCCGGACGCGACTGGGGTCTGCAAGGCAATGTGATCGAGAACAACTTCTTCCACCACATCGACAGCCACCTGACCGGCAGCAACGGCGTCCACGCGGTCTACCTCGACGACTGTGCCAGCGGCATCACGGTTGTCGGCAACGTCTTCTACCGGATCAGCGGACGGGCCATCATGTGCGGCGGCGGACGCGACAACACCATCGACAACAACGTCATCGCCAGGTGTGGCTCGGCCCACTTCACCGACCGGCGCGGCAAGGTCTGGATCGATAAGGACAACAGTTGGAAGCTGCTCGACAAGATCAAGCGGGTCAACTACACGCAGCCGCCATGGAGCGAGCGATATCCGCGACTGGCCCGCATCCTCGACAATGGATACGAGCAAGCCAAGGAACCCGAAGGTTGCGTCATCGCTCGCAACATCGGCTGGCAGAACACGCGCTGGCTGGAGAAGAACTGCCTCGGCGCCTGCGGCGGGTTCGATTTCTATACTTTCCAGGACAACATCGAGGACCAGGACCCGAAGTTCGTCGACGAGGCGAATCTGAACCTCGCACTGCGCGACGATTCACCAGCGTATTCGATTCCAGGCTTCAGGCCGATTCCGTTTGAGAAGATCGGCCCCACCAACTCAACCAACTGACCTCGCCGAATTGCTTGCGATTCGAGAGGTCCTTCACATCACGCCGTTGGTTGGGGAATGCCGCTTGCGCTACGGCCGAGCCGACCGACTCTGAGTGTTTCGGTAGTAGCGTTGCGCCGTGTGGCGGCGGTTGAGAGTCGCCTCGTACCGCTCGACACTGCGGAGAAGAGTCTGACGACGTGCACCGTCGTGGTTCATCAGATAGGTGTCCAGGAGCAGTTGCCTGTGGTCTTCGTCGAAGTACTCCGGCAGCATGCTCCAGAGGAGCCGGGCAAGGTTCTTGGCCTTCCTCTTCTCGCTGCGAACTCCCTGCGCCATGCGGTGCAAATCGATGACGCTGAGGCGGTCTTCGCCTGATGGGCCGTCGGCGCCGAGGTAGAGGTGCCAGATCTGAAGGTCCGGCAGCGAGATACCCAGCCCGTGCAGGGTCCTGGCCAGATTCGCGACGGCGACGATGATCTTCTCCTGGCGGTTGCGGTCGAGGCCCTGCCAGCTCTCCAGCACCAGATCGAGCAGGCAAACCCCGTCGAGCTGCCGGGTGACGAAGAAAGAGGCCTTCTCCAAACCCCAGCGGGTCCGCTCGCCCATGCAGACGGGCTCATACGTGCCGATGCCGTTCTTTAGCAGGTGACGGGCATTTCGCCACTCGAGGCCCGCCTGCGAGGTCAGCCCGCCGAAGCCGCGCCGGGTGGCCAGTATATCCTTGAGATGAGGATCGTGAAAACGCTTCATGAAGAAAACGTGTCGGTCCCGACCCTCACCGAGGGTTAGCTTCAGCACGTTTCGCTTGCGGTTCCTGTTGACGGTGACGGTTTCGGGATAATCGTAGAAATCGTCGAAAGCCCTCAGTCCCAGACCGGCGAAGTACGGTTCCCATGCCTCTGCAAAGACGACCTTGTCCATGACGCGAACGATCTCCAATCGGCGCCTCTCCCCGGCGAGCACGTTGGTATCACGTTCGCCGGCGGCTGTAAATACCTTTCCGTGCGGGGCGGTGGCAGGATGCGCGATTCGGCTGCCAGGCTGGCAGGGCAGGCGAGCCGGACTGCAATTATGCCAGAGGACGCGGCCGGAGTCGGTAGGATTGTAAGTGGCTATATCGTAGGCACTTACGCTTGCTGCCTGCGGCTGGGTCGCTTGTGGCACGGCATTTGCACCTTGCGGCGGCAGGATGATTATGATGGCAGAACGATCCCAACTCGGTGATGTGAATGTCCTGGCCAGTGCGGCCAACTGGGCTTGGCCCGAGGCCCTGCGCAGCCTGTTCAAGCCCAGGGGCATCAATCTCATGGTCGCCGAGGACACCAGCGACTTCGTTCACATCCTCGGCCGGACCCGCATCCACACGACCATTGTCGATATGGACTCCGAGCGGGCCAATGCCCTGGCCACGATCAAGATCATTCGCATGGACCACCCGCTGTTGCCGTGCATTCTGCTGACCAGCCGGGTCGATCAGGATGTGCTCGGTAAGGCGCTGCAACTCGACGTGTTTGGCGTGATCGGCAAACCGGTGAACATGGAGGTGTTGCACCAACTCCTCAACCGGCTCTTCCTGAAGAAATACAACAGTGACATCTTCTCGCAGTGATTAAGGTCAGTACGGTCAACCCCATGCTACCAAGTGGAAAGGAGTAAGAGCAAATGAACATTCGACCATTGGCGGATAAGGTCCTGGTGGAGCGCGTCGAGGCGGAGTCGAAAACGGCCGGCGGGATCGTTCTGCCGGATACGGCCAAGGAGAAGCCCCAGAGAGGCAAAGTGGTTAGCGTCGGCGAGGGCAAGATGCTCGAAGACGGCACGCGCAGAGAGGTCCAGGTCAAGAAGGGCGATCTGGTGCTGTTCACCAGCTACGCCGGCACCGAGATCAAGGTCGACGGCAAAGAGTACCTGATCATGGACGAATCCGACATCATGGCCGTGATTGAGAAGTAGGCAAAGAAGCCTCAAGTGTGAAGTTTTAGGTGTGAAGTGTGGTGTTTCATTTTTGAAGTGTTAGGCATGAAGTCTGAAGCGTGAAGGAGAAGATCGGTACCTGTCATTCGCGGAGGGACAATATGTACTACTCGTACGAGGGTACGAGGTGAGGTGACGGAGATATCGAGAATGCTCCAAGGCTTGATCGTCAGCCCCGGTCGGAGTAACAGGTCGTGAGGCTCCTCAGCTTCAAACTTCAAACTTGAGACTTCAAACTAACAATGAAGGAGAAAGAAGGATATGGCAGCGAAGAAAATCGCATACGGCACCGACGCACGCGGCGCCATTCGTGAGGGCGTGCGAAAGCTCGCCGGCGCCGTCAAGATCACGCTCGGCCCCTGCGGCAGAAACGTGATCCTCGAAAAGTCGTTCGGCTCGCCCACCGTCACCAAGGACGGCGTCAGCGTGGCCAAGGAGATCGAGCTGGAAGACGCCTATGAGAACATGGGTGCCCAGATGGTCAAGGAAGTGGCCTCGAAGACCTCGAGCGTAGCCGGCGACGGGACGACGACCGCCACGATCCTGGCCGAGAGCATCTTCGAGGAGGGGCTCAAGAACATCACTGCCGGGGCCAACCCGATGCAGGTCAAGCGCGGGATCGAGCTGGCCGTCGAGAAGATCGTCGACGAGTTGTTCGAGATGGCCGCACCCGTCGAGTCGACCAAGCAGATCGAGCAAGTGGCCACCTGCTCGGCCAACCAGGACGCCGAGATCGGCAAGAAGCTCGCCGAGGCGATGGACAAGGTTGGAAAAGACGGCGTCATCACGGTCGAGGAAGGCCAGTCGCTCGAGACGACGGTCGAGCTGGTCGAGGGGATGCAGTTCGACAAGGGCTACCTGAGCCCGCACTTCGTCAACAACGTCGAGAGCATGTCGGTCGTTCTGGACAAGCCCTACGTCCTGGTCCACGAGAAGAAGATCAGCTCGATCAAGTCGCTGGTCCCGCTGCTGGAGAAGGTGGCCAAGCAGGGCAAGCCCCTGCTGATCATTGCCGAGGACGTCGAGGGTGAGGCCCTGGCGACGCTGGTGGTCAACAAGCTGCGCGGCGTGCTCCAGGTGGCAGCGGTCAAGGCCCCCGGCTTCGGCGACCGCCGCAAGGCCCTGCTCAGCGACATCGCCGTCCTGACGGGCGCTGAGCCGATCTTCGAGGACCTCGGTCTGAACCTCGAGAACATCGAGCTTCAGCAACTCGGCCGGGCCAAGCAGGTTACGATCGACAAGGACACCACCACGATCATCGAAGGCGCCGGCAGCACCGAGGCGATCAAGGCCCGCATCGAGCAGATCAAGGCCGAGATCGACAACTCCACCAGTGACTACGACATCGAGAAGCTCCAGGAGCGTCTGGCCAAGCTGGCCGGCGGCGTCGCCCAGATCAACGTCGGCGCTGCGACTGAGGCTGAGATGAAGGAGAAGAAGGCCCGCGTCGAGGACGCCTTGCACGCCTGCCGTGCGGCGGCCGAGGAAGGCATCCTTCCCGGCGGCGGCGTCGCCATGCTGCGGGTCCTGCCGGCCCTGGACAAGATCAAGACGAAGGGCGACGAGGGCATTGGTGTGGGCATCGTCCGCCGCGCCGTGGTCGCTCCGATCAAGCAGATCGCCCAGAACGCCGGGCTCGACGGCTCGATCGTCGCCCAGAAAGTCATGGAGAACGCCGACCGGAACTTCGGCTACAACGCCCTGACCAAGCAGTACGGCGACATGATCAAGTTCGGGGTAATCGTTCCGACCAAGGTCGAGCGGATCGCCCTCCAGAACGGCGCCTCGATCGCGGCCCTGCTGCTGACGACCGATGCCGTCGTCAGTGAGATCCCCGAGAAGAAGAAGCAACCCGCCATGCCTCCGGGCGGCGACATGTATTGACGAGACGAACGCCGAGCGGGTCCCGAACGAACGGGACCCGCTTTTTTTCGTACACTTCTCAGGAAGGAGTACTGAAAATGGTCTTTCGCTACTATTCGAATGCGTTGTCTGAGGCCTCGCGGAGCGTCGCGGCCGCCGTAATGATTGTCGGCCTGCTGCTGATCGGGTTCGGCGTCCTGATCGCGGCGTTGCCCCAGTTCTTCGCCTATCTGGCGGCGGGGGTGTTTTTCGTCGCCGGCCTCGGCTGTGGTATCACCGCCGTGAAGATCTTCTGGGCCCAGAGCCGGATCGACCGCGCCGCCGCCCAGAACGAAGCTCCCGTGCACCGAGAAAACGTCCGCATCCACACCTACCATTCCGATGAGCTATAGGCCTCTACGGGCGTAGTTCGAGCGCAAGGCTCAGCATCAGCACCCCCAATGTGAGCCCCACCACCCCCGCGAGGCGATACTGGCCGTTCGAGCGGGACCGCCACCATCGCCCCAGATATGCGAATCGCTCTGTCGCCGCCAGGACGCAGAATGCGCCGACGAGCGTCGAGACAAGCCCTGCAACCGCCGACAGCACCGGCGTGTCCGAGACGAACGACCGGACCAGCCAGGCCAGTCCCGGTGCCAGGAAGACGAACCCGTCAGCGACCATCCATGCCGGGCCGATTTCCTTCTCCACAAAGGCCATCCCCCGTCGAAATAGTCCAGGATCCAGCAGCAGCACCAGCGCGTCCAGGAGCACCACGCACGCCAGAACGAACACGATCACAAACATTCGCTACCTCGATCCCCAACACTGCCTTTCGGCCTGCCGCGGGGCGAACCGGTCTGCACGGCCCGCTCTGCCGATCTCGCTATGGTAGCAGCATCGGCCGAAATCGCAAACATGGCCGACGCTTCTTTCCACACGGCGGCATCGAAGAAGACGCATCCTATGGAGTTTTTGTCAGATCAGCCATTGGCGGTTATAATCCTGGCACTGATATCGCTTGGAGTTGTGCGAATGGCAGGACATCTGGCCGACAAGATAGCGATTGTGACCGGAGCCAGTCGGGGGATTGAGCGGGCGATCGCGGTGGCGCTGGGGGGCGAGGGGGCGACGGTGGTTCTGTCGGGTCGGGTGGAGTCGGACCTGGCGGAGACGGTGCTGCGCGTCCAGGCGGCGGGGGGCGTTTCGCAGATCGTCACGACGGAACTGGCGGAGGAGCCGTCCATCCAGAGTCTGGTGGCCACGACCTCGAAATCCTTCGGACGACTGGATATCCTGGTCAACAACGCGGGGATCACGCATTCGGCACCGCTGGAGCAGACGCGGACGGAGGATCTGGACCGCTGCTGGGCGGTCAACGCGCGGGCGCCATTTTTGCTGTGTCGCGAGGCGCTGCCGTTGCTGCGGCAGGCGGAGCGGGCGACCATCGTCAATATCTCGTCGGTCGTCGGGGTCAAGGGTTATCCGCTCCAGAGCGCCTATACCGCCTCGAAGCACGCGCTTCGGGGGATGAGCATCGCGCTGGCGGAGGAGCTTCGCGGCTCGAACGTCCGCGTCCATGTGATCTGTCCCGGCGGTGTGGACACGGAGATGGTCAGCCGTGTGCGTCCCGACATTGACAAGGGTGATCTTATCGGCCCCGATGAGATTGCCGAGCTGGTGCTCTACCTTGTGACGCACCGTGGCAACGCGGTCGTCGACGAACTACACGTCCGGCGGGCAACGGCCTCACCCTGGTTTGGCTGAGAGGATGATTCCCATGACGGGGCGATTGCTAAGGGTTGGGACGGTCCTGGGCATATGGCTGACGAGTGTCGGGGCGAGCGATGGGCTTCTGCAGGCGACGGTGGACGAAGGGGCGGTGCCTTCGATCCGGGTCGCGATGGAGAAGCTGCCGGCCGATTTCGACGGGCGGCTCGAATTGGAGAACCTCTACAGTTCTACGAATCTCGCCGCGTGCCGTTTCGAGGTGCAACTGGTGGATTTCCCGGGGCCGGCCGATCGTGCAGCAGGGCGTAGGGCATTCTTCCGGCGGGCATTCAACGGTCCGCATGTCCCAGGGCAAGCGATGGGATGGCTCGACCTTGAACTGCCCGGCAACTGGAGGGACGCCGATGGGCTCGTTCTGACCGCCTTCGATCCGCAGGGGGATGAAATCTGGACGTGGTCCTGGTTTGTACACCACAAGGACCATTATGCGGAGAAGTACGTGGCCGCCGAGGCCGAAGAGGTCCCTCAGGTCGAGGTCGAAGGGGTGCCAAACGAGATTCATCTCCGTGCAGGCACTCTGGTGCTGCGGTTCTCCGGAAACAGTGGGGAACTTGCAGGGGTTGCCCTGGAAGGTCGGCCCGTTGCCTTCGGTCCCGGACCGCAACTGATCGGCGGCAGGACGGCACCGATCGAGGTGTCCTTCTCACAGACCGACGGGGCCACGGTTCTTGATGTGATCCACGCCGGAGACATGGAGCACGTGCGCTGGTACGTATATCCGACCGGCTGGGTTCGGCTGGAGTGCCAATACGAGCGTCACGGGCGGTGCGGTGCGTTCGGAATCGGTTTCGTGTACCCGCAGGAGCGAGTCAAAGGCGTGCGTTGGCTTGGACGCAGTCCCTTTCCTGTGCGGAAGGGCCGCACGAGAAGCGATGTGCTCGACGTCCACAGTCATACGGACAAGGACCTCAGGCCGGGTCGGGCCCCGGACGCGACGGAGTTCGAGGGGTACTATCGCGACTGGAACTGGGTGACCATCGATACCGACCAGGCCGCCATTACGATTGTCAACGCGACTGACGACTTGTTCCTGGGGCTATACTGTCCCAAGGAGCCGAGGAGCACAACGCGCGATGCGTCGCCGCTCGACATCGCGTTCCTGCAGGGTATCCCGGCGGTTGGGACCCGGCTCCGCGAGGGCGAAGCGCTCGGCCCGGAAAGCGCCGAGAACGACGCCGCGGGTCGGTATCGGACCGCGGTGTGGTTCCACTTCGGTCCCTTTCATACCTTGAAGATGCCTGCGAACGTCCGGCAACACACCGCACGGAAGTGACAATGACGAGAGCGTGAGATTCCGAGTCTCCAGTGGGAAGAGAGAGGTCATGCGAGCTGTTGTTCAACGAGTGATCGAAGCGAAAGTGGAGGTTCAGACCGAGAAGGTCGAGCGGATCGGGCAGGGATTGTTGGTCTATCTGGGAGTTGGCAAAGACGACGCCGACGGAGACGCCGAGTTCATGGCCGACAAGCTCGTACACTTGCGGATCTTCGCCGATGAGGCGGGCAAGATGAATCGTAGTGTGATCGACGTTGGCGGTCAGGTCCTGCTGATCAGCAACTTCACGTTGCAGGGGGACTGCCGCAAAGGGCGCCGGCCCGGTTTCGATGCGGCCGGCCCGCCGGAGTTCGCCGAGCCGCTCTACGAGAAGGTCGCCGCGCTGATCGCAGGGCAGGGTGTCGGCGTGCAAACCGGTTCGTTCGGCGCGTATATGCACGTCAGCAGCGTCAACGATGGCCCCGTGACGTTTCTGCTTGACAGTGCCCGGCTGTTCTGACCGAACGCATACGGCAGATACTGTTCATGCGGCCTCGTCGTGACATGGCTCAATCCAGGCGAACGCCCTTCTGGTGGAGCCACTGTTTCAGGTCGGTCATCTGGCTGTCGAAGATCTCGTTGTCGTAGTCCTGTTCGAGTTTGGTGACCGTCTCGGCCAGCTCGGACTGCTCGTTGACCACCTCGGTGAGCCGGCGTTCGAAGTCGTCGGCAGCCGCCCGCAAGTCGTCCAGGTGCAGTTCCAGGCCCAGCAGGCCCGCCACCCGCCGTACCATCGCATCGATACACTTCGGATTGCCCCCCTGCACATATGCCGGCACCGTCGCCACGAGACTGACTATCTCCACGCCACGCTGCTGCGCCAGCGCCGTCAGATAGGTGACGATACTGGCGGGCCCCTCATAGTCGCTGAACCGGATGCCGTATGCCGCGAACACCGGCTTGAGCGACTCGCTGCTCACCGAGCAGAACAGGTGCGGGTCGCGCGTGTGCGGCACCAGCCCCGAGACGCTGCCGACGAAATAGACCGTCTTGACGCCGAGACTGTCACATATCGCGAACATGCAGTCGGCATAATCGTGCCATGCCAGGTTCGGCTCCTTGCCCAGAAAGAGGATCGTGTCGCTGTCCGGCGCGGCGAAGAACCCGTTGTCGGGCAGATCGAACGCCTGCACGAGCCCGTCCTGAATCCGGCAGTGCGGCCGGAACAGCGCGGTCAGCTCCATCGCACCGGGGAAGCTGTAGATGTAAAACCCCTCCGGCTGGATCTCCGCGAACCGCCGGGCCCCCAGCTTCTCGGCCAGGATGCGGACCGTCCCCGTCGAAACGTCGCCCCCGTCCATCCACCCGGAGAACCCGACGACCAGCCGGGGATTCGAAAACGTCGGACTGTCGTAGATGCGCAGTCTGTCGTCCGCCATGGCTCTTCCTTATCGCAGATCGATTTCCGGTACCGTATCCCGCGCATGCTAAAACACCCTGCTGTTCTCTGCAAGACCCTTTCGCCGAGCCGTTGGAGCCGGGTGCACGCCGACGAGCGGCGGGCGACAAGAATTTGCACAAAGGACGCGCTTTTTTCTATTGACTAATTCAATTCATCAGTTAAACTATGCAGTAGGCTTATGAATCAGTAAGGACCGTACGATGAAGAAGAAGCTGAGAAAGGACGCGCAGGCGACGCGGGAGCGGCTGTTGGCGGCGGCGGCCGAGGTGTTCGCCGAGAAGGGGTACTGGGAGGCGACGCACGCGGAGATCTGCGAGCGCGCTGGCACCAATACGGCGTCGGTGAACTACCACTTCGGCAGCAAGGAGAACCTGTATGTCGAGGCGTGGCAGCATTCGCACGACGAATCGATCCGGTCCCATCCGCCGGACGGCGGCGTGCCGCCCACGGCGGCGCCGGAGGAAAGGCTGTACGGCCGGATTCTGGCGTTCATGCACCGAATCGCCGACCCGGACAACCACGAGATCGAGATCGTCCACAAGGAGATGGCGAATCCGACGGGGCTTCTGATGCACGCGATGCATACCACGATAGAGTCCGAACGTCAGAGCACGCTGGCCCTCGTCCGGGAATTGCTGGGCGCCAAGGCGAGCGAGCAGGCGGTCTGTCTGTGCGAGATGAGCCTGATGAGCCAGTGTTTCGGCCCGATGCTCCACCTGCGTCGGGGCAAGATGCCACCGGGCGCGCCGCGTCCACCCGCGCCGCTTGCCGAACTGAGCGTCGAGGAACTGGCCGATCACATCGTGCAATTCACTCTGACGGGAATCCGGGGGATTCGCGAGACCCTGAAGAACGCTAAAGCCAGTGGCAGGAGGCGACAACTGCGCAAGGCCGCCTCCAGACGGGAGTAATCCATGAGGATCATTCGTAACGCAGGCTCGATCAGGCCGTTGTCATGGCGGTACGGGGCGATGGCGCTGGTGATGCTGGCGGGGTGCAAGGTCGGACCCGACCACGTCGCGCCCGAGCCGGTGGCGCCGATGGCCTGGCGCAGTGAACTGCCGACCAGCCTGATCGGCGAACCGACAGACCCCAACCTGCTGGCGGCGTGGTGGACGACGCTCGACGACGCGCAACTGTCGCGCCTGATCGAGCGTGCCGTGGCGGGCAACCTGAACCTGAAGACCGCGCAGTCGCGGCTTCGCGAGTCGCGGGCCCGCCGCAGCATCGCGGAGGGCAGACTGTTCCCCACTCTGAATGCCTCGGGTTCGGCCACATCGCGGCGGACGGATACGAACGTGGGTTTTGATTCACACGGCGAGGTTTACTCGGCGGGCTTCGATGCCGGCTGGGAACTCGACCTCTTCGGCGGGGTCCGTCGCTCCGTCGAGGCGGCCGAGGCTGACCTGGCGGCCGGCGAGGAGGACCTGCGCGACGTGCTCGTGTCGCTGCTGGCGGAGGCGGCGCTGAACTACGTCGAGCTGCGCACGTTTCAGTCGCGTCTGGCGGCGGCCGAGGCGAGTCTGGCGACTCAGGAGGCCAGCTACGAGCTGACGCTGTGGCGATCGCAGGCGGGCCTCGACGACGAACTGGCCACGTACCAGGCCCGGTACAATCTCGAAAACACGCGGTCCCAAGTCCCCAATCTTCGCAGCGGGCTGTCGGAGGCGATGAATCGCCTGGCCGTGCTGTTGGGCGAGACGCCCGGCAGCCTTCACGCGGAGCTGGCCGAACCTCGGGCGATCCCGCTGCCGCCGGCAGAGATCGCGGTCGGCGTGCCGGCCGATGCGCTGCGACGGCGGCCCGATGTGCGACGAGCCGAGCGCGAGCTGGCGGCCCAGACGGCGCGGGTCGGCGTGGCCACCGCGAATCTCTATCCGCAACTGACGCTGAACGGTTCGGTCGGGCTGGAGACGACGTCGCTGCGCGATCCGCTGTCGGCAAGGACGTGGAGCATCAGCGGCGGCCCGCGCATCACGCTGCCGCTCTTCGATCGGACCATCCGCCCAAACATCGAGGTGCAGTCGGCCCTTCAGGAGCAGGCCCTGATCCGCTACGAGGCGGCCGTTCTGACGTGCCTCGAAGAGGTTGAGAACGCCCTGGTCGCCTATGGTCAGGAGTTGCAGCGGCGTGCGAACCTGCGAGAGGCGATGGAGGCGGCCCAGTCGGCGGCGACACTGGCGCAGCACAAGTACCAGGCGGGCTTGACCGATTTCAGCAGCGTCCTGGACGCAGAGCGTTCGCTGCTGTCGTTCCAGGACCAGTTGCGTCAGAGCGACGGGACCGTGACCTCGAACGTGATCCGCCTGTACAAGGCCCTTGGCGGCGGATGGACCCCGATGACAGCGGTCGCGGCCACACAAGGGCCGGCCGAACCACTCTAACATCTGGAGACCCTACATGAGTGCGAAATCACATGCACCTTCGGACATAGCCAAGACCCTGGGCGTAGACCATACCGCCAAACGCGGCCGACACCTGAAGCGCTGGGTCATTATCATCCTGCTGGCCGTTGCGACGCTGGCGTTCCTGGCTATGCGGAAAGGCTCGGGCCAGACGATGCAGTACGACACGCAGCCGGCGCAGCGCGGCGATCTGGTCGTCCTCGTCACCGCCACCGGGACGCTGGAGCCCACCAACCAGGTCGAGGTGGGCAGCGAGATCTCCGGCATCGTCAAAAGCGTCGAGGTCGATTACAACGACGAGGTCAAGGTCGGCCAGGTGCTGGCCCGGCTCGACACCTCCAAGCTCGATGCGCAGCAGACGCAACACAAGGCCGCCCTGGAAGCCGCCAAGGCCAGAGTCCTCCAGGCCCAGGCGACGCTTCGCGAGACCACCAACAAGCTCGCCCAGCTTCAGCGCGTGCGCCAGTTGAGCGACGGCAAGGTGCCCTCGCAGACCGAACTCGATGCCGCCGAGGCGGCCTTCGAACGGGCCAAGGCCGACGACGCCAATGTCAAAGCGGCGGTCGCCCAGGCCCAGGCCACCCTCGAAGCGACGCAGACGGACATCGCCAAGGCGGTCATCCGCTCGCCGATCAACGGGGTCGTGCTGACCCGCAGTATCGAGCCGGGCCAGACCGTTGCGGCGGCGTTTCAGGCCCCGGTCCTGTTCACGCTGGCCGAAGACCTGACGCAGATGGAACTGCGCGTCAACGTCGATGAGGCGGACATCGGGCAGGTGAAGGAAGGCCAGGACGCCGAGTTCACCGTCGCCGCCTATCTCGACCGCATCTTCCAGGCGCGGATCGTGCAGACCCGCTTCGGACCCAAGACCGTGGACGGCGTGGTCACCTACGAGACCGTGTTGAAGGTGGACAACGCAGACCTGTCGTTGCGTCCCGGCATGACGGCGACGGCCAACATCACGGTCCAGGAGGTGGCCGACGCGCTGCTGGTTCCCAACGCGGCGCTGCGCTTCTCGCCGCCGGTTCAGGAGCAGATACGGCGTCGCGGCCTGGCCATGTTGTTGCCCGGCCCCCCTCGGCCGGCGCCGTCCGGGCAGATCGTGGACACGAGCAAACGGCAGCAGAGCGTCTGGATCCTTCAGGACGGCCGGCCCGTAGCGGTGCCCGTGACCATCGGGGTCTCGGACGGGACCATGACGGAAATCGTCTCGGGCCAAATCCAGTCGGGCACGCCGTTGGTCGTCGATACGATCAGCGCAGGGAGATAAGCATGGTTGCCTCCACGGAAACGAGCGGCACAGCCCTGATCGAGCTTCAGGGTGTGACCAAGGTCTATGGCGAGGGCCAGGCGGCGATGCGGGCGCTGGCCGGGATCGATCTGCGAATCGAGCAAGGCGACTTCGTAGCGATCATGGGCCACAGCGGCTCAGGCAAGTCCACCTGCCTGAACATCCTTGGGTGCCTCGATTCGCCCACCAGCGGGTCCTATCGCTTCCAGGGCGTCGAGGTCTCGCAACTGACCCGCGACCAGCGGGCGAAGCTGCGCCGCTACTACCTGGGGTTCGTCTTCCAGGGCTACAACCTGCTGAAGCGCACCAGTGCGATCGAGAACGTGGAACTGCCGCTGATCTATCGCGGCGTGCCCGCGCGAGAGCGCCATCAAATCGCGCGTCGGACCCTGGCGGCGGTGGGGCTGGAAGGCTGGGAGTCGCACAGCCCCAGCGAGCTGTCCGGTGGTCAACAGCAGCGCGTGGCCATTGCCCGCGCGATCATCGCCGATCCATCGGTCCTCATGGCCGACGAGCCCACGGGCAACCTCGACACCGCCCGCAGCGAGGAGATCATGGACCTGCTGTGTCGGCTGAATCGCGAGGCTGGCATCACCATCGTCATGGTCACACATGAGGCGGACATGGCCGAGTACGCCAAGCGAATCGTCTACTTCAAGGACGGTCGCGTCGAGTCGGACCAGCAGAATGGGAGGACGAACTGATGGTCTGGAATACGCTGCTTCTGGCCCTGCGAGAGATCCGACGCAATGTCATGCGGTCGTTTCTGACGGTGTTGGGCATCGTCATCGGGGTTGCCTCGGTGATCACCATGGTGACCCTGGGCAACGGCGCGACGCAGCAGGTGACCACCCAGATCGCCAGTATGGGCAGCAATCTCCTGATGGTCACTCCGGGCCGGCGCATGGGTCCGGGCCAACAGGGCATGGCGCCGGCCTTCAAGAGCGAGGATGCCCAGGCGATCGCCCGCGAGATCGGGTCCGTCTCGGCCGTGGCGCCCGTATCCACCGGGGCGGCGACCGCGATCTACGGCAATGAGAACTGGTCCACCTCGGTCACGGGGACCACCAGTGAGTTCGTTGCCCTGCGCAACATGTCTATCGAGAGCGGGCGGAACTTCACCACCAGCGAAGCGCATGCGGGGGCCGCGGTCTGCATCGTGGGCCAGACCGTCCGAGAGAAGCTCTTCGGCAGCCAGGATCCCACAGGCCAGCGGATCCGGCTGGGCTCCCTGTCGTTTCAGGTCATCGGTCTTCTCGAGGCCAAAGGCCAGAGCATGGGCCAGGACCAGGACGACCTCGTCATCGTGCCGTTGCGCACCTTCCAGCGACGGATCTCAGGCAACCAGGACATCCGGCTGATCCAGGTCTCGATCCGCGACGGCGCCTCGACGGAGAAAGCTCAACAGGACATTCGATTGCTTCTGCGGGATCGTCGCCGACTGGCCGCACGCGAAGAAGACAACTTCCAGGTGATGGACACCAAGGAGATCAGCCGAATGCTCACCGGGGCAACACAGGTGCTCACGGGTCTGCTCGGCGCCGTCGCGGCCGTCAGCCTGGTGGTCGGCGGGATCGGCATTATGAACATCATGCTCGTCTGCGTCACCGAGCGGACGCGCGAGATCGGCACTCGGCTGGCCATCGGGGCCCTCGAGCGCGAGGTGCTCCTGCAGTTCCTGGTCGAGGCGGTGGCGCTGTCGTCGCTGGGCGGCCTGTTCGGCATCCTGCTGGGCCTGGGGGCTTCGTTCGGCCTCAAGAGCGTCCTGCAGGTCCCCTTCGTGTTCGATCCGGGCATCGCGATCATCGCCTTCTTGTTCTCGGCGGCGGTCGGCGTGGTCTTCGGCTACTTCCCCGCCCTCAAAGCCGCCCGCCTCGACCCCATCGAAGCCCTGCGTCACGAATAACGCTGCCGTGCAAATTGCTCCCGGCCATGTCCGCCGGACAATCGCATCTCCATGTCTACAGTTGCCGGTCGAGCACGGATTCCCAGTTTTCATAGGCCTCCCGGTAGGCCTTCTTGAGCTTCTTGTTGGGCTCGACCTTCCGCACCGGTTCGAGGCCGACGAAGGCGTCCTGCGGACCCTTGTAGAGACCGGCGCCGATTCCCGCGCCGCGCGCAGCGCCCTGGGAGCCGTCGGTGCTGTAGAGTTCGACGGTCGCGCCGGTGATCGTCGCGAATGCCTCGGCGAACAGCGGACTGAGGAACATATTGGCGTTGCCGGCCTTGACGGTCTTGAGCCTGGTGCCCATGTCGCGCATGATCTCCAGCCCGTAGTTGAGCGCAAAGACGATCCCTTCCTGGGCGGCGCGGAGGAAGTGGGCCTTCTTGTGGATGTTGAAGTTCCAGCCGTGGACCGAAGCGCCGATGTTGCGGTTCTCCAGCGTCCGCTCGGCGCCGTTGCCGTAAGGCAGGATCACCAGCCCCTCGGAGCCGACGGGCACCGTCGCGGCCATCTCGTTCATCTGCGGATAGTCGAGCCCCTCGCCGGCGACGTTGTGCTTGAGCCAGCTATTGAGGATGCCGGTCCCGTTGAGGCATAGCAGCACGCCGTAGCGTGGCTTCTTCGTGGTGTGATTGATGTGGACGAAGATGTTGACGCGTGACTTCGGATCGTAGTTGCTCTGGTCGGTCACGCCGTAGACGACGCCGGAGGTGCCCGCTGTTACGGCGACCTCACCCGGCTTCAGCACGCTCAGCGACAGCGCGTTGTTGGGCTGATCGCCTCCGCGATAGCTGACCGGCGTGCCGGTCGCCAGCCCTAGTTCGGCCGCCGCGGCCGATGTCAGCTCGCCCTGCACCGAGAACGTCGGAACGGTCTCCGCGACGAGATCGCCGGAGATGCCGTAGTTGTCCAGAACGAAATCGGCGAGCCGGTCTTTCTCGAAGTCCCACAGGATCCCTTCGGACAGACCCGAGGGCGTCGTCCGAATCTGGCCGGTCATCTTCATCGCGACGAAATCGCCCGGCAGCATCATCTTGTGAATCTTCGCATAGACCTTGGGCTCGTTATCCCGAACCCACTTGAGCTTGGAGGCGGTGAAATTGCCGGGCAGGTTGAGCAGGCGTTTGAGGCACTTCTTCGGGCCGATGTCCTTGGCGGCCTGCTGGCCGATCTGCACGGCCCGGCTGTCGCACCAGATGATCGCCGGCCGCAGCACCTGCCGGTTCTTATCGACCAGGACCAGGCCGTGCATCTGATACGAGATGCCGACCGCCTTGACGTCGGAGGCGTCGAACGCGGCACTGACCTTGATCTTCTGCGTGGCGAGCCGGACGTGCTCCCACCACGTGGCGGGATGCTGCTCGGCCCAGTCAGGCTGCTTGGCGATGATCTCCAGTTCCTTCTCCGGCGAGGTCGCCGAGGCCAGCGTCTTGCCCGTACCCGCGTCCATCAGCGTCGCCTTGACCGAAGAGCTTCCGACGTCGTATCCCATCAATAGTTCCATGTGCCTGTCCCTTTAGAATTGGTGCGCATTGCCCACCCCACGTAGTCCGAAATCAAAGATCAAATATCAAACGGCAAAATGGAGGAGGTCATCTGCCGAAGGCGGATTCCACTATCTTGATTCCCTCTGTTTGCACCCTGCTTTTTCGGTTATTCGTATTCCCATTTGAGGATCCACGGGTCCTTGGTCTGTTCCTGGAAGGCCTTGAGTTTGGCCTTCATCTCGTCGAGCCGATCCTGATGCTTCGGATCATCCGCCAGGTTGACGACCTCGTGCGGGTCGTTCTGAAGGTCGTACAGCTCGAATCTCGGCCGGTGCAGATAGGCTTCGATGGTGCGCCGGCCGTAGTGCGTGTTGCCCCGCTTGAGGCTGCCCTGCCAGGTCGCCGACTCCCACAGATCGCTGGCAAAGGGGTACTCCAGGCCGTGGGCAATGTTCCAGATCAGCTTGAACCGCCGCTCGCGCACCACGCGCATCGGATAGTACATCGTGATCTCGTGGAACGTGTGCGACGCGTACGTCGTGTCCCAGCCATCGGCGCGCTCGCGTTCAAGAACGGGCCTGAACGAGCGGCCGTGGAACTCGTAGTCGCCCGGCGTCGCGCCGGCGAAGTCCAGAATCGTTGGCGTCAGGTCCGCGTAGTTGACCAGCGCATCGCAGGCGATGCCCTTGTTCTTCTGCCAGGGCGTGCGGACGATGCAGGGCAGGTTCATGCCGGGTTCGTAGAGCGTCGTCTTGGCGCCCGCAAAGGCAATGCCGTTGTCGGATATGTAGATCACGATCGTATTGTCGTACTGGCCGGCCTGCTTGAGCACATCGATCAGACGCCCGACGCCCTGGTCAACGCGAGAGACCGACTGGTAGTACTGCGCCAGCTCGGCCCGGCATTCGGGGATGTCGGGCAGGTAGTCCGGCACGACGACCTTCTCGGGATCATACATCACTTCCTTGACGCCCGGATAGCCCTGCTCGCGATTGCCAAAGCGGTCGGGCTCGTGCGGCAGGTCGGTGGCCTTGCCTCCGCCGCGATGCGGGTCGGACATGCAGAAATAAAGGAAAAACGGCCGGGCATCATCGGAGGCGACGAAGGTCTTGCAGTTGTCGGCCATCTGGACGGGGCTGCGGCTGTTGCCCGGCAGCGTAGCGTCGAACCGGTAGACCTCCTCGGGCGCGACATGGTACTTGCCGATGCGAGCCGTGCGGTAGCCGGACTGTGTGAGAAGGACGGGCAGGCTTCGCACGCGATCGAAGGTGCGAAAGTGGTGGTAGCTGTGCTCGTGCCCATATTGGCCGTTGTGGTGATTGTACAGGCCGCTGAGGATGACCGAGCGACTGGCGCTGCAACTGGCCGTGGTGCAGAGGGCGTTGGTGAAGCGCACGCCCTCGGCCGCCAGCGCATCGAGGTGCGGCGTCTGGATAACCGGGTTGCCATAACAGCCCAGGTCGCCCCGCCCGTGATCGTCACTGACGATCAAGACAACGTTCGGCCTCCGCGAGACCGCAGCACGTGAAGCCGCCCACGAGAACGACGCAAGCGCCGCAGCGCCGGCCGAGAGCCTCAGGAATTGCCTTCGATTCGTGTTCGTCCTCATACAACGCTCTTTCAGACATTCGCCGGATCGGGGTGGATCCATGGGCTGCGATAGGGCCGCTTCAGGAGACGGTTGGCCTCGTCGTCGCCGACGACCTTGCCCTGTTGCGGGTCCCACTGGAGCGTGCGGCCGAGCTGGCAGGCCATGTTCGCCAGGATGCACGAGGTCGCGGTGATGTAGCCCTGCTCGATGTCACAGACGGGCTTGGTCCGCGTCTCGATCGCATCGAGGAGGTCCTGCCAGTGGCGCCGCATCGGGGCCGCGACGTGGCGCTCCAGGTCCTTCTCGGTTTCGTCTTCGGGATACTTGTCGTATTCGTAGAGGGCCTTGCCGCTGAGCCGCTCGCCCTGGCCGTGCGGGATGAACTCATACTTGTGGACATCGGCCTTGAGTGTGCCCTTGTCGCCATAGATGATTCCCGCCCAGGGATACTCGGGGTCGGGAGTGCTGCCCCAGGTGCGATGGGTCCAGACGACCGGCAGGTCGCCGAAGTCGAACGTGGCGATCTGGGTGTCGCTGATGTTGGCGGTGCTCGCCTTGTCGACGAGGATGCCGCCGGAGGAGCTGATGCGTGTGGGCCAGCCGAGGTCGAGCAGCCAACGGACCATGTCGAGCATGTGCACGCACATGTCACCGACGATCCCGTTGCCGTACTCCATGAAGGCCCGCCAGCCGCGAGGGTGAACCCAGCGATTGTACGGCCGCATCGGCGCCGGGCCGGTCCACATCTCGTAGTCGAGGTGTTCGGGCGGGGTCATCGCAGGCGCTTGGCCCCGCGCCCGCATGTGATAGTAGCAGCAGATTTCGACGTGGGCGATGTTGCCCAGCAAGCCGGCCTCGATCACGCGTTTGCGTGCTTCGATCAGGTGCGGCGTGCTGCGCCGCTGCATGTTGACCTGGACCACTCTGCCGTGCTTTCTTGCGGCTGCCAGCATCGCCCGGCCCTCGACAACGTCCACGCTGATAGGCTTCTCGACATACACGTCGGCGCCGGCCTGGACGGCCGCAATCATCGGCAGCGCATGCCAATGGTCGGGCGTGGCCACGTGCACGATGTCCAGCTCCTCCTGTTTGAGCATCTGGCGGTAGTCGCCGTAGGTGCGAGGCGTCTTCTTGGAAGCCTGGCGGTCGGCCACCATCCGGGCGGCGTCGGCCACCATGTTCCGGTCCACGTCACAGAGAGCGACGACCTCGACCGGGGCGATCTGGAGCAGCCGGAACAACGCGCTCTTGCCGTACCAGCCGGTCCCGATCAGGGCGACGCGCTTGGGTTTGGGCTGCGCGAAGGCGGGGACGAGCCCCCCAAACGAAGATAAGGCGATCCCGGCGGCGGTGGTCTGAAGGAATTGGCGACGATTCATAGCATTTCTCCTCAATTTCTGCCCAAGATGAACGGACCACTATCATGGCGGGTCAGAGACATTTTCGCAACGGTTTTCCGGGTGCGTGGCCCGTATCCTGCGGCGTTTTGCATTTGACCGCGATGCGGGAGGGCCCTACAATCGCAGCCGATGAATAGGGCCTGCGCGGTCCGTGAACGGCATCGAACCAGGACGATGAAATGAGGTGAAGGAACATGAAGAAGAACCAAGGGCAATCCAGACTCTCCCGTCGTGACTTTCTGGCGACCACCGCCGCTTCTTTCGCCGCCGCCGGCCTGATGGGCGCCGGCTGTGGGAACGGACTGAGAAACCCGTTCGCCAAGCGCAAACCGCCGGTCGGCGTGCAGCTCTACTCGGTCCGCGCCGAGTGCGCCAAGGACCTGCCCGGCACCATCGCCAAGGTGGCGGCGATGGGCTACGACGGCGTCGAGTTCGCCGGTTACTACAACTACTCGGCCAAGGACCTGCGCAAGATCCTCGATGACAACGGCCTCAAGTGCTGCGGCACGCACACCCAGATGGACACGCTCTCCGACGCCAACCTGGAGGCCACCATCGAGTTCAACAAGACCCTGGGCAACCAGTACCTCATCGTCCCGTGGCTCCAGGCCAGCGGGGACAACCCGAGGCAAATCTGGCTCGGCTACGCCAAGCGATTCAACGAGCTGGCCGAGAAGGTTTCGGTCCACGGCATGGTCGTGGGATACCATTGCCACGCCCATGATTTTCACGCGGTCAATGGCGAGGTGCCGTGGGACATCCTGTTCGGCAACACGGGCAAGCACGTCGTCATGCAGATGGACACAGCCAACTGCATGGCCGGCGGCGCTGATCCGGTCAAGTACCTCAGGAAGTATCCCGGCCGGTCGCTCACCGTCCATCTCAAGGAGCATTCGGCGACCAACCCGAACGCCATTCTGGGTGAAGGCGACGTCCCCTGGGACGAGGTGTTTGCCGTTTGCGAGACGATCGGCGGCACGGAGTGGTACATCATCGAGGAAGAGAAGGACGTCTATCCGCCGCTTGAGGCCATCGAATTGTGCCTGAAGAACTACAGGAAACTGCGCGCCTGACAACACGCTTCCCTGCGGCGGCTGGTCCACGTGCGAGCCGGCCGCCGCGGGGGGCCGTCGACCTCCGCGTGGCCGGCCGGTGCCGCGATGCCGGCAGGTCTTCGTTTCATTCCCACCATCATACCAGAGACTCGAAGGTCACGCTCATGTCGGCCAGATCGACAATGGCAATGTGACCGCCGGCGGCCAGTCCGTTCCTGGCACTTCCCGGATTGACGATCAGGGTTTTGCCGACGCGATGAGTGTCCTGCTGATGGGTGTGGCCGTAGACCACGAGATCGTACGATTGGCTGTCGATCGCCCGCTTGACCGAGTGGGGAATATGCGCCATGTAGACGGCCTTGTCGCCCACTTGTCCGTCAAAGCTGGATTCGTACACCTCGCCTCCAAAGGTCTCGACGGCTTGTCGCAGCGCCACGCGGTCCGCGTCGCAGTTGCCCGTGACCACAACAAACCGACGGCTGCGAAGCTGGGCAAAGAGTGAGGCCGTGCCCGCACCGGTCATGTCACCCGCATGAAGGACGCATTCGGTGTCGCGCTCGTTGAAGATCTCGATCGCCCTGCGCACGCTGCGATGGTTGTCGTGCGTGTCGGAGAGAATGCCAATCTGCATCGGGTCAATCCTCCACAGGTAAGAAGCCCGCCGGCATCGATGCCGGGCCATGTGTTCCATCGTATCGTCCCGCTCTCGCAGGTGCAAGAGGCCCGCACGACAAGCAACGGCGGGATGGCGATTTGCGAGCGCCGACGACAGAATGGCAACAGAGTTCAGGCACGATTGGCCGATACAGTAAGAGAGCCGATGCTGTGTCGGCGTGGGCCGTTGGACGAACGACAGAAGGATGTCTTGAGATTTGTCAGGGAGTGATAACGATGAACGGACAGGGCAGGGCAATGGCTGTTGTCTGCACCGTGATGATCCTGGCCTTCCTGGTCGGCTGCGAGGGCAACACGCGCGCGGTCTTCACCAAACCCGAACTGATCACCTACGAGCGTCTGGCGGTGCTCGGCCTCAATCCCGAGCAGGAACAAATCTTCATGGCCGCCTATATGAAGACGTTCGTCAGCAAGCCCATCACCTTCGTGGAGAGGGGCGAGTTGGCCAAGATCATCGGCGAGCAGGATTTGCTCCAGGGCCGGCTCAACGAAAAGACCCGCGCGCGCATCAAGCAGATCCTGGGCGTCGAGGCCCTGTTCCTGTGCAGCTATTACGAGGATGAAGAGCGGCCCGGAAACCGGATGAAGCTGCGCGTCCGGGTCGTGGACAGCGAGACGGGAGCGATCGTCGGCTCGGCGCTGACGGAGACCTATATGCGGTTCGACGATCATGCCCGGGCGGCCGTCGAGGCGCTGAGGAACGATCTGCTCGGTGGGGGGTATCGGCGAAGCTATCCCGACGCCGAGCGGAGATCTGCGACAACCATATGACGGCAGGCAGGGGCGAAGCATGCATCGCCTCTACGCCACGCCGGCCTCGCGACAGACCAGAGAGAATTCCACGAGATATTTTCCGTCCACATGCGTGGGTGTAACCATCTGGATCATTCCGTCGTTCGGACGGTTGCGCAATTCGCGTCCCTGGACCACGGAGGGGACCGAGATCAGAATGCTCTGGTAGTCATCCTGAAGGTGCGTCTTGACCGCTCCCATGACCATGTTGGCGATTTCGCCCATGGCATCGACCAGATCCTCATCGGCCAGTTCGTCCGGCGACTCCATGCAGAGCATGCCCGCCGCGATGGCGCGGGCGCTCGTCATGTCGCAGCAGACGCTCAGGCCGCCTTCGAGGTTCCCCGAGAACGTAATCGTCCCCAGCAACGTCACTCCCTCCGGATCGGATCTCTGCCCTTCGATCTCCTCCAGAGGCATGAAGACCATCGATTCGAAAACTTCCTTTGCACTGTCCAGCAGCACACCCTTGAGAGACGACGTTATCACCATATCGATTCCTCTGCTTGCGACCGATCCTCAACTCCGACCGCCCAGGCTATCCCGGTCCCGGCATTTCTCTGGGCCGGGGGACGGTCGTCAGAATACGTTCATCGACCCTCGCGCTTGGTTACTCCAACGGGTCTTCGTTTTTTCTTTGCTTTCAAACAGTCCTACGGCTGAATTGCCGTTGATACCATACTGGAAGGCAGCGTTTTCGTCCTTCTGTATGCATGGCTGGCACGACTTTTCGGACGATACCGATGCGATGAGGGTCTGCGTGAACCGGCAGGGGGGTTCGGGCAGAGATCGAGAAAGCGCGCATTGTTGTTTTCAGCGACTTGCGCAACCGCTAAGATGGGTCGCTGTCGTCGATACACCTTCACAGAAGAACGCGAAACGATGAGTCCGACCGCAGCAGAGAAGATACGGAGGGACAACGCATGGCCAAAACGAAACTGAAGTCGATCGCGGTGATGACCGGGGGAGGCGACTGCCCCGGCCTGAACGCCGTGATTCGAGCGGTGACCAAGACCGCCATCAACGACCACGGCCTGACCGTCTGGGGCATTCAGGACGGCTACCTCGGATTCATCGAGAACCGTATCGAGCCGCTGACCTACGAACAGACCAGCAACATCCTCACCGTCGGCGGCACGATTCTGGGCAGCAGCAACACGTCCAATCCGTTCCACTTCCCCGTCACAACGGGCGGACGCACGCAGACCAAGGACGTCTCGAACCGTTGCATCGAGCATCTCAAGCAGCGTGACATCGACGCCCTGGTCTGCATCGGCGGCGACGGCACGATGGCCTCGGCGGCCAAGTTCGCCCAAAAGGGCCTGACCATCGTCGGCGTGCCCAAGACGATCGACAACGACCTGGCGGGCACCGATGTCACGTTCGGCTTCGACACGGCCGTCACCACCGCCGCCGAAGCGATCGACAAGGTTCACACCACCGCCAGCTCGCACCAGCGCGTGATGATCGTGGAAGTCATGGGACGTTACGCCGGCTGGATCGCACTGTATGCCGGGGCCGCCAGCGGCGCCGACGTGATCCTCCTCCCGGAGATCCCGTACAAACTCGACACCGTCTGCCAGTACGTCATCGGACGATCGAAGAAGGGCAAACGATTCAGCATCATCGTCGTCTCCGAAGGGGCGAAGGAGAAAGGCGGGCAGATGGTCGTCCTCAAGCGCGTCGCGCACAGTCCCGACCCGATCCGCCTGGGCGGGATCGGCGAGAAGCTGGCCGAAGACATCAATCGGCAGACGGGTCTGGATTGCCGCGCGGTGGTCCTCGGACACGTCCAGCGAGGCGGCACGCCGACGCCGCACGACCGGACGCTGGCGACGATGTTCGGCCACGCCGCGATCGAATTGCTGGCCGCCGGCGTCCGAAACCGCCTGGTGGTCTGGAAGGGCGGTGGAATTTCGAGCGTTTCGTTGGCCAGTATCGCAGGCAAGATCAAGAAGGTCCCGAAGAACCACGCGCTGATCCGGGCCGCCAAGGCTATCGGCGCGACCTTCGGTGTGTGACGGTCGATGGCTACGAAGATGCCCCGGCACCAACCGAAGAAAGCGTTCTTCTGGACGCTGACGATTCTCGTCACGATCTCTGCCATCTTGTTCTGGAGGTTTGGTGTGTCGGGGGTGTACGCCTACCTGGTTGCGATCAACACCGTGACCGTGGTGCTCTACGGCTACGACAAGCGACAGGCCGTCGCGGGCGCCGGCCGCGTGCCGGAAGTGATCCTGCATCTGGCGGCATTGGTCGGGGGCAGCCCCGGTGCGCTGCTGGCCCAGGGGCTGTTCCGACACAAGACGCAGAAGCTGAAGTTCAGGATGGTCTTCATCGGAATCATCGTGGTGCAGGTCTTGGCGGCGATCGGCTACTGGTATTTCATTCTCCGGGCCTCATAAGTGAAGACGTTTCCTTCGGACATCCAGTTCCGCAAACCCTGGCGCCGCTACCAGCAGCGGGTGCTGTCGGAGCTGGACGACTACCTCGACGACAACCATCTGCACATCGTCGCGGCGCCCGGCTCGGGCAAGACGGTGCTGGGCCTGGAAGTGGTCCGGCGGCTGAACCGGCCCACGCTGATCTTCACCCCGACCGTCGCCATCCGCGACCAGTGGATCGACCGGCTCGTCGGCCTGTTCAGCGAGCACGGCCCGGGTCTGCCCGACTGGGTCTCGCGGGACATTCGCGACCCGCGATTCCTCACCGTCTCGACCTATCAAGGCCTGCACAGCGTCTACTCGGGCCGGACGGAGGAAGCCGAGGATCAGGAATCGCAGCCGGCCGCCGAGAAGGCGGGCAAGGACAGGTCCCGATTGGCTCGGAAGGCCGCTCTGTTGAAGAAGCTGGGCGCCCTGGACATCCGCACGCTCGTGCTCGACGAGGCGCACCATCTGAGGAATGAATGGTGGCGGTGTCTGGTCGATGTGAAGAAGAACCTGAACGAGCCGACGGTCGTCGCGCTGACCGCCACCGCGCCGTTCGACGTCTCGCCGTTCGAATGGGACCGCTACGTCGATCTGTGCGGCTCGATCGACGCGGAGATCACCGTGCCCGAGCTGGTGCAGGAGAAGAACCTCTGCCCGCACCAGGATTACGTGTACGTCTCGACGCCGTTGCGCGCCGAGCAGGCCGAACTCGCCGAGTTCCGTCGCCAGGTCGATGCGTCCGTCAAGACGCTGACCGGCAATGAGGCGTTCATCCAGGCCCTTGAAGCCGACCGCCGCGTCATCGAGCCCGGGGAGCACGTCGAGGAGATACTCGCCGATCCGGGCTTCCATTCGAGCGTCGCCATCTTCCTCAACCAGGTTCGAGGCCGGCCGCCCAGGAAGCTGCTGGCCGCGATCGGTTTCTCACGGCACAAGTGCCCCCCGCTGACGCTCGAACGACTGGAGGTCCTGCTGACCGGCTGCCTCTACAGCCACGCCAAGTCGTTCGAAGCTCACAAGGGTCTGTTCCAGCAGATCGCGCGTGACCTCAAACGGATCGGCGCGATCGAGCGGCGCACGGTGAGCCTGCGGAGTACGAGCCGGACCGCTCAACTGCTGACGCGAAGCGCCTCCAAGCTCAAGAGCATCGAGGACATCGTCCAGATCGAGAGCCAATCCCTCGGTTCGGCTCTGCGAATGGTCGTCCTGACCGATTTCGTTCGCAGCGCCGATTTCCCAAGGGACCCGACCGACACCAAAGACCTCAAGCGGCTGGGCGTCGTGCCGATCTTCGAGCAGATCCGCCGCAGCAACGCCTCCGACGTGCGGCTCGGCATTCTCACGGGAACGCTGACCGTCGTTCCTGCCGATACGCAGGAGTCGCTGCGAGCGATCGGCGCAGACCTCGGAATCGACTCCGGCAGCATCGCTTTCAAGCCGCTGGCCCACGATGAGCGGTTCTGCGAAGTCGTCGTTCGCGGCACTGACAAGCAGAAGATCGTCGCGCTCGTCACGAACCTGTTCCGCCAGGGCGGCGTCACCGTGCTGATCGGCACGGCCTCGCTGCTCGGCGAGGGATGGGACGCCCCGTCGGTCAACGCGCTGATCCTCGCCAGCTTCGTTGGCTCGTACATGCTCAGCAACCAGATGCGCGGCCGGGCCATCCGAACCGAAGAGGGCAACCCCACGAAGACCGCCAACATCTGGCATCTCGTCTGCCAGGAGGCCGGCGTCGCCGAGCCGGGAGAGGACCTCGATACGCTGATGCGTCGGTTCAAGGCCTTCGTCGGCGTCTCGTTCAAGAGCAGTGCAATCGAAAGCGGCTTGTCCCGGCTCGGGCTCGGCAACCCTCCCTACGACGAGGCGCGGATCGACCAGATCAACGCGACCATGACGCAGCAGGCGCACGATCGCTACGGGCTGCGAACGCGATGGGAGCTGGCGCTCGGCGCCGCCCGCATCGGGGCCATGGCCGAAGAGGTCACAACCTCGCTGCTGGCGCTGCCGCGCGACTTCGTGGTCACGCGAACGGTCCTGGCGGTGCTATGGCAGGTGTGGTTCTGGGGCGTATCGGCCTTCTCGATCTGGATGTCCCGATCCGCCGCGTCCTGGCCGTTGCGGGCGCTGATGCTCCTGCTGGCGGCCGTTTCGGCCCTGGCGGCGGTGGCGGCCCTTCCGAAGTTCTTCAAGACCCTGTGGCTGCTGTTGCGTCACGGCTCGGCCGCATCGAGCATGAAGCAGATTGGCAACGCCCTGCTCAAGGCCCTCGTCGAGGCCGGCGTCGTCGATGCCCGCCGTGGCCGGCCGCGCGTCATCGCGCAACGCCGGGAGTATGGCCTGGTCGCCTGCTCGGTCAAGGGCGGCAGCACGCGGGAGCGATCGGTCTTCCTCGAAGCCCTTCAGGAACTGCTCGGCCCCATCGACGATCCACGCTATCTGCTCGTGCGAAAGAACCCGCTCGGACCCGTTATGCGGAAAGACTACCACGCCGTGCCCAAGGCCCTCGCCAGGAACAAAGAGTCAGCCGAGCATTTTCGCAAGATGTGGGCCCGCTACATCGGCCCCTGCGAGATCCTCTACACCCGAAACCCCCAAGGCCGCCAGAGGCTCCTCAAGGCCCGCGTCCAATCCCTGTCGGCCGCCTTCCGCCCCCGTACCGACCGCACCCGCACCTGGCGTTAGCCAAGTCAATCTGTACCCTTGTTCATGTCGAGGATTTCGGGGGCTTTGGTTTGGAAGTATTCGAGCCAGCCGCGGATGAGCATGGCTTTGATGTCGTGCGGCTCGCGGCTGTATTCCTCGGCGGTCTTGCCCCAGTAGAAGCTGATGTAGCCGTCGGCGATCTGCCGTGAGCCGTCGATGAAGGCGTCCATCTCGTTGAGGCTGCAACGCAGCGGGAACATCTCTTCGATCACCAGAGGCTTTCCGACGTCGTAGACCGCCAGCGCCGCCAGGGCCTTGTCGATTTCGCCTCTCTCTGGATAGAAATGCACGCTGACGAAGTCCAGGTTCTCGCCGACCTCGTCCGAGTAGAACAGCGGCCTGGCCTTCGGCCAGGTCATCGCCCACGGGATCACGCCGACCGTGACCATGCTTCGGGCATCGTGTTTTCGGATGGCGGCGACGAGCGCATCGACCCAAGCCCTGGCCACCTGCTCCCGGGTGCGGCCGGCCAGATCGAGCGCGATCCGCTGGACGAAGTGCTTGCCCGCAAAGTCGCCCGCCAGCCAATCGGTCTCGACCTTCTCGGCGCCGGGCAGAATCGGCTCGTTCATCAGGTCATAGCAAAAGATCGCGTCGCTGTGCGCGCAGGTCTTGGCGACCGCCTCCCAGAACCGCGCCTGGACGTCCCATCGCTGCGCCTCGTTCATCGCATCGTACCAAGCGGGCACATCCTGCTTGTGGTAGCAGCCCAGACCGGTGATGTTGAGATAGAGCCCCGTCCGCTCGGCCAGCTTCACGAGGTCCGCCAAGCGCGTCAGCGACGCGTCGTTGGGCTCCCGCGGCGCATTCATGAATCGCGCGACCTGCAAGTGAATGCGCACGACGTTGGCGCCGAGGGCTCTGATCTCGCCGAAGTCCTCCACGACGGTCGGCCATTCATCCTGCCAATAGTCTTCGAGCAGGCGCCCGTCGTCGTCATGATCGTAATTGACGCCCCAGGCGATGAATCGCCGGCCGGATTCAGCGCCCACGAAGTGCCTCCCATCGTCGCTGACGCGAATCCGCTCCAGACGCTTCTCGCCGGCCGCCCAGCCCAGCGACGCCAGGGACACGCAGACGGCCAGCGAGATCATCGGTATTCTGCAATCGTGTCGTCTTGCGGTCATGGTATCCTCCAGGGTCCTCATCGGCAATCGTCGCAATACTTGTGCGGATCGCTCATGAAGTCTTTGTACGTCTGATAGTGCGGCGTCTGTTCGTACGCGATGGGCTGGATGGGAATCTCGTCGAAGCTGTAGACGGTCGCACCGGGGCAGGCCAGCAGGATGGGCGAGTGCGTGGCGATGATGAACTGCGCGTGTCCGGCGGCCGCCATGCGGGCGAGCAGCTTCAGCAGTGCGATCTGCGTCGCGGGCGACAGCGCCGTCTCCGGCTCGTCCATCAGATAGAGCCCCTTGATCTCGTAGCGGGCCTTGAAGAACGACATGATCGACTGGCCGTGCGACTGGGTCAGCAGCGACTTGCCGCCGAAGTATTCGAGCAGGGCCGGGTCGGCGGCCGCCCATTCGTCGAGGATGCGGGCGAAGTCATGGAACACCGACGATCCGAAGAACGAGCCGGGCACGCGACCGTCGGCCCATTCCACTGAGATGCACCGATGGAACTTATTCTCGTAGGGATTGTACTGGAATCGCGTCCGTCCGTAATCCTCCCAGATGTGGATGCCGGCCTTGCGCGCCACCGCTTCGAGTAGCGTCGATTTGCCCGTGCCGTTCTCGCCGACGAACATCGTCACGGGGCGATTGAGGGCGATCTCTGCGGTTCGGTGGAAGATGTCGAGATTGAACGGATAGTGCTCGCGGGTCGGATACGTATCCGGATGAAAGACGATGCGGCTCAGGTGCATCAAAGTACCTCGTCAGAGGATGACTCCGACCAACAGGGCCGGATCGATTCGGAAGGGTGAGCCCCTGCCCTCGAAGAAGCCGTGGGCGGCAATGAGATGGACGTTGAGGTCGGACCATCGCACGGTCTGGCCCGAATCGGTCCGTCGGACCGTCGTGACGCGCTTGCGGAACTGCGCCTCGTGCGGCCAGGGACAGACCATCTGCCCCCGTGCCTCGTCGATGGCCGCCTCGCGCACGTCATCGATCCTGACCCAGGTCCCCAGCCCCGTCTCGGCGGCCGCTGTGATCTCGGTCATCCGCGCGCCGAGCTGCTCGCGTGAAACACCCAGCCGGAACAACTCAGCGGCGTCGGCCTCGATCACCTCGGTGACGTTGCGCGCATCGCTGCCCATGAAACCGCCGACGGTCAGGGCCGACGACCGGAGCACCTCTTCGAGCTTCTGCATGTCGGGCGACTGTTTCATCGGTCATTCTCCATGGGAATCGCCCCTACGCGAACTTGTCGTAGAAGATGTTCGTCTCGGGCATGCCCAAGTCCATCAGGACCTTAACGCACGCGTCGATCATACCCGGACTGCCGCACAGATACGCCTCGTGCTGCGAGGCATCGGCCAGGCCCCTCTGAACGGCCTGTGTCACGAGACCGGTCTGTCCGTCCCATTCGGGGCTGTCCTGCGTCGAGGCGACGACGGGCACGAAGCGAAAATCCGCCAACTCCGACTCGAACTGTTGCATCAGATCGGTCAGGCACAGCTCCTTGACCGCATTAGCGCCGAAGTAGTACTCTGCCTTGCGGGCGTTGTTCGTGTTCTTCATGTGGTGCAGCATGCACTTGATCGGCGCCATGCCCGAGCCGCCGGCGATGAACACCATCGGGGCCTGCGATTCCGAGAGTTGGAAATCCCCGTAAGGGCCGTTGAATCGCATCTCGTCGCCTTCCTTGAGGTGCTCGAAGCAATACGTCGTACAGGTCCCGCCGGGCACGAGACGGATAATCAACTCGATGATCCTCTTCTCGGCCGGGTCCGAAGCGATCGAGTAGGCCCGATAGACCTCCTTGCGGCTCTTCCCGTACGGCGGCGTTTGCAACTGCACGTACTGACCCGGAATGTAATCAATCGTGGCCGGCTCGGTCAGTTCAAGGCGGAACAGCTTCATGTCGTGCGTCAGATCGACGATCTTCGCGCATCGACAGTTATACTCCCGGATGGCGAGAAGCTCCTTGGGGATCTCGATCTTCAGGTCGCTGCGGACCTTGACCTGGCAAGCCAGCCGAACGTTCGATTCCCGCTCGGCCTTGTCCAGGTAAGGTTCCTCCGTCGGCAGCAGGGGACCGGCGCCGTCGAGCACCTTGAGCTTGCACAATCCGCACGTGCCGCGGCCCCCGCAGGCGCTGGGAATGAACAGCTTCTCGGCTGCCAGCAGGGCGAGCAGGTCTTTGCCACCCTGAACCGTCAGCCTTTTGTCATCGTTGACGGTCACCTCGCACGGGCCATAGTTGGCCACGTAGTATTCCGCGACGACCAGAACGGCCGCGAGCGCCCCCGCGATAAGGCTGACGACAAGGACCGCGATGAGAGTAGACGCTATCATTGGCCTCCCGCGCCACAAGCCATACCAAAAAGCAAGACGCGAATATCAAAATAGCGGGATCCGCCTTCGGCGGATGACTTCCCTTTTTGCTCGTTGCGACCTGATTTCTGCTTTCATCATCCCTGGAGCACGCCGGCGAACCCGATGAACGCCAGCGCCATCAGGCCGGCGATGATCAGCGTGATCCCCGGCCCCTGCAAGCCGGCGGGGATCCGCTCGTTGGCCAGCTTCTGGCGGATGCCCGCCATCGCCATGATCGCCAAGAACCAACCGATGCCGCTGCCCAGGCCGTAGCCGATGGTGACGATGAACGAGTAGTCGCGAATCACCATGAACAGCGACGTGCCCAGAATGGCGCAATTGACGGTGATCAGCGGCAGGAACACGCCCAGCTTCTGGTACAGGAACGGCGAAAGGCGCTCGATGGTCATCTCGACGAACTGCACGAACGCCGCGATGATGACGATGAACAGGATAAAGCGAAAAAACTCCAGCCCCAGAGGCTGGAGGACATAGTGATACGCCAGCCAGTTCAGCAGCGTCGTGGTCGTCATGACGAAGATCACCGCCAGCCCGAGACCGAAGGAGGTCTTGACCTCGCGCGAGACCCCGATGAAGGGACACAGACCGAGAAAGTACGCCAGCAGGATGTTCTGCGTGAACACGGCCGCGACGCATACCGTCACCGCCTGCCAGATTTCCGCTCCGACGTTCATTTGCTCTTGGCCTCCAGTCTGATCTGGATCGATCGAAAGACCCATATTACGATGGCCAGCATGAAGAAGGCTCCCGGCGGCATAACCATGATGATCCACCTGTCCCACGCCGGCCCGGAGAAGTACGGCACGGCCAGCCCGGCAAACGTTCCCATGCCGAGCACCTCGCGGAACGTCGCGATGATCAGCAGGACGAACGAATAGCCGAACGCGCTGAAGGCTCCATCGAGCAAGGCGCGGCCCGGCGGGTTGCTGTTGCCGAACGCTTCGCAGCGGCCCATAATAATGCAGTTGGTAATGATGAGGCCGACGTAGGGACCGAGGTTGCCGCTCATCTCGGGCCAGTAGGCCTTCAGCACGACGTCGACGATGATGACGTAGAACGCGATGATCAGCGTCTCGACCATCATCCGGATATTGCGCGGTGTCAGCGTCCGCAGCAGCGAGACGGTAGCCGAACTGAGCGAGAGCGTAAACACCAGCGCCGCGCACATCACGACCGTGTTGAGCACGAGGTTGGTCACGGCCAGCGTGCTGCAGATGCCGAGCACCTGACGGAAGATCGGGTTGTCACGCCACAGGGTCGTGACGATGATCTTCCTTCGTTCCGATTCGCTGCCGGCAGGGGTCATGATGCTGTGCCCTCCGTGCCCACTTCAGACTGCCATTCCGTCAGAGCTGCATTGATGATCCTTTCGACCCGAACGCTGGTCTGCGTGGCGCCCGTGATTGCATGGACGCTGCTTTCGTCGAGTTCGGCGGCGGGCCGTCGCATGTCGAGCCGCTTGGGCCGGTCGGCAAGCCGTTTGCCCTCGAACTGATCGCGAAACGGGCGACGGGTGATCTCGGCCCCCAAACCGGGCGTTTCGTTCTGCTCGTAGAACGCGATCCCCGTGATGGTCCGCCGGTCGGTGTCGATGCCGATGACACCTCCGATGGGGGCCCAGAACCCCTGGCCCAAGAAGGGCAGGGCATAGGCCACCGTCCGTCCGTTTCGCTTGATGAGATAGGCGCCGCCGGACAGCGGGGTCGGCTCCTCGACCATTTCCGTGAAGCGCTGGTGGATCTCGAGGTTGCTCAACTCGGCAACCGCAAGTTCCGGCACCACCTCGAGAACGGCTCTTTGGAAGGCCAGTTGCTCGTTGGCCTCGACCCGCTCCCGCGTGACAGATGTCAGGCCGATGACGATCGAGCTGAAGAACGCCGTCACGAGAAACATGTACAGGATGGGAAACCAGCGTTGCTCTTTCATCCCGCCTGCTCCTTGGCCTTCTTGGCCGACTTGTGTGCGCGGACCGCATAATCCAGGATCGGCGCGAACATGTTGCCGATCAGGATCGAGAACATCAGACCCCCGTTGAAGACGGAGAAGTTCCGGATCACGACCGTGCAGACGCCGATGATGATCGCATAGAGCACTCTGGCCGGCTCGGTCTTCGGCGCGCTGACCGGGTCGGTGGCCATGAAGAACGCGCCGAACAGGAAGCCGCCGCCGAGCACCGCCGGCCACGCCCCCGGCACCGGCTCAACACCCAGCCGGTAGAGCAACTCATTCAGGACGGCATACGTGGCAATCAGCGTCAGAATGGTAGTCCGGCTGGCCGTCCTGGTCCAGAACAGATAGAGACCACCGATTGTGATCAGCAGAGCGCTGGTGACGCCCATCGTGCCGCTGATTCGCCCAAGCGCCAATCCTCTCAAAAGGGCGCTTCGACGAAGCAGAACCGTCTCGTCTTCGGCCACGTCGAACGGGATCTCCGAGACCGCTGTGGCATCGGAACTCAGAACGATCCTTCCGGCCTTGAGATCGGCCATTGGCGTGGCGCTCGTCATCACATTGGGACTCGGACCGGTGGTCCAGACGTTCAGGGCGCCCCAGAAGCCGTCGGCGACCGGAGCCCAGGTAGCGGTCAGGGCGACGGGAAAGCAGACATAGACGAAACACCGTCCGGCCAGGGCCGGATTGAAGGTGTTGCGTCCGAAACCGCCGAAGACCTCCTTGGCGAACATCACGGCGAAGACCACGCCGATCGTCAAGACATGCCAGGGGACCGTGGGCGGCATGACGAGGGCAAACAGGGTCGTGGTGACGAAGACCGCTTCGGTGACCGGCTCTTTGCGTCGGCGCGTGAAGATCCATTCGACCACGAAGCCGACGATCCCGGCCCAGACGATCAGGAACAGGCTCCGCCAGCCGAAGAAGTAGACTGCTCCTGCCACGCAGGGCAGCAGAGCCAGCAGGACCCGGCGTATGGCCGGCTGCTTACGCAGAATTGCCTTGGGCTTGCGTTCCTCTGCCATCCGTGAACACCTTCGTTGAGCCGTAGGTCGCCATATCCGATCACTACATGTTCCTTTGTCTCCCTTCTCATGTCAAGATAGACGAGAGAATCTGTTGTACGCAGACAAGCCAGTCGGGTTCACGGCATCCTGCCATGACCGGCTGCGTTGAGCAGACGCGTTTGCAGATGGTTCCCACAAGTGAGCGGGGCCTGTGCCTTTGACGGCACAGGCCCCACTTGGTATCCGCGAAGGCCATTTGCATCAATGCTTATGGGCCGACATCTCAGAAGGCCTTGTGCAGCGGCTCAGTGCGCCCGGCCAGTCCGGCGACCTCTTCAGCCGACAGGGCCCGATCGTAGATACGGACCTCGTCGATCATCCCTTGGAAGAAGTAGTTGCCGGGGCCTTCGGTCGCACCGGCGCCGATCCGCAAGGGACGCTCGGTGTTCAACGCAAGCGGGGCGCTGCCTTCGCCGGCCAGCCGCCCGTTGATGTAGAGTGCCTTCTGTTCATCGGCAAAGGTGGCGGTGATATGGGTCCACTCGCCGAGCTGCGCGGCCGGACCGGCCGTGCCGTGCCATCCAGTACCGGTGCCGGTCCAGAACTGCCATGTATTCTCCGGCGTCAGGTAGAGGATATAGCCCCTCTGCGGGCCGTCATCGCGCGAGGTTAGCGGCGAACGATGCCCGACGCCGTCCGCGTCCGGATTGGCCCAGACGCTCGCTGTAAACGCTTCGGGATTCAACTCGGCGCTGTAGGCGACATCCACGGCATCGCCCGTGCCATCCAGAGCCAAGACCTGTCCTCTGGCGGCATCGGTTGTGATTTGGGCATCGCCGATGGCGGTGCCGTGATGGGATCCCACCGAATCACGGAGGTCGCCGTCAAACGCGTAACGAGCTACCAGCCCCGCCTCATCCGGCTCGATCGGCACGACGAACTCCGGGGCCTGGGGATACAACCGAACGTCGTCGATGTACACGACTCCCGTCGCCCCGTTGCCCTCGATGCCGATCGTCAACGACCGGACGTTGCTCACGTTGCCGACCGCCGACAGGTCGATATTCCACGGCAGCCACATGGTTTCAGTGATGTCGGTCGCTGCGCCGTCATAGGGCACCTTCGTGCCATTGATCTTGACATACAACTGGCCGGTGTTGTCTGGAGTGCCATAGAAATAGAGCGTCAGGCTCCGTATGCCGTTGGTCGTCCAGTCCGCCGCCAGCTCGAGCTCGGCCTCCGAGACAGCGGCCTCCGTATTGTCATAGAACAACGGCATCGACTGGCTGCCGCTGCGGACGATGTCCTGCTCGGCAAACGGCGAGGTCATGTGGCCGACGGTCGAGCCGGTCTCGTTGATCCAGCCGTCCAGCCACGTGTCGAAAATCGCCTCGCCGGCGTCGATGTCATCGGTGTAGCTTTCGAAATCGTCGACGACCAGATACTCCTGTGTCGCGAAGCTCCAGAGGTCGCCTGCCCACGACTCGGCTTCCTGGATGGCGTTGACCTGCCAGTAATACGTGGCGCCGAGATTCAGCGCGCCGGGGTCATGGCCCGCGACCTCGACTGTCGCTACCAGGTCCAATGCATTTGGATCGGTGCCGAAGTACACCTCGTGCGATACGGCGTCGCGACCGGCACGCCAGGCCAATGTGCTGTCGACGCTGACGTTGGCAGCGCCGTCGGCCGGTTGCGGCTCGCGAACGTGCGCCGGAATGTACATGAAGCGAACCTCGCTGAGGCCGTACTGGCCCGTCGTGCCGAAGGCACTGTGGACGTTCAGCCGGACGAACCGGGCCGCTACGCCTTGCAGGTCCACCGTCGTGTTGTAGGTGTACGTGGACGTCGCCGTGGCCTGGTTCAGCTCGATGTCGCCCAGGCCGATCCACGCTTGGCCGTCTTCGGAATACTCGATCGTAACGTCTTTGACGCCGAAGCCGAGCATCATCTCGAACTGCACGTTGTAGTTCCAGACGAGCATCTCGTGGAGCTTGTAGATGCGGTCAAACTCGTACTGGATGTACAGATCTTCATCGTCCGGGGCTCTTGCTACCCACATGTCGGCGCTATCGACGGAATGTCGATCTGCCTCATCGAGCCCGGAGCCGTCGACCGTGTTCTCCGGTCCGGCGCCCTCTTCCGAGATCCCGTTGCTCGTGGCGACGATCGTCTCGATGGGGTAGGCGAACGGTTCGGTTGTGAAGCTCCAGATTTCGCCCTTGAAGATTGTGTTGTCCGGCGCGGCGTTGACCTCATCGATTCGCCAGTAGTAGATCGTACCGAAATCCAGAAGTCCCGGCGGGTCGTAGCTGGTAGCGGTCTGTCCCTGGCTGGCCAGGACGCCCATCGGATCGGCCCGGTCGGCATCGTTGACGTCGTCGAAGCTGGTTCCGAAATACACATCGTGCGTCGCGGCGAACTCGCCGGCGGTCCAACTCAGGACGACATCGCGAGGCACATCCACAGTTTCGTTCTCCGGGCTGGGGTCGATCGCCAGACCCGGGCTGATGCCCTGCATGGCCTGGACGATCTCTTCCGGCGTCAGGACGTGGTCGTAAACCTGCACGTCGTCCAGCATGCCGGAATAGAGCTGGTCCCATTGATTGTTGCCCATGCGGAACGGCCCGTCGCCTGGGTTCAGGCCGGTGCTGTTCAAGCGGTCGGTCTCTACCCCGTTGAGATAGAACACACATCCCTCCGCCTGGTTGGGCACGAAGGTGACCGCTACGTGCTGCCAAGTGTCGACCTCAAGGACCGTGTTGTTGGCATTGTAGTCGAGGATGCCGGGTGTGGTGAACCGCGCGACGTTGTTGAAGGACTTGAATGCATAGGCGTGTTCCCGGGTGACGAAGCCCCGGTCGTCGCTCAGGACGGCCGGATTCACCCAGCAGGTGATGCTGAGCGCCTGGGTGAGCGTCAGGATGTCGCCGCAGTCGACCCAGCCGTCTCCGTCGAACCTCAGAGCGCCCCGAAGCTGTCCGGGGACCCATTCCACGCTGCCAACCAAGGTGCCGTCGTTTCCGCTGCCACTGGAGTCATAAGCCGTTGTTCCAGCGCCTTCGTCAAATCTCCAGTGCCCGACCAGGGCGGCCGATGCGCTGCCGCCCATCGTTAGTACCAATAGGAGCAGAATCAGACAAGACAGTGTGACGCGCATAATCAATCCTCCTTCAAACCACCATACAGAATAGAATTATGTTGTGCCCATACGTGAGCACATACCCTTCTCCAAAACATGACATGGCTCCTTCCGCACCTCCTACGTTCTCCACCTTCCTCCGAAATGGACCGCGCCGCCGATCCACCGGTTGGCGATCCGGATTCTTGTCCTGCCTTCGATTCAATGGCTGGGAGTATAGCCCAGTTTCCCCCAGCAGCCTCTCTGCATCTGATACAGATCCGGGAAACCGTCCTCCGTTTCGGGCGTCCAGTTGCCCAAGTGTGTATCCTCGACGAGCCGGGCCCGCTTGATCGTATCGGTGCCCCTCCATTTCCAGTGTTCGGCGTGACCGTCGGCAAAGGAAACGTTGGTCCCGTCGCCGTGCCGAACCGGCGGGTCGTCCCACCAGCGCTCCTGGTCGTAATGGACGGCGTAGGCGTCGGATGTCATCCAGCCCTCGTCGATGAAGACCAGCCGATAGGCCGGTGCCGGATTGCGAATCTCACTTCGCCTCTTGATGTGCGCCCCGCGGACGCCCTGCGTCGGCGGATGGTTGACGGCGTTCATCGAGAACATGATTGAGTACGTCAGGGCTTCCCCTCGTCTACCGGTGGGGCAGCGGTAGATACCCTCGTTCTTGAGGTAGGGCCACAGGGCTCCGTTTCGGATATGCTCAAGAGCTTCGTCCCAGTCGTTGCTGATTCCGTCGACCCAGGCCTGCTCGCCGGTGTGGTCGCCCCAGGCCATGTTCACATTGCTGTAGCCCGTGGCGCCGTTGACCAGGCGGTCGCCATTGTCGTCGGCGTACATGATCCAGGCGAGGCTCAACTGCTTGAGATTGCTCAGGCAGGTGGCCCGGCGGCCCTGCTCGCGGGCCCGATGCAGCGAGGGCATCAGGACGGCCATCAGGATGGCAATGATCGCGATGACCACAAGCAGTTCGATGAGCGTGAACCCTCTCCGCCCCAGAGCCCCCCGAAGGTACATGGGCCTGCCGTTCATAACACCTCCCTTCAAAAAGACAAAATGTATGATACCATACCGGCAGCAGAAGCGACAAGCAAAAAAAGATCGCTCGAGACAGCCGAGGCGATGTCGCCTGCCACACCACCACTGAGGTTCTCGGACAACCGGGCCCGGCCACACCAAACGTCTCCCTTGCGTAGTCTGAATGCACGAGATATGCTGTCAAGCAAGAACACGGCAACGATTTCGATGTTTCTCTGCTGTCCAGGAGTATCCGCTATGAAGCGTATCCTGCTCTCTCTGGCAACCTTGTTGGCCGTCTGGGGGCCCAGCACCATACACGCCGTGGACTCCACAGCCTCCGACCCGCGACCGCTCCGCCTGCGACCGAAGCAGATTCCCCTGCCGCGCGAGTCCATCGACCTGGAGAAGATCCCCTTCAAGATCGTCTATGAGACCTATCGCGAGACAGAAGGCAAGAGGAACTGGGAAATCTTCATGATGAACGCCGACGGCTCGAATCCGGTCAATCTCACCAACACGCCCGACGTGGACGAGATGTACCCGAAGGTCTCGCCCGACGGGACGAAGATCTGCTTCGTGGTGGACGAAGGGACCGGCCGAAGCCGCACGCGACATGTCTACTACATGAACATCGACGGCACCGACCGGGTCCACGTGGCCAGGAACGCCCGCGAGCCCTGCTGGTCGTTCGACAGCAAGAGCATCGCCTATCTCACCGGCGAATACGAGCGCTTCACGACCCGCGAGTATGCCACGGACGGGCTGATGTTCTATTATCTGGAGAACCAGTGGCACCGGCCCCACGTCAACACCAACCTGCACCACCTCTACGGCATCTCCTGGTCGCCGGACGGCAGGTGGTTCCTGGCGGCCGTACACGGAGGCATGGGGTATAGCGATGCGATCATTGCGTTCGAGGCGTTCGGCACGCGCGTCTTCGATCTGGCGGCCTGGGGAGTCAAGGGCTGCCGCCCGGAGTTCAGCCTCGACGGAACCCAGATGGTCTGGGGCGAGACCGATTGGAACCTCCAGATCGCCGACATCGATCTGACCGGCCCCGAGCCCAGAGTCGCGAACATCCGCGAGATGGTCCGATGCGGCCGCAATTTCAAGGTCTATCACGTGGACCTCTCCCCCGACGGCAAGTACATCACGTTCAGTTACGGTCCCTCACGGGGCGGCCAGCAGGTCGGAGGGATGGCCGAAGGCTGGAACATCTGCGTCGGCGACCTGACTGGCCGATGGGTCCAGATCACCAACGACGGCCTGCACAACAAAGAGCCCGACTGGGTGCCGATCCCCGCGACGGGGCGATAGGGCCCGAGCGGTGATCTTCGCAAAGGAACACCGATGGAGCCGCAGTCTGCCAGGACAACAAGGATGGCGCTTCTGCTGGTGCTCGCCGTCGTGGCGATCGGGGGCTGCCGGCGCCGCGAGGAGGTCCCCGAGACGCCGCAGCGCCAAACGACGCCAAGCGGTATTGAGATGGTGCTCATTCCGGGAGGATGGTTCGAAATGGGCAGCGAGAGAGGCCAGGGCGACGAGACGCCGGTGCGCCGCGTGTGGATCAGCTCCTTCTGGATGGACCGGTACGAAGTCGTCCAGGAGGAGTTCCGCAAATACGAGCTTCCCGATCCCTCCCATTTCAAAGGTCCCAACCAGCCATTGGAGCAGGTCAACTGGACGGACGCGGCCCTGTACTGCAACGACCGGTCCATCGCCGAGGGGCTCGAACCGTGCTACGACGAGCAGACGTGGGAGTGCAATTTCGACGCCAATGGCTACCGCCTCCCGACGGAGGCCGAATGGGAGTACGCCTGCCGGGCGGGGACGACAACCCGATACAACTTCGGCAATGACCCGCGCGCACTCGGCGGCCACGCCTGGTTCGCCGAGAACTCCGGGAGCCGGACCCAACCGGTGGCACAGAAGAAACCCAACCGGTGGGGTCTGTTCGATATGCATGGCAACGTCGCCGAATGGTGTAACGATTGGTACAGCGCCGACTACTATGCCGAGGGCCCCGACAGGAATCCGAGGGGACCCGTTGCAGGGACAGAGCGTGTGATTCGAGGCGGCGCGTGGAATTCCAGCGCTGAGAGCTGCCGATCCAGCTATCGTGCCAGCGACCCGTCGCTTGACGACACCTGTCTGGCCAACGACGCCATCGGGTTCCGCTGCGTGAGAAACGCGCCGAATGCTGCAGCCCAAGTCAATCCCAACCCGGCAAAGGCAAGTGCCTCAGGATCCAAGACCGGATTCGTCTACGATCCGCTGTACCTGGAGCACAAGACAGGCCCCGGCCATCCGGAAGCGCCGGAGCGACTCACCGCGATCGTCGGCCGGCTGGAGGCGACGGGGCTTGCCGCTGAACTCGCGCCTCTGAAGCCCACGCCCGCTTCGGTGGAATGGATCGATACGATTCACAACGGCGAATACGTCGAGCGAGCCAGGGCAGCGTGCGAGCAGGGTGACCGATATCTGGACTCGATGGACGTTCCGATCTCCCGACAATCATACAACGCCGCGGTGCTGGCGGCCGGAGGAGTGCTGGTGGCTGTCGATGCCGTGATGGCAGGCGAGGTGGCCAATGCCTTCTGTGCGGTCCGGCCACCCGGCCACCACGCGATGAAGGATCGAGCGATGGGATTCTGCATCTTCAACAACGTCGCCATCGGCGCCCGCTACGTTCAACAGAAGCACGGCCTGGCCAGGGTTCTGATCGTCGACTGGGACGTCCACCACGGCAATGGGACGCAGGAGGCGTTCTACGACGACCCCAACGTGCTGTACTTCAGCATCCACCAATGGCCCTTCTATCCGGGCACCGGCAGCGCCTCGCAGACCGGCGCCGGGGCCGGTTCGGGCCTGACGATCAATGTGCCCGTCCCCGCCGGCTCAGGGGACCGCGAGTTCATCGAGGCGTTCGAGCAGCAACTGCGTCCGGCGGCGATGGCCTTTTCGCCTGACTTCGTCTTCCTCTCGGCCGGGTTCGACGCCCAGGCCGGCGACGCACTCGGCAGCATGAATGTCACCAGGGAAGGATTCGCTCGCCTGACGCGGATCGTCAAAGAGATCGCGCAGAAATGCTGCGAGGGCCGACTCGTCTCTGTGCTGGAAGGCGGGTACGGCACGGACCTGCTGGCCGCGTCGGTCGAGGCCCATGTTCGCGCTCTGATGGAATGAGAAGAACGCCGGATGTTGTTCCAGACGTGGTCATTCCTGATCTTCTTCCTGATCGCCTACCCCTTGTACCTGCTGGTGAAGGGGACTCGGCTGCGGCTGCCCTGGCTGCTCGCAACGTCCTATGTCTTCTACGCGTGGCTGGACTGGCGATACCTGCTCCCCATCGCCTACGTCAGCGTCGTGGACTACCTCGTCGTCGCAAGGATGGCCGGGAGCCCTCGGAAGAGGCGATGGCTTGCCGTCAGCGTCGCCAACAATCTCGCGGTCCTGAGCCTCTTCAAGTATAGCCAATTCGCCACCGACAACATCAATGCGCTGCTGTCGGTGCTGAATGTCCCGTACCTGCTCTCTGCACCGGGGATTCTGCTGCCAGCAGGGATGTCGTTCTATCTCTTTCAATCGATGGGCTACGTCATCGACAGCTATCGCGGGACCATCCAGCGGGAGACAAGCCTCGTCCGCTATGCCACGTTCGTGGCGTTCTTCCCGCGTCTGTTGGCCGGACCGATCGAACGCGCCGGCAACCTGCTGCCCCAGTTGCGCCGGACGCCACAAATAACCGGCGCGGACTTCGCCGACGGGCTTTCCCTCTTCGTCGTGGGCCTGTTCAAGAAGGTCGCGCTGGCCAACTACCTGGCGCTGTACGTCAACAAGGTCTACGCGGCGCCGGGCGACTTCCAGGCGCCGGCGCTGATTCTGGCCACCTTCCTGTTTGCCTGGCAGATCTACTTCGACTTCAGCGGGTATACGGACATGGCGCGAGGCATCGCCGCGATGATGGGACTCCGCCTGATGCTCAACTTCAACAACCCGTATCTGGCCACGAGCCTCGGCGAGTTCTGGAACCGCTGGCACATCAGCCTCTCGTCCTGGTTCAAGGATTACGTCTACATCCCGCTCGGCGGCAACCGCAAAGGCCGCTTCAACACCTACCGCAACATCTTTCTGACGATGGTGCTCTCGGGCCTCTGGCACGGCGCCGCCTGGACGTTCGTTCTGTGGGGGGCGGTCCACGCCTTCGCGCGGTTCGCGACGCGGGAACTGGAACGAACCGCATTCTATCGGGACCGCATCCCGACGTTCATGAAGCAGGCGTTCGTCTTTGCGATTGTTACCTTCGCCTGGATCTTCTTCCGCGCGACGAGTATCGGCGATGCCGGGCAGATCGTGACTCGGATCTTCACCTCGGGTATTTCCGACCCTCGTTGTCCGCTGCAGGCAATCCTCCTGGTCGCGGCGGTGTGGTGCTATCAATACGTCTTCGAGTCCCGGCTGCGCTGGGCGCTCGAATGCAGGGCGGTCCGCATGGGGCTCGTCGTCTTCATGCTCACGTATCTGGCGCTGTTCGCGCCTTCAGGGGAACAGCCGTTCATCTATATGCAGTTCTGAGCGATGGCAGAAGAACGCAAAGACAATGCGATGCTGAATTCAAACGCCGTCTGGCTGACGGGACGTCAGTGGCTGATCGTCGCTGTCGTGCTGGCAGCCTTGGTCGTCTCGGCGCCGACGCTCTGGACGCACGTGGAGACCTTCGAGCCGGGCCCGGACTACCGCATCCCCTACGCACTGAGCAGCGACTACTGGCTCTATGCCCGCCACTGCCACGTGGCGTCTGGTCAGGCGAAGATCCCCGTGATCGGCGACTCGGTGATCTGGGGTCATTACGTACGGCCCGACCAGACGCTTTCGCACTGTCTCAACGAAGCCGTGGGCGAGGAGCGCTTCGCCAATCTTGGCCTGGACGGGGCGCATCCCGCGGCACTGGCCGGCCTGATCGAGCATTACGCCCGCGACATCTCAAACCAGACCGTGGTGCTCCACTTTAACCCGCTGTGGATCAGCTCGGCCACGCACGACCTGCAAACGACCAAGGAGTTCCACTTCAACCATCCGAAGCTGGTCCCGCAATTCCGGCCGAACATCCCCTGCTACAAGGCGTCGTTCTCGACGCGACTGAACGTCGTGATGGAGCGCGCCATCCCATTCCTGCGTTGGACGGGCCACCTGAGAATCGCCTACCTCGACGGCATGGACCTGCCCGCCTGGACATTGCGAAACCCCTATGAGAATCCCCTGGCCGCGTTGACCAGGCCGCTGCCTGAGCCGCAGAACGCCGAGGCCGAAGAAGGCGCCCCCTGGACGGAGAGAGGCAGCCCGAAACGCGCGATGGGATGGGTCGATCTCGACGGCTCTTTTCAATGGCTGCTCTTCCGCCGGGCCGTTGAACGACTGCAATCGCGAGGAAGTCGTGTGTTCGTCCTCGTAGGGCCGTTCAACGAGCACATGCTCACGGCCGAGAATGCCGTCGTCTACCGCGCGGTGAAGGTACATATTGAGCATTGGCTGACCGAGAACCGTATCCCTCACCTGATGGCCGCCCCGCTTGCGGCCGAACTCTACGCCGATTCCAGCCATCCCCTGGCCGAAGGCTATGCGATTCTGGCACAACAACTTACCGCCGACCCCGCCTTTGAGGCCGCCGTCCTGGCCCCCAGATAGCAATTCTTCCTGAGGCGGGCGGTCAGGCCTTCAGGGCCCGAATGGCCTCGCGGATTCGCGTCTTGTCGCCCCGTTGAAGAATTGGGTTTGTTTTCTTCGCTTTGCTGATCCGCTCCAAAATCCCCGACAGATCGACGGGGAATCCGTGTTCGTCCTGACCGAGCGTTCGCAAGAGCCAGCGGCCCAGCTCCTGAACCGCCTCGGGGGGCAGCATGACGGCCGCACCGACATCGCCGTTGTGGCTCAATTCCAGCTTCACGCCCGCGCTGCCGCGGTCGCTGACGTTGAGGCAATACCCCGCCTCATATTGGAAAGGAGGCAGCGAGGAAGACTTATGAACCAGAGGTTCGCCAGATTCTTGTCCGGTGTACACGTTGCATCTCCCAAAACAAGAAAGCCCAACAGAGCTGTCCGGACAATGGAAAACCCTTGCCCCACCCTCCTTAGCTGGCGGCACACCATCTATACATGTCGCCCGTGCGCCTCCTGTTACAATAGACGCTTATGGGACTACGAATATTGCAGAATGAGGTTTCTGATGCCCACATATCATAGCAAGAGAGTATGATATCGGATTTCTGACGAGCCAGGAAATGCCCGTCGGTTTCTTGCCGATTTGGAAAAGGGTTTGAGTACACAGGCGTCTATTCAGACAGACGCCGCCAGATCGGTCCTTCAGGAGACACAACGATGCAGACAATCAACTACACGTGTCCCAAATGCCACGGCATGGAGTGTGAGACGGGCGAGATTCGGGCAGCCGGAGGCTTCTGGAGCAAGATCTTCGACGTGCAGAGCCGACGCTTCTCCACCGTGACCTGCACGCGGTGTCGCTATACCGAGATCTACAAGGCCGATACGAGCATGCTCGGCAACATCTTCGACCTCTTCACCAACTGAGCCCGCGCGACACGGCTATCTCGTATAGGGCGGCCAGTGGTCCTCAGCGGCCGCCGGCACGATGCGGACGGCCTGGCCCCCCTTCTCGGAGGCAGCCATCTTGAGCACCGTGTCCCGGTCCACGGCGAAACGGTCGATCCGCACGTGGGTTCGCGTAGCGACCGTCGGGTCGTCGGAGTAGACGTGGGCGACGTATTTCCTGCCGGAATCGAGGAAATCGAGCGAGACGTCGAACGTGCGAGTCCGGCGGCTGTTCATGAATCCCATGAACCAGTCCGGGCCGCTCCGCCGGGCCATGATCGCGTACTCGCCGATGCGCCCTTCGAGCACCTTCGTTTCGTCCCATACGGTCGGGCAATGATCGAAGAACTCCAGTTCCGGCTCGTCGTCGAACATCTCCGGCCGATCGTACCAGTAGAGGAACTGCCACGGGCTGTAGAAGCAGACGGCTTTGGCCAGTTGATAGGCGTGTGTGGACTGCTCGAACACCCGCTTGTCGAGATAGCAGATCGTGTTGTCGCCCGCCCCGGCGATCATCCGCGTGAACAGCGTCGTCAGGCTCATCTCGTTGGGCTGCCGCTCTTCATCGCCCCGGATGCCTTCCTGGGTCATGAAGTTCGGATACGTGCGTGAGTAGCCGGTCGGTCGGTACTCGTCGTGCACGTCCACCATGAGCTGATGGTCGGCCGCCTTGCGAATCGCCTCGTGCAGCCAACTCGTCCATCGCTGCGAGCCGACATTGACGAACCCGTACTTGACGCCCTTGATCCCCCACTGCCGGTAGAGCGGCAGGATCTCGTCCAGTTGCCGCTCCAGGGCCCGGCGATTGACATAGACGATGACCCCGATCCCGTGCTCTTCGGCGTAGCGAATCACCTCGTGCAGATCGAGCGGCCCTTTGGAGCGCTTCGGGTCGAGCGTCACCGTGGTCGCATCCGATTCGTCGGAATACTCCAGGCCATACCAGCCGGCGTCGTATTCGACGTATTGCAGATTGCGCCGCACGGCGAAATCGACGCAGCGCTTGCCGCCGGCGGTAGTCAGCGAGACCTCACGAATTACCTTGCCGGGCTTGATCCACGAGGTATCGGCAATCGCGCACGGCGCGTTGAGATTCAGGAGGATATCGTTGTTCTCGAGCAACTGTCCGGGGCGGTCGGCGGCCATGATTACACGCCAGGGCGTCGTCAGCGGCAGCGCGGCCTCGGCCGGGCCGCTCAGATCGCTCACCAGACTGTGGGCCCGGCCCGTCAGCGGGGCCAGCTTCATTCGTGCATAGTCCACCAGCGCCGCTTCGGCGATGGCAATGTACACATCGTCGGCCGCCTGGATCACCAGTGGCCGCTCGCAGCCCGGCTTGATCTGGCTGAGCGTGACTTCCTCGTACTTGCCCTGCGCGCTGTACACCGCCCACGCGGTGTGGTCGCCCGGAAAGCGAAACTCGCTGGCCTCCTTCGCGATCGTGACGCGATCCATCCCCGCCTGCTTCGGAATCGTATAGCAGAAGGCCACGCCCTCGTCGTAAGCGCGGAACGTCAGTTGCACGATCCGGTGAGGGGTCTGCGTCTCTCGCAATTGGATCTCGACTTGGTTGTGGCGGTCGCGGATCGTACTGCGTTCGCCATAGACGGGTGCCCACGTCGTATCATGGCTCCCGGTCGAGAGAACGGCGGCCGTGACTCCATCGCCGAGACGGCCGCCTTCGAGCTCCAATCCGAGCCGCGACTCGTTGACAATGGTCCTGTCCCTATAGCGGACGCTGTACACCGGGCACGCCGCTGCGCCTTCGAAGTCCTTGACTTCGAACGAGACACTCATCAGACCATTCGGCGATCGCACTTCGACGGCACGGACCGAACCGCCCAAACACAGGATGATCGCCAGAGACAAAGCACAGGTCGCTTTGCAGATACTCGTCATAATCCCTTGCTCCCAATTGGCGATGAATTGCCTCCAACGAGCCGGATGTTCGGTCGAGGCGCCGGCGCCATCCCAGCGCCGAGGAAAAACCCCACGTGCGGAGGCTGATTGTAGCCCACGTTCTGCCAGGCGATGCTCAGTCGATACTGCGGATCGTGCATCAGCGTATAGAAGCGGTGCTTTGTCGGGATGGTCGTCGTATAAATCCGCAGCGCTTTGCCGTCCCGCGTCGGCCAGATCACCTCCTCACGCCAGTCGCCGAACAAATCGGCGCTCAAGGTCGGCGTTGCCTTCGAGCCGTTGTTCGCCACGCAGCCGTCGGCCGTCATCAGGGGGACCTCGACCCCGTTTTCCCAGTCCCACTTGGCAATACGGATACCGTCGAGTGTCTCGCGCAGCAGATCGCCGTCCCACCAGACGACGAAATTCTGCGACCGAGGTCGCGGGCCGATTGCGTGGCCCTTGGCGTTGCACAGGACCGACGAGGTGTTCCACCAGCACTCGGCGCCCGGATGCCTCGGGTCGATGTCGGCAGCCACCCCGCGTCCGACGTCGCGGCCGGGGTCTCTGCCCCAGAGGATCTCGCCCGTGGCCGCGTCGAACATGGCCGCCCCGAACCCGTCCTCGTAGCCCGGCACGGGGACCTCGTTTTCGTGGATGCCCCACACTTCGAGTCCCGGCCGGTCGGGGTCCAGGTTGCCCACGTGCATGGCGTCGCCGTGCCGCAGACCGGTCGAATACAGGCCGGTCCCGTCGTCGTCCACGCACATCGCCCCGTAGATGATCTCGTCCCGGCCGTCACCGTCCACGTCGGCGACGCTGAGGTTGTGGTTGCCCTGCCCCGAATACGCCTCCAGTCCGGGCATCGCCGAATCGAAGACCCAGCGCGAGGTGAGCTTGCCGTCTCTGTAGTCCCAGGCGGCCAGCACCGACCGGCCGTAGTAGCCCCGGCACATCACAACGCTCGGCCGGTTCCCGTCGAGATACGCGACGCACGCGAGCATCCGGTCGGCTCGATTGCCGTTGTGGTCGTTGCCCCCGTTGCCGCCGATGCCACCCCAGCCGCCAACGTCGCCTCTGGGCGGAATGTAGTCGGTCGTCGCCAGCGCCGCGCCCGTTCGCCCGTCGAAGATCGTGAAGAACTCCGGACCGTCGAGGATCTTCCCATCGCGGTTGACCCAGTTGGCGTTCGGATCGCCGATGACCTTCCCGGTTCCATCGACGGTGCCGTCGGCCGTCTTGCACGCCACTTCCGCTCTGCCGTCGCCGTCGAGGTCGTAGACCATGAACTGGGTGTAGTGGGCGCCTTCGCGGATGTTGCGGCCCAGATTGATCCGCCAGAGCAGCGTGCCGTCCAGCCGGTAGGCTTCGAGGATCGGTGGGTCGGTCATGCCGCGTGAGGCGTTGTCCCGACTGCGCCCGACCTGGTGCAGCACGATCTCGTACACACCGTCGCCGGTCAGATCGCCCACCGAAGCATCGTTCGGACGGTATCCCTGGGGCGTCTGAAGGGGAACGGTCAGATAGTTCTGCGCCCAGACCGCCGCGGGCGCCGAATGCGGGCCCTCTGCGCCGTCGATCACGGCGCGAACAGTATAGGTCGCATCGGGACTGCCATGCTCGTCGACGAAGTTCGTCGAGTCGGTAATCGGCTCGACGTTGACGCGCTGGCCGTCGCGATAAACGTTGAACGCGATGGACTCCGGCTCGGTCCCCAGCATGCGCCACCCGACGTAGACCGTCTCGTCGGTCGTCTGGACCGCGACCACGCCACGATCGAGCCACTCCATCTGCCGCTGGGCGTGCAGCCCACCGTTCACAAGAAGGATCACAGCGAGCGCGCAGGCGGCTATCCTGTAAGTCCGTTGTGCCATCATACCGTCACAGTGACCTCGTCTCGGATTCGTCGGTCAGTTCCAGGGCGAACCGGGCGAGCCGGCCGCCGAGGCCTTGGGCCTCTCGTTGAAGGGCGGCGCCTTGCCGGCGTGCACGTCGTGCAGGCGCCGGTGCGTCGCCTTGGCGGCCTCGATCAGCTCGAGATACGGACGATTCGTGATATCGACCAGGCCGATGTTGTAGTTCTCGCCGTCGAATCGCCCGAGGACCGGCTGATCGCTCCACTGGAACCAGTGCGCCCCCACGAAGCCGGGCAACGCCGCCGCCTGCTCGACGTAGTAGCGATAGCCCTTGCCCCGCTCGATCTGGTCGGCGGTTTGGACGAGGCCGGCGCCCAGTCCGTCGGCCGGCACGCCGAAGTGGAACTCGCCGATCATGATCGGCCGGCCCGTCACCTCGTACACGCGCTGGAGCTTGGCCGTCGGTTCGTACTCGTAGACGTTGATGCTGCACACGTCGAAGGTCCTGCCCATGCGCATCACGGTCTCCGGGGGCGTGCCGCCGAACCGAATGCCGAGATTCAGATGGTTCGCATCGTATCGCTTGATCGCGTCACCGATCAGCTTGAGGTATCGCTCGAACATCGCGTGGACAAACTGGGCCCGGCGGGCCGGCGTGTCGCCCTCGGCCAGGAAGGTCCGGAGCTTCGTCCTGGTGGCGGTATCGGGGCCGCTAAGGAACATGTTCACGACCTCGCTCTCGCGGCCGGGCCAGGCGGGCTCGTTGCCGATGAAATAGCCCAGCACCCAGGGATCGTCTTTGAGCGGCGTGCATTGGCGCCGGGCGGCCTCGTCCACGTCGCGGGCGAAGCTATCCGAGTAGACGTCGGGCATCCCGAGATACGCTGGCTCGGCCCGCGGCGCCCGGAACGTCACGACATACACCTGGCGGTCGGCGTCGTCGCTGACCTGGAACCACGACCAGTTGCCGACGGTGTTGAAACCCCAGGCGCTCATGCGCTGCGAGACGAGGTTGCGGCCGGGCGGGGCATCCTGCGCATCGCCGCCGCGTCGCCGGCCGGTGTTGATGCAGTTGGCGCCGGTGGAGAGGAACAGGTGGCCGTGTGGATCGACGAACCACCACCGGCCGTCGATCTTCTCGACGCGGAAGAAGCCGGTGGCCTCGGCCTTGGTGGCCTTGTAGCCGCCGTATTCGCTGTAGCCGAACGCGTCGCGGCCCGTCAGCGCCGCCCGCTCTTCGGCCAGCTCCTTCTCGAGCTGCTCGCGGCCGGCGATCTTGCGAGGCCAATCGGCGCGGGCCCACTGGCCGAATTCATCGACGTAAGGGCCGGGATCGAGAAACGCCGAGCCCTTGTCCTCTTTCGACAGCTCGATGGACCGAATCTCCAGCGTTGGCTCGTTCAGCGGATACTCCATCACCACGCTCAGCGCCTCGACGTTCCGGAGGTCGCCAAACGGCCCCCAGGTCGAAAGCCAGAACGTATCGAAACGCCGATTGTTGGCCGAGGCCAGGTCGGTGCCTCGCTGGTCGCGGCCCCGGAAATACTGCAGCGGGATCGAGGCACGCAGCCAGGTGTTCTGCCCGAACGGCTGGAACATCACGCGACGCCGCCCGTTGGCGGTATGAATCCACACCGAGAAACGCTGCGGCGACGACGCCCTCATCTCGACGACGAGATAGTCGTACGCCGACCAGTCCGAAGGCCATTGCGGGTTCAGTTCCGCCAGCGACGACTTGTGTTCCGAGATCCTGCCCGTGAACGTGACGTCGATAGGCGCATTCAGGGCCAGGGCCGTGCTGCCCACAAAGACGCCGAGCAGTAACACCAATGATCGATATGCGTTTGTTCTCATCATGCACTCCCTTCTTTGCAGGGGGCGGGCACGGTGGCCTGCCCCTACCACGGATTTCAGCGCACGGCGCGGAGACGTACTCGTCCATCCTTCAAGCCGGCCGAACGGGCGGTGACGCGAATCGGTCCGCGCCGTCCCTCGATCGTGCGGAGGATCAGCATGGCCTTGCCATAGAACAGTTTGCGGCTGTCGCTCTGGAACGGTTCGAGCGAGAGCGGGTTGCCATTGCCGACGCCGGCGATCTCGGCCGGGCCATCGATCTCGAAGTGCACGAGATGGTCGGCCAGGGGACAGAGCGTCCCCTTGCGGTCCAGCGCCTCGACGAGAACATAGGCCAGGTCTTCGCCCGTGGCGGCCAGCCGTGTCCGGTCGGGTGTCAGGCGAATCGCGGCCGGCTCGCCCGCCGTACGCATCACCGCCTCGCCGATCTTCTTGCCGGCCTTGTACGCCACCGCCTTCAGCTCGCCCGGCTCGTGGACGACGTCGTTCCAACGCAGACGGTACGTATAGGTCACATCGTAGTAATCCGACTCGCAGTGCGCGGGATAAACGGCCAATTCCATGAGGCTGGCCCAGGCGTTCTCACGCATCTCTTTGAACTCGATCCGCACGTACCGGGCCTCCACATCGGCGTCGTGGAAGATGCGCTTCGGGCCGCCCCATCGCGGCTGCCGGCTGGTAGGCTTGGTCACGATCGTCTCCCAGGCCGAGCCGTCGGATGAGACCTTGATCTCGTAGCCGTAGAGCTTCTCTTCGCGCTCGAATTCAAGGGCCAGATACTTGACGGATTCAATCTGCCCCAGATCGACCTGCCACCATTGATCGATCTGGCCGGAAGCCGCGGTCCAACGCGTGTCCCTGCTCCCGTCGTTGGCCTTCTCCGGCGTGAAGTCGGCCTGGCTGGAGCTTGCGGTCGCGGCCTTTCCGCGCGCGAGGTTGGTCGGTCGCTCGGGAATCACGCCTCTGTGCCGCCGGCCGAGTGACTTGCCGTTGAGAAACAGCTCGGCCGAATCGCCGTTGGTGTAGACGAACACCGGGACATTCTGCCCGACGCGGTCGGGCCAGTTCCAATGCGGCAGGATATGCACGGTGGTCGTCTCCGGCCGCCAGTAGCTTCGATAGAGATAGAAGCGGTCCTTCGGAATGCCGCACAGATCGACGATGCCGAAATACGAGCTGCGCGCCTCCTGGCTGAACGGCGTCGGCTCGCCGAGATAATCGAACCCCGTCCACACGAACTCACCGGCCACGAAGCGGTCGTCTGCCATCAGCTTGAACTCGACATCGGGGATGTCCGACCAGGCCGCCGCGTTCAGATCGTACGAGCAGACCTGCAATTCTTCGTCGGCGTAGTCCGTCTTCGTGGTCGGTAGCGGCAGATCGTAAAAGCCGCGCGTGCTCAGGGTCGAGGCCGATTCGCTGTAGATGATCGGCTTGTCGGGATACTTCTGGCGGTACCGGGCGTATCTTCTGTCGTAGTTCCAGCCGGTCAGGTCCAGCGCGTCGAAGTTGGGCTGATCGACCATGCCGGGGATGTGACAACCCATCGTGACCGGGCGCGTCGGGTCGTACTTGCGAACGAAGTCGCTCATGAACTTCACGCGTTCCGGCGTCACGCCTTCGCGACCCGTGCCGATCTCGTTGCCGATCGACCAGACCACCACGCTTGGGCTGTTGCGGTCGCGCATTACCATGTTGCGGATCTGCCGCTCGCCGAACTCCTCCAGCGGCGGCTCGCCCCGGACCCGTCCCGCCGTGCCGTCCCACTTGTCAAACGCCTCGTTGAACACCACCAGGCCCATCCGGTCGCACAGCTCGAGCAGCTCGGCGGCCGGCGGATTGTGGCTGGTGCGGATGGCGTTGACGCCCATGTCGCGCATGATCTCCAGTTGGCGTTCCATCGCCCGCCGATAGAACGCCGCTCCGAGCGGTCCGTGGTCGTGGTGCAGGTTCACGCCGTAGAGCTGGAGGCGTCGGCCGTTCAGGTGAAACCCGTCGTCGGCCGTGAACCGGAACGTCCGGATGCCGAACGTCGTATCCTCCACGTCCGCGACTCCGTCGGCGGTGCGAAGGATGGTCTTGACGGTGTACAGGTGGGGGCGCTCGACGTCCCATCGCTGCGGGCTCTTGACGGTGAACGACTGATCGATCTCCGCTGAGTCGCCGGCCGGCACGACAATCTCCCTTCGCCCGGACGCAACCGATCTGCCCCTGGGGTCGAGCACGACGATCTCGAGCGTGACCGTGGACTCGACGTCCCGATGGTTGTCCACTACGGAGCGCACCTGGACCGTCGCGGCCTTGTCATCCACTTGCGGCGTTGTCACGAACGTGCCCCAATGCGCCAGATGCACCGGGTCGCAGACGGTCATCGTCACCTTGCGATAGATGCCCGCGCCGGGATACCATCGCGTGCCCCACTGCTGCGTGTCGGCCTGGACGGCGATAACGTTCGTTTGGCCGAACTTGACGTGGTCGGTGGCATCGACGCGGAAGGCCATGTAGCCGTAATCCCATTCGCCGGCCAGTTGGCCGTTGACGTACACCTTGGGAAAGGCCATCACCCCGTCGAAGTCGACATACACCCGCCGGCCTCTGTCGGCCTCGTCGAGCCGGAAGGTCTTGCGATACCACCCCACGCCTCGCCAGGGCAGCTTGCCGGCGTAGCCGTTCTCGCTGGGATTGAACGGGCCGGTGATCGCCCAGTCGTGCGGCAGGCGTACCGCCTGCCAGCCGGAATCGTCGAAGTCCATCTGCCGAACCCGCTCCGGCTGCTCGCCCTTGGCGAAGCGCCAGTCGGCGTTGAAGCTCTCGGTCCGCCGCTGAGCGCCGCCACAGGCCACCATTTGCAGTGTGCCCGTCAGGGCATATACGCCCAAGGCTGTTGCAAGGAACGGAAGCGAGCGTCTTACGACGCCACTACAAACGCGCGTGTTTCGCATACCCGTGTTCTCCTTCGTCTTCTTCGGCGTGGTGTTGTCTCCCACAAGAGATACCCGATGCTTCGCCTATCGGTCAAGGCATGCGCCGCAGCCCCTCCCAGCGGACGCGCCACATGCCGTCGTCCGGAAAGCCGGGGCTCGGGCGGTCGGGACAGCCGTCCCACCCGGCGGCCATCATCGCTACCGCCGCCAGCAGTCCCCCGTTGCCGGGCAGATAGACCGGCAGCCGAGCCGATTGGTAGTTGTGTCCGTTGGCAAGGTAGCGGTTCTTCTCGGCATCGACGAACAGCGCATCGATTGCCTTTTCGGGCTCACCCAGGCGTGCGGCGGTCATCGCCATGACCGGATAATCCCAACCCCACGTGCTCGGCCAGTCCCATTCCGCCATCACGTAGTCGAGCGTTCGCTGCATCACCGTCGGGTCGATCAGGGGCGTCTGCGGAAGCACGCCCAGCGCGCAGAGCATCGAAGGGTGATCTCTGAGAATCGTATACGGCTCGGTCTCAATCGCTGCATAGACCCCGTCTCGAACGGTCGGACGCGAGAGGTGTTGTATCACGCGGTCCCACCGGGGGTCGCGCTGCAGTCCGAGCCGCTGCCGCCATTTCTGCGCCGTCTCCAAAGCCCAGTGCCAGTAGGCCAACTCGAAGGTGGGGTTCAGCACGGTCCGGCGCCAGCGGCCATAGCTTTCCTGGGCGGGGATCAGCGCCGGCCCCAGCACGTAACGCCCGCCTGCCTCGTCCCACACGGGGTAGGAGGCCATGAACCGAGCCGTCTCGAACACGATATCACGGTATCGTTCGAGCGTCTCGCGGTCGCTGCGGGCGCGCCAGCACAATTCGGCGTAGTAGATTGGGTGCGGCTGCTGCCAGATCAGGAACACGCCCACGCTGCTCGGGCTGTCGCGACCGTCGGGCGAGACCATCTTGGGCCAGCGAACCCCGTTGTAGCCCTGGAGCTTTGCGGTTGCGCGCGCCATCGGCAGGATCGATTCGTACCACGACAGGCTCCGTTCGAACAGAGCCAGGCGATCCCACAGTGCGAACTGCACACCGTGCCACCAGTGCATCTCCAGATGGAACTTGCCGAACCAACTGTTGTAGACCAGGCCCGTCTCCTGGGGCGGAAGATCCCCCGAGCAGTTGACAGCCATGAGGTACTGCGAGAGTACGACCCGGCGCTCCAGTTCGGCGGCGCGCGGGTCGGTGCACTGCGAGAAGTCGATGGCCCCGCCGCTCTGCCAGAAGCGCTCCCAATGCGCCGCAGCCGCCGCTCGAACGGCGTCGAAGTCCGGCACGGACTCGGCCACTTCGGTCGCGGAGAACGCGAAGACAATCTCCATCGCGTCGCCATCCTGCCGATCCATCTCATAGACGTGTTGCGACGCACTGCGAATCCGCATCCCTTCCGATCCGACGATGCGGACATAGTAGCGATCCGCGTCGAGGGTTCGCGTCAGGGCCGCTTGAGAGCCCGTGATCTGAGCCTGTGTCGTGTGGCGGTCGGGCTGGTCCCAGTCGGCGGCGTTGCGCCAGTCGGGATTGCCATAAGGAAACGCCAGCGATACCTTCACCCGCCCCTGTTCGACAAGCGGAGACTTGATGCGAACCGCCAGGATGTCACGCGTTGGGTGGCATACGGTCAGGACCTGGACGTGTTGCCCGTCAACCTTGAACTCACTGCTCAGCAGGCCGACCCACAAGTTGAGCGTCTGCGATGTCTCCGTCAGGTCCTCGATCTTCGCGTCGGAGCCATCGGACCTTGTCAGCCGCAGGCCGATCCGCCCAAGGTGCAGACGGTGCGGATTGGCGCGGAGCCACTCGGCCGCGGGCGAGTAGCCGCCGGAAGAAACGGCGCCCGAGGCATAAGGCACCTGTCGCCCGGCGACATCGTAATCCTCCAGGGCATCGGCCATCCGATAGCCTTCGGGATTGGGGCTTCTGTGCCAGCCCCACTGCGATTGCGTACACAGCGGCGTGCCTCGCTCATGGTACTCGGCAAAGGTCTGAAGCCCGGTGATGTCGGCGGTGAACGCCAACCGCCCGTTGCCGACGCTCAGCGGCGTCAGCGGGTCCGGGTGCATCAGCGTCACGTTGTGTCGCGTCACCAGGGCATGGCGGTTGATTCGCTCTCCCGTCTCCGCACTCGATGGCCCAACCGTTGCCATCAGCATCGCGCCGGCGACAATCATTGAAATCGATTTCTGAATCATTATGGCCCTCCATGCGTGGGTTGATCCCGATCTATATCAGGACACGCTACTTTCGAGTACCACCGGCGTCGATGACCTTGGTCCCGGCCGGGCCGAGCGCCTTGCGGATGGCGAACACGTCCGGCCGCTCGATCTGCCGGCCCAATGCACCAGCGGCCTCGGCGACTTGATCGGGGCTCTTGAACCCGCAGACCGCCACGTGGATCGCCGGGTGCATGAGCGTGGCCGCCAGGATCAACTGATACAGCGTCAATCCGTATCGCTCGGCCATCGGCGCCAGTGACTGGACCGCCCGGCACAGATCGCCGAATCGTTGTCCCTGGAAATCAGGATGATGCCTGCGGAAGTCCGTAAACGTCTCGTCTCCGCGATACTTGCCCGTCAACAGTCCTTTGTGCATCGGGGAATAGATCATCACGCCGAGGTCCTGCGCCTGGCAATGGGGCAGCAAGTCGTTCTCGCCCGCCGGATCGATCAGACTGTACGGAGGCTGCACGACGTCGTAGGGCCCGAAGCATCGCTGGGCCCGCACCTGCTCGACGTTGTGATTGCTCACGCCGATCGCACACACCTTGCCTTGCTGACGCAGGTGGTCAAGCGCGCCGGCCACCTCCGCCAGTGGCGTCATCCCGTCGTAGAAATGCAGGAGGTAGAGATCGATCGTCTCGATGCCGAGCCGTTTCAGCGATGCCTCGCATCGTTCGATCAGGTGGTCGCGAGAGAGATCGGGATACCGCGAGCCGTCCGGATTGAAGTGGTTGAACACCTTCGTGCAGATGACGATCTTATCGCGCGGCAGATCGCGGATGGCCTCGCCCAGCGTGCTCTCGCCATACCCGTCGCCATAGGCATCGGCCGTGTCGAAGAAGTTGATCCCTTTGTCGAACGCCAGCCGGACGGCTGCAAGGATCTGCTCTCTGTCCACATCGCCCCAGAAACGGGGGCTCAACTGCCACGTGCCGAAGGCAACAGGCGAGACCGACAGCCCGCTTCGCCCCAATCGGATCCGTTCCATGAAATCAATCACCTCCCAACGGCAGTTGCACCTCCTTGCGTCCTCGTGACGGCTGATAGGCCTTGGGGCCCTGCGCGGTCCAGACGAGCGGGTCCATGCAGATCTGTCGGGCCGACCGGTCGTCGTTCCACGAGTGGTACACGATGAAATACGTCTGCTGGTCCGGCCCCAGGATCACCGAATTGTGCCCAGGCCCGATCAGCTTGCCGGGGATGCTCTTAAGCACGCCGGCAGCCTCCTGGCTGTATTCATCGACATAGGGTCCGCGAATGTCATCGGCGACGGCGCAACCGACGCCATAGCCCGGCGTCTGCCAGTTGCCGCCGGAGTAGAAGCAGTGGTACTTGCCGTCTTTGTAGATCACCGCCGGCCCTTCGATGGTATGCCAGGCGTCCCAGGTCTTGTCGTAGAGAGGCCGGTTGCGCTCGTAGATCTGCCAGTCGGCGAAGGCCCGCAGGACCGTCGTGACCGGCCCCAGGGGGGTCATCATGTCATCTGCCAGCCGGACCATCGCCAGAGCCGTGCCCGGCCGCTGGTCGAAGAAGTCCTTGGCGAAATAGAAATACCACTGGCCGCTCTGCGGGTCGCGGAAGGCGTGGCCATCGATGCTGAACGGCAGATCGGGGAACATCCACCGGCCGCTGTCGCGGAACGGTCCGGCCGGATCGTCCGCCACCGCCACGCGCATCTTCATATCACCAGCGTAGTACAGATAGAACTTGCCGTCCCGCTCGGCCACCTCAGGCGCCCAATAGTCCTTGAGCTTCGGCTCCTCCAGGCGAGCCAAAGCGCCGCCGACAAATTCCCAATCGGTGAAGTTGCGAGACCGCAGAATGGGAAACTCCCGACCGTCGGGGGCCCCACCCGTTCCGTAGGCATAATAATAGTCGCCGACCTTGAGCACGAACGGGTCGGCCAGATAGCCCGACCAGAGCGGGTTCTCATAGGTCAGCACGAGGGACTTCCGTTCGGCGCTGCGACAGCCCGCCATCCAACCGGATGCCGCGAAGATCAGGACCAAAACACACCATGTTCTCATAATCGGCTCCTTGCCTGTACATTGCGGGTCTTCCATTGCCCGGCCAAGGCAAGGCATGCGTCGCTCCCCACCTTCTCTTTCGTTACGCTCAAAGACCCACCATCTGCCATGTTCGTCCGGTTGGAAGCTGCCGACGTCGGCCACGTCCCGGTGGTCCGACAGTATACTTCATACCACGGCCAAGATGAACTCTTTATGTGGATCGTGCGTTCCATTCGGTCCCGATGCGCGGCGGGATTCGGAGCGGGTTCTCGCGTGACACTTGGGGGTGGGCCGAGATACTCGTCCTCTTTTTCCGGATATGAGCGAAATGGATTTGCCGGTGTGTGCGAGCGCACACGGAGCCCTACAAAACACGGGGATGGGCCGGGCTGGATTCGAACCAGCGTAGGCTCACGCCAACGGGTTTACAGCCCGTTCCCTTTAGCCACTCGGGCACCGACCCAAACTCAATCAGGGCAAGAAGTTGCGCCGAATCGCTCCGCTTCCGGCAAGCCGGGGTCGACCACGGGCCGAAGCTGGAAGCCGATACACATTCCAGGCAACTTCGCCCGTACTCTACCTTCTGCCGGGCGGCACTGCAAGGAAAATCGTGCTTCAGGGCTGAGATTCCATGGGGAAGTAGGCCCGGGCGTTGTGGTAACAGATGTCCTCGACCACCTTGCCGAGCAGGGCCATGTCCCTGGGGATCAGGCCGGCCTCGACGTCATTGCCGAGCAGGTTGCAGAGCGTCCGCCGGAAATACTCGTGCCGTGGATAGGACAGGAAGCTCCTCGAATCGGTCAGCATCCCGACAAAGCGGCTCAGCAGGCCCATGTTGGCCAGCGTTCGCATCTGGGCCTCCATTCCGTCCTTCTGGTCGAGGAACCACCAGCCCGAACCCCACTGCATTTTGCCGGGCGTCGATCCGTCCTGGAAGTTGCCGATCATCGTCGCCAGCAGGGCGTTGTCGCGCGGGTTGAGGTTGTAGAGGATCGTCTTGGGCAGTCTGCCTTGCCGGTCCAAGCTGTCCAGGAATCTGGCCAGGGGCCTGGCGATCTCGAAATCGCCGATGGAATCGCAGCCGATATCCGGCCCAAGTTGGTTGTACAGACGCGTGCAGTTGTTTCGTAACGCCCCGAGGTGGAGTTGCCGGACCCAACCGCGATCTGCGTCCATCAGGCCGAACTCGACCATCATCGCCGAGCGGAACTGGAGCCTCTCATGCGTTGTCAGCTCCTTGCCCGCCCGAATCTTGCCGAAGAGGGTCCGCACTTCCTTCTCGGTGTAGTCCTCCGCATAGGCGGTCTCCAGGCCGTGATCGGACAGTCGGCAGCCCTGCTCGTGGAAATAGCTGTGACGCTGGACCAGTGCATCGAGGTAGTCATCGAAGCTGACAATCTCCATGTCACACAGAGCGCCCAGCTTGTCGATGAAGGCGTTCAGCAACGCGAGGTCTTCCACCGCCATCGCCGGATCGGGCCGCCAGGCGGGATACACTTTGATTTCGAAGCCATCCTCCCGAATCTGACGATGGTGTTCGAGAGAATCAAGCGGTCCGTCGGTCGTGCAGACCAGCTTGACATTCATCTTCCGCAGGATGTTCCGAACGCTGAACTCGGCGGTGCGCAGCATCTCGCTGCACACATGGTAGATCTCCTTGGCGGTCTGAGGGTTCAGCAGCTTGCCTGTGATCCCGAACGGCTTGCGCAGCTCCAGGTGGGTCCAGTGGTAGAGCGGGTTGCCGATACAGTAGGGCACCGTGGCCGCCCATTTCTCGAACTTCTCATAGTCACCCGCATCCCCGGTGATGTACTTCTCGGCGATGCCGTTGGTCCGCATCGCCCGCCACTTATAGTGGTCGCCATGCAGCCACGCCTGGGTCAGGTTCTCAAATTGGTGATCCGATGCGATTTTTTGCACCGGCAAGTGGCAATGATAATCGTAGATCGGCATCTTGGCCGCATGGTCGTGGTAAAGACGCCGGGCCGTCTCGGTTTGAAGCAGAAAGTCCTCCGTCAGAAAATGACCGGTCATCGTACACTCCAAAAACAAGGGCCTCGGTGTCTATGCCTCGTCGTCCTGGTCGCCTCGGGCCTGCCGCTTGGCCACGGGCTTCTTGAAGGCAGCCATTTGTTTGGCCCAGTCGGAAACCTCGCTCTGTGTCTTTTGGAGTTTCTCGGAGCGCGGCTTGGGCTGCTTCTTCTCCTCCTGTCGCATCTTGTAGTCATAAATGCCATAGGCGATCCACCCACCGGCCACAACGATGACTCCAACGATCATGAAGATCCTGAACCACATGGCGTTTCCCCTTCTCGTGGACCCCATTCTCCCGATCCCGATGGTTACCGGGGTCGGCATCCCATCTGCCCGAATCGTACCGGAATCTTCCAGCGAGGTCAACCTGGGTCGATACCTGCAACCATTTCGAACGAGAAACAGGGAGTACGGTTACCGGGGCGATGCCGGATGGCTCTACGGGCCTTCTCCTGCCCTGCGATTGGTGTGCAGATCACCGCAATTGCCGCATCCAGGCCGCCAGCGCCGCCACCAATTCGGCGATTCTCTTTCGGGTTTCCTCATCGATCACGCGACCGGCCGGGTCGATCTTGTTCTGGGCCATGGCCACCATGACTTCCGGTTGGTTCAGAGGATACATGTTCACAAAGACGCAACACTGACGCAGATGGTATTGGGCTCGCGCCGTCCCCAATGTCCCGATGGAAGCGCCCATGATTGCGACGGGCTTGCCGGTGAAGGAATTGTCGCCATAGGGGCGTGAGGCCCAGTCGATGGCGTTTTTGAGCACGCCAGGCATGGAGTAGTTGTATTCGGGTGTGGCGATCAGCAGGGCGTCGGCGGCCTCGATCGCCGCCTTGAAGTCCTTGACCTTGGCGGCCGGCTCGCTCTCGAGGTCCTCGCTGAATGGTGGAATCCCCTCGATATCGAAGATCTGCACCTCCGATCCCTTGGGCGCCAGCTCGACAGCGGCCCGCAACAGGGCCTTATTGTATGAGCCCTTCCTCAGACTGCCTGCGAATCCAAGAATCCTGATTGTTTCTGCCATGTGGGTCGCTCCTTGAGTATCCAGCATTCAGTGCCTTGCGTGTATGCGCGTGCATCAGAACTCGTTACGCGGTTCACCCGGTCCGGGTTCCGGTCAATTTGCGGGCTGAATGCCTGCAGTGCTTGCGACATCGTTCGGATGCGTCGCTTCCGGCACACGACGGCGGTCGCGAAAGAAGAAGGGTGAGCCGTCGAGGCCCACCCTGTCGTGTCTGTGGGGTGTAGCGCCATGGCACTGCTACAGGCCCTTGGCGAGCATGTAGTACATCTCGTTCCAGCGGAGTTCCTGCTTGAAATCGTAGATCTTCGTCTGGGCGTCGATCTGGACGTACTCGATGCCCGCCATCTCGGTGAAGTCCTGCATGTGCTCGCTGGTCAGCGCCATGGTGAACCCGGTGTGGTGGGCGCCTCCGGCGAGGATCCAGGCGGCGGCACCGATCTTGAGGCTGGGCCTCGGCACCCAGACCACCCGGGCGACGGGCAGCTTGGGCAGCGCTGCATCCGGCGCCACCACGTCCACCTCGTTGACGATCATGCGGAAACGATTGCCCATATCGACCAGTGAGGCGTTAAGGCCCGCCCCCGTCGGGACGTTGAACACGAGACGGCACGGATCGGCCTTGCCGCCGATGCCCAGCGGATGGACCTCCAGCGAGGGCTTGCTTTCGGCGATGGAGGCACAGACTTCGAGCATGTGCGCGCCGAGGACTTTCGGACCGGCCGGGTCGAGGTGGTAGGTGTAGTCTTCCATGAAGCTGGTGCCGCCCGGCAGACCGGCGGCCATGACCTTCATCGCACGGACCAGAGCGGCCGTCTTCCAGTCGCCTTCGGCGCCGAAACCGTAGCCGTCGGCCATCAGCCGTTGGACCGCCAGACCGGGCAGTTGCTTCAGGCCGTGCAGGTCCTCGAAATTCGTGGTGAACGCCTTGAAGTTGCCTTCCTCCAGGAATGCCCGCATCCCCAACTCGATCCGGGCCGCTTCCCGCAGTGCTTCTCGCAGCTTGCCGTCCTTGCTGATCGGCCTGGTCAGTTCATAGGTTGCCTCGTATTCACCCGTGAGTTTGTCGATCTCTTTGTCCGTGACCTTGTTCACTCGCGCGACGAGGTCGCCGACGCCGTAGCCGTACACCGAATAGCCAAGCTGCTTCTGGGCCTCGACTTTGTCGCCCTCGGTGACTGCAACTTCGCGCATGTTGTCGCCGAAGCGAACGACCTTGGCCCCTTGGGTGTCGTGCCAGGCACAGGCGGCGCGGGCCCACACGCCCAGTTCGGCCTGGACCTCCGGCTCCTTCCAGTGGCCGACGATGACCTTGCGATTGCGCCGCAACCGCGTGCAGATGAACCCGAACTCCCGACCCCCATGGGCGCTCTGGTTGAGGTTCATGAAGTCCATGTCGATTTCGGTCCAGGGGATGTCCCGGTTGTACTGCGTGTGCAGATGGACAAACGGCTTGGTCAGGGCCTTGAGCCCGGCGATCCACATCTTCGCCGGCGAGAAGGTGTGCATCCATGTGATCAGGCCGATGCAGTTGGCCGCTGTGTTGGCCTTCATGCAGAGGTCGTAGATCGCTTCCGGCGTCGTCAGGACCGGCTTGACAACCACCTTCACCGGCACCTGCTTCGCTCGCGAGAGGGCTTGTGCGATCTCTTTGGAGTCTTGCGCGACCTGTTCGAGGGCATCGGGACCATAGAGGTGTTGGCTGCCCGTGACGAACCAGGCTTCGAGTCTCTTGATGTTTTCGATCATAGGGTTCTCCATCCAAATACCGGTTGTCCAGCGTGTCGTTGAACGGCGATTAGCTTACCACTGAGTCGGTCCCAATGTCCATTGGGAAGTGAGTTTTTGTGAGCGCCGACGCCATTCGATGGCATGGCGCTTGATGCGGCCGTGCAGAAGTGGCGAATATCGAACGGGGCCGATGCGTCTGTGCCGCGGCGGATGCGGCCACAGGCCGCAAACGGGTGATTCAATGCCTCGGACTTGTTTTGACGTAAGGGGTGGATTCCTGTGCTGGGCAGGTCGTTGGCGCCCCGCTGCCGGCCGACGCCCCGACAGGTCGGGTGCACTGCACGTTTGTAGGTAGATTCTAGGCGGCCATGGGGCGGTTCT
>CAZSXM010000003.1:0-151605 GCA_964610435.1 uncultured Pirellulales bacterium | reverse complement strand
CCTGCCACAGCAAGAGACCATAAACTATCCACGGACCAATATACAAGGATGGGCTGAAGCCCATCCTACACTGGGCGGCTTTCGGTTTGACTCGGTGCGACCAGCGCCTTACACTGACGGCATGCCTCGAAGGGCAAAGATCAAACAGCAAAATGCAAAAATGTGGAAGTCATCCGCCGAAGGCGGATTCCGCCATTTTGAATTTTGCTCTTTGATGTCTGCATTTGGCCGATATCGAGTGTGTGAGGAGAACCGCATGGTCCGCCATAGGAACATCTCACGACGAGGCTTCATCCAGAGCGCAACGGGGCTGACCCTGGGGGCCATCGGGTTTCCGTATGTCGTCCCCTCTGCGGCGCTGGGCCGGGCCGGTGCGGTCGCGGCCAGCGAGCGCATCACGCTCGGCTGCGTGGGCGTCGGGCCGCAGGGGACGTATGTCATGCGGAACTTCCTCTCGCAGAACGACTGCCGCGTGGTGACGATCTGCGACCTCAAGAAACCCCGCCGCGACGAGGTCTCGACCATCGTCAACGCCCATTACGGCAACGACGACTGCGCCGTCTACACCGACTTTCGCGAGATCATCGCCCGCAACGACATCGACGTGATCCTCGCGGCCCCGACCGACCACTGGCACGTCCTGGTCGCGCTCGAAGCAGCCCGTGCGGGCAAGGACATCTACCTCGAAAAACCGATGGGCCTGAGCCTGGCCGAGGACCAGGCGCTGCGACAGGCGTGCCACCGGTATGGCACGATCTTCCAGTTCGGCACGCAGCAGCGTTCGGAGCGGAACTTCCGCTTCGCCTGCGAACTGGCGCTCAACGAACGGATCGGCAAGCTGCGCGAGATCAACGTCTGGTGTGCGGGCAGCTCGTCGGGCGGCTCGCGCCAACCGACGCCGGCGCCGGACTGGATCGATTACGACATGTGGCTCGGCCCGGCCCCCTACACGCCGCACACGCCGGACCGCGTGTCCAACCAATGGTGGTGGTTCATCTCGGACTACGCCTTGGGCTTCATCGCCGGCTGGGGGGTTCACCCGCTCGATATCGCGCTCTGGGGCGGTGGGGACAAAGTCGCCTGCGGCCTTGAGATCGAGGGCAAAGGCGTCTGGCCCGATCCGGAGGGCGTTTGCAACACCGCGATGAATTGGGACATCACCTGCATGTACGACAGCGGGGTCCGCATGAACTATTTCGGCAACCCCTATCCCGACGCATGGAAGACGCGATACGGACGGACCAGCGACCACGGCACCGCCTTTGAAGGCACCGAAGGCTGGGTCCACGTCGATCGCTCCGGCATCAACGCCCATCCCAAAGAGCTGCTCGACGTCCAGTGGGGCCCGAACGACATCCGCCTATACGAGAGCGGCAACCACGCCCGGAACCTGCTCGACTGCGTCAAGACGCGCAAGGACACGATCTGCCCGATCGACGACGCCGTCCAGGCCGATATCCTCTGCCACATCAGCGACATTGCCATCCGCCTCGAACAGAAGCTGCGCTGGGACCCCACGAAGGAGCGATTCGTCGGCAACGATGCGGCCAATCGCTACCTCACGCGGGCCATGCGCAGCCCTTGGCGGCTCTGAAACCGATCCACAAGACTTTGAGGAGATTTGTAACATGCTGAAGAAGACCACACTCGGATTGCTGACCTGCTGCTTGATCACGGTATCCAGCGCCGTCGCCGATGACGGTGGATGGATCACTCTGTTCAACGGCGAGAACCTGGACGGCTGGAAGGCCAGCGAGAACGAGGGCAGCTTCCGCGTCGAGGACGGCAAGCTCGTCGTCTATGGCCGGCGCAGCCACCTGTTCTACGTCGGACCGGTCGAGAACGCGAGTTTCAAGAACTTCGAGTTCCGCGCCGACGTGATGACCATGCCCAAGGCCAATTCTGGCATCTACTTCCACACCGAATACCAACAGACCGGCTGGCCCGGCAAGGGCTACGAGGTGCAGGTCAACACGACCCACAGCGACCGCAGGAAGACCGGCGGCCTGTACGGCGTCCAGGATGTCATGGACGATGCGCCCTCGAAGGACGGCCAGTGGTACCACTGCTATATCCGCGTCGAAGGGTACCGGGTCGTCGTTCAGATCGACGGCAAGACCACAGTAGACTGGGTGCAGCCGCGCGGCTGGGACCAGGGCGGCCGCCGGATCGACAGGGGCACTTTCGCTATCCAGGGCCACGACCCGGACAGCCTCGTCTATTTCGCCAACATCCAGGTCCGCCCCCTGCCCGATCAGCCCGGCTGGATCCCGCTGTTCGACAACAAGACGCTCGACGGCTGGCGGGCCAGCGAGAACAAGGACACCTTCAGCGTCAAAGACGGTCAGATCGTGGTCGACGGGCCCCGCAGCCATCTCTTCTATGTCGGCTCGGTCAATAACGCCAACTTCAAGGACTTCGAGTTCATGGCCGACGTGATGACTCGGCCGAAGGCCAATTCGGGCATCTATTTTCACACCGAATACCAGGAGACCGGCTGGCCCGACAAGGGCTACGAGGTGCAGGTCAACAACACCCACAGCGACTGGCGGAAGACCGGCGGGCTCTATGCCGTCGCCGACGTGCGCCGCTCCCCGGTCAAGGACAACGAGTGGTTCACCCAGCACGTCATCGTCAAGGGCAAGACGATCGAGGTCCGCGTCAATGGCGAGAGGATGGTCAAGTACACCGAGCCCGACCACGTCGCCGAGCAGGGCTATCCCAACATGCCCGGCCGCAAGCTCTCCAGCGGCACGTTCGCCCTCCAGGGCCATGACCCCGACAGCGTGATCTACTACAAAGACATCATGGTCAAGCCTCTGGACCCGATCAAGGTCGTGGTCGTCACGGGCGGGCATGACTTCGAGCATGGCCCGTTCTTCAAGCTGTTTCAGGGCTATGACGACATCACGTATGTCGAGGCCGCTCAGAAGGACCACAGCGAGCTGTTCGAAGACATCGCCGGCTGGGATTACGACGTCATCGTCCTCTACAATATGACCGCGAACATCTCACCTGCGCGGCAGGAGAACTTCAAGACGCTGCTGCGGGACAAGGGCGTCGGCCTCGTGGCGCTGCACCACGCCCAGGGCGCCTTCCCCGACTGGGACGAGTACCGCAAGATCATCGGGGCCAAGTATCCGCTCAAGGACCAGACGCTCGACGGGGTCGCCTTCAAGACGGCCACCTACAAGCACGATGTGGACCTGACCGTCCAGGTCGCCGACCGCACTCACCCGATCACGCGCGGGTTGGAGGATTTCGACATTCACGATGAGAGCTACAAAGGCGTATGGTTCGCCAAGGACAACCACGTGCTGCTGACGACGGATGAGCCGACCAGCGACAAGACCATCGGCTGGGTGCGGCCGAACTATGGCAAAGCCCGCGTCTGCTTCTTTCAGGGCGGCCACGACTCGAAGGCCTACGCCAACCCGACCTTCCGCGAGATCGTCGTCCGCGCGATCCGCTGGTCCGCCGGCCGCCTGGACTGAAAAGCAAGCGTGAAGGGTTCCAAAAAGGAGGACGAGAACGATGGCATCGGATCTGAATCGTCGCAGTTTCATGAAGCAGTCGCTGGCCGCTTCGGCCGGCGGGGCGATGGCGTTGAGTGCGACCAGCGGCGCCGCCGCCGGCGCATCGGCCGTTCGGGTCGAGCCGGGGTCGAAGGCCACGCTGCCCAAGGGCAAGATCGGCGACCTGGAAGTCAGCCGGATTCTGTTGGGCGGCAATCTCCTGACGCACTACACGCACAGTCGCGACCTGCGGTATGTCTACAATCTGTGCGCCCATTACAACACCGAGGAGAAGATCCACGAGACGATGGCCCTGGCCGAGGCCCACGGCATCGACACGCTGTCGATCCACAACCCGCCCGGCATCGTCGAGATGCTCAAGCGATACCGCCAGCGGCACGGCGGCAAGATGAAATGGATCATCTGCCCCATCGCCGAGATCGCCGACGACATGAAGGCCTACGCCGAGATGACCAGGGAGCTGGTCGATAACGGCACCGACGCCATCTACCTCTGGGGCGTGCGCTCCGACCCGCTCTGCGCCCAGGGCCGGATGGACCTGGTCCGCAAGGCCGTCGAGATCGCCAAGGACCTCGGCGTGCCCTCGGGCGTCGGCGGGCACGACCTGAACGTGATCGTCCAGTGCGAGAAGCACAACATTGGCGCCGACTTCTATATCAAGACATTCCACCATCACAACTATCCGAGCGCCCCCAAGCCGCACGAGCTGAAGAACGCCCACAGCGAGGTTCCCGGCTACTGGTGCAAGGACCCGGCCCAGACGATCGAGGTGATGAAGAACGTCACCAAGCCGTGGATCGCGTTCAAGGTGATGGCCGCCGGAGCGATCCCGCCGCGCGATGCCTTCAAGTACGTCTTCGAGAACGGCGCCGACCACTGCCTGGCCGGCATGTTCGATTTCGAGATCGCCGAAGACGTGATGATCGCCAACGAAACCCTCGCCACCGTCCAAAACCGCCCCCGCCCCTGGCGAAGCTGACGCAAGGCCGACACGGGCACGGAACTGCGAGATCCTGTCCAAGTGCTTGGGAAAAATACCAAACTCCAAGGGGTATGCGGGCGTACAGTGTGCCGTATGGCCTTGTGCAAGGTGCATGGAAACAGAAACTCAGGCAAAGGAGTACCAAGCGATGGGGAACCTTAGCGAACACATCCAGAAGGCAGACTGGAAAAAGGAAAAGCACGTGCCCGTGATCGAGTGCCCGGAATCGGTCAAGGCCAATGACATCTTCCAGGCGAAGGTCACGCTGGGCAAGGAAGTAGCCCACCCGAACACGACCGAGCATCACATTCGCTGGATTACCCTGTACTACCACGATGAGGGCGGCAAGTTCGCCCACGAGGTCGCCCACATCGAGTTCAACGCGCACGGCGAATCGGCCGAAGGACCGAACCAGGGGCCGGTATACACACACCACGAGGCGACGGCGACCCTGAAGATCGCCAAGCCGGGCGTACTGCACGCACTGGCCTACTGCAACATCCACGGCCTGTGGGAATCGAGCAAGCCGATCGCGGTGAGCTGAGCTACCGGCGGGCCATCTGGATTGCGGGTTGGTGATTTCGGATTGCGGATTCGAGCCAATGGCGCTGCTCCGCGATCCGAGGTCATTCGCGGATCACCGTACGCGGAGCTATCGGCCGGCTTTGGCCTGCGGCTGCATCGCGTCAATCAGTTCGAGGGCGCGCTCGATGAGAAGCTCGCCTGCGCCTTTGGCGAGGTTGCTCCCGGCGACCGGCTCGTAGCCACCTTCGTCGTAGGCGTCGGCGTGGCAGACGTAGCCGATGACGTCGTTGCTCAGCGATGCGACAATCAGCCGCTCGACGGGCGAACGTCTCTTGATCTCCAGGCCGATCTCGACGAGGATCTCGCCCGGCAGGCCAAGCAGGTAGACATCGCCGAGCCGCAGGAGTTGGATTTCCGTCGTGAGCAGTCCTTGGTCTGCGTCGGTTTCGACGATGCGATTGCCGGCCGGTTCTTCCTTGAGGGATAGCTCGACGGCCATCGTCCGGGCCTCGACCGTGATCGTATCCGATATCGGCACGAACTGGAGCCCGCGCACCGCCGCCCCGGCTACGGCGCGGCCGATCTGACGGCGCGGTTCGAGGCCCCGCCGCAGCGGGACGATGTCCCCGGCGGCCCCCGACGTGAACAGGCACACACCGCCCTCGATCCGCTCGACCACCCGGGCCGTCTCGCCCGGATAGTCGCCCGAGATCGAGTAGAAGCCGTTGGGATCGGCGCTGCCGCTGACCGCGTGGCAGGCGAAGTTGACCATCGAGGCGAGCAACTTGCCCTCGGCGTCCTCGACGCGGAGCGTCCAGACCTGCGGATCGATGGGGCCGAATGTCCGTTGGGGCTGGCCATCAGGATAGCGGAACGTCACGCGCGTCGCGCCGTCCGGCTCGCGGACAATCTGTCGCGTCGCGAGGACCTCATCGGGCAGGCTGAAGGCCATCGTGACGGACCCATCGGCGTTCTTCGGGCGGCGGTGGTACGTGACCTCGGCCAGTTCGGCCTGGCCGGAACCCAGCCGGGCCTCGCGTAGGTCGTTGTGGGCGAGGTAGACGGCGTCGGCGATCTTCCTGGCGAGCACCTGCACGTAGGCGTTGTCGACGCGGTTGTCCTCGGCGTCGGGGCCGAGCTTCGTCCGGCGGTAGATCCTCGGGCCGAAGTGCGTATGGCTGGCGCAGATCATCACGTTCGAGCCGGGGATGCCCGTCCGGCTGGTCACCATGTCGCGAATCTGGTTCGTCAGATACAGCGGGACCCACAGCAGATCGACCGCCACGAGGGCGACCGTGTTGCTGCCGTCTCCGACGACCAGCGCCCGGGCGCACAGCTCGTCGAGCACGCCGTCGCTCGGCTTGTCGCGAGCCGCGTAGCCCGACAGCCACACACCGACCGGCGGCGTGATATCGACGCGACCGGCGCCGGCCCGAATGGACCCGGCCACGTCACGATAGAACGAAGCAACGAACAACAACGCAACAACAGATCCCATCGTTCGTCCGGTCACGATCACCTCCCAAGAGAACGAGTATCAGCCGCATGGGTTGAAGCCCATCCTACCACTGACGACACGGGACAGGAGGGAATTACGCCTTCTCGTCCTGAATGTATTCCTTGACCGGATAGAGCATGGCGACGGGGATGTACAGCACCAGAGTCACCAGCATCGCCCCGGCGAAGAACCAGTAGTAGCTGGCACCGGGCAGCTTGCTCGAACCATCGGCATTCTGAATGAAATGGTTCACCAGGGCCGAGAAGACGTTGCCCAGCGAGATCGCCAGCAGATACAGGCTCATCACGAAGGTCTTGAGCTTCTTCGGCGCCTGGGTGTAAGCGAACTCCAGGACAGGAATGGAAGCGAGGATCTCGCCGGCCGTCAGGAGCACGTAGGCGAAGAACTGCCAGCCGATGCTCGGACTGGCGCCTTTGGCGATCTCGATCTCGACCCACGCCGGCACGACGAAGCACAGCGCGGTGACGAACATACCGATCCCGATCTTGCGCAGCGGCGTCAGCGGGAACACGCGATTCAGAGCCGGATAGATCGCGTAGCTGAACAGCGGGATCATCAGGATGATGTAGAACGAGTTGACGAACTGAACCTGTGCGGGCAGCCAGTTGATGCCCAGCCAGCGGAGATTCATCTTCTCGGCTTGCAGCACCCAGGCCGATTGCGACTGATAGAACAACGCGAAGAACATGGAGACGAACACGAAGATCACACACAGACGGGCCAGGATCTTCAGCGTCTCTTTCTGGAGCACCTCGCGGACGATTCTCTCGCCGGCCGGGGGGATGTGGACGTATTTCCATTTTCCGGCCACGAATGCCACGGTCGCGAACACCATCAGGGCCGTCGGGACGCCGAACCCGACGCCCGGGCCGTACCTGTTCAGCAGCCAGGGACAAGCCAGCATCGAGATGCAGGCGCCCAGATTGATGGAGAAGTAAAACCAGCTATACATCTTCGAGATCAGGTGCTTGTTGCTCTGGCCGAACTGGTCGCCCACGTTGGCCGAGACGCACGGCTTGATGACGCCGGAGCCCAGCGCGATCAGCACGAGGCCCAGGCCCAGACCGACCCGCGTGTGGTCCCACGCCATCGCCGCAAAGCCCACGCAGTACACGATGGAGAAGATCACGATCGTACGATACTTGCCCAGCCAGACATCGCTGAGCAACGCGCCGAGCAACGGCGTGAAGTAGACGGCGGCGGTGAACAGGTGGAACCATTTCTTGGCCTGCTCGTCGCCCATAACGGACAGGACGCCGTCGCTTCCCATCAGATACTTCGTCATGAACACGACCAGGATGGAGCTCATGCCGTAGAAGGCGAATCGCTCGGCCGCCTCGTTGGTCAGGATGTACGGGATGCCGGCGGGCATCTTCGCCGACGGCAACGGGGCGGTCAGATACTCACGTTTGGCCATAAGGTTCCTCGGTTCATCGCCTTTTTTCACGTGGGGCGAGCGTCCCCGCTCGCCGGCGCAGGATGGGCTCAGAGCCCATCCTGCCGGGCACAATCCGGCGGTCATGGTACAGGCCGGCGTCCCCGGCATCAAAGAAGAAATCGTCTCGCCGATCCAGGCGAGCCGGACAGATCATTTGGCGGCGGCCTTGATTCAGGCCGGGCCGGCGGGTACGATGGGCGTCCCGGTTTGTAGTGACGCCGTAAGGCGTTACTGTCTCTATAGGAGGTATGCCCTGACGGGCACACTACGAACGAACGCCAAAATGATGTGTCGAGGGGAAAGGGCAAACTGATGAAAACCATGACCGCATTGGCTTTGATTCTGTTGTTGTCGCTGGGGGGCGTCGCAGCCGGCCTGGACGAGCTGACCCACATGCCCGATGCCCGCATGCTGCGTTTTCCTGACGTCAGCGCCGAGTTGATCGTCTTCTCTTATGCGGGCGATCTGTGGACCGTGCCCAGAGAAGGCGGTACCGCCCGGCGGCTCAGCTCGCCCAAGGGCAACGAGATGTTCCCCAAGTTCTCGCCCGACGGCCGGTTGATCGCCTTCAGCGGCAACTACGACGGCAACACCGACGTCTACGTGGTCGGCGCTCAGGGCGGCCAGCCCCGCCGGCTGACGCACCATTCGGCCGCCGACCTGATGGTCGAGTGGTATCCCGACGGCAAGCACGTACTCTATCGCTCGGGGATGGTCAGTCCCTCGGGCCGCTTCAATCGCTTCTTCCGACAGTCGATCGACGGCGGCCTGCCCCAAGTGCTGCCCATGCCCTATGCCGAACTGGGCTCGTTCAGCCCCGACGGCAGCCAGATCGTCTATCAGTTCGTCTCACGCGAGTTCCGCACGTGGAAGCGCTATCGCGGCGGCATGGCCAGCGACCTGTGGCTGTACGATTTCCTCAACAACAGCGCCGAGAAGCTCACCGATTTCGCCGGCACGGACGCGGTGCCAATGTGGCATGGGGACACGATCTACTTCCTCTCCGACCGCGCCGCCAACCAGAAGCTGAATATCTGGGCCTACTCGCTGCGGAGCAAGCGGTTCCGGCAGGTGACCGACTTCGACGAATACGACGTCAAGTGGCCCAGCCTCGGGCCCGACGCCATCGTCTTCGAGAACGCCGGCCGGCTCCATCTGCTCGATCTGGCGACGGAGCAGTCGCAGGCGATCGAGGTGATCGTGCCCGACGACCTGCCGCACGTGCGAACCGAACTGAAGACCGTCTCGAACCTGATCCAGAACGCTTCGCTGTCGCCCACGGGCCAGCGGGCCCTGTTCGAGGCGCGCGGCGAGGTGTTCACGGTGCCCGCCAAGCACGGCAGCGTGCGCAACCTGAGCAACACCTCGGGCGTCGCCGAGCGCTATCCCGCCTGGTCGCCCGACGGCAAGTGGATCGCCTATTTCGCCGATACAACGGGCGAATACGAGCTGTACCTGCACCCCAGCGACGGCAAGGGCCGGCCCAGGCAGGTCACCGAAGGCGGCGAGGCCTTCCGGTACAGCCCCCTCTGGTCGCCCGACAGCAAACTCATCGCCTTCAGCGACAAGACGGGCAGCCTGTTTGTCACCGACGTCAACGACGGCGCCGTGACCTTCGTGGACAAGGACGAATGGGGCCGGATGCCGTCCTACACCTTTTCGCCCGACAGCCGCTGGCTCGCCTATGCCAAGAATGGGGCCAACCGCCAAGGCAACATCATGATCTACGACGTCAACGACCAGACGGTCCGCCAGGTGACCAGCGATTTCTACGACGACGGCTCGCCCGTCTTCGACGTCGAGGGCAAGTACCTGTTCTTCCGCTCGAACCGCCACTTCCAGCCGGTCTACAGCGATATGGACTGGACCTGGATCTATCCGAACTCGACACAGTTGTTCGCCGTGACGCTGGCCAAGGACACCCCCAGCCCGCTGGCGCCGCGCAGCGATGAGGAGGAGATCAAGAAGGACGACGAGGCCGAAGACAAACCGAAAGACGACGGCGACGACAAGAAGACAGACGAGGCGGCCGACCCGAACGAACCCAAAGACCCCAACGAGCCGGGCCAAGGCGACGACGAGCCGAAAGAGCCGGCCAAGGAAGACAAGAAGGACAAAGACACCAAGAAGAAGGATGCTCCTGAGCCGGTGAAGATCGACTTCGACGGCTTCGAGCAGCGTGTGGTCGTGCTGCCGATCCAGGCGGGCAACTTCGGCGCTCTGGCGTCGGTCAAGGGCAAGCTGCTGTTCGCACGGTTCATGCCGACCGGGGCCCGCCGGGCGGGCACGCCGGGCGGGACGCTGCTCTACTACAATCTGAAGGAGCGCGAGGAGAAGACCGTTATCGACAACATCAACAGCTACGATCTCTCGGCCGACGGCAAGAAGATCCTCTACAGGAGCCGCTCGACCTACGGCATCATCGACGTGGCCGCCGGCAAAAAGGTCGGCGACGGCAAGATCGACTCGGGCAACCTCAAGGCCTGGATCGACCCGCGCGAGGAGTGGCGGCAGATCTTCCACGAGGCCTGGCGCGTTCAGCGGGACTACTTCTACGATCCGAACATGCACGGGGTGGACTGGGAGGCGATGAAACAGCGCTACGGCGCTCTGCTGCCTTACCTGGCCAGTCGCGAAGACCTCAACTACATCATCGGCGAGATGATCGCCGAGCTGAATGCCTCGCACACCTACGTCTCCGGGGGTGACATCGAGTCGCCGCCCCGGCTGAACGTCGGTCTGCTGGGCTGCAACTTCGAGCTCGACACCGAGCACAACGCCTATCGCATCGCGAAGATCTACGAGGGCGCCAAGTGGAACGCCGAGCCGCGCTCGCCGCTGCGGGCGCCGGGCGTCGATGTCAACGAAGGCGACTATCTGCTGGCGATCAACGGCCGGCCGATGGACACGTCGAAGGACCCGTGGGCCGCCTTCCAGGGCCTGGCCGGGCAGACCGTGACATTGACGATCGGCCGCACGCCCGACGTCAACGACGCCAACGATATCCTCGTCGAGCCGATGGGCAGCGAGTTTCGCCTTCGCAACCTCGCCTGGATTCAGGACAACCGCGAGAAGGTCGAGGCGGCCACGCAGGGTCGAGTCGGCTACATCTACGTCCCCGACACCGGCCAGAACGGCCAGAACGAACTGGTCCGCCAGTTCACAGGGCAGTGGACCAAGGACGCGTTGATCATCGACGAGCGTTTCAACGGCGGCGGGCAGATCCCCGACCGCTTCATCGAGCTCCTGAACCGCCCGATCTACAACTACTGGGCCCGCCGGGACAACCGCGACTGGCAAACGCCCTTCCTGAGCCACGCCGGACCGAAGGTCATGCTCATCAACGGCTGGTCAGGCTCCGGCGGCGACGCCTTCCCCCACTACTTCCGCAGGGCGGGCCTGGGGCCGCTCGTCGGCACGCGGACCTGGGGCGGGCTGATCGGCATGAGCGGCAACCCGCGGCCGATCGACGGTGGCTCGGTCACTGTGCCGACTTTCGGCATCTACGACACCGACGGCCAATGGAACATCGAAGGCTACGGCGTGGACCCGGACTACGAAGTCGAGAACGTCCCGGATGCGATGGCGGCCGGCGGCGACCCTCAACTCGAAACGGCCATTGCGGTCGCGCTGCGACTGCTGGAGAAGCAACCACCCAAGCGGCCTCAGAGACCGGCGTATCCCGACCGCTCGGGCCGACAATAATAGCCGATTGCAGATTCGAGATCACCTACGATGGGCCTTCGCCCATGCGGAGATGCAACGATGGAACGATCGTGTAGAACGTTGATGCTGCTGTTGGTTGCTGTGGCCCTGTGCGGCTGCGGGTTGAATAAGAAGGAGCAAGACTTGCATCTGTTCGTCAGCAACCACGTCGCGAAGGTCCAGCCACTGCAAAAAGAGGCGGCGCTGGCCTCATGGAACGCCGCCGTCACGGGCGATGCGGCCGCCTACGAGCTGGCCGGCGAGCTGACGCTGCAGGTTCGCAGGATTTACAGCAACCCCGACAGCTTCGCTTTCCTCAAGGCGCTGCGGGACTCGGGCGGCGTTCGCGACCGGCTGCTGGCACGGCAACTCGACGTGCTTTACCAGGCCTACCTGGCCAACCAGATTGAGCCGGACCTACTCGGGCGAATCGTCAGACTCAGCACTGAGATCGAGAAGAACTTCAGTACGTTCCGGGCCACCCTCGACGGCGAGACAGTCACCGACAACGAGATCAAGGGCATTCTCAAGGACCAGACCAACCGCGTCGTGCGTCGTCAGGCGTGGGAGGCAAGCAAGCAGGTGGGGCGCGCGGTATCGACCGACCTGATTCGGCTGGTCAAACTGCGCAACGAGGCGGCCCGGACGCTGGGCTTCGACAACTACCACACTTTGGCCCTGACGGTGGGCGAGCAGGATGTCAACGACCTGGACCGGCTCTTCGACGAGCTGTACGAGCTGACCAACGAACCGTTCGCCCGGCTCAAGGCCGATCTCGACCGCAGTCTGGCGAGCCGATACTACATCAGCGTCAAAGAGATGATGCCCTGGGACTATCACGACCCGTTCTTCCAGGAGACGCCGATGGTCTACAGCCTGGACCTCGACGTCTTCTACGCCGACAGGGACATCCTGGAATTGGCCGAGACGTTCTTCGCCGGCATCGGACTGGGCGTCGATTCGATCCTGGCGCGGAGCGATCTGTACGAGAAGGAAGGCAAGAACCCGCACGCCTTCTGTATCAACATCGACCGCGAAGGTGATGTCCGCATCCTGTGCAACCTCGTCAACAACGAGACCTGGATGGAGACGTTGCTGCACGAGCTGGGCCACGGGGTCTACGATCTGTACCTGGATTCCGACGTGCCCTACCTGCTGCGCGAGCCGGCGCACGCGTTCACGACCGAAGCGGTCGCCATGTTCTTCGGCCGGCTCAGCCGCAACCCTGCCTGGATGCAGGCGATGCTAGACCTCTCCGACGCGCAGACGGCCGAGATCGCCGCCGTCAGCGACAAATACGCCCAGCTCAAGCAGTTGATCTTCGCGCGGTGGGCGATGGTGATGTACGCCTTCGAGAAGCAGCTTTACGCCAATCCGGACCAAGATCTCAACGCCCTGTGGTGGGACCTCGTCGAGAAGTACCAGCTCGTCCAGCGTCCGCCCAGGCGTCACGAGCCGGACTGGGCCGCCAAGATTCACTTCGCCATCGCCCCCTGCTACTACCACAACTACATGCTCGGTGAATTGCTCGCCTCGCAACTGCACCATCACCTCGCCACGAAGGTGCTCAGGATCCGGGACGATCGTGACATCAGTTACGTCGGCAGGGAGAGGGCCGGCCGGTTCCTCCGGAGGAACGTCTTCGAGGCCGGCAACGTCTATCACTGGAACACCATGATCGAACGCGCCACGGGCGAGCCGCTCAGCGCCAGGTACTTCGTCGAACAGTTCGTCAAGTAGCCGTCTGCAACTCGATTCTCAGGAGACACGGATGAACGACGCCAACAAGGCACCGCAGGAGTTGACAACCAGGGTCCTTTTCTTCGGCGTGCTGCTGAGCGTGGTCCTTTCGGGCGCCAACGCCTACCTGGGGCTGTTCGCCGGCATGACCGTCTCGGCCGCCATTCCCGCCGCGGTGATCGCACTGGGGATCATGAGCTTCTTCCGGCGCAGCACAATCCAGGAGTGCAATCTGATCGGCACCTGCGCGTCGGCGGGCGAATCGCTGGCCGCCGGGGTGATCTTCACCCTGCCGGCCTTGCTGTTCATGGGACGCTGGGAGAAATTCGAATACGTCTGGGTCGCGATCATCGCCGGCTTCGGCGGCATGCTCGGCGTGCTGTTCACGATTCCTCTGCGTCGCTCGCTGATCGTGGAGGGCGACCTGAAGTTCCCGGAGGGCGTCGCGACGGCCAAGGTGCTGGAAACCGGCCGCACCGATGCGTCGGGAATCGGCTACATCGTCAAGGCCGCTCTGGCCGGCGGGCTGTTCAAGATCGGCGCCAACGCCATCGGTCTGTGGCCCGAGGTCATGCAGGGCGCGACACGTCTGGGCGGCTCGATCGCCTATTTCGGCTCCAATCTCAGTCCGGCCCTGCTGTCCGTCGGCTATATCGTCGGCCTCAATATCGCGGTGCTGATCTTCATCGGCGGCGCCGCCAACTGGCTGCTGACGATCCCCATCGTCGCCGGCATGAGCGAGTGGCCCGTCTACGGCGCCGACCACGATCTGGCCGGACGGGCCATCCCCGCTTTGGACTACGCTTCGCAGCTCTGGTCGGCCAAGACCCGCTATATCGGCGTCGGCGGCATGCTCGTCGGAGGCCTGTGGACCATCTTCCACATGCGCAAGAACCTCGTCAGCGGCGTCACCAGCGGCCTGAAGGCCTATCGGCAGATCAAAGAAGGCACCGGCAACATTGACCGGACGGAGAAGGATATGCCGATGCAATGGATCATCTTCATGATCGTCGGCTCCGTGGTCCCGCTGTGCTTCGTTTACCAGTACTTCGTGCAGCAGATTCACATCTCGCTGGTGATGGCCTGCGTCATGCTGGTCACCGGCTTTCTGTTCGCGGCGGTGGCCGGCTACATGGCCGGTCTGGTGGGCTCGTCGAACAACCCGATCTCCGGCGTCACCATCTCGACGGTGCTGGTCTCCTCGCTGATGCTCGTGCTGATGATGGGTCGGGCGGCCGAGGGCGGGCCGGTGGCCGCCGTGGTCATCGGCGCCGTGGTCTGCTGCGCGGCCGCCATCGCCGGCGACGTGATGCAGGACCTCAAGTGCGGCCGGCTCGTCGGCACCACGCCCTGGAAGCAGCAGGTCATGGAGATGCTCGGTACCGCCTCAGCGGCCCTGATCATCGGACCGGTACTCATGCTCCTGCACAACGCCTACGGCTTTCGAGGGATGGAAGGCGCCGGCGAGAAGGCCCTCGCAGCGCCGCAGGCCAGCCTGATGGCTTCGGTGGCCGAGGGCGTCTTCAAAGGCGGCCTGCCGTGGGGCTATTTCGGCATCGGGATGGGTCTGGCGGTGCTAATCATTGCACTGGATCTGTATCTGCAATCCAGGAATTATCCCTTCCGAGCCCCTGTGCTGGCGGTGGCGATCGGGTTCTACCTGCCGTTCCAGTTGTCGGTGCCCATCTTCCTCGGCGGGCTCGTCAGTCTGGCGGTCAAGCGCTACCATGCTTTGCGCCGCACGGAGATGGCGGAGCTGGAGGCGTCGGACCGTCGCGGTCTTCTCATGGCTTCCGGCCTGATCACCGGCGAGGCGCTGATGGGCATCCTCGTCGCCATTCCCATCGTCGCGCTCAAACAGTTCGAGATCGATCTGCCGATCATCGGGCACTTCACCGGCCGCACCATGCCGTTCGGCGGCATCGTCGGCGTCGCACTGCTGGCCATCGTCACAGGCTGGCTCTATCGGACCACGGTCAAAACAGGATGGGCCAAAGCCCATCCTACACGAGAACGAAAGGATCACACCCGATGACAGACCGCGTCGAGGCGTACATCGAAGAGAATCAGCCGCGATTCATCGAAGAACTCAAGGAGTTCATGCGGTTTGCATCCGTCAGCGCCCAGCGGGACCATGACGGCGATACGCGGGCCTGCGCCGAGTGGCTGGTGGCGCATCTTCGCAAGCTGGACCTCGACGCACAGCTCGTCGACGTCGGCGGCCAGCCGATCGTCCGCGCCGCCGCCAAGGGCAAGGCGGGCCGGCGTGCGGTCATCTACGGGCACTACGACGTGCAGCCGGAAGACCCGCTGGACGAGTGGAAGACCCCGCCGTTCGAGCCGACGATCCGCGACGGCATTCTCTACGGCCGCGGCGCGACGGACGACAAGGGCCAGCTCTTCGCACATGTCAAGGCCGTCGAGAGCCTGCTGGCGACTGAGGGCCAGCTTCCCTGCGAGGTGGTCTTCCTGATCGAAGGCGAGGAGGAGTCCGGCGGGGACGCCCTGCCCCGCTACATCAAGCAGGCGCGGGCCGAGCTGGCGTGTGACGCCGTGATCGTCTCGGACAGCACGATGTACGACGCCGATACCCCGGCCATCACGAACGGCCTGCGCGGCATCCTGGCGTTCGAGTTCACCGTCAAGGGGCCCAACAGCGACGTCCATTCAGGCGCCTACGGCGGCGCCGTGGCCAACCCGGCGATGGTCGTCGCCCAGATGCTGGCGGCCTGCGTCTCGCCTGAGGGCAAGGTCCTGGTCCCACATTTCTACGACGATGTTGCGCCGCTGGAAGACTGGGAGCGCGAGGGCTTCGGCAAGCTGGCGTTCGACGACGGGGCCCTGGCCCGCGAGCTGGACGTGCCGCGCCTGCACGGCGAGCCCGGCTATAGCACGCTGGAGCGGCTCTGGGCCCGTCCGACGTTCGAGGTCAACGGCATCTTCGGCGGCTATCAGGGCCAGCGGTCCAAGACGATCATCCCCGCCGGTGCCACGGCCAAGATCAGCATCCGTCTCGTGCCGCACCAGGACCCGGCCAGGGTCCGCGACGCGGTCTTCGCGCACCTCCGTGCCGTCTGTCCGGACACCGTCCGCCTGGAGATTCCGGACTCTGCCATGATGAGCCCGCCGGTGCTGTTCGACGTGAACACCCCGGTGATCCGCGCCGCTGAGGAGGCCCTGCGCAAAGGCTTCGGCCGCGAGCCCGCCTTCATCCGCTGCGGCGGGTCCATTCCGGTCGTCAGCACCTTCGTCGAGCAGTTGCAGTGCCCCGTCGTGCTCATGGGCTTCGGGCTCGACAGCGACCGCCCCCACGGCCCCAACGAGCACTTCAGCCTCGACAGCTTCCGCCGGGGCACCAAAGCCGCCGCCCACCTACTGCGCACCATTTGAGTTCATCGACAGGAAATGAAGGATCCGCAATGGCTGAGAAGAAGTACATTCTGGCTCTCGATCAAGGCACCACCAGCTCCCGCGCGTTGATTGTCGACCGGCAAGGCAAGGTCTGTTCGGTCGCTCAGAAGGAATTCCAGCAGGTCTTTCCCAAGAGCGGCTGGGTCGAGCACGATCCGAATGAGATCTGGTCGAGCCAGGCCAGCGTCGCCGCTGAGGCCATGGCCAAGCTGAACCTCGACGGCGAACAGATCGCCGCAATCGGGATCACCAATCAGCGCGAAACCGCGATTGTCTGGGACCGCACGACGGGCGAGCCGATTCACAATGCCATCGTCTGGCAGGATCGCCGAACGTCGGCGTTCTGCGACGAGTTGCGAAACACCGGACACGCCGAGATGATCCAACGAAAGACCGGGCTGGTGATCGACGCGTATTTCTCCGCGACCAAGGTCCGCTGGATCCTCGATCACGTAGCCGGCGCTCGACAGCAGGCCCAGGCGGGAGAACTGGCCTTCGGCACCGTCGATTCGTGGCTGATCTGGAAGCTGACGAACGGCCGCGCCCACAGCACGGACATCACCAACGCCAGCCGGACACTGCTGTTCAACATCCACGATCAGAAGTGGGACGAGGAGCTTTGCAGGCTGTTCGACGTTCGGCCCTCGATGCTCCCGGAGGTCAGGAGCTGCAGCGAAGTGGTCGGCTTGACGGGGACCACGTTTCCAGCCGCCAACGTCCCGATTGCCGGCATCGCCGGCGACCAGCAGGCGGCCATGTTCGGCCAAATGTGCACGGAAGAGGGTATGATCAAGAACACCTATGGAACCGGCTGTTTTATCGTGATGAACACGGGTGAGAAAGCCAAACGCTCCAGGAACAACCTGCTGACGACCATCGCCTGGAAGCTGGACGGTAAGGTGACATACGCACTGGAAGGGAGCATCTTCATCGCCGGCGCCGTCGTTCAGTGGCTTCGCGACGGCCTGGGCTGCATCACTCGGTCGGAGCAGGTCGAGACGCTCGCCAACTCGGTCGCGGACAACGGCGGCGTCTATATGGTCCCGGCCTTCGCTGGGCTGGGAGCCCCCTATTGGGATCAGTATGCCCGGGGCGCGATCTTCGGCATCACCCGGGGGACGACCAACGCCCACATCGCACGGGCCTGCGTGGAATCAATCGCGTTTCAGACCAGGGACGTGCTGGACGCGATGGCCGACGACGCGGGCATCCCGATTGCCGAGCTTCGGGTTGACGGTGGCGCGTCGGTCAATGACCGACTGATGGAGTTTCAGGCGGGACTGGCCGACGTGACGGTGATCCGGCCCGAGACGCTGGAGACCACCGCCATGGGCGCGGCGTTCTTTGCGGGGCTGGCCGTCGGGTACTGGAAGGACCTGGCTGAGATTCGCACGATCTGGAAGAAGGGGGCCCAGTTCGAGCCACACATGGCACCGGAAACACGAGCCGAGCTTCTGAAGAGCTGGCACAAGGCGGTGGACCGCGTGCGCAACTGGGACGCATAGCGACCACCGCGTCCGGGCGATCGCGCCCGGGCACAGACGCAGATCAAAGGGAGACACGTTGATGAGTGAGTTTGTGGCCGAATTTATTGGGACGATGATTCTGGTGCTGTTGGGCGATGGCGTGGTGGCCAACGTCTGCCTCAAAGGAACGAAAGGCCACAACAGCGGCTGGATTGTGATCACCGTGGGCTGGGGACTGGCCGTCTTCACGGCTGTGGCGATCAGCGGCGAGTTCAGCGGGGCCCACATCAATCCCGCCGTGACGATCGGTCTGGCCGTGGCGGGGAAATTCGCGGCTGAGAAAGTCGTGATGTTTCTCATCGCGCAGTTCCTCGGCGGTGCGGCCGGCGCATTGCTGGTCTGGCTGTTCTACAAGGACCACTATGACGTCACCACCGACCAAGGTACGATCCTCGCCACCTTCGCCACCGGCCCGGCGATTCGAAGCCCCATCCGAAACGTTCTCTGCGAGGTCATAGGCACCTTCATCCTGATCCTGGCTGTGTTGTACGCCGCCTGCCCGACGTTCACGTCCGGAACGGAACAGGTCAAGGTGGGCCTCGGCTGCCTCGGCGCCATCCCGGTCGCCCTTGTCGTGATGGCGATCGGACTGTCGCTCGGTGGCACGACCGGCTACGCCATCAACCCCGCTCGCGATCTCGGACCGCGCCTGGTCCACCAGTTGGTGCCCATCAAAGACAAGGGAGCCAGCGACTGGGCGTATAGCTGGGTCCCCATCGTCGGCCCCATTCTCGGCGCCTTGCTGGCCACCTTCATCCACGGGCTCTGGCCAACCATCGGATGAGCAGACCCATCCGATGCGCCCCGCCGCGCACAGGCGAAAAGACTTGTAGCCCAGCCAAGCGCCGACTACAGTGGGATGGACCATGACACAAATCGAGGACCTTCTCGGCGATTGGGTAGTCAGGCACCGCTGGTGGATCATTCTGCTGACAATGCCGGTGATCGGTCTGGCCGCTCTGGGCATTCGGCACCTTCACGTCAACAATGACACGCGGGCCTTCTTCGGCGAGCAGAACCCCCAGTATCAGGCCCTCAAAGCCCTGGAAAACACGTTCAGCAAGGAACAGAACGTCCTGTTCATCGTCGCCCCAGAGGATGGCGACGTCTTCACCCGGCAAACCTTGACCGTCATCAGTGAACTGACGGACGCCGGCTGGCAGGTGCCCTATTCGCTGCGCGTCGACTCGGTCTCCAATTTCCACTACACCCGAGGCGAAGGCGATGATCTGATCGTCGAAGCCCTGGTCAGCGATCCGTCCGAGATGTCGGACGACGAGATCGAGAAGGCCCGGAAGGTGGCGCTGTCGGAGCGGACGATTCTCAACCGTCTGATCTCCCCTTCCGGCCACGTCGCCGGCGTATTCGTGGGCTTGGCCATGCCCACCGACCATCAGGAAGCGACGCCGCTCGTGGCAGAGGCCGCGACGGACATCCTGGAGGACGTCTGGAGTCGATACCCTCAGATCGATTTCTATCTCACCGGCTCGGTCATGATCGATCAGGCGTTCGGGGAGGCCAGCAGGAGAGACTTCGCCACACTGGCGCCGGCGATGTTTGTCACGATGGCGATCGTGATCGGGGTGGCCCTGCGGTCGTTTTTCGGGGTGCTCGCGGCCCTGGCCGTCATCGCACTGTCGATGGTCACGGGCCTAGGCCTGTCCGGCTGGCTGGGCATCCCTCTGACCGCCGCCTCGGCCAGCGGTCCCGGCCTGATTCTCACGCTTGCGGTGGCCGACTGTGTACACATCCTCAGCACAATGCTGCACCTGATGCGTGAAGGTGTGCCACGACGCAAGGCCATCACACAGGCCGTGCAGATCAATCTGCAAGCCGTCTTTCTGACCACCATCACAACCGTCATCGGTTTTCTCAGTCTGAACTTCTCCGAATCGCCTCCCTTCCGCGATCTGGGCAACATGGTTGGCCTCGGCGTTACGGCGGCGTTCTTCTGCTCGATCCTGCTGCTGCCGGCCCTGATGGCGGTTCTGCCCTGTTCCGCAGGACCCGACCAGAAGAACCATATCCGCATCCATTGTGACAAGCTGGCGCGCTTCGTTACCCGCAGAACATCCGCCCTGTTCGCATCGATGCTGGCGCTGGGCATCGTCACAAGCCTGGGGATATTCCGAATCGAACTGAACGACAACTTCCTGACGTACTTCGACAAGACCTTTGCGTTCCGCCGGGCTACAGACTTCCTCATCGAGAACCTCGGAGGCTGGGATATCATCGAGTACCCTCTCAGCTCAGGTGAGTCCGGCGGCGTCGCCGATCCGAACTACCTGGCCACGCTCGACGAGTTCGCCCAATGGTACCGCCGGCAACCCAAAGTGATCCACGTCAGCACCCTCTCCGACACGATGAAGCGGCTCAATCGAGATATGCACGGCGGCGATGAGGCGTATCACCGTATCCCCGACAGCCGGGAACTGGCAGCCCAGTATCTGCTGTTCTACGAACTGTCGCTCCCACTCGGGCACGATTTGAGCCACCAGATCGACGTCGACCGCGACACATCCAGGTTCATGGTGACATTCGAGAGCCTCTGCGCCAAGGAGTTGCACGAAATCGACGGCAAGGCCGCACAGTGGCTTCGCGACAACGCCCCGCGGCACATGCACATCTCCGGCACGGGACTGTCCCTGATCTGGGCGCATATCACGCATCGTAACATCCGCAGCATGCTCAGGGGTTCGTTCGGGGCGCTTCTCTTGATCTCCATCATCATGACGGTGGCCCTGCGAAGCCTGCGGCTCGGCCTCATCAGCCTGGTACCCAACCTCGTGCCACCGGCGATGGCGTTCGGCGTCTGGGGGTTCATCAACGGCCAGGTGGGCCTGGCCTTGTCGGTCGTCGTCGCGATGACCATCGGCATCGTCGTGGACGACACCGTCCATTTTCTAAGCAAATACGAGCGGGCCCGGCGCGAGCAGGAGATGAGCCCGGCCCAGGCCGTGCGATACGCCTTTCAGACGGTGGGGACCGCCATGTGGGTCACGACGGTCGCGCTGGTCGCGGGGTTCAGCTTGCTGACTCTGTCCCGCTATCGGATGAGTTCGGAGATGGGCCTGATGTGCGCGATCGTCATCGGACTGGCTCTGCTGATGGACTTCTTGCTGCTGCCCAGTTTCTTGCTGAAAATCGATCGCAGAGGTGATAAGCTGGCTGCTGTCGGCAAATCGCATGGAAATCGGCAGGATGGTTGTCTATGAGATACAAAGCTTGTGCATGGGTCGCTGTATGGATGGTCTTTTCGGCGGCGCCGTGGTTGGCGGCGGCCGAACCGTCGCCCGAGGAGCGCGGTCTGGCTATTGCCACCGAGGCAGACCGTCGTGACCGTGGATACGGCGACAGCACGGCGAATCTGCATATGGTCCTCCGCAACAAGCAGGGCCAGGCGAGCGTGCGGGAACTTCGCATCCGCACGCTCGAAGTCGAGAACAACGGCACGAGGAGCCTGTGCATCTTCGACACACCCGCTGATGTCAAGGGGACGATCCTCCTGACCCACACGCACAAGGAATCCGACGACGACCAGTGGCTCTACCTTCCGGCCCTGCGTCGCGTCCGGCGGATCGCCGCGCAGAACAAGTCCGGCTCGTTTATGGGCAGCGAGTTCTCCTATGAGGATATCGCCACCCAGGAGTTGGCCAAGTACACCTACCGGTGGCTTCGCGACGAAGTCCACGACGGCAACGACTGCTACGTGATCGAGCGGACACCGGTGGACAAGGCCCATTCGGGCTACTCGCGTCAGATCGCCTGGCTCGACAAGGAGCATTACCGCACCTGGAAGGTGGACTACTACGACCGCAAGAACGAACTGCTCAAGACGCTGACGTTCAAGGGCTACGAAAAATATGTCGACCGGTTCTGGCGGGCACGGCAGATGGAGATGGTGAACCATCAGACGGGTAAGAGCACGATCCTGACCTGGTCGGACTTCACCTTCGGGACCGGACTGAGGAAAATCGACTTCGAGAGGCAGAGTCTAACGCTACTGAGGTGACACGGATGCACATCAGGACGTGGGTGGCGGCCCTGGCGATTGGAGTGTCCGCCTGCACCATCGCGACCGACAGCGGGCGAGCCGGGGAACTGTCCGGCTGGATCGCTGTGGAAGGCCGGGGCTTTCTAAGCGACCCTCTGCACCGAGGCCAGGAACGGGACAACGCGTCGATCGCCGCGCAGCCGGAGTACTACCACGCCTGGGAAAACGGTTCGAGCTTCACGTTCGTCCCATTCGGCCGGCTCGACAGCGCCGACTCCCGCCGAACCCACGCCGATATCCGCGAGTTGAACTACCTCTACCGCCAGGACAACTGGTTCGTCCGCCTCGGCGTCGGCAAGGTCTTCTGGGGAGCAACCGAATTCGTACACCTCGTGGACATCGTCAACCAGACCGACCTCATCGAGCACGTAGACGGCGAGGAGAAGCTGGGCCAGCCGATGCTCGAGTTCTCGATCTCGCCGAGTTGGGGGACCATCGATTTCTTCATCCTTCCCTATTTCCGCGAACGGACGTTCCCCGGCCGCAGGGGCCGGCTGCGCACCGGTCGTGTGGTTGATCTCGATGACACGATCTACGAGAGCACCGCCAAGGAGAGAAACGTCGATGTGGCCCTGCGATACAGCCGCACCTTCGGAAGCGCCGACGTCGGCGTCCACTTCTTCCGAGGAACCAGCCGGGAACCCCTGCTGGCGACGCCCGATATGATCGATCCCGAAGATACGGACGACTCCCGGCTGATCCCCTTCTACGAGCAGATCAACCAGTTCGGCACCGACGTGCAATACGCCCGTGGCAACTGGCTCTGGAAGCTCGAAGCCTATTACCGAAACGCCTATTTTCAGAACTACGTCGCCGCCACCGGCGGATTCGAGTACACCTTCTTCGGCATCGGCGGCGGCAACACCGACATCGGCCTGCTCACCGAATACGCCTATAACGACCGGGACGACGGCGGCCTGACCATCTTCCAGAACGACCTGTTCCTCGGGATGCGCCTGAGCCCGAACGACGCCGCCGGCACCCAACTGCTCGCCGGCTTCGCCCAGGACCTGGAGCGATCGGAGAACGCTATGAGCGTCGAGTTCAGCCGGCGATTCGGCGCCAACTGGCGGCTCAGCGTCGACGCCTGGTTCTTCCTGGAGACCCACTCCGACAGCGTCCTGCACGACCTGCGCCGCGACGACTTCGCCCGTCTCCAACTGGCCTACCACTTCTGACGCCGCCAACCATCAAAATACGTATTTCTACGTATTGACGATTCTTCGCACCGACGTGAAGTTGGTGCGTACCATCGTCTTTGGCGAAGAATCCGTATGAATCGAATCGATGAGGGTTCGAGGCAAGCGATCGTGTAGCAAAGGACTGCTACCATGAGCACCGTTGGCACCCAGGCGCCCCTTGCCACCGGTCAGGAACGGACCCGTCATACTGTCCGCCCGAACCCCGCAATCACCGCGCCAACCCCATTATGCATTCGCAACGTATGGCAATCGCATTCTTCCTTCCCCCGCCAAGGCCAGAAAGGAGGCGTCCGCACGAGCCTGCGGGTAAATCGTGGCACAACTGAGTGAAACGTGTGTCCAAGAGAACCAGTATCAACAAGCAAGGAGGCCACAAAATGAGAAAGCTACTGTATTGGAGCATCGTTCTGAGCCTGCTGGTCACTCTGCCGATGATCGCCAAAGGACCGAGCGGGCCGGCCGGCAAATCGAACGTCGGGCATCTGAACCTCTTCGAGAAGGACCCCGCCACGTGGGAGATCGTTGAGGGCGGTGCCTGGGGCAAGATGACGTACAACCTCTCCGGCTCGGAATTCGAATTCGGTTTCAACGGCCACGGCCTGGAGGCAGGGGTTGAGTATTGCCTGATCTATTACCCCGATCCCTGGCCGGGCACTGGGCTGATCTGCCTGGGTTGCGCTACAGCCAACGGCGGCGGCAACGTCAGAATCGCGGGGTCTGTCGACACCGGTGACCTGCCCGCTGAAGGCGATGAGAACGACGGGGCCAAGATCTGGCTCGTGCCGACCGACGATGTTGACTGCGATCCAGAGGGCGGCACAAGAATGATCGGCTGGAATCCAACCAGGTACCTGTTTGAAGAAGCGCTGATCACGTTCGACGACACCGACGAGTGACCCCACCTGCAAGCGACGTCACACTCAACCAGCAAGGGCTGCGCGCTCATCTCGCAGCCCTTTGTCGTTCCGCGGCGCGCCCGGCGACCACGCCCTGGCGAACGGGCGCAACGCACCCGAATGCAGCGACTTATGCGATGAGCACTGCGGTCTGACCGCACACGAACAGTGCCTGTCAAGAATGAGAAGAAGGGAAAGCCCCCCTGGTGATGAGGGTTGGCCGTTTCACTTGACGCCGCAGGTGTTGAAGAGGCTGTAGAAGGTGTATGTGTCGCCGTAACGGGCGGCCAGCGTATCGAAGACGACCTGGTTGTCGCCGCGTGCGTTCTGCACGGCGGCTCGAATCTGGCGGAACTGGTCGTTCACCTCCGGGTCGATCGTCCATCCTCGCGTGTCCGGCGGGGCCTTGGTCTCGAGCGAACGGACGAGCACAGCCTCGGCGTAGTGACGTGGGAGCCGCGTGTAACCCAGCGGCGCCAGCAGAGACAGGCCACTCACAATCGCGGCCCGCTGATGCTTGAGCAGAAGGTGCGCCATGAGGTATTCAAACGCCAGTCGATGGTCCGGTGTATCGTGCAGCAATCGTCTGAGCAGCGGCTCGAAAGCGATCCCGGCCACGGCATGGTCCGTTGTCGCCTGCGCCCGGCGCCAGGCCAGGATCTGCGGATGGCTGTCGGCCTTGGCGGGATCGGCGATAACGTCCTGCCATCGGCGAATGGTCGGCCCGCTGCCGGCGTGCTTCCGCAGCGCCTCGAAGGCGATCCGTGCCGACTGATGCCGGCCCTTGGCCAGATGGATTCGGACCATCGCCTCCAGCACGTACGGGGACGGTCCTTCATTGTCCAGCAACTCATAGGCGTTCTTCTCGGCCGCGTTCGGGCAGCCCAGGTCGAGGTACAGTTCGAGCAGCTTGGCGTGCTGAAATCGCCCGAACATGGCGTCGAAACCCAGAAACAGCGTCCTGGTTTCGTCCTGAGGATAGGCGCACAGCTCATCGCCCAGCCGACCCAGGTGCGCCAGCGCGCGGTTGGTATCGAAGACGCCCGAACGAGTGAAGGGGCACTTGCCGCGCATCCGATGGGCCAGGGCGACCACCTGCTCCCAGTCCCTCTGCTGTGCGTAATGGTGCAGCGCCCGCTCGTCACGAAGGTGATTTCGTGAAACCATCAGACACACGACCGCCGTCACAAGCACTGCGAGCACACGCGCCACGGTCCAGAGCCGGTAGGGCGAGCGTCTCCGCTCGCCTTGTCGTGCGTGGACATGCGAGATGCGCGGAACGCCGCCGAGAACACGACCCAGGAAGACCGCCAGGATCAGGGCCGGGACGAAGGCATAGAGAACGACGATCAGCGAACGTGAGAAGGCGGCGAACTCGAAGCGGCCGCTCGAATCCCATAGGGTGCCGACGGTGTAGATCACCTGCGGTTCAAGACCGAAGATGACTCGACCCAGGACGAACGCCCCGCCGCCGGCAAGGACGACTTGGACGATCGCCGCCACAGCCTTTCGATGGTGCAAGACCTCGATCAGGCAGACGACGCCGGCGAAGACGAAGGCCGCCGCTCCGGCCCACCAGTAGGCCAGCGCAAAGAGGACCGCGAACACGCCTGCTTGCACCGGCAGGGTCCTCATTGGAACCGCCTGGTACAGAACCGCCATCCAGATCGACAGGCCCAGGGCCAGCAGCACCGGCAACGGATCGTCGTAGCGGCTGTAGATCATCAGGACGAGGATGACTGGCGCCCATGCCACATCTCTGAGCCTGCCGGCCCGTATCGAACGGAGCAGGCACAACACGCCGCCGAGAAGCACACACGACATCGCAACAATCACCAGGGCCCCCAGCGGCGTGCGATACGTCTGCGCCAGCAGCGCGGCCAGCGCGCTCAGTGCCCCGCCGGGAACGCTCAGTGCGAATCGCAGGAACGCGTTCTCCCAGGAGAAGACCGGATAGGCCGCGAACACGCCGAATCCAGAATGCAGCCACTGGGGCCGAATTCCCATCCAGACGTAGACGAACAGCCCCAGGAAGAGACCTGCCCACAGCCACAACTCCAACCATCGGCGGCCTGTCCGGTCCGCACTGGCCCTTGTCCTACGGTCCTCGGTTCCCAAATCCCGGCCTTCTGCTTGGAGCTACTTGATTCTTGCATGCCACACTGGCTGACGCGCCGACGTCGAATATAGTGCATGGACGTCAAAGCCAACAGGAAAAACGTTGGTTCCTACGGCAACGGCGGTACAATGAGGTCCGAGTGGCTCTGCACCGCGTCACGCCACCACGAATTGCGCCGACACCGTGTCGGGAGAATGCAACAGGATCGACAGACCCTGCGAAGGGGCGCATCCGAGAACGCTCCGATGAGATCACGCAAGTCATGGACAGTGCCCTTCGTCACATGTGCGGTGGTGGCGGCCTTCGTTCTGGGCTCGTGCAAGGACGAGGGCCCGGACGCGCCCGTGGCGGTGGCGCGACGGCCCAGGATCACGCCGGACTATGTGGGCATCGTCGTCCCGCCGAACGTGGCCCCGTTGAATTTCACAATCGACGAGCCCGGCGAAAGATATGCGGTCAAAGTCTATTCGGCCTCCGGCGAACCGATCGAAGTCGCTGCCAGGACAGGGGACATCGTCATCTCTGAGAAGAGATGGAAGGACCTGCTGGGCGCCAATGCCGGCAAGGAGCTTTCGGTCGACGTCTATGTGAAGACCGAGAGCGGCCTATGGAACCGGTACGAGACCATCACGAATACGATTGCGGAGGAGACGATTGATTCGCATCTGGTCTATCGCTTCATGACGCCTTCGTCGTACTTTCCCAAGCCGATGCAGATCCGCCAGCGAAACCTCGAAACCTTCGACGAGGAGGTCCTGCTCGACACCCGCTCCTATGGGAACGGCTGCGCCAACTGCCACAGCTTCGTCGGCAACCGTCCCGATCCGATGTTGATCGGGATTCGCAGCACCACGTTTCCCAGCGCGACCGTCTACGCCCATGCTGGCGGCGTCGAGAAGATCGGCGCCAAGTTCGGGTACACCGCATGGCACCCGAGCGGCCGGATCGTCACCTATTCCATCAACGACGTCAGGCAGTTCTTTCACACGGCTCAGAACGAGATCCACGACGTTGTTGACCTCGACTCGCTCATTGTCTATCACGACATCGAGAAGAACGAGACCAAGACAGCTCCCGCCCTGTCGGACAAGGCACGGCTGGAGACCTATCCGGCCTGGACGCCGGACGGCAAGTATCTCTACTTCTGCAGCGCGCCGCTGTTATGGACCGATATGGAGACGGTGCCGCCCAGGCGATACGACGAGGTGCAATACGACCTGATGCGAATAGCCTACGATGTCGAGACGGACACCTGGGGTGCGTTGGAGACGGTGCTGAGCGCCGCCGACACCGGCCTGAGTATCCTGTTGCCTCGCGTCTCACCGGACGGCCGGTTTCTGCTGTTCTGCATGAGCCGGTACGGCTGCTTCCCGGTCTATCAGCCCACCAGCGACCTGTACATGATGGACCTCAGCACCGGCGAGTACTGGAAGACCTCCGCCAACAGCGAGTACTCTGAGTCGTGGCACAGTTGGTCGAGCAACAGCCGGTGGATCGTGTTCAGCAGCAAACGACAGGGAGGCCTGTTCACTCGGCCGTTCATCAGCCACGTGGACGAAGGCGGAAGGACACGCAAACCCTTTGTCTTGCCGCAGGAACATCCGTCTTTCTATGCGTCCTGCTACCATCTCTACAGTGTGCCGGAGTTGATCGCCGGGCCCATGGCAGCGGACGGCGCAGCCTTGCTCGAAGCGGTCGTCGGCCCAACACGCATCAGCGTCGTCAATTCGATCACGGGCGCAACATCCAAGACCGGCGACACGGAGGCCTACCCGGTGGGCCGGTCAAGCGTGCAATAATCGCAAGATGGATTCCGAGGCACGCCCCGGCGGACCCCGTTGCCACTATCGGTCGACCGCAATACCGCTTGCGGGCGGATCGGCGATTTCGATACCGACCGGGTTGCTCAGCACCGTAAGGTCCTCGAGGTCCAGCGCGATCTGGATCGTATGACGACCCGGGCCAAGCGGCAATGCCATTGCGGCAGGAAGCGATAGCTTCAAGTCGATGAATTCGACGCCCGGGCCCAGCAGGCGGACCTTCGCCTGGCGCATCTCGTCCCGACGTCGGTGATGCCACCGGCCGTCGACCGCGACACGATCGGGCCGGATCGGCTCGCAAACATCGAACGCAAACTGGCGTTTGCCTCGATTGTGGAGGTCGAGTTTGAAGGTCGGCGTCTCGCCGCGCTGCCAGAGCCGCTTGGTGGGGCGCAGCCGGCATTGCACACCGTCGGTCTGCGGACCCCAGTCCGGTGCGGTCCAAACCAGCCGGTCCGTCCGCTTGGCGGTTCGCTCGGCCTGTCGCGAGCAACCCAGGCACAACCCAATGCCGATGAGGAGTGCCAATAAGGTTCGATTTCCCACACCCACCATAGGAATCTCCTGTGCGGTGGCATCTTCACACCGCCAATGTCCAGCCTCATTATATCCGTCCCCGGCCAGGATGCCAGGGAACTCTCTGCCAGGCTGGAGGCTTCGCGGAAGGCCCTTTTGCAGGCCGCCAACAGCCATTGGAAGGGCCTTTTCTACGGTTTATCCACCGAAAGGCGCACAGGCTGCGAAGGGCTCCCAAGTCGGAGAAACTCCTGTCGGGGCAGGGTCTTTACGGCTGAGCCACGAAAATCCCGTCCAAGAAGGGAAGAATCCCGATCTGTAATCCTTTTTCAGTACAAGTGTTACGCAACGCCTCAGAGACACCGTCGTGACGTAGCGAGCAAACCGGCTGCTGCCGGGAACAGCAGTTGCTATAAGGAGGCGAAGACAAAGAGCGAAGATCGCCGTCACGGCCAACTTGTCCACATGTTATCCACAAAGACGTTCAATGCATCATACGATCGTCAAGAGCGAATGGCATGGCCCCTCCCTGGCGATGCGATTCCCCTCGGCAGACGGCCGCGAGCCCCGAGAACTCGGCCCTCCAAACCGGCGACGGGAGGTGTGAGGCTCGCCCTATAATCGCGCACCTGGCAGTCCAGGAAGCGAGGGGCTCGACAGAAAGTGGACTCCTGTCACCTGATTCGCGCCAATTCTCTTGACATCGGGTCTGAAATAAGGTAGACTGAGCCCTGTAGATCGTTCCACGGAGCGATCCATTCGAAATGGGGGGGTGCTCATCGCTTTCCTTCGTGGGCACTCAAGGTAGGTTTGGCAGTTTCGTTCGACGGCTCGGACGCACTCTCCAAGGATGCTTCCGCAAGCCCGTCTGCGACCGGGGGGTTGCAGGACCAATGCCACAGGTGCAGGTTCCACGTTTGAACGCATCAGGACGGCTTCGGGCGGTCTTCATCGTCGCCCTGCTGCTGCCGGGCGCGCCGCTTCTTCAGGCCAACACCGTGGACGCCGTACACGATGGCTTCGGCGCCTACGACAGCATCACATTCTGGGGCGCCGGATACGCCGGCGACGTCGTGGCCGCCGGCGTGTACATGCTCCACAAGACCAACAGCACCGGCATCGGTGACACGTGGTCCAACGGCTGGATTCCAGGGTTCTGTATTGAGTTGCAGGAACCCCCGCCGAAGACGACAGTGACGTACAAGGTGGGCATGCCCGACGACGTGTACAACACGTACACCGGGGAGATCCTCGGCACCGCCAAAGGCAACTACCTCCGTGAGCTGTGGGCCAAGCATTACGATCCGTCCTGGGCCAGCGGCGGTCCCTACACCGAACAGCAGAACAGCATGGCCGCCGTATTCGCCGCGGCGGTATGGGAGATCATCTATGAGAAGCTGCCGGAGACGCCCGCCGGTTGGGACGTCACCGTTGGCGGAACGCCCGGCGGCGGGTTCAGCGCCGTCAACCTTGACGTCGCGACCGCCAACAAGTGGCTTCACGAACTGACCGGGACCGGGGCCAAGGCCGACCTGCTCGTCATCACGCACAACGGCAACCAGAACTACCTCGTCGAAGTGCCCGAACCGGCGACCCTCGTTCTGCTCGGATTGGGGGGGGGGCTTGCCATACTCCATCGCAGAAGCAGAGTGACCGCGTGAGAACGCAAGCATTGCCGGACGACAAAAACGACGGAGAGATGATGAGAGCATCCTTGACGCCAATAGCCGTGCTCGCCATGCTCGCGGGCGTTTCTGCACTCGGCGGCACTATCCCGCCGCAGCAGATGCTGGAATTCAGCCCGGCACCCGCTGGGGCGGGCGAATGGTACTACAACGGCGCCGGCGTGCTGAGCTTCGACCAGGACATCATCGTCTACTCCGGCCTGAGCAGCAACTACGACGCCCTGGTCGGCGCCCGCGTCTATCTGCCGACCTTTGAAGTCACCGGCATCCCCGACTCGCCGTATACACTGACGCCGCTGGGAAGCGCTGAGATCGCCATCAAGAGCGTCGACAACAGCGTCACCTACCTGACCGGAACATTGGGTCGAGGCGACCTGGTCACCATGGGCACGGTGGCCGGCGGGTTTACGCAGTTCCAGGTGGACATCACCAACCTCTTCATCACGCACGAAGGCGCAGCGCTGGGATCGGCGGCGCTGGCCCTCCTCCAAAACCTGCAACTACCCTCGCTCGATTTTGAGCTATCGCTTCAAGGTGGAAGTGGCCCGGGCTACTACAGCTTCGCCCAGATGCTCGACGGCGGCTACATCGGCAGCGGCGGATTCAGCGGGGCCATGTCGGTCCCCGAGCCCACAACCGTCGCGCTGCTCGCCTTCGGTGGCCTGGCCCTGGCGCGGAAGCGCCGAAACAAGTAGAGTGACCCCCCCTACCTTGGAAGGACGGGCCGTGGCGGTCGCTCCGCCACGGCCCGCGATTTTGCGCCTCTGAGAAATCTCCCACGCAGTCCAAACTATGTCGGTCCCGATGCCGGCGGAACGTCCTGCGGCGCGCCGGGAGAATCGGCCCTGTTCGTTTCGGGGCTCTGAAGGGCGCGGGTGTCGACGGTGCGGGGGACATCGAGTTCGGGGCCGCCGGCAACGCCGAGTTCCTTGAACTTGCGCGCGGAGACGAGGACACGGCTCTCCATCGAGCGGACGGTCCTGTTGTAGGCGTCGGTGGCCCGGTCAAGGTTCCTGCCGATCTCATCGAAGTGGCCGACGAGCACGCGGACGCGGTCGTACAGCTCCTTGCCCAAGTCGCTGATCGCCTGGGCGTTTTGGGCGATCCGCTGCTGCTGCCAGCCGTAGGAGACCGCGCGGAGCAAGGCGATCAGCGTGGTCGGGGTCGCGAGGATGACCTTCTTCTCGACGCCCATCTCGATCAGCCGCGGCTCCTGCTCGAGCGCAGCGCTGAAGAACATCTCGCCCGGCAGGAACATCACAACGAACTCGGGCGTCTGAGGGAGCTGGTCCCAATAGCCCTTGGCGCCGAGGTTCTGGATCTGGGTCAGCACGTGTCCGGCGTGGCGCTTGAGCTGCTCTTTGCGCGTCGCCTCATCGACCGCCTCGATCGACGCGAGGTAGGCATCGAGCGGCGTCTTCGAATCCACGACGACGATGCGCTCGTTCGGCAGCCGTACGATCATGTCCGGACGAATGCGTCCGGCGCCGACCGCCGCGGATTCCTGCGTCACGAAGTCGCAGTACTCCACCATCCCGGCGATCTCGACCACGCGCTTCAACTGAATCTCGCCCCATCGGCCGCGCACGTCGGGCCGGCGTAGGGCCGTGACGAGGTTGGCGGTCTCCTTCTTCAGGTCGGCCTCGGACGTCGCCAGCGATTTGATCTGCTCGCTCAGCGCCGCAAAGCTGCTGGCGCGGGCCTTCTCGATCAGCCCGAGCTTGTCGTCCACCTTCGTGAGCGATTCCTTCAACGGCTTGACCAACTCGTCGATGGCCTTCTGCCGCTTCTCCAGCTCGCTCTTCGCCCCTTCCTGGTACTTGTCGAGATTGGTCCGGGCCAGTTCGAGAAACTGGGTGCTGTTGCTCTTGAGGGCCTCCTGTGAAAGGGCTTTGAAGGCGTCGGAGAGTTTCTGCCGGGCCTCGTCCAGCAGGGCGAGTTTCTCCTTGGCGGCCTTCTCTTGTTCTTCGAGCCGGGTCATAAGGGCGGCGCGCTCGGCCTTCAGCGCCGAGCATTCCTGCTGCAAGCCGGTGATCTGCGTCTCCATCGCGGGGAGCCTGGCGCTGCGTTCTTCGGCGAGGACGCGGGCCTGGGCCTCGGCCATATGCTGCCGCTCGAGCGCGCCGATCTTGCGCCGGCTGACGCTGTAGACGGCCAAGGCCGCCCCGGCGGCGCCGACGAGGACACTGGCGATGGCGATCAGGACGTATTCCATGAAGGGACCTACCTCTTAAACTCGGTTCGACCGCGATTATACGCACCAGTGGTGCCTTGTCACAAGGACCGCCTGTCGATGAGCGGGAGAAAACTATTGCTCAGCGCGTCCGGGGGCCGTATCGTCCGGAGACCGAACCGTTTGAATACAGATGCTGCTGGCAAAATCATGGAACGAATCGAGGCGATCCTGTTCGACTGGGGTGGGGTGCTGATCGACAACCCAGCGCCAGGACTGATGGCGTACTGCGCCGAGACGCTGGGCGTCGGCGTCCGCGAGTATGAGCGGGCGCACAACCGTCACGGCGAGCCCTTTCAGAAAGGCCTGATCTCCGAGCGGGCGTTCTGGCAGCGCGTCTGCGGCGACCTGAAGCGGCCCGTCCCGGACATTCGCTCGCTGTGGGGTCAGGCCTTCCGCGCGGTTCACTCGCCCCGGCCGGAGGTGTTTGGCTGGGCCGGACAACTGCGACAGCAAGGCTACAAGACCGCCCTGCTGTCGAACACCGAACAGGCAGCGATGGAGTTCTTCCTGGAGTTGCGATACGACGTGTTCGATGCGGCGGTCTTCTCGTGCGCCGAGGGGACGTTCAAGCCGGAGCGAGAGATCTACAAGACCGCTGCACAGAAGCTCGGCGTGTCCGCCTCGCGGTGTGCGTTCATCGATGACAGGCAACTGTTTGTGGACGGAGCGATCCAAGCCAGGATGAAGGGAATTCTCTATGAGGACATCGAGCAGGTCAAACGGACACTGAAGCAACTCGGCGTCTCGGACGGCATATAGCTTCCCATCGGATGAAAGGACTGCGGTGAGCTTTTTGAGCCTGCTGAAAACCAAACGCATTATCCTGCTAGATGGGGCCATTGGCACGGAGCTGGACAAGAGGGGTCTCATGGGCCGGGGGCGAGTCAATCTCGAATCGCCCGATGCCGTCCTCGAAATCCATCAGGCCTACTCGCGATCCGGCTGCGACGCTCTGACGACCAATACGCTGACCATGAATCGCATCTATATCGAAACGCACAACGTGAACGTATCGGTCGAAGAGGTCAACCGCGCCGGCGTTCAACTGGCAGACCGAGCCACGGACCGTAGTCGGTACGTGTTGGGCAGCATGAGCGCGACGGGCCAGCTTCTGCAACCGTATGGTACGTACACCGAGACGCAGTTCTGCGAGGCATTTCGCGAACAGGCCCGGATTCTCGCGGAGGCGGGCATTGACGGCTTCCTCATCGAAACGATGTACGACTTGCGAGAGGCGGTCGTCGCATTGCACGCGTGCAAGGAGGTCTCGTCGCTTCCAGCGATCGTCTCCATCGCCTTTCAGACTGAGGACAAGGGCGGCCGGACCATGATGGGCGACACCGCCGAGCAGTGCGCCAGGCAACTGACCGAGGTCGGCGCCGACGTCGTCGGGGCCAACTGCGGCGACCTCGACCCGATCCAGACGGCCGTCGTCGTGGGATTGTTGAGAAACGCCACCGACCTGCCGATCCTGGCCCAGCCCAACGCAGGCAAACCCCGGCTCGTCGGCGAAAAGACGGTCTTCGATATGACGCCGGGGCCTTTTGCCGAGGGAATCGCCGAGTGCATCCGCGCCGGCGCACGAATCGTAGGCGGCTGCTGCGGTACAAGCCCCGAGCACATCCGCGCCGTCGCCAAGATCATTCAAACGGCGGTGCCGTAGACAATGCCGGAGCCAGGAGACACCAACGGAGAAGAACAGCAGAGGTCCTTTGAGGAAGACAGGAATGCCGAAGAGAGAACTACAACGAGGGTTTGGTTTGTCGACGTCGACCTATGTCGTGATCGCCAGCATGGTGGGTACGGGGATTCTGGTCTCGCCGGGCTTCATGATGGCCTCGCTTCAGAACTACCCTCTGATCTTCGGGTTATGGGTTCTGGGCGGGTTGCTGGCGTTGTGCGGCGCGCTATGCGTGGCCGAGCTGGCGGCCGCACTGCCCCGCGCCGGCGGCGAATACGTCTACCTTCGCGAGGCCTACGGCCCGATGCCGGCCTTCCTGTCGGGCTGGACCTCGTTCTTCCTCGGCTTCTCGGCACCGCTGGCAGTCGCCAGTTACATCGCCGCAGAGTATCTCCTGACACCGTTCGAGCTGGGAACAGGCTACCGGACCCGGTTCCTGGCGACGGCCATCATCGTCGCGGTCACGGCGCCCAACCTCATCGGCCATCGCCATTCCGCCTGGACGCAGAACCTCACAACACTCATCAAGGTCGGTCTGTTCGTGGGCCTGGTGGTCTTGGCAATGCTGTTTCGCGGTGGTCAGCTCTCGCACATTGTGGAAGGACAGCCAATGTCGGAGGTCGGACTGGCGACCGCCGCGACCCAGTTGTTCTTCGTCATGTTCGCCTACAGCGGCTGGAACGCCGCCAGCTACCTGGCCGGCGAGGTCCGCAATCCGGGCAAGGTCCTGCCCCGGTCGCTGCTGCTCGGGGCCGGATCGGTGGTCCTGCTGTACCTGGCCGTCAACCTCGTCTTCGCTTATGCGGTGCCTCTGGAAAACGTGGGATTCGCCGACGGCAAGGTGCACCCCACACAGGTGCCGCAACTGGCGGTCGAGAACCTCTTCGGGGCTCGGGCCTCCAACGTGTTCTCCGTGCTGCTGGGCCTGACGTTCCTGGCGACCGTCAGTGCGTTCATCATCACCGGCCCGAGGGTGTACTATGCGATGGCCCGCGATGGGTTGTTTCCATCGATCGCCGGACGCACAAGCCCGCGAGCGGGAGTGCCGACTTACGCGATGGTCCTGCAAAGCGTCTGCGCGGTGGTCATTCTGTTCGTCATGGACTTCCAGGACCTGTATCAGTACGCCGCCGTGGGTCTGTCGCTGTTTGCGTTGCTCTTCATCGGTGCGGTGTATGTTCTGCGCTGGCGACGGCCGGAGATGGAACGACCGTTTCGCGTGCCGGGCTATCCGGTCGTCCCGGCCATCTTCATGGCGGTGACGCTCTTCATGGCGGTATTTGCCTTCCAACAATGGCGGACGCCGTCGCTGCTGAGCGTCGGCAGCATCCTCCTGGGCGTCCCCGTCTATTACATCTGGTCGGCCGTCCGTCATCGACTGGACGAAGCAGGACAGACCGAGCGTGTCGAGGATTGACGTAGCCCTATTGGCAGTCGCGCGGCAGATAGACCGCATCGGGCGAAATATTGAACTTTCGGCACAGCAGCTCCAGAAGCGTTTCGAGCCGCTTCAGTTGATAGTCCGTCGCCAGTGAGGAAACCCCATTTCCCACCAGGTATATGCGGATCGTCCGCTCGTCCCCTCGCCAGGTCGGACCCGGCGGAATGGGCCGCTGATTCAACCAACTCTCGGTGGTCTGAATCTCACCGTCGCTGGCGCCGATGCCGTTGCCCAGCACGAAATGGCAATCCAGATGCCCCGGATTGGCCAGACCTTTCGCACCTGCCAGGCTCTGAATGTTGCCGCCCCTCGTCCCGCTGAAGGCGATCTCAATGCTCTGCCAGCCGCCGGCTTCCGGGGCGATCCGCGAACGTACGGCGTGGTCCACGGAATCCAACCGATAATACGCCGAAAGACAAAATGGACCTGCGGAAGGGGGATTGTCTCCAAGGATCATCAGGACGACTGCTCCGGTCGTCATGGAGATCAGCAGTGCGGCTAAGACCTTAACTACCCTTGGCTGGTTCGACATCCGTTTCCGACTACTTCCAACATGGCCATCGGGGTGCCGGGCCCCACATCCTGCAACTTCATCAGGTTCTCAGAGAGGCCAGCTTCTTATATCCCACTACATCGACTCTTACCAGTGTGTACCTTCAAAAAATATTGGAATTTGCCTAATCTACACCAACGTGACATCCGATCCATCATGTACGCTGATTCCGGAACGGCTTGACGGCAGTCAAAAGTCGCGCTACAGTGTGCGCGTTCCGATGTGTGGCGTGAGCGTCGAGGGCACTGCTTCAGGAAGGTCCCCCGTCGTTCCATGCGCCGTCTGCGACAGAGTAAGGAGCGTCACAGTGTCTCATTGGCGACGTTTATCGGCCCAAGAGGTCTCTCGGCTCACCGGTCAGGGTTGTCTCTGCGCCGAGTGGTCGCGTGTCCAGGTGGCCGAAGGGTTTTCCGCCGATCGCATCCGCGACGTGCACTTCTGCGGCGATGTCAAATTGGGTAAATTCGACGGGCATGTTCTCTTCTTCGGAGGTGTCCGCAAACCCACCGGCGTCTATCGCGCCACGATCCACAACTGTACGATCGGCGACAATGCCTATATCGGTCACGCGCGAAGCACGATCGCCAACTATATCATCGAAGAGGACGCCGTCATCGACAATATCGATCTGCTCGCCGTCGAGGGCCACTGCGCCTTCGGCAACGGCAAGGCCGTACCCGTCGTAAACGAGGCCGGGGGGCGTGAGATCCCCATCTATGACCGTCTGTCAGCACACACGGGCTATATCCTGGCCTTCTATCGCCACCGGGCCGCGGCGATCGCAAGACTCAAGGAGATGATTCGCGACTACGCCGCAACGGTTACATCCTCGATGGGCCGCATCGGCCGTGGCGCCAGGATCACGAACTGCGGCATCCTCAAGAACGTCAAGATCGGTCCGGCCGCCGTGATCGAGGGCGCCAACCGGCTTGAGAATGGCTCGGTCAATAGCAGCACTGAGGACCCGGTGTATATCGGACCCGGCGTCTATGCCGAGGACTTCATCATCGCCAGCGGAGCGAGAATCACCGACGGCACCATCCTCTGCGACTGCTTCGTCGGCCAGGGTACCGTTCTGGCCAAAGAGTACTCGGCCGAGCACTCGGTCTTCTTCGCCAACTGCGGCGGCTTCCATGGCGAGGCCTGCTCGATCTTCGCCGGGCCCTATACGGCGACGCACCACAAGTCCACACTGCTGATCGCCGGGCTGTTCTCCTTCGTCAACGCCGGCAGCGGCACCAACCAGAGCAACCACCACTACAAGCTCGGGCCGGTCCACCAGGGAGTGGTCGAACGGGGCTGTAAGACGGGAAGCGACTCCTATATGCTCTGGCCCGCCAAGGTCGGGGCCTTTACCGTCGTGATGGGTCGGCACTACCACAACTCCGACACCTCCGACCTGCCCTTCTCGTATCTGATCGAGCACGACGACCAGAGCGTTCTGGCGCCGGGCGTCAATTTGCGCAGCGTCGGAACGGTCCGCGACGCCCGTAAGTGGCCCCAGCGGGACCGGCGCAAAGACTCGAAGAAGCTCGATTACATCAACTTCAAGCTGCTCAGCCCGTTCACCATCCAGAAGATGATCCACGGGCGAGACCTGCTTCGCAGGCTCAAGGAGACGAGCGGACCGACCAGCGACTATTTTACGTACAACAGCGTCAAGATTCCCAACGCCGCCCTCGAACGCGGCATCACGCTCTACCAGACCGGGATCGACAAATATCTCGGCAACTGCCTGCTCAATCGCCTCGAAGGCAAGGCCCTGCGGTCGCTGGATGAGTTGCGGGCGGCGCTGCGACCGGAGACCGACATCGGACCGGGTACGTGGATCGATCTGGGCGGGATGTTCGCCCCGGCTAAGGCGGTCGAGCAACTCCTCGATGACATCGAAGACAGCCACGTCGATGCGCTTGAGAAACTGGACGCGCGATTTGCCTCCATGCACGAGAGCTACTCGGTCTATGAGTGGGCCTGGGCCGCCAATGTAATCGCCAAGCAAACCGGCAAAGCCATCGATGAGCTCACCGCCGAAGATATCATCGGCCTGACGAATCGCTGGAAAGAGGCCGTGCTGGACCTCGACCAGCAGCTCTATGCCGATGCGAAAAAGGAGTTTGCCCCGACCGCCCAAATCGGTTTCGGCCTCGATGGGAACTCACAGGCCAAGATCAAGGATTTCGAAGCCGTGCGAGGCTCGTTCGAAGCCGATGACTTCGTCGGCGAGATCGAGAAACACATCGCCGCCAAGACCGCGCTCGCCGACGAGCTAATCGCCCGAATCGAACCTCTGCGAACCACATCCTGACCAGAACAGCTTATGTTTGAAATACGAAGTACGAGGTGATTGTCCCGCTCTCCGATGGATCTCATACGGGGATAGGCGAATTCTGAGGGCCATTATGAATGTAGACCTTCACTATGGAACAGGCATTGTCTCACTCCGGGTGCCGGATCGGAACGTTCAGGAGATCATCCGGCCCTGGCAGGGGGATCAGAGCGACAATGGGGTCGTGAGCCCGTGGGAGACGATGGACGGCCAGGCGGGCGCCTTTCGCGACGCGGTCGCCGGCAAGCGGGTGTGCGTCCTCGTCGACGACGGCACGCGCGACGAGCCTCTGATCGACGTGCTGCCTCGCGTCTGCGGGGTGCTACTGCAGGCGGCCTCGGTCCAATTCCTGATCTGCACGGGGACGCACACAGCCGCGACGCCGAAGAACGAGCAGATCCGCCGCGAGATCGAAAAGGCCGGCCGGGACGCCGGCCTGACCGTTGTGCGAATCCACACCCACGACTGCCAGGCCGACGCGTTCATCGACATCGGCCGCACGTCGAGAGGGACGCAGGTACTGGCCAACGCCTTTGCCGAGGAGGCAGACGCCTTTCTCGTTGTTGCGGATGTGAAGGTCCACTACTTTGCCGGATACTCGAATCCCGTGAAGAACTTCGTGCCCGGCATCTGTGCCTTCCGCACCGTCGAACAGAATCACAGCCTGGCCCTGCTTGATGAATCCACGCACGGCGCACATCCCTGGCACCTGAATCCCGACCAGCGAAACAACCCACTGGCCGAGGACATGATCGAGGGGATGGACCTGATCGCCAGGAGCCGGCCGGTCTACGCGCTGGTGATGCTCAGCGCCGGCCGACGGCTGATCTGGGCGCGATTCGGGCCGGTCCAGGACGTGAGCGCCGAGTCCTTCGCCGTGACCGACGAGCGGAACATCCAGACGGTTGCCCCAGCGTCGCATCTGGTCGTCTCGCCGGGCGGACAGAGCGACGACGAAGACCTGTACATCGCCCAGCGGGCCCTGGAACTGAACCGAGCGGCGGTGAGCGATGGTGGCGAAGTTCTGTTCCTGGCCGCCTGTCCCAACGGCATCGGCGAGCCGCAAACCCTGGCCAATTTCTACGACCGTCTCACCGCCCCACTCGACGAGGTGATCCAATCGATCCAGAAGGACTATGTCCTGTACAGTCACAAGCCCTACAAGTTCGCCGTGCTGATCCGCCGGCTGCGACGCATCTGGATGCACACGCAGATTCCCGACGATCTCGTCGAAGCGGCCCATCTGTATCCAGCGCATGACCCGCAGGCCGTGGTAGACGGCTGGCTCGCCGAGCAGCCCAACGCCAAGATCATCGTCATCGACGGCGCCAACAAGGTCGCTCTCAGGCCCGCGTAGCGATGCACTGCCCGCGGCCGACAACAACAGGATGGGCACACAGCCAAGCTCCACTTCGCCGCCCTCTTGGGGTCTATCCGAATAACCTTGGATTTGCCAATACCCTGGCGGCCGTCGCGGCAGCCCGAATGCCTTGACGACCGATGGCAATCACAGAAGCCGACCTTAGCACGGATAGAGGGCAGACAGGATAGCGCCTTTGCTGTAGAATGAGCACCGACAGGAAACAGGTCACCAAGACAGGAAAGGGATCATGGCAAAACAATCTGGAAACAGGAAATCACGTGCGATATGCAGCTTCTGCGGGCGCGCGGGCAGCCAAACCGACACCCTCATTGAGGGCCCGGAGAACGTGTTCATCTGCCCGGAGTGCGTCGAACTGTGCCACAATATCATCAAGCAGAACCGCCGCCAGTCCAATATGCCTCGGACGAGCGCCAAAGAAACACCCAAACCCAGAGAGATCAAGGAGTACCTCGACCAGTATGTGATCGGCCAGGAGAACGCCAAGCGGTACCTGTCGGTCGCAGTCCACAATCACTACAAACGGTTGTTGCACAGCGATATCGGCGACAGCGACGTCGAGATCGACAAATCCAACGTCCTGCTGATCGGTCCGACCGGCTGTGGCAAGACGCTGCTGGCCCGGACGCTGGCCAACAAGCTCGAAGTGCCCTTCGCCATCTGCGATGCCACTACCGTCACCGAGGCCGGCTACGTCGGCGAGGACGTGGAGAATTTCCTGCTGCGTCTGCTCCAGGCGGCGGATTTCGACATCGAGGCGGCCCAGCGCGGCATCGTCTACATCGATGAGATCGACAAGATCGGCAAGACCTCGCAGAACGTCTCGATCACGCGCGACGTCTCCGGTGAGGGGGTCCAGCAGGCCCTGCTCAAAATGCTCGAAGGGACCACCGCAAACATCCCGCCTCAGGGCGGACGAAAGCACCCCGAGCAGTCGTACATCCAGATGGACACAACGGAGATTCTCTTCATCTGCGGCGGGACCTTCGTCGGCCTTGAGAACATCATCAAGAAACGGCTCGGCCGCAAGATGATCGGCTTCGGCTCCGAGCTGTCCGGCACGGCCGACGAGAAGGCCGACCTCAGCAGCGTGCTCCGACAGGCAATCCCCGAAGACATCATCGAGTTCGGGATGATCCCGGAGATGGTCGGCCGCCTCCCGGTGATCGCCACGCTCACCGCCCTTGATGAAGGCGCCCTCGTCGATATCCTCACCCGGCCGCGAAATGCCCTGGTCCGACAGTACAAGCGATTCTTCGAGATGGAAGACGCCGAACTGGAGTTCGCCAAAGACGGTCTGCAAGCTCTGGCCCGCAAAGCGCTCAAACGTGACACCGGCGCCCGCGCCCTTCGGTCGATCACCGAGGAGCTGATGGTGGACTTGATGTATCAACTGCCTGAGGAGACCAAGCCGGCCCGATACGTCATTACACGGGACATCGTCGAAGGCAATGTCCCCCTGCTGGCGGCAAAGCAGCAGACCCGCAAGGAGTCCGCCTGACGCCGAGACCCGTTGTCGGCTAAGCTGCACCCCCCTGACAAGGCCGAAATGGTCAGTCGAAGACTTCCACCTTCGAGTAAAGCGGGAAGAGCAGGTTGTACACGAAGATGGCGTCGCCGTTGAACATGCGGATACAACCGCGCGAGCCGGCCGTGCCGATCTGCTCGGGCTCCTTGGTGCCGTGAATCGCAAACCCGGTCCGCCCTTTGGCGTTGCCGTCGATCCCATCCAATGCGATCCAGCGTGAACCCAGCGGGTAATCCGGGTCGGTCGCCTTGTACACCCGTCCCGAATCCGGATCGGTCCACGTCGGCGCGATGAGCTTGCCGCCCTCCTGGACGCGCCACAAACCGGTGGGCGTCTCATAGCCGGCCCGGCCCAAACCCACCTTGAAACTGCGAACGTAGACGTCCTGCAGGTACAGGTCCATCGTGAACGTGGAGCGACAGACCTTGGCGTGGAACGGCCCGTTGATGATCTTGATCGTCTTGCCCGCCTGAAGGCTCTGGGGGCGGGGAATATTGTTGATCTGCATCAGGATCTCGTACGGAACCTTGTTCCGCCGCCCAATGACCTGCAAGAGATCGCCCGGCTGTACGGTGTAGTTGTCGCACAACGTATCGCCCGCGAAGGCCGCCGGACCGAGAAGCCATTCCTTCGACAGCTTTGTCAGCTCCTCTTTCACCACCAGACGCTGGCGCGGCGACATGGGCATTGCCAGAGCTTCATTGAGCTTGTTCCGCGCGGATATGACCTGGCGCGGATGGGAGTTCAGCATGGCCATGGCCTCGGCCACCACCGCCTCGGTCTTTGGATTGGCCGGCTGCGCGACAGGCCCCGATTCCTCGGCAGCAACAGGCTCCGTCTCAGCCACTTCCTGCACCACAGAACGCTGCCTCTCCGGCTCGACAGGCGTCTGCGCAGGGGCCGGCCGTGACGCAGAACCGGGGGCCACACTCGTCTCGACGACAGCAAGTTGTGGCGTCGTCCGAGCCGGTTCGGTCACCGAGGGACTCTCGCTGTCCATATCGACCGCAGCCGCCTCCTGCGGGGCCGAGGAATCCCCTCGAAACAAAATGAACACCACAATCGCGAACACAATGACCGATACGGCGAGGTAAAGTGTGTTGTTTTTCAGTCTTCTTCGTTTCCGTCCTGCACGGGAAAACAAGCGAGCCATCCTATGCTCCTTTCCGCAGATCGCAACTGATTATTCCTTCGTCCGTCACCAGGAAATCGACCGGCTGGTCGCTCTCGGCAACCGGAACGGAATCCACCACTTGTTCGATGAACGCCAAGCCGCACCGCGATGCGGTCAGTGTCTCGTTGGCAAAGAACCGATCGTAAAACGCTCCGCCACGACCCAGTCGATTGCCCCGACGGTCGTAGCCCAGCGCCGGCGAAACCACCAGGTCGATCTGGTCGAAAGGAATCGGCACACCGTCGACCGGATTTCGCAAGCCCATCGCTCCGGTCGACAGCCCCGTCTCCAACGAGCTGATCCCGACGGGAATCATGTGGCGCTGCTGCCAGGAGATCTTCGGGACCGCCACCGTCTTTCCGAGCTGCCAGGCGTGGAGGATCGCCTCAGACGTGTCCACCTCGTGCGCCAACGACAGGAACATCATGATGGTCGAGGCCTCCTGAAACCGCTCGGTGGCGACCAAGTTGCGACACGCCCTGCGACTCTTGTTCAGTCGTTCCTGCTCCGGCATGGAAAACAGGCGGTTCTGCAACTGGCGGCGCAACTCAACCTTGTCCATCCATAGGCCCCTGATTGCCGTGGGTTGCCGTACGCTCAACCGTCCTGGTACTATCTATCAGCCTTTGCAGTTCCTGTAAATGGTGACCTATCGTTTTTTCGTACCCGACGTTCTTCGGCGCATAATATCGCTCGGCGTGTCCGGGCAGGTATTCCTGAACCACGAAACCATCGGAGAAATCATGCGGGTACTTGTAGGCGGCACCGATGCCGGCTTTCTTCGCAGCCGCATAGTGCGAATCCTTCAGATGGCGCGGCACCGCCCGCGTGGGCTTGGTCTTGACGTCATTCATGGCCTTCCAGATCGCCTCGGCGCATGCGTTCGACTTCGGCGCACAGGCGATATAGATGGCTGCCTGAGCCAGCGCCAATTGGGCCTCCGGCAGCCCGACGAACTCGGAGATCTGCACAGCGGCAGCCGCCAGGACCGTGGCCATCGGATCGGCATTGCCCACGTCCTCGGCCGCACAGACCGCGATCCGCCGGGCCACAAATCGCACATCCTCGCCCCCGGCGAGCATCCGAGCCAGCCAGTAAACCGTCGCGTCGGGGTCTGAGCCTCGCATGCTCTTCTGCAGAGCGCTGGCCAGGTCGTAATGTGAATCCCCGGCATTGTCGTAGGCGAGGGCCTTCTCCTGGATCGACTCTTTCGCAACACCCAAGCCGAATTTTATCGGCCCACCCTCGGCACCGCCGGCCTGCGACCGCACGCCAACCTCCAGCGCCGTCAGGGCCTTGCGCCCATCGCCGTCGGCCATCTCCGCCAGAAAGCGCAGTGCCGCGGCATCCGCCTGAATCGTCAGCGAACCCAGCCCACGCTCGACGTCGCGAAGCGCCCATTCCAACAACTGAACGACCTCATCGACGGATAACGGCTCGAATCGAAACACCGTGCTGCGCGAGATCAGCGGACCATTGATCGAGAAATACGGATTCTCCGTGGTCGCGCCGATCAGCACGATGATGCCCGACTCGACGTCGTCGAGCAGCACATCCTGCTGGGCCCGATTGAAACGGTGAATTTCGTCGATGAAAAGTACCGTTCGGCCCGCGCCGCTGGCCAGCCGATCTCTGGCTTCGGCCAGCACATCGCGAATGTCCTTGACCGTCGCGGCCGGCGCGCTGAGATAGCGGAACCTGGCGCGCGTGTGGCGGGCAATCACCGTCGCCAGCGACGTCTTTCCGACCCCGGGTGGACCGTGAAAGACCAGGCTGCTGAGTCGATCGGCCGCCAGCATTCGCGTCAGCAATTTGCCCGGCGCAAGAAAATGTCGCTGCCCGACAAACTCGTCAAGTGTTCTCGGACGCATCCGCGCCGCCAGCGGAGCGGCGGATCTCACATTCGCCTTTTCCGAAGGGGCAAACAAGTTTTTCTCTTCCATACCCGCGTTGCGCATTGGGCGTATTGTACCGACGATTGATGTGAATGTCGACGGGATTTGCCCAACGTCGTGTGAAACGCGCAAGATTCTGAAACACAACGCCGAGAAGATGGGGAACATGCACAGATTTCCAGGCCAATGGACACGCGGATTTCGTAACCTGCGGCACATACGGGGACGCGTCCCAGACCCCTCAGGTCCGTGTGCGAACGCGCCGGGGGATGTCACGCAGTGCTCCCGGCCACAATCCACATGCGAATCAAGAATTTCCAGAGCGCCTTTCTTATGTATCCAGAACATCGGCGCCCCTCGGCAACCGGCGAAACGAACCGCTCGAATCGCCCGAACCGCTGCCATTCTGGCGGAACGTTCGCATTCCGTTCGCGCCCTGGCAAACGAGGCACGGGCGCCCCCGCAAGGCGCCATACCATAACCTTTTGAATTCGCGAGTCTTAGGGACATGGCAGTGGCCCGGATTCTGGTCATGATTTCGGCAAACAGCGCCCTTGATTTCCCGCCTCGATCAATGATAATAGCGGATTGGGTGACGTGTGGGGTTCGGCAATATTCGGCGGCAGGGCTGTTATTTTTCATTTGATTTTGGCTGCCCTGCCGATAGACTTCTACAGACATCGACGGACACGCTGTGAAGTCTATGCTCAGGAGGTGAGTCGTAATGAGAGTGAGAGACAGGCCGGTTAGGGAAACAGGCTTGAGAGTTCTTTTTGTTCGTGGTGTTGTGTGATTGTAGTTGGCTGACTGGAAAGCCATGGTAAGTGTAGTTGTTGAAAGGGAAGTATCATGAAGCGTTGGTTGATTCTATCTTTGGTGGGGTGTGTGGCTCTCGGTGGTGTCGCAAGCGCCGCGGTACAGATGGGCGACACGGAACTCGATGCGATGGTTGGGTGGATGAGCCAAAGTGGAAAGAGTGGCGGCCCGGACATTGATGCCTGGTGGCTCCAGGGTGGTGTGAATTACTTTATCACCGACAACGTCCAGGTTGGTGGAAGAGTCATGGGGTACTGGACAAGGACCGAACTGAAGATCGTTGAAGAGGTTGAGTTCGACGGGGACACCTTTGATTTGTCGGGCAAAGCAAAAGCGGACGTCGATCTCTACGGCTTGGGTGCTCGGGCTGCCTATCACTTCATGCCAACGAACCAGTGGGTACCCTATGTCGGCGGTCAGTTTATGTGGGCCAAGGCCAAGATTTCCGGGAAAGCAGGCGGAACAACAGTGATCAGGGAGAAACCTGACGGCTGGTTGTGGGGTCCAATCGCAGGCTTGCGTTACGAATTGAACGCCTACAACGATTTCTATGTTGAGTACCAATACCATCGCTGGGATGGTGACATCGGAAAGGCCGTCAGGGATGGGCACGCGCTGTTCGCTGGTATCGTCCATCAGTTCAAGTAGGAATTGAGGAGCGGAAGACCGCACAATCGAGGTCCTTCCAATCTTGAGCACCAAGCTGCGAGTCCCAAGGACTCGCAGCTTTCTTTTTTGGCCATGCCCAAACCCGATGCGCACGCCCGCGACGCCACGTGAGACACGATCGGCTTGACGGCAGCGCACGCTCCGGGTAGACTCGCCTTTGCAACGATTGCACCCCATACGTGTAGCCGAGCGCAACAACGGGCAGATGAACGGACGGGTCTCGTACGGGAAAGGACTCGCACATGAAGACCAAGCGAGGCATTCTGGGCCTCATCCTGGGTCTGATGGTCTTGCCGGGACCGTCGGCACGCAGCGCCGGGGTGATGGGGCCGCCGGTCGCCATTCTGGAGGAGGGCCAGTGGACCGTCGGCGTCGAATACGGCTACGCGGAGACGGGCCTGAAGGCCCACGGTACACGCCGGAGCAAACCCCACGACGACGACGCCATGTACCATGCGGAGTTCCTTGATGTCAAAGGCCTGAAGAGTCGCATGGTCTTCGGGAGCCTGGCTTACGGCATCGTCGACAGTTGGGACGTTTTCGTTCGACTCGGCACGGCCGACGGACGCGGTCGCACCACGGTACGGACGATCCCCGTCGGCGACGGCCCCGAGCGATTTCGCTACGACGGCGGCTACGGCCTGGCCTGCGGCCTCGGCACCCGGGCCACCTTCTGCTACTGGGGTCCCTGGCAGTTCGGCGGAACGACGCAGGTGACCTGGCTGGACCCGGGCAAGAGCCGCCTCTCATGGTCCGATCCCGATGCGCCCGGTTCGACTGTTTCCGGCCGCGCCAACGCCGATCTCTGGCACGTGCAGACGACTCTGGCCGCCACGTATCAGATCGACGTGTTTCGCTTCTGGGCCGGGCCGTTCGTCCAGTTCGTGCGGGGGAATGTCGATCGTCGCGGCGCGACGTTCACCGACGGCCTCCGCACGGGAACGTTTGCGTACTCCGGTGACATCGAAGAGACCTCTCAGGCGGGCGTCCATTTCGGCGCGATCTGGCAGATGTCGCCCAGAACGAATGCCTGGATCGAGGGACAGTACACCCGTGACTCGTGGGTCTTCGGCTTCGGCGCGGCCATCGCTCCGGCGCAATTCTTTCGCGACCGATAGCCGATCTTTCGCAATGCCTCACGCCTTGCGATGCGCCATGAAGCGGGCCGCTTGCACCAGGGCCTCCCTCGCACAACCTTCAGGAATTGGGGCCAGAGCCTCGATTGCGGCATCTACATAGCGACCGGCACATCGACGCGCGTAGTCCAGACTGCCGTGACAATCGAGCATGCGCCGCAGCTCGTCGCGAGGTCGGGAGGGGGCATCCAGCAGGGCCAGCACCTCTGGGCGCGCTGAGGGACCGACGGCGTCGAGCAGGTGGATCACCGCAAGGGTCAGCTTGCTCTTGGCAACGTCGCGCTGCGAGGTCTTGCCCGTCTCGGATTCGGCGCCGGTGATGTCGAGCAAATCGTCCTCAATCTGAAAGGCGATTCCGGCATTCAAGCCATACTGCGCGAGCGCTTCAACTGTGTCGTCGGGGGCCTGCGACAACAGCGCGCCGATCCGGCAGCACCCGCTGAAGAACGCAGCGCTCTTGTCGGTGATGATGCTGATGTACTCGGATTCGGTCAGTTGCCAGTTGCGCCTCTGGGCCACCTGCCGAAGCTCGCCCTCGCAAACACAGACAGCGGTCTGCGCGACGACGCCGGCCAGCGATGGATCGAGGTTCACGGTCATCTTGAAGACTTGACTGAGGACGAAATCGCCCAGCAGGACGGCCGACTCATTGCCCCAGACAGCATTGACCGTGGGCCCTCCGCGCCGCGTCAGGCCGTCGTCCACAACGTCATCGTGAAGCAGGGTCGCGCCGTGGATCATTTCCATCATGGCCGAGACGTCGATGTGCTCCTGTGTGATCGGCCCGAAGCACCGCCCGGCCAGCAGGACGAGAGCGGGCCGAATCATCTTGCCGCCGCGTGCGATGAAATGCTCGAGCATCGGGGCCAGCTCGGCCGCCCAGTCGGGCGCCGACAGGGAGCGGTGGATCAAGTCAGTCACGCGCCTCAGATCGGCGTCCACCGATTGAAAGGACGGGATGTCGTGCCAAGGCGTATGCTCGATTGCATTCATGTCGATCGGCAATTCCAACGTGCGGCCGGCGCGCCGGGGAGGGACGGTCACTGCCCTCTTCCCCGCGCGTAGTTGTCGAAGGCGTCTCTCAGAAGGTGTGTGGTCGGTCCGGGCCTGCCCTCGCCGATGTGACGTCCGTCGATCTCCACGATGCCAATGACCTCGGCGGCCGTGCCGGTCAGGAAGAGCTCATCACACACGTAGAGATCGTATCGCGTCAGGTTCTTCTCGACGACTTGAATCCCCCGCTCCCGGGCCAGCCGGATGACGATGCCGCGCGTGATCCCCGCCAAGCCACCGGCCTCGACCGGCGGCGTCAAAACGACGCCGTCGCGGACGATGAACACGTTGTCGCCCGTCGCCTCAGCAACGTACCCTTCCTGGTTGTACATGATCGCTTCGGGCACGCCGCTGTCGAGGGCCTCGATCTTGGCCATGATGTTGTTCAGGTAGTTCAGGCTCTTGACCTGGGATGGGAAGGCCAGCGGATGGGTGCGCCGCGTCGTGGCGCTGACGATCCGCATGCCCTTCTCGTACAATTCCTCCGGATAGAGTTGAATCGTGTCGGCGATAATGATCAGATTGCTGTCCTTGCAAATCAGCGGGTTCAGGCCGAGGTTTCCGATGCCCCGGGTGACGATGAGGCGGACGTAACCGTCGCCGATGTTGTTGGCCTTGACCGTTGTCTCAACGGCTTCGCCGAGTTCTTCGCGGCCCATCGAGATCGGCAGGCGAATGGCCTGGGCCGACTCGAACAGCCTCCGGATGTGGGCCGCTAGCTCAAACACCCTGCCATCGTACACACGGATGCCCTCGAACACACCGTCGCCGTAGAGAAGTCCGTGATCGAAGACGGAGACCTTGGCGTCGGCTTCATCGACCAGCCCTGTATTCATCCAAATCTTCAACGCCATACGCGAATCTCATGCCTCCCAGTTCATTGCGGCTGAATCGAGCGGGCCGGCCCGACGAAACCACCGTCCCCGACGGATCAGGTCTTCACTTTGCCGTCGGTCAGCGTGATGACGCGCTGGGCCCTTCGCGCGACCCGCTCATCATGGGTGACCATGACGATGGTCTGGCCGGCCTCGTGCAGCCGCTCCAGCACGGCCAGAATACCATTTCCCGTCGCCGAATCAAGGTTCCCCGTCGGCTCGTCGGCCAGCAGCAGACGGGGCTCGTTCATCAAGGCCCGACCGATCGCCACCCGCTGGCGTTCCCCGCCGGAGAGCTGGTACGGCTTGTGCCGAGCCCGGTCCTGCAATCCCAGTTGCCCCAGAAGCTCCTCGGCCCGCTGCCGGGCCGCCTTGCGGGTCCCCAGCCAGCCGACGATCCCTCGCGAGACCATCGCCGGCAGAAACACGTTCTCCAACACATTCAATTCGTCCAACAAATGGTAGAACTGAAAGACAAATCCAACCATTTCGTTGCGATACCGGTTCAACTCACGGGCCCTCATCCGGCTCAGGTCCCGGCCGTCGAAGCAGATCGTTCCCTCGTTGGGCCGATCCAGGCCGCCCAGCAGGTGCAGCAGCGTGCTCTTGCCGCTGCCCGAGGCGCCGATCACCGCAACGAACTGGCCCTGCTCGACCGCCAGGCTCACTCCTTTGAGGACCTTGACGGCTGTGGCGCCCATCCGATACGACTTATGAAGGCGTTCCGCTTTCAGTATCAAAGACCGTTGTTTCATACAGGTTCCACCCATGCGCACCCGGCCCAATCTCGCCACACGACAGCGCCGGCCGGGCCGCCCTTCTATAGCGGATTTCTCCCGTCCCCACAAGCAAAACCGGGAATCCCTCCCCCAGGCCGGGACGGCGGGCCGTCACATCCGACCGCCGTGAAGCGTCTCGACCGGTCGCAACCGCGCCGCATTGTAGGCAGGGACCAGCGCGCCGATCAGACAGGCCACAATCGCGAAGAGAGCGATGACCGCCAGCGTGTGCATTTGCACATCGTGGGGGATTTCGCCGATCGCGTAGATCGTCCGGTCCCAGAGCTGGAATCCGAACCGCTGATAGAGCCACTCTTCGATGCGGTTGATCCTGGCGAGAAACAGCCAGCCGCCCGCGATGCCCGCCACCGATCCCAGCAGGCCTATGACGAAGGCAAATCCCGAGAACAGCACCATCACGCTGGCGCTGGAGGCGCCCACGCTCTTGAGCACGCCGACGTCCTTGGTCTTGTGGCTGACGATCATGTAGAAGACAACGAACACGATGAACACCGCCGTGACCCCGACGAAGCCGAACATGACGCTCATCAGCGTCTCTTCCTTCTCCATGGGGGCGATGAAGGCCCGGCGGTATTCCTTCCAGCTCTCGACCGTCACCGTCTCCAGGAGCCGGCCATCGGGGGCATTGACTCGCTCCTGTTTGAACTGACCCCACAGCCCGCGCACTTGCTCGACGCCGGCACGCAGGTCGACGCCGGGTCGGAACTTGACGTGGACGGCGCTGACTCTCTTGTACTGCCCGGCCATGCAGAGCGACTGCGCCTGCTCCAACGGGATGTACACCGTGGAACCATCGACGCGGGCAATGCCGCTGTGAGAGGTGTCGCTGTAATAAAACTGCTGATTGCTCACAATGGTCGTTCCGGCCAGGGCCGGCGCGCCTCGGGCGTTGAGAGGAAAACACGTCAGCGAGAAGGCGGCCCGGCGCGGGCTGGCGTCATGGGTGTATTGGCTGCGGGCGTCCCGCCAGAGGACCAGGTCGATCCCCAGGACGCATCCCAAGGCGTTCGGCTCGTAGACGGGAACAAAGGCCTTGGCCGGGTCGTCGGCATGGTAGCCGAGGGTCTGTGCGAAGTTCGTCACCCGGCTGTGCCGGACCGGGTCGAGGCCGAGCAACTCGACGTACTGCTCCCGATCATACTGCGGGCGAAGCAGCGCGTAGTTCTTGACCACGGGCGAGACGGCCTCGACGCCGTCGAGCCGTTCGAGATCGGCCATCAACTCTTCGTAGTAGGGGAACCCGACGAGCGACTTGGTGCCAACGACGCAATCACCGACGAAGTCGTGGTTCTTCTGCTTGAACTGGCCGACCAGGCCGTTCATCACCGTCATCACCACGACGACGATGAATACACACAGCGCAACCGTCAACACAGCAAAATGCGTGATTCGCTGCCTGAGCAGATATCGGACTATCAGCTTGAGCTTATGCATGCACCTGTCCCACGGCGTCATTCATATCGCAAGACCTCCACCGGCCGCGTCAACGCCGCAACGATGGCGGGAGTCAGGGCCCCGATCGCCGCGGCCCCAATCGCCAGTGCGACAATCGGCAGAGCCGACGCCCAGTCCACCTCGTTCGGGATTCGTGCGAACATATACACGCTGCTGCTCCACAGCTTCAGGCCGAAGAGCACGCGAATCGCCTCTTCAACTGCGTTGATGTTCTTCGTGATCGCATAGCCGCCGATGGCCCCAATGGCGGCGCCCACGACACCGACCGTCATGCCGAAGCCGAGAAAGATCCAGGCCACCGAGACGCTGGCGGCGCCGCAACTCTTGAGGATGGCGATGTCGCGCTGCTTGAGCCGGACGATCATGTAGAAGATGCAGAAGACCAGCACCACCACCGTGAAGCTGACCACACCGAAGATCAGCAGGAGCACGCCCATCTGCTTGCGGATCTCCTCGACGTATCGGCGCTGCATCTCGCGCGACGTGACAATCTCGGTCGCCGTTTTCCTCCAGTATTCACTCCAGCCAAGCTGCCGCTCGGCGAACACGTCCCACAGGCCGCGAATCTGAGCTACCGCCAGAGCGGGGTCCGTCCCGGGTCTGAGCTTGATGTTGATCGTCGTGGCCGGAGCGTCCTGACCGGGATAAAGCACGTCCGCCAGGGTCTCGATCGGGACATAGACGAAGCCGGTGTCGAGATCGTGTACCCCCGTGAAGACAACGTCGGCGATGTGAAATGGCAAGAGCTTTCGCCTGGGCGTCCGGTCCGAATCATCGGTCGCGTCCATCGTTCCCGTGGTGAGGACCACGCGCTGGCCTATCATCCCTTTGAGGACGGCGGCCTGATTGTATTCGTCGGTGTCCGGGTCGGCCTCGGCAACGACACCGATCCCGACAAACCCGCCGTCCGCATCGAGCATCCCGGGCACTTCGAACGAAGGTTCGCCCGACAACAACCCCTGGCGAAGCAGCGCACCTTTGAATCCGGTGACCCTGGCCCGAGGACCGGCCTCAATCCCCCAGATGCTGACTGGCCGTACGTTTCCGATCCCGACGTTCAGCAACCCCTGGCTGTACAGCGTGCCAGTGGCGGCCTCAACGATGTCGGTCTGCTCGAGCCGCTCAACGAGCAATGGGTATCTATGGATGGGCACGCCCGGCGGCGGCGCGATCACCACGTCGCCGAGCATCTCGACGGCGCTTCGCTCGAAGGCATTGATGAAGCCGGTGAAGAGACTGGCGACGACGATCAACAGCGAGACCGACAGCGCCACGGCGGCGATGCTCAAGAAGATGATCCGCCGCTTTCGAAGGTACCTCAGCCAGAGGAATAATTTCAACATCGAGCAACCTGAATGCCACAATCGCGCGATCAGCCCGCCGTCGGCGCGTCCACCGGCTTGAGGTGTGGGAACAGGATCACGTCGCGAATCGTCGTCGCGCCCGTCAGAATCATCACCAGCCGGTCGATCCCGATCCCCAGCCCGCCGGCCGGCGGCATGCCATACTTCAGGGCCTTGATGAAATCGGTGTCCATAGTGGCCATCGTATCCTCCTGGCCTTTGAGCTGCACGAGGAAGTTCTCGTATTGCTGGGCCGGATCGTTCAGCTCGGTATAGGCGTTGGCCAGCTCCATGCCGGCAATGAACAGCTCGAAACGCTCGGCGTAGCGCGGATCGGTCTTGCTCCGCTTGGTCAGCGGGCAGAGGACCGCCGGGTAGTCCAGAACAAACGTCGGATCGATCAGCGCATCCTCGACCGTCGCCTCGAAGACCTCATTGACCACGACCGCATCGTCCATCGCGGATTCGTCCAGCTCCAGCGAGCGGGCCTTGCGACGGATCGCCTCGATATCATCGATGTCGCAGCCGCTATGCTCCTTGAGCAGATCGGCATACCGGACCCGCCTCCACGGCCGCGCCAGATTGACGTCACGCTCGCCGAACGTGACGGTCGTCTCGGCACAGTGGGCCCCCACGCACGAGCCGATGAGTTCCTCGGTCAGGTCCATCATGACATTGTAGTCGCCGTACGCCTGATAGACCTCGATCATGGTGAATTCGGGATTGTGCCGTCGGCTGAGCCCTTCGTTACGGAAACTGCGATTGATCTCGAAGACGCGCTCCAAACCGCCGACGAGCAGCCGTTTGAGGAACAGTTCGGGCGAGATCCGAAGATACAGATCGAGATCGAGGCTGTTGTGATGCGTGATGAACGGCTTGGCGGCCGCCCCACCGGCGATGGCCTGCATCATGGGCGTCTCGACTTCGAGGAAACCCCTGGCTTCGAGGAACTGACGGATGGTGGCAATGATGGCGCTTCGTTTCTTGAACCGCTCCATGACCTCCGGATTGGCCCACAGGTCCACATATCGCTGGCGGTATCGCTGGTCGATGTCGGCCAGTCCGTGGAATTTCTCCGGCGGCTGCGAGAGGCACTTGCTCAGAAACGTCAGGCCGTTCTCTTCGACCCACACGGTGATCTCGCCGGTGCGGGTCCTGCCGAGCTGGCCGGCGGCGCCGATGAGGTCGCCCAAATCCAGCAGCTTGGCCAGGGGCCACTGGTCTTTCAGGATGCTCTTGCTGAGTCCGACCTGAATGGTGCCGCTGCGGTCCCGCAGGGTGATGAAGATCAGTTTGCCGATGTCGCGGAACAAGACGATCCGCCCGGCGCAGCGCGCCTGCTGGCCTTCCTGTTCGTCCTGGAATCGGGCCTTGATCGATTCGGCCGGCTCGGTGGGCTCGAATCGCCCTCCGTACGGGTCGATCCCCAAGGCCTCAAGCTTCTCGATCTTGTCCTGTCTCTGTTGCTCGAATTTGTCTGTGTCGGTCTGGCTCGTCAACGTTTTGCCTTCCGCAACCCGCCCACTCTTCAATTCGACGCCAACGCATCGGCCTCGATCAATTGGGTCTTCGCAACCAGCAAGGCTACCGCCAGTTGCGGATCGGCTTGCAGTGTTTCCTCCAGTGTGCGCTTCCTGTAGGAATCGCCATGCTCCTCGCGGGCCGCCTGAACGAGCACGTCGTTGTCTCTCTGCGCCTCGATCATCGCCCTCTGCTCGTTGCTGTTGAGCTCGACCTCCACGTCCGGACCGACCCCCCAATCCTTGCCCCCTTCTCTCTCGACCGCCTCGCGGCTCTTGACGCGCTGACCGGAGGGCAGGTGGTAGTAGGCCATGGTGTACTTCAACTGGGCCCCACCGCCGGGATAGTGCGTGATGCCTTGGACGCTTCCCTTGCCGTGGGTACGGCTACCCACAAGAACGGCTCGTTTGTACTTGGGGTCGGCCAGCGCGCCGGCCACGATCTCCGAGGCACTGGCACTGCTGGAGTTGATCAGAATCACCAGCGGATAGTCCGGGTGTGTCCCTCGTCGATGGGCGTACTCATAGCTGGGAATCATCCCAACCTTCGGTTGCGTGCGGACGATCAACCCTTCTCGCAGGAACTTATCGACGACCTTCACGGCGCTGTCGAGCAATCCACCCGTATTGAAACGCAGATCGAGGATCACCCCTTTGAGCCCCTGTGCCTCCAACGCGCGGAGAACAGACGCGAAATCTCCGACCGTCTCGCCGGAGAAGCTCGTAATCCGCACGTAGCCGATCTGATTCGCCTCATCGACGGTATACAGCCATGTCCCGGCCTCGGTCCGTTGCCAGCCCCGGATGGTGGGAACGATGATGCGGTCCCGCGTGATCGTGATCTCCTCGGCCTTGTCGTCGGCCGGTCGCTTGACCGACAGAGTCACACTCGTGCCCTTCGGCCCGGTGATCTTCTTGACGGCACACGTCAGACTCATGTCCTTGGTCGGAATGCCGTCGACCGCTTCGATCACATCACCGGCATCCAGGCCGGCACGATAGGCCGGCGTGCCGGGCAGCAGACTGCCGATGGTCAACAGCCCGCGCGGTTTCGAGATCTCGATTCCAATGCCCGAGAACTCGTTCATCATCATCTTTTCGAAGTCCTGCACCTGTCGCGGCCAAACCATGACGGTGTACGGATCGAGCGTATTCAGCGCCGCCTCAGAGAAGTGGGCGATGAGTGGGCGGCGAGGCAGTTGAACGGTGGCTTCGTTCAACGCCAGGGCCTTCTTCAGAACATCCAGAACGTCGTCTTTGCCGAAGTCCTGCGCCCGCGTCTCGACCTCCTCGCGCAGCCCCATCAGGGCCACGGACCAGGCTGTGACCTTCTCGGGCGCCGGCACCGGGAAAGAACCGTCGCCGTTCGGATCCTGCGCGCCGGTGATCACCAGTACCTGGGCCAGATGATCGCACCGCGTGATGGCCTCGGTCGCCATTCGGACGTAGTCAATGCTGTTGACGTAATGCAGGCTCAGCGCATCCATGGCCCGTTGGAACATCCGCTCTTCGACTCCCTCGAACCGCTCCTTGCGTGTCTCACACGGACTGTCCTGGAATGAGCCGGCAATGCCTGCCTTCTCCAGAAGCAGGTCGGCATGGTCGGAATACCCGCGATTGTTTGGGTCGATGGCCTGAAGCCAGTAGTAGTAGCTCGCATAGGCGTCGAGCCATTTGCCCTCGGCCTCGAGAATCACGCTGCGGTCGACGCTCACCTGAAGGGCCTGCTTGACAAATGGATCGTCCAGAAGCGCGGCCCTCTGCTGATCGTTGGCAAACTCAGTCGCCTTGACGAGCACCGCCAGAACATCCGTAACGTCGTTGGGCCCGTTCGGCTCGTTGTCCTCCAGCTCGATCGAATCCTCGTCCGTTCTCTTGGCTGCGACGGGAGGATCGACTCTCGACAGGTCCACCGTCCCCTTGAGTTCTTCGAGCTTCTGCAATTGCTCGGCGTACGCCTCGGCGCGGGCCACATGCCGCCGTTGACTGATGCGATCATATTCCCGGACAACCTGCTCAAGCAGTTCGGCTTGTCGGCCTTGGGAAGCCTTCGCTTTTTGGATGAACTGCTCGGCCTCGGTGAAGAAGCCCTGGTAGATGTGGAGGCAGGCCTCGGTAATCGCGTCGATCTCTGACGAACCCTGCCCACCCGCCTTCTGCTCTGCGGCTGCCCCCGCGCTGGCAGCGACCCGTCGGGCCGATTGAGCTGAGCAGGTGTAGCCACCGAACCAATCGGCGACAGTCAGGGTTAACGCACACGAGAACAGAACCAGATGCCAAATCCCGGCTCTCCAGCGTTTGCGTCGGCACCGTCCACAATCAGACAGCGACCTTCTCGGATCTTGGGTTAGCAATGAACCGCTCCTTTCAGCTATTGGAGACCCCGGCCACAATAAGGCAGATCTGCGGAGCACCGTACCATCAGCGATCGCAGGCCATTACGCCCGCGACCGCCGACAAGGTGCACGTCGATCACCTTCTGAGCCTACAAGCACTCCTGCGCTTTTCCGGCGCAACCGAGGACATGCAGTTTGTGACGGACCATTTCTCGAATGGCATCGCGGCCCGGCCCCAGGTACTTACGCGGGTCGAACTCTGCCGGCTTCTCAGCGAAGACTTGACGAATCTTGGCCGTCAGAGCCATTCGCAAATCGGTGTCGATATTGACTTTACACATGGCCATCTTGGAGGCCCTGGTTACCATCTCTTCCGGCACCCCCATGGCATCGGGCATCTGGCCCCCATACTTGTTGATCAGATCTTTGAACTCCTTCAGCACGCTGCTGGAACCGTGCATCACCAGCGGAAAACCTGGGAGTTTCTGACCTATCTCTTCTATTACGTCAAAAGCCAGCGTAGGTGCGGTCTTGAACTTGTAGGCCCCATGGCTCGTTCCGCAAGCGATGGCCAGGGAATCGCAGCCGCTCTTCTCGACGAATTCCACCACCTGACTCGGATCGGCGAGGTGTTTGCTGACGTCGTCCACCCCAACCACGTCTTCCTCAATGCCCCCGAGTTGCCCAAGTTCAGCCTCGACAACCACGCCGCGAGGATGAGCATACTCAACCACCTTCTTGGTGATAGCGACATTCTCTTCGAAGGGCAGGTGCGAGCCGTCAATCATCACCGAGGTGAAACCGTCGTCCACGAACTCCTTGCAGGTCTCGAAAGTATCGCCGTGGTCAAGGTTTATAGCCACCGGGATGTCCGGATTCTCTTTGACCACGACGTCGATGATGGCCTTAAGGTAGCTGTTCTTGGCGTATTCCCGGGCGCCTCTGGAGATCTGAAGGATCAAGGGCGCCTTCTCCTCGGCGACCGCCTGAACGATGCCCTGCGTGATCTCCATGTTGTTGACGTTGAAAGCGCCGACGGCATAGCCATTCTTGTAGGCCATCTCAAACATCTTCTGGGTGTTGACTAACGGCATAGTCTGCTCCTTACAAAGTGTCCAAACCAGTCAAATCATCGGGTTCGCGTCTTTGGCGATCGCGACCGCAGCCGCAGCCCAAGAGGCTCCAACCCCACTGAGTCGCACGGCCTTGGCGACCAGGTCCTAATATGCTTCCGACATCCCCAAATCGGTGTACCGGCGCAGTCCAAAAGCCAACTCCGGAACCCCTTGCGGCCAGAGACTCACCACGAAGCTCTGTTCGTCGAGTGATTCATCGGCACTGAGCGTCATCGCCAGATTCATCCGATGGTATCTACGAATTAACGTTATATCACTTCGGGTGCCCTCGCCATAGTCAAAATCATATTGCTGAGAGAAAACTGCGGTGTATCTCGGATCGATCACATAGGTGGCGGCGAACGTGACCGCGTTGGAACCCCGCTCCCTTCCACTCACGACGCGCCGCAGGTAACGACTGCCCACATAGTAGCTTAGGTTAGGCCAGCACAAGCGAGAGAAGCCCACATCAATCTGGCCGAACACCCCGCTTCGCATGTCATAGTGCATATCCCCCAGGATCGATGTCGTGTCCGTCAGCCTCAGCGCGGCATCGGCCCCAATGTAGTCGCGGCGCGGCCCAAACACACCTGTGGCGCGCCGATCCTGCGGCAAGAGCACGCTGCCGGAGGGATTGGCCAAGGGGATAAAGGGCTGGTTCCAGAGGATCTGATCGGGCCCGGCGCTTGCATCGCCCGAGTCGCTGACCCACACAAAGTCGAGATTCACCTTGAGCCAGTCAACCGTTCGCTGGCTTTCCGGTCCCAGGGGACCCCGTTTGGTTTGCCAGCGCTGGTAGATGCCAAGGTTCAGAACGTCCCGCTGCTCGACAGCTCTGTGACTGTGCGTATAGGCCACCGCCGTGAGTTGGGGGCTGACCACGTGCCGCAGTTGGTTGAGGTCCCAGAACCGTGACTGTACATCCGGATAGACTCGCCAGAACGGCGGCGCCGACATCCGGACCCCACCTTCGCCGATCCAAACGGCTTCCTGACGCTCGACGGGCGAATCGTCCAGCGCCGACTGAAACCCGCCTCCGTCTTCGTACCCAAACGTGCCGGCCACAAACGGCACAATCCTGGTCCTGCCCACCGCAAGCGGCATATCGACTTCGTTGCGAGTCATCGCGTACATGAAGAACTCCTCCGAACCTCTCGAAGGGGCCTCATCGCTGTAGCGATAGCGATACCGACTAATCTGATTGTTGCTGTAAAACGTAAGGCGATCCTGAAGAAACGACTGACCGGTCCAGTGGAACTGGCCTGTCGGCATCTCCTCGACCTTATCGAGGAAGTCGTTGATGCGAGCCTTGCCCAGCAGAGACAGGGCCCAGTTGTCCTCAATCCGCTTGAGATGGAGCAGAGTCTCCTGTTCCTTTCCGACGTTGAACTCGCTGCGGTAGTACTGTTGGAGGAAGTTCGTATCCGACAGATAGCTGGCCTCGGCCGTCAGTTGCCAACCAAAGGGCAAGAAGTGACGATGCTGCCATTTCAGCCGGCCGCGGACATCTTCGGAGAATTCAACGCTCTTCTGGGATCGGCTGAGCCTATCGGTTCCATCGTCGGCAATCGCATAGCCCAACAGGTGACCGAAGTAGGTCTGCCGCTCGTAGGCAATATCGACACCGCCCCCGAAGCCCCTCTTGCCGTAGTAATCCAGAGACAACGTGCTGTCGGTCCCCTCCGGCTCGCGAAGGCCGAGGATGCGACTGAGGAACCACTGCGTTTCAATAGACATTCCATAAGTTCTGCTGCGACCGACCTTTGCAGATTTCAGGGGAACATCGGGCCTCTGGAGATTCGATCGCAACGACGGCAGACCGAAGATCGTGGCGTCATAGTACCTGAACCGCACGCCGTCCATCTGGGCATCGAAACCGGAATCGTAGGCCAGTTCGTCATCGGCCACCCGATCCGTGACACGCACCTTCTCGGCAGTGGCCGACAACTGAGGCATGTGAAACTCGCTCGTGGTCAGGGTAACGCCCTGCGCCTCAAATTCGTCCGCGGCCACCTGTCTCAACCGGTCGGCGCGGATGTAGATGGGGATATTCCGCGCCGAGTCGAACGTCCGCATCACCGCGTCGTCAATCAGCCCGCGCTGTCGGCGAAGATCATAGTATAACTCGCTTGCGCGAATGACCCTCTGGCCTTGCCTGATGTGCACATCGCCGGAGACATAGATCTCGGCAACGCCCTGCCGCCGCTCAGACGGCGGGTCGGTTCCCGCCCGATTCGTATCTGTCAGATACCGCCAAAGGACAAGGTTGTCCGCCTCCAACTCGTAGACCGTCGAGTCGGTCTTTTCCGGATCGTGCTGCCGCCACCATGCATAGAGCCGCCCCATAACGGTGGTCACCTCAACACCGGCCTCCGTTGTGATCTCAATGGTCAGTGGAACGTCGGTCAAGGGCGCCCAACTGAGCGTGTGTCCGGCCTCGGGGGTGGCGCGACCCGGACCAAGACGCGCTGCTACGCTCCGCGACGCGGGCAATTCCGCCTCGGATGGCCCCTCGCGACCGGCGGCATCAAAGGCTTCGACGGCCCGCCTGTACAGTAGGAGCCCTTGGGGACTGCCGGTCTCGCTTCTGTCCCCGGTCACGAAGACCTCGCCGTCCAGGTCGAACCTCAACACGGTCGCCATGCCCCGTTCGACTGCCTCGACCTCCAGGCCTGCGTTTCTCAAACCGTCCACCTGCTCCTGCGAGACCGAGCCGCTCAGATAAACGTGGACCTGATACCAAGTGCCTTCAAGACCTTCGTCGTCGCCGACCACATCAATCCGCACCACGGCGCTCTGGGCGGCCAATTGTATGTCCGCCACAGCCATGCTGAAACCATCGCGGCAGACCAACAGATGTCGTCCGGCATCATCGCTTTGACGCAGCAGGTCCTCGGTCACGACGCGAAGGTCTTCAACGAGCCGCCGCCGCGCCGACGCCAAAGGGCCGGCGCCGGAAAGCTCGTCGGGAGGATGCTCCCCGCCGCCCAACGCCGATAAGGACAGCATCCACAACAACACAGTGACCATCATTAACCGATATCGCATCCCGCGATCGTCTCATCCACAACAACGTAGGCATCCTGCGCGAGTTATGTTTCAACGAGATTATAGCCCTCCGTCCGGGCAAAGCCAGCAAAAACCCCCTGTGGGCCGGACGCCGCTTGATTCGGCAGGGCTCTTGCGGTAGAAAGGACCCGCTGGAATGCAATGAACCGCACACGAACGCCTCGACACGGACAGTAGACATGGCTCGACGGGACTACACCGCGCATCAGCAGAGCATCATATCGGGGTACTACAAGAACCTTGATACGATCATGCTCGCCAAGCTCCAGGAACTGGTCACCGAACTGTACCTGGCCGACACGCAGCCCAAACGCGATCGCCTCTGGAAGCGGGTCGAACAGGCCATGACCAAGCTGGACATCCCGGCCACGCTGGCCGAGCATATCCTGGCGGCCAAGGACGTCAAGATCCTCGCCGCCAACCTGCAGGACTGGCTCAAGAACGACGGTACCGGAGAGAAGTAGGACGGCCCGGTCGTTGCTCGGCAAGACCACCTTCCCTTGATGCCGCCAAACCGGTATACTATATCAAGCGTTTCATCCAGCGGACGGACAGGTGGGGAGGAATCCGCAGTTCGAGATGGATACGACGGAGAACGATATGGCAGAAGAATACTCCCCGGCCGCCAAGGTCTACCCCACTGAGAATCTGGGCAAGTACAGCATTCTGGACATGCTCCGGTACTTCGAGGAGCACGGCGCCATGCGGGTCTCCGATCTGCACATCAAGGTCAACGCGCCGCCGGCCTACCGCATCGACGGCAATCTCGTCAAACTCAAGGGCCCCAACGTGACAGCGGAGTTGGCCAAGCAACTCATCTTCCCCCTGCTGCGGCAGCACAACGTCTCCAAACTCCAGACTCAGCACAGCGTCGACTGCTCTTACCGCGTCGGATCGCTCCAGTTCCGGATCAACGTCTTCCGCGAGAACGACGGGATCGCCGCCGCCATCCGGGCCCTGTCGCTCGACGTGCCGGCCGTCGAGGAGATCGGCTTTCCCAACGACGTCTGGCACGATATCGTCGGGCTCAGGCAGGGACTCGTCCTGCTGACCGGCATCACCGGCGCGGGCAAGTCCACCACCATCGCCTCTTTGATCGGACGCATCAGCGAGAAGAACGCCTATCGCGTCTTCTCCGTCGAAGACCCGATCGAGTACATCTTCCCACAGAAGTATTCGATCGTCTCGCAGCGCGAGGTCGGCCGCGACGTGCGGTCCTTTCAGGACGGCCTCAAGGAGATGATGCGCGAGGACCCCGACGTCATCTTCGTCGGCGAGATGCGCGACGCCGAGACGATCGCCATGACCCTGATGGCCGCCGAGACGGGACACCTGGTCTTCTCCACGCTGCATACGCGCGACGTCACCGGGTCGGTGACGCGCATCCTGGACTACTTCCCTGAGGGTCGCCAATCTGAAGTCCGCAACCAGCTCTCGCTCGGTCTGGCGTACATCATCTGCCAGAAGCTCGTGCCGCGAAAGAACGCACAAGGGCGCGTCGTCGCGATGGAGATCCTCAACAACAACTACGCCTGCGCCAACCTGATTCGTACGGGCAAGATCGAGCAACTCTATTCGCAGCTCCAGACCAAGACGCGCGATCGCCGGGATGAGAAGATGATTACGATGGAGAAACACCTATCCATGCTGGTCAAGGACGAGACCGTCGATCTGCTCGAAGCCCAGAAGTGGGCCAACGACCTGAAGGCCTTCGTCGACTGCATGCAACGAGGATAGTCACAGCGGCTCCCTTGCATCAGACGGGCAGGCGCTTGGGTTCGCACGAAAATGACGATTGAGTTCAACTGTCCGAAGTGCGGTGCGTTGATCGCGTTCGACAGCAAGCACGCCGGCCGACGCGCGCGGTGTCTGACGTGCGGTCAGAAGTGGATCATCCCGGCTGAGAGCTTCAAGAAACCCGAGAAGGTCGCACCGGAACCTGAGAAGCCGCCGGAACCTGTCCCCGGCTTCCATCGCGCCGTCTTCGTGAGCAACTTCAAGCTGTTCGTCGATCCCAGGAACGCGACGACATTGGTCTTCATCGCGGCGGTCGTCTGCTTCCGATTCTTCCTCGCCCAGGCCTGTTGCCTGAACTACGTTGCGGATTTGCTCATCTGGGGATGGCTGTTTGGGTTCTACCTCAACGTAATCTACCAGACCGCCTTCGATGAGGATACACTGCCCGAAATCTACATTGGCACATCCGCCACATTCCTCTGGTACGCCATCTATCCCCTACTGATCTTCGGGTTGACGCTGGCCTTCGTCGAACTGCCTTTCTTCATCGCGCTGTGGCTGTTCCAGGATTCGGGGATCACGCTGACGAATTTCGGGTCGGGAATCGGCCCGGCGTACCTGCTCCTGCAGTCTCTCTTTCTGCTGGGCCTGTTCCTGTTTCCGGCCGCGATCCTGACCACCGCCGTGGGCAGGGACATCGCGCTGCTGCGTCCGGACTACCTGCTCATCCCGATAGCGCACGCCTTCGTGCCGTACGTCACATGCGTTGCGCTGCTGGCGGCCGCGTGCTTCCTCCAGACGCAGGCCGAGCAGTACACCGGCGACGGCCCGATCACCACCGCTCTGAACCTGGCCCTGAACCTGCTGGTCCAGGTCGTCGCCATCTTCGCCATGCGCGCCATCGGCCTGCTCTACCGCCACTACGCCTGCTACTTCAAGTGGTGAAGGCCTCTGAGAGTAGCTTCGCAAGCAGTTCCATGGGAAGGCCGACGACGTTGGTGAGGCTGCCTTCGATGCGTTCGACGAATTCGTCGCCGGTCTCCTGAATGGCGTAGGCACCGGCTTTGCCTTCCCACGTGCGGCCGGCGAGGTGGTGGGCGATCTGTTCGTCGCTGAGCTTGCGAGGATAAACGGTTGTGACATCGGAGCGGACGATCTCGACCCCGTCGGCCAGGCGGACCAGGGCCAAGCCGGTAATGACGTCGTGGGGCCTACCGAAGAGCTTCCTCGTGATGCGTTCGGCGTCCCGCTCGTCAGCGGGCTTGCCAATGATCTCGCCGTCGCAATCGACGATGGTGTCGGCGCCGAGCACGATGCGGTCGCGGTATCGCGGCGCGACGCTTCGCGCCTTGGCCAGAGCCAGGATCTCGGCGTATAGGGCAGGACGGTATCCGTCGGCGGAGAACGCCTCTTCATCCACATCGGAGGGGACCACATCGAATGCGTACCCCGCCTCGATCAGAAGGTCCCTGCGGCGAGATGAAGCGGAGGCCAGGATCATCCTTGTCGCTGAGTCATCCATGCCGTTGCCATCCTCTTCCATGCGTTTCACGGAGCGACCTTGGGCGCATCCTCATCGTCGACCCGAACCAACGGCACACCGCCGACGATCCGGCGACAGAAGAGCGAATACTCCTGCTCCAGACGATCGAGATCGCTTCCCACATATCGTTCAAACAGTTGGGGCCCGACGACTCGATTCCACTGAACCGTCCGGGACAAATTGCGATCCTCAGCGATCCTGCCGGCCTCCTCGTCCAGCGGCCACTCCCCAAGCAAGCCGTCCCAGAGGAGCCGGTGATAGCGGGTTGCGCGCTTGCCGTGACCGGCTTCCCGCAGGAAGCGCACCAGAGCATAGGACTGGCTGTAGAACGCCATGACCGCTTCGTTCTCGTCGGTGGCAAGGACCTCGCCCGGGCTGGTCGCGATCAGATCTCTCAGCCGCATCTGCTTGCCGTTAACCAGGGTCTCATGAAGGGCCCCGAGCCTCGGATAGTTCCGAGTCGCGTCAAACGAATACATTCCGTTCTCGTATGTACTGGTCTCGAAGAGCATGGCGATGCCTTCATCCAGCCAGCTCGGCAGGCGGTACTTGAAATGGCGGTTGTTGAACTGATGCCATCCTTCGTGCCCGATCGCCGAAAGCGTTCGTTTGTGCCCGATATCGTACACCACGCAGGCCCCGTTGAGGTAGTAGGCGCCCGTCTTGATTCTGCAGAAGACCTCTGCCTGGTCGCCGGCGAACGCGTGCGTGAAGCTTTCCCACTGCTGCCGATCGGCAAAAAGGTAGACCGCGAACTTGCCCACGGTTGGAATGGGCTGCGGCAACTGGTCGTTGTAGCCCCAATAGGCCGATTCAACATAGCCCGGCAGAGTGCGGAGCAGCAGCGGCTCCAGCAGCGTCGTGAAGATATGGTAGTGATCGGTGGTCAGTTTCAGACCGGGGCCGTACTCGTTGTCCCAGACCTCCACCGACCGAAGTGCCGGGAGGTTCTCGCCCTGCAGACGCTCCATCGCCACGATGGGAGCGTCGTGCCCACGCGAGCTTGCAGGCACATGATCGGACCGCCCACACCCAGCCAGGCCGAACACCACCACGAGGGGCACCATGGTGAGCTTCCGAGCCATACCTTCCTCCTCCGTGTCAGAATCCTTCTATCGCCGACATCGAGCAGCTCGGCTCCGATGCACCGCCGCAACCCGCCATCGCCCACGACCACCGGCTCAGTATCTACAATCTACCAAAGTATACCAACTGTCACCGCCGAGGCGCACGCCTTTTCCCCAACTCGCGGAGAAGGGTGGACACCCGATCCGATAATATTGCAGCGGAAGCCCCAGGGATCTGCTCCCGACGTCACAGATTCTTGAATGGGCCCCCAAACACCTCGGCGGTGAACAGAAAGACCTCCGTCTCCGGATCCTTCCAGGCATCGGCGGGCAATCCGGCCTTGTGCGAGCAACAGTACGAAAGAAACTCCTCTGCCGTCCAGTCGGTCTCCGTAGCCACCTGCGGGAGAAAACAACCTGAGGCACAGCCCCTCTTGATGTAGATCCCGTCGATTCCCAGCCGAAGGCCGAGAGGGTCGTCCGTCCTCTTCAGAGGCGACAGGACCGAGACCTCAACCTCCAGCGCATCCACTTCGCGCGGCGTGATCGGGGCGCCGAGGAAGCGTGGGTCCTCGGTCGCCGATGCCTTGGCCATCTCGGCAACCAGTTGAACTAAGGGTTGATCCGACGTGAACCGTCCGATGCAACCGCGCAGTCGTCCTCGGTGCTTCAACGTAACGAAGCACCCGCATGCCGTCGTCAGTTCCGGGTCGTCCGTCGGCGGCACCTGGTAGGAATGGCCCTCGACGGCCGCACGGACCGCATCCCGGACGATGGACAACACCAGCTTCCGTTGGCTTCCATCCATGTTCAACCTCTCTAACCTTGGTTTCCTGATCGGGTCCAGTGTACTGTATGGCCGCATCTGGGTCCAACCATGCTTTTCTCACAGGCAGACCCGACAAGAGGTTGACTTTTCGTGACGGCAAACCTACCTTGGGCCACCATCCTGACGCTCTCGCCCGGTCTCGGCCACAAGCCGCGCGCACCAGATTATGCAAGGGGTTACAGCAGTGAGAGATCATCTCGTAAACGTACTCAGGGGAATGGGCATTGGCACCGCCAATGTCATTCCCGGAGTCTCGGGCGCCACGATCGCGGTGGTCACCGGGGTCTTTGAGCCGCTGATCCACGCGATCAAGTCTTTTGACCTGACTGCTCTGCGTCTGCTGGGCGCGGGCCGGTTCAAAGCTTTTTCCCAACACGTGGATCTGCCCCTGCTGCTGTCCCTGGCCGTCGGTCTGTTCGCGGCCATCATTTCCCTCGCCCGACTGCTGGAGTTCCTGTTCGGGCACTATCCAGTCTATGTCTGGGCTTATTTCTTCGGCTTGATCCTGGCCTCCGTCTACTTCGTGGGCAGGACTGTACATCCGTGGACGTTGGCTCGTTTGGGCTTGCTGTTGGGCGGCGTGGCGGTGGCTGTGGCTTTGACCTTTCTGAATCCGGCCGTCGAGAATCGCCATCCGGCCTACGTGTTTCTGTGCGGAGTCGTGGCCATCTGCAGCATGATTCTGCCCGGTATCTCAGGCTCATTCATCCTGATTCTCATGGGCAACTACGAACTGATCGTCTTCGAGGCAATCTCACGGGGGCACCTCTCGCTCTTGGTCCCCTTCCTTCTCGGCTGCGCTATCGGGTTGGTGGCGTTCACTCATGTCCTGTCCTGGGTGCTGCGCGTCGCCAAGCACCAGACCATAGCGGTCTTGACGGGTTTCATCGTGGGCTCACTGGTGGCGATCTGGCCCTGGAAGATGGCCATCTGCCGGCTCACCGAAACCGGAGAGGTGGTCATGAAGGACGGCCAGCCCGTGATCTTCAGATATCGACCCGTCCTGCCTGAGGCTTTCGACGCCGAGGTCATGATCGCCCTGCTCATCATGGTCGCGGGTATCGTCAGCATCTCGATTGCCGAGTCCTTCGCTTCCCGTTCAAAGGACTGACAATGGCCGGTTGTCATCCCAACCCCCAGTTCGAGCGGCGCGGAGCCGGCTGGCTGGTTCGAGCGCCCGCCAAGCTGAATCTCAGTCTGCTGATCGCGGGAAAGCGACCGGACGGATTCCACGAAATCGAAACCGTGATGGCCAAGATCGACTGGTACGACGAGCTGCAAGTCCAGTCAGGCTCACCGGGGATCGAGCTGATCTGCAACGGCCCTCACTGGGCTCCAGATGGCAAGGACAATCTGGTGTACCGAGCGGCCGCGGAGGTCTTGCGGGCCGCCGGCCAGCCCGATGGCGTTCGACTGACCCTCACCAAGAACATCCCGGCCGGCTCGGGCCTCGGCGGGGCCAGCAGCGACGCCGCCGCCACACTAATGGGCCTCAACAGGCACTTCGATCTGCAGTTACCCCCCTCTGAACTGGCAAACATCGCCGCCAAACTCGGCAGCGACGTCTCTTTCTTTCTCGGCGGTCCCTTGGCCTTCTGCACCGGACGAGGAGAGCAGGTCGCTCCGCTGGCAGACGCTTTCGATTTCACCGCCCTGCTGATCCTCCCCGACATAAACGTTTCCACGGCAGAGGTTTATGCCCAGTACACACATGACGTCCGGGAATACGAACGGTTGAGTCGGCTGGCTGGCGATTACCTGGCCAAAGGCAGAATCGATCTGCTGTCACACATTCGCGCAAATATGCTGGAGTCAAGCTGTTATCGCGTTTGCGATGAACTTCGACGCCTGAAAGACGTCGCGGAGTCGCTCGGCGTAGAACCCCTCTGTCTCAGCGGCAGCGGCTCGACTCTCTACATGCTGGTGTACGACGCCGATCTGGAAGGTCTCGACCCTCTGCGGGCCCGGATCGCGAGCGAAACCGGCTGCTGCAGCGTCGTCGTGCGGAACAATCCGTGGTAGAGCCTGGGGGGACGAGGGGGAGCGGCTCCCGTCGGCGGGGGGGAAACGGCCGACTGCCCGGCAAGCAGCGGCCGCGGGGCGCCTATGCGGTCAGGTCTTCCAGCACTCTGTCGAGTGCCAGATCGAGTCGATCGGTCAGGTCGTATCTGCCTTCGGTAATCTGCCTTCTGAGAGTAAGGACCTTCTCCCGGCGAATCTCCGGCAACGATGCGATCTTCTTGAGCACCTGGCCGATAGGCGTGTTGTGAATGTTGTTGAGGATTTGTTCCATGACCATGTCCTGGTCAGCGGCCAAATCCGCCTCAAGGGGATTCACCCACTTCTCATCACCATGAACGAACCTGCTGGAATCGAACTCCGGCATGTTACCTACCTTGCCAAAAACGAGCCTGAACAAACGGCCTTACCCACTGACAACGAGAATCCGAACCACTATATGTTGTGCGTCTCAGAACACTGAGCCAAAGCTCAAATCAACATTGATATCGACATAACCGGTTTGAAAACTTTAGAGAAGTTTTGGCGCGAATCAGTGCATTTGAGGCATAAATCTCCATCCAAATACAGAAGAACAACCAAATTTCAGTACAGGGGGTAACGATCGCCCCAGAATGACACGTCGCAGAATGGCCGAGGGGGCCGATTCAGGGCACGACGGTCGTGAGCCTGGCAGAGGCACTACATGTAGTGATGCACCCAAAGTCGGCTGCGGATGGAACTTATTCCGGTAAGAAGCAGGACTATAAGGCTGATTCGGCCGCTTCAGTACTCGTATTGGAAGTTCAGGTCCATGTCCCACAGATCGGGCATGCCTGCCTTTTTGGTCAGCCGGACCCTCTCGCAATTGAGATTGCCCCACATCGACTGGATGGTCGAGAGAAACCTCGCCGCCTGGACGATGCTGACGTCAATTAGCCTGACACGTGCCTGCTGGGTTTCTTTGCCGCCGGAGGTGACGATGTTTCCCGAGCTGAGCGTGTAGTTGCTCGAAGGAATCCGACAGAGATTTGCCACACGATCGACCGCCTCGGCATAGGTGAACTTCCCGAGGCTCTTGCTCTCTGCGGCGATCTTCAGGCGGTCGGGGTCCTTCTCGAGAATCTCGACAATGTTGTCCGTAGCGTCCCGGTAGAACTGCTGATCCTCTTCCCAGGCCGCCTCAGCCCTGGGCAGGTACACCGCCCACACCAGCAAAGGCCAGAGACCCACAAGCAGCGGGGCCAGCACATAGTAGAGTATCGGGTTTTTGTGTATATCGTGCATGAAAGGTACCTCTCCGGCCTATTTCCTCGGCTCCACGGTGATCGTAAATGTATCGCGGCCACCCTTCTCGACATAGCCCTCTTTCTTTCGCACCAGACCGGATTTCTCCATGGCGTCGAAGACCCTCAACGTGTTGGGCCGTCTCGATGTATCGCCGCTGATGACGATGTTCGCACCGCTGAGCGTAACGGTCTCGATGTTCAGATCGGTCTGGGCGGCACAGGCGTTGAGCGCCTGCAACACCAGCGTCAACTTGGCCTCCATCGTCTCGCGATCCGCCCCGATGCCGCTTGTGTTCGCCCGGATCGTCCTCAGAGCGCTGGCAAGCCTCTGAACGGCCCCTCTCATCGTATCAGGCAACCTCTGCTCGCCCGGCATGACGGCCAAATAGTCGGGCTCCAGCTTCTCCCGCTGTGCGATACGGTATTGGCCTACCCGCGTCAGTTGCGTGTGGGCATAGACGCCGAGAGCCAGCAGCAAGACCGTCAGAGAGATGCTCAGGAACCGAACGGCCCTCTGCAGACGGCGGGTCCTGCCCAGATACGGCATGTGATCGGTGCGGAAGTCGGTTCCTCTGTCCTTCTGAGAATCAGGCAGCGCCGCCCCATAGGCGATGGCGAAATCCACCATATTGCGGCAATCCGTCAGTGCGCCGCCGTCGATCCGACCTATAGCCGCAACGTCGCAGTCCTCAACTTCGAATGGGATTCGTGAACGCAGTTCCGAAGCCATTTGTCCGTTGAGAGCATCCAAGACGTATAGCTTCGTGACCGGCTCGCCCGACCCACTCAGGGCCGTGGTCACGAGGCTCTCGCGGGCCAGCAACGCCGTGCGATCTTGAGACGGCCCCACCGGAAAAGCCCGCGTGAACGAATTCCCGTCTGTGTTGGGGGTCCCAATCAGGTAGCCGCGCCTATCGGAAAGCAAGGCGTAGATGCGACCGCCTTCGCCAGGCCGGTCACTCTGAGCGAGATACCTGGACAAACACCACGCGTCCGGGCTGACCGTCACCGGATCGATGCCGTTGCTCTGCAAAGACAGCAGAAGGTCAGACAAAACGCTTCGTTGAGCGGTGAACACGTCGAGATGAGCGCCCGATGGCTCCTTCGAGGCGATGCGAAAGGCCACCGCCATATCGCTGATGTCCGTCGCCAGCGTCTCCTCCGCATCGAAACGGACGGTGGCGGCGATCTTCTTGTAGTCATTGAACTCACTGTGGACGCGGTGCTGCATGAACAGGGCGCAGTCCAACGCCACGGCCGACTCGGTGAATTTCAGGCCTCGTTCGGCGCAAGCCCGTGCGATTCGGTCGGCCAACGTCTGCTGGCCCGTCGCATCATCGCCTTCGACGTCAAGCGAGAAACACCCCAGCAATCGGGCCTGCCCCCCCTCCGGGACGAGGCAGACAACGGTCGCCCGGTCTTTCCTTAAATAGATGCCCAAACGCTTTCGTAGCTCCATGCTCAAGAATCTCCAAAGTCAGGACGGCATTTCAGCGTGTCCTGAAGGGCACATAAGAAGCAGCCCTTGTTTAGTCGGATATCACGGCGATCTGCTTGACTCGGCGTCCGTCCTTGCGGACACCCGCCACGGCTACGGCCTTGGCCACACCACTGACCGCCGTGACCCGCACGGTGAAGACCGTGCTGGTCGTCGTGATAAAGGCCTGACATTTCTCGATGGCATTGGCATATCGAAAAAGGTCCTTCTTGACTTCTTCAATGTCCGAAAATGGTTTCACACGCCGGCGCTGAATGATGGCTTCGGCGATCTTCGGCGCATCGGCGATACTACCGAAGGTCAGGGCCGCTTCCAGCACGTGCCGAGGCGCTGTGTTGATATTGACCTGCCGGGCGCCCCAAAGCCCAAGATACTTCATCGCAGATTCGTTGCGACTGCCGCTGACGACACTCGGTCGGGAAAAGACCTCTGCATCGATCAGGGAGCTGTGAAAGAGGCGGGCGAAGGCGGCGCTCTGCTGGTCGATCTGCTCGGTCGCGGTCACCGTGGTTCGACGCACGCGCTGCACTGCCGGTTGGGTGGTTGTGGTTCGAGTCCGCGTCACTCGATCCCTCAGGCTCGCCGGCGCGGGGGTCGCAACCGACAAGGCCCTGAATTCGATCTGGAACGGTCTGACCTCGGCCACTCCGGCCAGGTCCTCCCGGATGCCTCTGATCTCATCGGGCAGATAGCCCATCCATTCGCAGAACGTCACAAGCCCCGCGCTCGCTTCGGCTTTGAGCGTCTCTTCAGGGATGAGCGCCCAACCGAGAGGATACCTGGCATTCTCATCCTCAATCTCGATGGTCACCGTGGCCGAGCCGATCTCGAACTCGACCGGCGCAGTCACCAGCGGCCAGCGCGGCCCGTAGGGCCCCGGGATCGTCACGGACGCCGTTGAGATGAGCTCGCGGTCCTGGCCCGTCTCATCCGGACGCGCGTTATCGGCCGCCATTTCAGCCGCCACCTGAGCCAACAGCTCCTGGTACTGCAACTCGGTCATGGCAAAGATGTCCGAGAAGTCCGGCTCGTTCGGGTGACTGACCAGCGTGGGTTGAAGGTCGGCCAGCGAGGCGAGCGCATACTTCATAGCGGAGGTGCAGGCGTACTGCGCCTGGGCGTAGTCGATAATGAACCGGTCCCGATGTCGACGCGCAGCTACTTGGGCGCTGAGGGTGTACCCCAGCGTCGAGAGGATGACCAGAATCACCAGCGTGACCAACAGGATCACGCCCCGGCGGCCCCGGCCGCTATCGCAGTCTTGTCGGCGGAATCGGCTGTACATTGACTCGTCCGTCTCCTGAACGTTCTTCGTCTTGGCTGCGGCCGGCGTCCGTCGCTTCGGCATCCGGGTCCATGGGGGCACCGAACCGAATCGCTCGTACTCGGTCGATCGCAATGGTCCGGCTGATCTTGTGCTCGTCGAACACATCGAGCGTCCCGCGAACGGTCTCGTATGGCTGGGCGAACGACAGCGTAACTCGCACCCCAGGCGGCGCCGACGGGCCCGGCCATCGATCTACGCCGCCGTCGCCTCGGGGCACCTCAATTCGAAAGTATGTCACCCCCCCACAGAGAGGCACGAACGCGTAGTTGCTCTCCCACCTCTCTCGCCTGGCGTCGAGGAGCTTGTCCTCCAACCCGATCCCCGTGCGGGCACGGTAGATCGCCAGTCCGGGGACGGCGCTTTCGTAGTCGTAGGCCGCACGCCAGATGATCTCTTCCAGCGTCTGTTCCTTGTTCTCTGCATCCTTCAGAGTGCGGCGCAGAATCAATTCGGCAGTAACGAATCCATTGTCGAATCCATTTCGGATCTGCACAGCGACGTTGTCATCAGCTCCCACGATCCGGTCGAGGTCCTCAGCAATCCGTTGCAGCACCTCGGTCGCCAAAGCGGGGGTCTCGATCTTGTCGAGGACCGCTTCGGCCGCCCGGTTCGCCTGGGCATAGACCCCCAAAATGGACGTGAGCACCATCGCCCCGATGACCAGTGCGGCAAGCATCTCTCCCAGAGAGTAGCCCCGGCTGCATCTCGGTTGTCCGTGTGCCGTCTTCATGACGCGTTCACGACCCCCTTCTCCTCGACCGTCCGGATCAGTTCCGCCGGCTCCTGAGCAATTCCATGACGTCTTCCACGTCCATCTTCTCCAGTTCCCCATAGGGCAATCCCGTGGCCGGATCCACCTGACCGCTGCCGGTCGGGCTCTCCGTCCCATTGTCGATCTGGCCTCGAGCCTCGCGCAGCGCCAGCGCAAGCGCCGCGACTGACTCGACCTGAAGGTCTTTCTCCGCCTCCGTTGGCTGCCCCTGACTGCGAACGTAGATATCCAGATTGTGCTTGAGGAAGGCGCCGTCTTCGGTCAGGAGCAGTCCGTTTTCAACCCACAGAACGATCGTGTCGGCATCGACCCCCGCGTACGCCGCAGCGTCTTCAGTGGTATCGAGCACCTGCTCGGCGGCCAGGGTCTCGAGATCATCGTCGTCGAGGAGCCGCTCGGCCTGCTGGTCGGTCAGCGTGGCGATCCAGTGGACCAACTCAACGGTCTGGGTTTCGCCGCCGGCGTCGGTGTAATCGGCCGAGCAAACCGCACGAAGCCACATCTGCCCCGTCACCGGTTCGGGGAAAGCCTCCACGACCGTGCGCCAGGCAATGCCGGGATAGCGGTCGCTCGTGCCGTATTCCACCCGTTCACCGAGCGTCTCGGCCGTCAAGAGCTTCTCCATGTTCTCGCGGGCCAGTTCAAACGCCACGACCTGAAAGGCTGAATTCCCCGCCGTGGCCATGCAGCGATTGATGACAAGCAGCACGCTCGAACTGGCGAACGCCAGGATAGCCAGGGACGTGACGACCTCCAGGAGGGTGAATGCGCCTGCGCGGAGGCGCCCGGCCGCTGCCTGGGTCGTATCCAACGTATTGGCTCGGTCACCGTACATATCTCTGTTCCATCGCTCAAAGGCACGCGAAATTCAAAAGGACGAAACCTGTTCGTCCCTCTTGGGACGCATCAGTTCCGGATTGCCCTGAAGCAGTTGCACGATCGGGGCCAGCCTTCCGACCGCGACCGTATGGGCCTGTTCGCTCTCATCGCGAAAGACGACCTTGCCGCCATACTGCCACCCGGAATGCCCGGCGCGAAACTTGGCCCGTCCCTCGTTGGTGTGGGTACCGTCGTCGAACTCAACGTACGCGACATAGCAGCCGTCGCCGAAATGCCCTTCGGTTACGATCTCCTCATCCAGCACCTCGGCCAGGTTCGACGCGCTGATCCGACGAAGCAAGTAGGTCTGCTCCGTGAGGTCCACGATCACCTCGTACCGCCGCCCGGTTTCTGCGGCCGCCGCAGCCGCCATCTGCATCGTCGAAACGAACCCTTGCACCTGGGCCTTGAACGTGCTGCGCCGCAGCACGCCGAACAGGTTCACCTGGGCCATGAGCACGAACAGCGCCAGCATGGACAAGACCACGATCAGCTCGACCAGCGTGAAGGCGCCCGTCCGCACGCGCATCCGATTAGCGGTCGGTGCTGAGCAGGTCGGCATTGTAGCCCTCGCCGCCTTCCTGGCCGTCGGCCCCGAGGCTCTTGATCACGAACGGCTTGCCGCTCTCGGGAAACCGTTCGTAGATGAAGTCGTTGCCCCAACCGTCGAGCGGAACGTCCGTGGTGTCCAGATAGCCTCCGGGCTGCCAATTCACCACGTCCGACGGCGGTTCGACCAGCGCGTACAGCCCTTCGTCCTCGCTGGGATACCGGTTGGTATCCATGTAGAACTGATTGACGGCGCTGGACAACTGCCGCAGACTGGCCTTGGTGGTCGTCACTTTCGCCCGTTCGGTCTGCCCGACGAAATTCTTGACCACAACGCCCGCCAGCAGCCCGAGAATGATCAGGACAGCCATCAGCTCGACCATGGTAAAACCAAGTCTGACTTGTCGTCTTCTGTTCTCCTTCATAATCCATCGACTCCTATACACGCTTAGAAATTCACAACAGAGATTCGTAGGATCGGCAGGACGGTTGCGTAGGCGATCAGACCGACAACCACCGCCATGAAGATAATGATCACCGGCTCCACCGCAGCGCTGAGACGCTCGATCACTACATCGGTGGAGCCCTCCAGGTTTTCGCTGATGCTCTTGAGCATCGTCTCCAACTCGCCGCTCTTCTCGCCGACCGCCACCATGTGAGCGATGGCCGGGTCGATCACGCCGCTGTCCCGCAACGGCGCGGCGATATCCGCACCGGCGAGAATACGCTCGCGCGCATGCTGGATCGCCCGCTTCATCAAGCTGTTGCCGGTCGTCTCGGCCACGACCCGAAGCGACTCGGCCATCGCCAGTCCGGAGCCAATCAGCGTCGAAAGGGTCGAGGCGAAGCGGGCCACGACGCGCTGCTTGATCAGCGGCCCGAAGAACGGCAGGGACAGGAGGAACTTGTCCCGCAGATAGGCGCCCCGCTCGGTGCTGAAGGCCTTTCTGAGGGCCAGGACGATCGCGACCATTCCGGCGAGGATGACAAAGATCCACCAGCTCATAATCACGTGACTGAAGTTCATCAGTTGGGCGGTAATCCAGGGCAGCTCTTGTCCGGCTCGCTCGATCTGGGCTCCGATCTTTGGAATGACCTGGGTCGTGAGAATCAGGACCGCCAGAAGACAGAAGCAGATCAGAACGATCGGATAGATCATGGCGGTGACGACTTTCGCCTCGACACGCTGGCGTTTCTCCATGAAATTGGCGATGGTCCGAAGACTGCCGCCCAGCGTGCCGGTGACCTCGCCGACTCGCACCATGGCGACATAGATCACGTCGAAGTACTGGCGGTACTCGCTCAACGCATCGGTGAACGATTCACCCGTCACGACGCGGTCGCGAATCTCCGTCAGCGCCGTCTTGAACCGATGATCCGAGGTCTGCAGTGTCAGGACCGAGAGCGCCTCGGTCAGCTTGATGCCCGAGCTGAGCAGCGTGGCCAATTGCTTGGTGAAATCGACGATCTGTGACTTGCTGACCTTCTGCAGCGAGGCAAACAGGGCGCGCTGGCCCTGGGAGGCCGAGGAGATCTCGGCGATGGACGATGGGTGGACGCTCCGGACGCGCAGTTGCTTGCGGGCGGCGTACGGGCTCTCGGCCGTAATCGTCCCTCTGACCTTCCTGCCCCCTGTGGCAATTGCCGTGTATTGGTATCTGGGCATAATCCAATCTAACTGCCAAAACCCTGAAACCCTTCACGCATCGATCGGGCATCGACGCCGGACCGGCCGAAGGACCGATCCTACGACACATCGGCCTGGGTCACCCTCAGGACTTCCGAGACCGTTGTGATACCAGCCAGGACCTTCCGGGCCCCATCCATGCGCAGCGTCTGCATGCCCGCTTGGAGGGCCAGTCTCTTGATCTGTCCGGCCGTCTCCTGTCTGTAGATCAGTTCCTGAATCGGCTCGTTGATGAGCATCACCTCGTAGATGCCCGTTCGCCCGCGGTAGCCCGTCTGAAAACACCGCGAGCAACCTTCGCCGACGAAGAACGTTGCGTTCTTTTGTTTGTCGAGGCAATCCAGTCCGAGGTCTCTGAGTTCGTGAGGCGCCGGCTTCGTGGGCCGTTTGCAGTCCGGGCAGATGCGGCGAACCAAGCGCTGCGCGATGATCGCAATCACCGAGGAACTCACCAGATACGGTTCCACGCCCAAGTCCAGGAGACGGCTCACCGCACCGGCCGAATCATTCGTGTGGAGCGTGCTGAACACCAAGTGGCCCGTCAGCGACGACTGGATCGCCATGCGGGCGGTCTCGATGTCGCGAACCTCGCCGACCATGATCACGTCGGGGTCCTGACGCAGCACATGCCGAAGCGAGGTGGCGAACGTCATGCCTTTCTTGGTGGCAACCTGAATCTGGCTGATACCTGCGAGCTGGTACTCGATCGGGTCTTCGATCGTCAGAACGTTCTTCTCGGCCGAATTGATGCGATTCAAGTAGGCATAGAGACTGGTGCTCTTGCCGCTGCCGGTCGGGCCGGTCACGAAGATCACGCCGTGGGCGCGATGCAGCAGCGAATCGAGTTTCTGCAAGTCCTCCGGCCACAAGCCCAGCTCCTCCAAGGCGAACACGCCGGTGCTCTTGTCGAGCAGACGCAAAACGCTGCGCTCGCCGAAGCTGGTCGGGACGGTGCTCACGCGGAGGTCCACCTCGCGCTGTCCGAGCCGCACGCTGGAGCGCCCGTCCTGCGGCATCCGGCGCTCGGCGATGTCCATTCCGGCCATGACCTTGATACGCGAGGTAATCAACGGCAACACGTTCCGATTCAACGTCAGCACGTCGTACAGGATGCCGTCAATCCGATAGCGGATCTGGATCTTGGTTTCGTAGGGATGCACGTGAATGTCGCTGGCCCGCAACTGAAGGGCGCGGAACAGAATGTCGTTGACCAGCCGAATCACCGGGGGGCGATTGACCACGTTGAGCAGGTCGTCTGAGGCCGAGACCTCGTCGACGAGCTGGTCGAGGTTCTGCGAATCCAGCTCTTCGGCGACCTCCTCGATCACGGTGTTGCGTTGCTCGTACGCAACGTCGATCACCGCCGTGATGGCGGCCCGCGTTGCGACCGCCGGCCGGACCGGCATCCCCGTCATCTTCGAGACGTTGTCCAGCACGTTCGCATCCAGCGGCCTGGACAGAACAACCGTCAGCTCACCGTTGCTGTCCTCGGACTTGATGCCGATCAGGAAGTGGTGCTGGGCATACATCGGCGGAACGCTCTGGATGAATTCGGCGGGAACCCATTGCTCGGATATCTCGGGCAGATAGTCCCAGCCCAAAGACTCGGCAAACAGCTTCAGGATCGCGTCTTCAGTGAAGTACGGGCAGCCGAGCAGCACCTCGTCGAGACGTCCCTGCCCGGCGTTCTGCTCCAGGAAACCGGTCAACTGTCCGACGTCGACCAGCCCCGTCCGTTCCGCTGTCTGTATCAACAAGTTCTTCATAGACATCACTGCCTGTAGATCCGGTTTCGCGGATCACTGCGCTTCGAGGACTCGCTCGGGTTGCACCAGTTTCGGTTTGATTCCAGGCCAGTTCTGGTGGTTCTGGAATTCCTTCTCGTGTTGCTCGAATGCCAACCGGTTCCGCTCGGAGAGGCGTTCGAGTTCTTCCATGGCATGTCGTCCGGCCGACAGTTCGGGGCGGATGACCTCGGCTTTGACGAAGATATAGAGTTTGCTCTGTCGGTCTTCGTTGCTGATGCCTCGGAACAGGCCGCCAACCAGCGGGAGGTCTCCAAGGATCGGCACCTTCCGACCCCCTTTGTTCTGATTGAGCTTGACCAATCCACCCAGAATGATTGTGCTTCCGTCGGGTACGGTCACAGCGGTATTCAGTTCGCTGGACGTCGTGTTCGGCGGCTTCTTCGGGTCCTCGGTGGCGAGGAAGTCGGACCGGAGCAGACCGATGTTCAGACGCAGCAGGTTGCCCTCGCTGATGTGGGGCGTAATCTTCAGCGTGATACCCGCTTCGTAGGGCGTGTAATCCGTTGCCGTTTGAATAAGCGTGGTGTCGGCGCCGGCGGCGCCCGTACTGACGGGAATCGAGGACGTCTTCTCAACGTAGGTCGTGTCGGTGGTTCGGATCTCGCCCGGCTCGTTGTCGTTAACCAGGATCTTCGGCTTGGCCAGCACGCGTCCATAGTTCTTGGACTGCATCGCCGTCAGCAGGGCGTTGATGTGTTTGTCGCCATAGAACGCCCTGAAATTGTCGCCGTCCCACTGGAAGTCGGCGAACTGACTACGGTCGCTCTGCAGGAGCTTGTCGAGAATCGTTCCGGACGTCACATCGCCGGCAATCGCCCCGGTCAGACCCGAGGTGGACGTCAGGTCGGGGATGCTGTGGATCAGATTGAGATCGTAATTGAAGGCTTCGGTCTTGGTGATCTCGACCAAGGTCACGTCGATGAGGACCTGTGGCCGGCGCCGGTCCAACTGCTGGATCAAGCTCGAGATCCACTCCTGGTTCTTCCTGCTGGCATAGACGATCAGCGAGTACGTGTTCGGGTCGGGAACGATGGTGATCTCCTGTTCACGCCGCCTGGCGACGCTCGTCTGGATCTTGCCTTCGGGGTCCTCGTATTCCGTCGTCTCCCGGATGAGACTCTCGAACACCTCGGCCAGATGGCCGGGCGACGAGTTCTCAAGAGGATAGATCTTGTACGGGTTTTCATCCTCGCACATCTCGCTGTCCACGAACTGCAGAATGGTTTCGATTCGAGCATGCTGCTCGGCGGTGGCGTTGACGAGCAGCGAGTTGGTGGCTCTGACCACCACGACCTGAGGCTCGCCGACAGGCCCCCTCTCGTCACTCTCCGGACCGGCAAACGGCACGGTGGGGCTTGCAGCCGCGGCGGCCCTGGCCGCTGCAGCCGCCTGCTGCGCAGCCGTCTGCTGAGCAGCCGTTCGTGGCTGTCCGGTGAGGCGACCGGTCCCAGTCTCAGCAGGTGTCGTGATGATCCCCAACTCTCGGAGCTTGTCACGAACCTCTTCCGCTTCCACATTCCGGACACGGTACAGCTTCATCGACCGCAAGTCCTGCTGCTCGACATCCAGGGAATCGATGAGGTTCTCCACCAGATCCAGTTGGCTCTTGATGCCAATCATGAGGATGCGATTGGTTCGCTCGTCGGCGTCCAGGTACACCCCGGGCCTCCGGGCCGCGTCAGCCACACCGTCCGCAGTCGTACGCCGAGCCGCGGCGGCCGCCTGTTGTTGCTGCGTGGCCCTCAAACGAGCCAGCCTCTGGCGATAGGCCACTTCGGATTCACCGGGCAGCTTCTGCGGAGTCGCACTGCTGTCATCAATGCCGACCGTCACGGAAACGCTTTCGAGCTGCTCGGCCAGAGCCTTGACCTTCTCCGCCAGGTTCATCGCCATGGTATACCGGAGCTGGCGGAATCGGAACTTTCGCGGCTCACCGGGCCGGTCCACCATCGCAAGCAACTGTTCGATTCGCGCCATGCGATGGGCATACGCCGTGACAATCATCGTTCCGGTCTCCGGAATGGGCGTAACGCCGAGGGAGAGCCGCATGCCGTCCAGTAGATTCTGGGCGCTGGGCGTGTCGATGTGCTCAAGCTCGAAGACACGTGTGACCACGACGTCACCAGCCTCCACCGCTCTGCCACCCGGCCCCACAAGCCCCGGATCGATGTCGAGGGCTTCGGAGGCGGGGACAATCGTAACGATATTGCCTTTGTGTCGCGTCATGACGAGATTCTGGAACTTCAGCACGGACTCCAACAGGAGATACAGATCTCTAACCCTCATCGACCCGCGCAGATCGCCGTTTAACTTGAGCGTCACCTCACCGGTGATTTTGGCTGGGTCGTAGACGTAGTCCAGGTTCATGTACTTGCCGACCAGGTCCAATAACTGAATCACCGGCAGCCTCTCCGGCAGGGTCAGATCAACGATCCGATCGTCCGCCAGAGCCGACAGCGGTGTATACCCGCTTCCGGCATCATGCGCTGCCTGGGACGCCGTACTTCGATCGGTTTGAGGCACGTTCGGCTCCTCCAACCGCTCTGCCACGTCGCCGACAGTGGGGGCAGGCACCGGCGACGCGCCACCGGCATCCGTCTGGCCCAGCGCAAGGTCCAAAGCCAGGGGGTTGCGTTGGGCCTCCATCAGGCGAGCCGGCAACACCCCAGGATTGGATGCCCCGCGACGGTCCGCGCTCAGTTCGGCCGCCCACAATCGCGTCTCAAGGAGTCTTCGCTGCATCTCGTCGGGCAGGAGGATTCTCTCCGAGTCGGCTGAATGCTCTCTCGCCTCGGACCACGATGACGGCTCCGTTCTCGGACCGGCTCCGAGGGAGTTCGATTGGGTAGCGGCATCTGTCCGTGAAGCCGTGTCGATGGTCGGGCCCGTTCCGTGGCTGGTCGAAACCCGTCGCTGTTCGAGCACCTGCGGTCCCAATTCGATGGCCAGGGCAATCTCCTGAAGTTGGAAGATCGGCGCGACGGCCCAAATCGAATCGCCGTGCAGGCCGACGATCGCCTTGGCCTTGCCCGCCTCGCGCGGAGGATGGACGAAGCTGCCGATACGGATGTTGCCGACGGCGGCAGCAATGCGTTCGTTGGACGGAAGGCTCGGGGCCGATGACGCCGGCCCAATCCGTCGGACCTCGAAACGCTCAGGCGAATCGACGAGACTCAACAGGGCCACCGCCTTTTGCAGGTCCTCCGGGCCGGCCGTCACCAACAGCGCGTCGGTCCCCGGCATGCGCGAAGCGGTCGCCAGATTGAGCGCCGAGAGGAACTCTCTGCCTCGCTCGGGAGAGATATGGGTCAGGGAAACAAACCGGTGATCGGTTCCACCCGAGGAGACGCCCTGGCCCGAGGCCGATAGGGGTCCGTTGCACAGCATGCAGAGGCCCAGGAAGACTGCGAACAGTACGTTGTGGCGCCCCTTACTCAGAAAATGCCGTTCCGTCATCACGCAATACCCCGCATCAAAGTCACCCTTCTCCACGCTACGTCAAAGACCAAGAGAGTCTTCTTACATCAAGAACACCGACGACGGCCTGGCCGGAGCGGGCACTCCGATCCAACCGGCGGCCGAGCGACTGGACCCGTACAATGAACCACGACCCCCTGCTCGGCGAGCCGGCTCGAACGCACCCAATCACACCTATTCAGACATTGCGGAAGACCAAAAGTTCCCGCTGCGCCCACAAAAAACCGTCCTCCCAACACTGGCAGAGGGCGGGGATGCCTCCGCCAGGGATCGTGCGTCCGTCTCACGCACCGCGCCATCGGGACAACGGACCTGCTGTATCGGGTCACCGCGGGACGCACGGCACCTTGGCACGCAGCATCCGGGCCGTACCGAGGGCTGTGGCATGAGGTATGGGGAAGGAAGATGGCAGCGGATCTCGCAATCCGCTCGCAAGGTCCGAGAAGACTACTGGCGGATGACGCGCGGAATACTCAGTTTTCGCCGCGCGTCGCTGGGCCGCTCGGCGCTGGAAGAGTCTACGGATTCGTTCAATTCTCTTCCCAAATCCTCCACCTTCTTGGCTTCCTCCGGGCTGATGCGCGACGACCGGTATTCAGCCATCAGCTTCTTGATCACTGCATCGCGATCCTCGGAAGCCGCATTGGGGTCGGATGGCCACGGCCCGCTCTTCTGGAGTTCGCGAAGCCGGCTGATAAGATCCTCCTGATCGTTCATCTCGTCGTCCTGAGCAACCGACGATTCAGGCGTCCAGGGACGCGCAACTGGCTCTCCAGTGATTCGACCGCCGGCCGACGCCGACGCAACGGGACTTGGACGAACATCGGCCCGCGAGGCCGATGAACCTTCCGCTTCGAGGAGACTGGCCGTGGCCGGAATGGGCTCGGTGACCATCTCGACATCGGCATGACCGTCCCAGCAGACGATTGCCCCGTGTCTGATCTCGTTGATACGCAAATGGCCGATCTCCTCTCCCTTCCTGACCCACCGATAGGTCCGGTCCGGCAGACGAATGTACGCGAAGCTGTTGTCTGCACTGACCGTCGTCCCGATGAGTTCGAAATTCGCCGAAGAGGGGACCGGCTTGACCACAGCCGACGGTCGGGGAGCCGGCGCAGGCCGTTTCGCCGCAGCAGTCACCGGTGCCGGGGGCGGATCGAGAATGTTCTTGAAGGACTCGGCCTCTCTGACCAGCGGAGCTGTGGCACCCTGGTTACTCTGGGGGCTGTCGCCGTGTGCGTCTCTCCACGCATCGACCACACTGGGCTCGGTAAGGATGCGCTCGATCTCAGGATCGTTCCGCACCGCGAAACCCGCCAGAAGGTCCGGAACCAGAGACCTCGGCCCAACCACCAGGACCAGCACCAAGCCCGCCAGGAGAATTACCACCACCGATGTTATGCGCAGTGTACTTACCATAGACCACCCTATTATCCTGAGTGTTTTGACACCACAGGCCGTCTACGGTTCCCTCCAATGCCGGATTTTTTCCAGATACTCGGCTTCATGCCCGGCGTATCCGCTGCTATGCTCGGGGGTGTGGCAGTCGAGACAGGACATCCTTGGTTCGGTCGTCGGCGCCTGGCCCGAGGTCCGCACGTGCTTGGAACCTGGCCCGTGGCAGCTCTCGCAGCCTACATCCTTGAGATGAGGCGTTCGTTCCTCCGTGACGAAGCCACTTTCGCGATCCATACCGACAACGTGGCAGATCACGCACTCCGGATCGTAGTGCGACCCCACCTCCACGAGTGTGGCGAAGGCATCGGCGTGGGCGTATTTGCTCCATGCGGCGTATTCATAGTCGTGGCACCGCTCGCAGGCCTTGGAGCCGGTGTACTGCAAGTCGCCGGGTAAAGGAATGCGCGGGTGTTCTTCCAGCAAACCGCTTCGTTTGACCAGATCCTGGTACTGCCGGTACAGTCTCACCAAAGCCCTGTTGTCGGGAAGCGTTTCTTCCACAGGGATCGTTTCGAGAGACAGGGCCGGTTCGGCCTGCGGGCCAGAGAAACCCACCCTGAGGCGGCTGATATATCGCCCATGCCGACCGACTGTAAAGGCCAGCGGCCGTGTGCCCGGCTGGCTGAGCACCAGAGGCTCGTCGGAATCCGAGGGTAAAATCAGGCAGTCGGCCCCGGAGAACTGAGCCCAGGCGGTACGAGATTCGGCGTCGCCATTCCGCAGGATCAGGATATTGACGGCGCATTCGTCGGCCTGGGAGTCGAACATCTCACCGGCGGACTCCGGGCGAGCTGTCCGGGCATCCACGGAGGCAATCCGCACCGAAATTCCCTGATCTGGGCCGGGAAACCGCTTGACGAAGCTCTGCGGCCAATCGGCTCGGTCCGCTCCCCAAGGCGCCCCGATAACGGCATAAGAGCTGTCGTGAGGGGCCATCAGGCCGAAAGTACGGGCGATTTCGACATCCTGCTCCGTCAGATGCACCATGTCGTAGCCAAGAAGCCGAAAAGCTTCAAAGAGGATCTCGAGCTTGATCAGATCCTGCTCGCCGGCGCCCGCTACGAGGTTCCCGGTGTCAATGACGGCCCTTCTCCCGGCCGGGGCGCGATCGAACACAACCGTCCGCTTCGACAGCCCGCCCAGTTGGCCGCCCGAGCAACCACAGGGTTTCAGGGCCCCGAACTCGTTGCCCGTGAAAAAGACGGAAACCTCGGCAAGATCGACTACCGGATGCAACACAGGAGAGCGAACCACCCCGTCCGGACAGGCCAGACCACCGATCAGAACGCAAAGACTTACCACAATTAGGTTTACGATCATACGCCGGCCGGCCGACGGGCTCTGCCGGTCAGGAGATGTGTCAGGCGTCATCACGGCGATCGGTTTCCTCAATAGAAACCACGACACTGAATGGACAACGTCGGGCCATCCTGGATCTTCACCTCAACGAAGTCGGAAAGCACCGCCCGTTCGCCTTCAGCCGGGGGGGGGGTAATCCGAAGCTTGAGTTGGTACCGGTTCTGGATCTTCGTCTTACCCAGAAGCGTCACGATGCCCTTCTGCGAGGATACGCTGTCGATCTCGAAGTCGTCCTGATAGTTGCTCAGGATCCAGATCTCCCGCTCCACAGGTTCCTCGGCCTTGAGGTTGAACAGCATGATGGTCGGCGGATTGACCGTGAACTCGGGCAGGACATCGTACAAGATGCGGACGTTGCGGCATTCCGGATGTGTTAGATCGATGCTGATCTGACCGCGAAGGTTGCGCTGGAGCTTCTCGGTGTCGGCAATCGGCTTGAGGACGAACTCGGTCGCCTCGACCTTCGGATCGAGGTCGGCCCTGATTGCGTTGGCGGTGGCCCTGAAGCCCGTGATCGCAAACGGCCTTCCATCGAGGCTGGTCAAGGTGATATCGCCGGCCCCGGCATTGTCCCGCTTTAGAGATAATCTCAGGGTCGTCGGCTCATATCGCACACGTGGGGCGATTGTGGCCTTGACGGTCAGTGTTACCGCGCTCTGGGCGGGGTCGTTAGACTGGATGTAGAGGTTTCGCCGCATGGACCCGGGTTGCGAGCCGGCGCGGTAGTTGATCTCAAGAACACCACTCTCACCTGGAGCATACACCTGGCCAGCCCTGACCCCGGCCGTCGTGACCCCACAACAACTGTTGATCTGCGTGATCCTGAGCGGGGCCGTACCCGCATTACTGAAGCGGAATTCGGCCTTGTGAGAGGTATCCGGGCCGACTTCGCCAAAATCGTGTTCGACCGATTCCATCACGATTCTGGGCCTGTCGGCGGCTTGAACATCCGATATCTTCACCGCCTCCGGTGGCTCAGGCCTCTGGCTGTCGGCCGCAGTCTGTCGCTCGGTAGGAACCACACGGGTAATCTCAACCTCCGTCTCGGCTTGGGCTTGCGGCCGTGCCGACTCCTGCCGACAGCCGGATTGACAGGCCAGCAGCGCTGCACAAACCATCGCAAGCCCCAGAAGGGCCAGAGAGTGCATTCTTCCGCGACAAGACGCTGTGTTCTCGGTCATTCTATCTACTCCCATGCCTGCTGAACGTTCGAGTCGCTCTCGTACGTATACTATTGTAGCGTCCTGGGATACCTCATACAAGCCGTTGAAAATATCGGGAACGGCACTGGGTCATGAAGAGATTTCTGTTGAAACATACGGCCTCAATGATAGAATGTTGGGTTTCGAGCCTGTTCCGGAGTCCGATTTATGAAGAAAGACATACATCCACAGTACCACAAGGTTGTCGTCCACTGCGGCTGCGGCGCCACCTTCGAAACCTGCAGCACCTCGAAGGAGATCCACGCCGAAATCTGCTCGATGTGCCACCCGTTCTACACCGGCAAGCAGAAGTTCGTCGATACCGCCGGCCGGATCGAGCGATTCCAGAAGAAGTACGGAACGTCGTACCTCAAGAAGACGCAAAAAGAGCAACCGTCCTAGCCAGGCACACCGTAGGTGTACAGCCCCCCGCCATCCAGGGGCGAAATGGAGGCCGTCGGCCACCGTGCCGCGGCGCACGCGCGAAGACCGCCTGAGATCAAGCTCACCTCCTGACCCGTGAAACCTATGGGCGAAATACAGAACAGCGTTCTGACCAAACTCGACCAGATCGACGCGCGGTACAGCGAGATCGAAGCGTTGATCTCCAACCCGGAGATCGCCAGAGACTCGACCCGGCTGGTCGCTCTGTCCAAGGAGCAAGGCAAGATCCGCTCGATGGTGACGAAGTATCGCCAGTACAAGCAAGCCGCCACCGGGGTCGTGGACGCCGAGCAGATGCTCCACGACGAGACGGCCGATCCGGACCTGAGGACGCTGGCCGAAGAGGAGATCGAGCAACTAACCGCCCGGAAAGAGCAGTTGTTCGAAGAGATGCAGAATACCCTGGTCATGGCCGACGACCTGCAGATCGACGCCGTGATTATGGAGATCCGCGCCGGCACGGGGGGCGAGGAGGCCGCGCTGTTCGCTCGAGACCTTTACGGCATGTACACGCGATACGCCGAGACCCGCCGCTGGAAGATCGAGCAACTCGATTTCAGCCCTTCGGACATGGGAGGATTTCGAGAGGTCATCCTCAGCATCAAGGGTGAAGGCGTCTGGGCCGAACTCGGATACGAGGGCGGCGGCCACCGGGTTCAACGCGTTCCCGAGACCGAGTCTCAGGGCCGAATCCATACTTCGGCGGCCACGGTGGCGGTCCTTCCCGAGCCGGAGGAGGTGGACGTCGAGATCGATCCGGACGAAGTCGTCGAGCACGTCTGCCGATCCAGCGGCCCCGGTGGCCAGAACGTCAACAAGGTCAGCAGCGCCATCAAACTCGAACACGTCCCCACCGGCATCACAGTGAGCATGCAGGAGGAGAAGAGCCAGCACAAGAACCGGGCCAAGGCCTGGCGGCTCCTGCGAAGTCGAATCTATAATCTGTACGAGAGCCAGAGACGCGCCGAGCGAGACTCCCAGCGCAAGACCATGATTGGCTCGGGCGATCGGTCATCGAAGATCCGGACGTACAACTTCCCGCAGAATCGCCTGACCGACCATCGAATCAACCTGTCGCTCTACAGCCTGGACCGGATTCTCAACGGCGACATGGCAGAGTTGATCGCTGCGATCCGCGACTATGACCGACAACAGCGATTGAAGAACCTTTGAGACCTCCGGCGGGAGCATATGATCGTCGTCGTCACAGGAATGGTGGGCCTGGACAAGAAGAGCTACCTGGAGAAGGTCTGCCGCATCGCCAACCAGAACGGCAACGAGGTTCTGCTGTGCAACGTCGGCGACATGATGTACGCCGAGGCGCCCGATATCCCGCCGGGAAAGATTCTTGATATTTCGCTCAAGCGGCTCCATTCACTGCGTCGCAGCGTCTTCAAGGACATCATCGCCAGGGCCGCCCAGGCCCCCAACCTCATCGTGAACACGCATGCCACCTTTCGCTGGCGTCATGGCCTGTTCCCAGCCGTCGATTTCGACCAGATGCGTCAACTCGGCGCCGACATGTACGTCTGCCTCATCGACGGCGTCACGACCATACACCAGCGGCTGCTGGAGCATCAGACCGTCGAGCACACGCTGAAGGACCTGATCGTCTGGCGGGAGGAGGAGATCATTGGCACCGAGATGCTCTGCAAGGGCATCGACGAGACGATCCCGTTCTACTGTCTGGCCCGGGGCATCGAGCAGGACACCGCCGAGACGTTCTATCGGCTGGCCTTTGACCCCCACGTCAAGAAGGCGTATCTGAGCTTTCCGATGACCGCGGTGGCCGAGCTGGATACGGTGCTGGCCGAGATTCACGAGTTTCGGTCGCAGATGAAACGGCACTTCCGGTGTTTCGATCCGGGCGATCTGGAAGAGGCCTATCTGCCGATGCGCGCACAGCAGGCCCGACGAAACGGCCGGAACCAGGTGGACCTGGAGATCGCCGGCCGCTCGATCCGACTCCGCGTCGACGAGATCCTCCAGATCGAACGGGACATCAACAGCCAGATCTACGCCCGCGATTTCCTGCTGATCGACCAGGCCGACATGATCGTCAGCTTCATTCCCGCCCTGCCGGACGGCCGAGCCGCAATCAGCAGCGGCGTCGAACGCGAACTCCAGCACGCCCACGAGGCCGCCAAGGAAGTCTACGTTGTCTGGACCGCCAAACAGCACCCCTCCGTCTTCATCACCCAAACCGCCAACGCCGTCTTCCACACCGTCGCCGAGGCGCTGACCTTCTTCGAGAACCGCCACCCCACTGAATAGCCATACGATCCTCCTTCGATATGCATTTCGGCTTTGGAGTATCGTCGCGCAAGGCCGACGCATGCTTCGGCGGACCAGCGGAACCTTGCATCTGAGATGAGCAGCGCGTAGGATGACCGCCATGGATGCACTACCTCAGAGATCGCCGGACGAACCCGTCTTATCGGGTGAAGAAATGGCCCGACGGATCGACCATACGCTGCTGAAGGCCGAGGCGACACGGGAGCAGATCCTGCAACTGTGCGATGAGGCGATGCGCTATGGCTTCTGCGCCGTCTGCGTCAATGGGCGGTGGGTCGCGACGGCGGCCGAGAGGCTGCACGGCAGCGGGGTCCACGTGGCATCCGTGGTGGGTTTTCCGCTCGGGGCCGACACGACCAAGGCCAAGGTCGCCCAGACGAAGGAGGCGATCCACGATGGGGCCGACGAGATCGACATGGTCGCCGACCTGGCCGCCATTGTCGAAGGGGACACGCGCTACCTGCTGCGTCAGTTGCAGGCGGTGTGGAATGCCTGCCGGGCCATGCGACCGCCCATGCTGCTGAAGGTCATCATCGAGTCGGCGGCACTGACGACCGAGCAGAAGGTGCTCGCGTGTCAGGCGGCCGAACAGGTCGGCGTGGATTTCGTCAAGACCAGCACGGGGCTGCACCCGGCCGGCGGCGCGACCGTAGAGGACGTCCGCCTGATGAGGGAGACCTCGTCGCGGTATAAGATCAAGGCGTCCGGCGGCATTCGGACGGCACAGCAGGCCATCGCCATGATCGAGGCGGGCGCCGAACGGATCGGCACGTCAGCCGGGATCGCTATCGTGGAAGAGTTGCAGGCCGCACGCCGATGAGATCGTCGCGGTGGCCCCAGAGGGTATCGTGATGCCCGAACGATTTGTCAGCGAACCGATCCAGCCGGCAGCAGGCACATTCGACGCGGCGGGGATGACCCGAGGCGAGCCGGGACTGCCGAAGCAGTTCACCTGGAGAGACCAGCACTATACTGTCGCCGAGGTCATCGAGGCGTGGAAAGAGGATGGGCCCTGTCGCAACGGAAGCCCTGAGATGTATCTGCGAAAGCACTGGTACAGGGTTCGCACGGTCGAAGGACCCGAGATGACGATCTACTTCGAGCGGCAGGCCCGGTCGAAACAACAGAGTAAGAAGCGGTGGTGGCTCTACACCGTCGGCTCACAGGAGCCAGTTCGATAGGCAAACCATGGACGCTCGACCCTGCCCGTTGGAAATCGCCTCCGCCACAGATTCTCACATCCCCTGCACACTCCATGCTCGCACGATCCGCGCCGCCGTGCCCTTGCCCGCGATCAGTGAGGTCTTCGCCGGACGACGGTCGGCGTCGATCCTCGGAGCAAATGCCGCCGTGGTCGACGGCCCCCGGTTCAGCTATTGGGCCGCCGAACCGAAAGAGACCTTTGAGTTCACAGAGAATGGCAAAGAGCCCTTCGAGGAACTCGAAGCCGCCCTGGCCAGATACAAGCTCTGCGAAGGTCCGACAGACTTGCCCGATGGTTTGTTCCGTGGGGGCTGGATCGGGTGCCTGTCCTACGAGTTGGGCCGATACATTGAACGCTTGCCCCGGACTGCCGCCGACGACCTCGGCTTGCCTCTGATCCGGCTGTGCTTCTACGACCGCTTCCTCGCCTACGATCATCGCGAGGACGCGTTCTGGCTCGTTGTGTTGGAACTGCCCGGCAACCGCGAATCGCCCCAGGAGAAGATTGAGACTCTTGAGCGGCTGCTGGATGAAGCGCAGAACATAGATGCACCCTACCCGCCGGCGGCCGATATCGAGCGCTTCGATATGTCGCCAACCCGCAGCAACATCGGCAAGAGTCGTTATCTGCAAGCGGTCGAGCGGATCAAGCGGTACATCCGGGACGGAGAGGTCTATCAGGTCAATCTCTCGCACCGCTTCGAACGCCCCTTCGCAGGCCGGCCGATCGATCTGTTTCACTGGCAGACCCGATACAATCCCAGCCCCTATGCCGCCTTCGTCGATGCAGGCGGCTTTCAGATCGTCAGTGCGTCGCCCGAGTTGTTCCTCCGCCTCGATAACGGCTGGATCGAAACAAAGCCAATCAAGGGCACTCGGCCGCGTCTGGTCGGCGACGACGCACGCAGCGTTGCGGCCAATCGCCGGAACCTCGACGAACTGCTGTCCAGCGAAAAAGAGAAGGCCGAACTGAACATGATCGTGGACCTGGAGCGTAACGACGTGGCCCGGATCTGCCGGCCGGGCACGCGACGGGTCGTCCAGCCGAGGACAATCGAGGCCTACCCGACCGTCTTCCACGCGGTGGCCACCGTCGGCGGCAAGCTGCAAACGGGGACTCGCCTCAGCGACATCCTGAAGGCCATGTTTCCCGGCGGGTCCATCACGGGGGCCCCGAAGATCCGCGCGATGGAGATCATCGACGAATTCGAGCCGACCGCCCGGGGCGTCTACACGGGCAGCATCGGCTTCATCGGCCTCGACGGCACTGCCTGCTTGAACATCGCCATCCGAACGGTTATCATCACCGCCCGCAGGGCCTTCGTCCAGACGGGAGGGGGAATCGTCGCCGATTCGGACCCGAAGGCCGAGTGGCAGGAGACGATCGTCAAGGCAAGGGCGCTTCTTGCCGGGATCGACGCCGTGCAGAAATCGTGAATCGCAGCATTCGGACGCGCAGCAGGGTAAAATGCCAGAGAAGGTCTTCCTGAACGACAGGTTGGTCGAAATCGAACAGGCCCATGTGTCCGTCAAGGACAGCGGCCTGCTCTACGGCGCAGGTCTGTTCGAGACGATGCGCAGTCATAACGGGATCGTCTTTCGACTGGAGGACCATCTCGACCGCCTGCTGTCCAGCGCCACCGCCCTTTCGATCCATCATGCATTCGACAGAGAATTTCTCACAGAGGCCATCTACAAGGTGCTCGCGGCGAACGGACTGGCCGATGCCCGCTTGCGGCTGACGCTGACGAGCGGTCCGGTCGCCGAGACGAACGAGGGGACCGAGCCTACCCTGCTGATCACCGCTACGAACCTCCAAGGCTATCCGCAAGAGTATTATCAAACGGGCGTGATGGTCATGCTGTGTCCGTATCGGCAGAACACCACCGAACCGATCTGCGGGCACAAGACCACGAATTACTATCCAAGATTGGTGGCGCTGACCATGGCGCGCCAGAAGGGCGCCGCCGAGGCCCTCTGGTTCACGACGGACAATCGGCTGGCCGAGGGGTGCATCAGCAACGTCTTTCTCGCCAAAGACGGCGGGCTCTATACCCCTTCGCTTGCGACGCCCGTGCTGGCGGGCATCGCGAGGAGAGCCGTCTGCCGCATCGCTGGCGACGAATCCATCGAACTGATCGAGAAGGACCTGCACATCGCCGACGTACTGGAGGCTGACGAGATCTTCCTGACCAACGTCGTCATGGAGGTCCTGCCCGTGGTCGCTGTCGAGAGGCACACCATCGGGGATGGAAGGGTCGGGCCGATCACCATGCGCCTGCGAGAGAGGTTCCTGCAAACCATCGAAGAGGAATGCCGGAGAGAAGAATGAAAGTCAAGGACATTGCCGGGGTGGTCGAGCAGATCGCTCCCCTGGGCCTGGCCCAGAGTTGGGACAATGTGGGCCTGCTCGTGGGCGATCCGGAGCGCCGGATTCGGAATGTGCTGCTGACCATCGACGTGACCAAGGCGGTCGTCGCCGAGGCCAGGGCGCTCAAGACGGACCTCATCCTCAGCTACCATCCGGTCATCTGGGACGGGCTCAAGCACGTCCTCGCCGACGGCCCGACACAGGTGGTTTACGAACTGATCCGCTCAAATATCGCGGTCTTCTCCGTCCACACTGCACTCGACGTCGTGGCCGGCGGCGTCAACGACGGCCTGGCCGAGATGCTCGGCATCGTGGAGGCCAAGCCGCTGGGCGACTACGTCGAGTATTCCCCGCAGGAGAACTACAAGCTCGTGGTGTTCGTGCCGGTCGATGCGCTGGACAAGGTGGCCAACGCCGTGTTTGCCGCCGGGGCCGGTGCGATGGGCAACTATCGCGATTGCGGCTTTGGCACGGACGGGACCGGGACGTTCCTGCCCCTGGAAGGGGCCCATCCGGCGATCGGCAGACGAGGCCGACGCGAGGCGGTCCACGAGATGCGTTTCGAGACCATCGTGCCGGCCGAGAAGCTCGACGCCGTGGTCGCTGCGATGAAGCGGGCCCACCCTTACGAGATGCCCGCATTTGACATTTTCCGGCTCTTCGGTTATGGAAGCCGGTTTGGCTTGGGCCGGATCGGCCCCTTGGGCAAGCCGGTGAAGGTCGCCCGGCTCATCGAGCAGGTCAAGAAGCAGACCGGGGCCAGGGCCGTCGGGCTGGTGGGTGATTCGAAACGGCTGGTCCGAACCGCAGCAGTGTGCGCCGGGACCTGTGGCACGATCCTCCACACGGTCATCGCCAACGGAGCCGATCTGTACCTGACGGGCGAGCTGAAGCACCACGAGGCGCTGGCCGCCCAGGAAACCGGGCTGACCTGCCTGTGCCTGAGTCACACGGTCTCCGAGCGGTTCATACTCAAGAAGCTGGCCCGACAGTTGAGAAATCGAATCAAGCCGGTGACGGTTACGATCAGCAGGAAGGACACCGACCCGTTCACATGGAAGAACATATGACGCAAGAGACGAGAGAGACCCTCGACGAGGTCAATGAATCAACCGAGGCGGAGCCGTCGACGACCGATGAGATGGATGGCGACGTGCCGTTTGACGAAACCGAACCTCAGGCGCCCGAGAGAATCGAAGTCGAATTCTCCGTCGATGGCATCGGAGAGCCGCAGGACGCCGACGACGTCGAGCAGACGGCCGACGAGACGGAACTCGCCGACGCAGAGAACGAAGCTCTGCCGGCCGACGACGCCGAGCCGACGCCGACCGTCGAATCGGTGATCGAGGCGATCCTGTTCGCCAGCGAGGAACCGCTGAGCGACAGCCGCCTGGCGGGCATCGTCGAGACCACAACCAAACAGGTCCGCGACTGCATCGAGTCGCTCAACGACAAGTACGAGAGGAACCACAGCGCCTTCCGCGTCGAGCAGATCGCCGGCGGGCATCAGATGCTGACGCTGCCGGCCTACAACACCTGGCTCAAGAAGATGCTGAAGGTGCGCAGCGACAGCAAGCTCAGCCCGGCGGCGATGGAGACGCTCGCCATCATCGCCTACAAGCAGCCCGTGATCCGCGTGGACATCGAGGCCATTCGCGGCGTAGCCGTCGGCGAGGTGATCCGCAGCCTCATGTACAAGGGTCTGGTCAAGATCGTCGGCCGCGCCGAGATCCTCGGCCGGCCCATGCTCTACGGCACGACGAGGAAGTTCCTCGAAGTCTTTGGCCTCAACTCCCTCAAAGACCTCCCCAAAGCCGAAGAACTCAAGAAACCCGACTGAGAAGCGCCGTCACCAGTTCCAGGGCAGCGGATCGGTCGGGCCCACGGCGCGAGCGGGGCGGGGGTGATCGTCATTGAAGACGTAGAGATCTTCGATCTTCTCGATGGCCACCGGACTTTCGTCGATGCGGCCGTCGCGCCCGATCACGTTGGCCAGCGACAGGCCCAGATGCTTGGCGAGGAACCTGTAGGCGCCGATCCGCTTGGACCAGCCGTAGTCGTGGCCCTCGTCGGGCAGATGCCAGTTCTCCACGCGGGATTCGGCCCCGTACAGACGATACACGTTCCGGATGTAGGGGAACTCGACGTCGGGAGTGTTCTTCGTCCAATCACCTCCCACCGAGATAAGCAATTGCGGACGCGGCGCCGCCATCGCGGCGATGTCGGTGTTGCTGGTCTCATGGGATCGGCTCTTGTGAATGGGCATGCCGCTCTCGCAGACGCAACCGCCGAAGAAATGGGCCGAGACCATTACGACCGGAACGGAAACGGCGATACGATCGTCGACTGCCGCCAACAGGAACGTCTGCGTACCGCCGCCGGAGGCCCCGGTAATGGCAATGCGTCCCGGATCGACGTCGGCCCGCTCGCAGAGATAGTCCAGCAAGCGAATACTGTTCCACATCTGAATCTTCAGGGCATCGGCCCGGCGATGGTCCCAGCCGGCATTGGCCCAGTCCCCATAGCCGACCATATCGTAGGCCAGCACGATCGCACCCATGCGGGCCAGCGTCCCGCATCGTTTCTGCATGTCGGGCCGAAATCGCCCGTAGTCGTCACGACTGCCCCAATGCCCGTGGGCCGAGAGCACGGCTGGAAAGGGCCCCGCGCCGCCTGTTGGCCGGTAGAGACTGCCGGTGACGAAGAGGCCCGGGAGGCTCTCGATAGCGATGTTTTCGACGGTGTAGCCGTCGTACTGCCGCGGATTGCGAACGATCGGATTCAGCGCGCACTTCTTGGGCGGCGGCAACAGCCCCACACCCCGCAGAATGGCCTCGCGATTGGTCCGGGCCCGCTGCTGCCATTCGGCGAGGTTCGAATACGTCTCGGCAAACCGCGCCAGTTGTACCTTCGCCTCTTCTTCCGTTTGATAGTTGCCCACGCAGAGTTGCGGCTCGTCCACATCCTGGGCCGCGACCGGTCCGTTCAGCAGCATCACCACAACAACAAACACGCCAATCAGGCTGTCGCGCACTCGTTGTTGCATCGTTTCGTCTCCTTTGAAGGCGTTGGAATCCATTGGTCACCACTGTGCCAGCGATTTGATCTCGACGCGGTCTGTTTGCTCCTGATCGGCCCGGACAGGTGCGAACAGGACGGCGATACGCACGTCGCCCTGCGCATCGGCCAGCCGGGCCAGCAGACGCTTGACTCCTTTGTTTGTCCTCTGGGGCGGCTCCTGCTCGGCCGAGCCGACCGTGAACGTCGCGTTCGCCGGGCTCAGAAGTCGCACGATAAGCTCCTTGCCGTCGAGTTTCAATCTGGCGACGGAACCGTCCTCGATCCGGATGTCGGCGTCGGTCGTCATGCCCCAGACCACGTCGCACGGCTTCTCGATGGCGAATTCGTCCTGGACGAGGACCGCCGTCCGTCCGGCGACCATCTTCACACCGCGAAAGGCGGACTTGGCGAATTTGGCATACGCCTGCGTCAGGTTGATGATCGCAGAGGGATCGGTCTCGTTCATCCTCGTGCTGGTGAACGTCGATTTGGCCAGCACATCCTGGTCCTCGCCGCCCAGCATACAGATATTGTGGCTGGCCGAGTTGAGGCGATAGTACGACCAGCGTTGTCCTCCCGGCCGGCTTTCCCAATAGCCGGGCAGATTGTAGTTGTCGGCGCCGAGATCGCGGGCCCAGCGAACGCCGAGGGCGTCCAGTTCGAAGTTGCCCAGATCGAGGTGTCCGTGATTGACCTGGTTGTAGCCGGCCTTGATCCCGACGAAAAGGGCTTCCGGGTCGTCCCAGGCGCTTCGCATCGTGGCGACCTCGACTGGGCCGCGAAAGTAGCGGTCGAGCTGTCGTCGGGTGGCACTGGCCCGCGGCCTGGCCGTGTACCAGACGAGGTGAGCCGCACCGGCCGGCCGCCGGGAGATTTCCTTATGCTCGGCGTACGCGTATAGCGGATTGTGAAACGTCCGAGCCAGCCAGAACATGCAGGCCATCGGTCGGCGGGCGCTGCGCTCTCCGACGTCGGCGAGGTTCAGATACAAACCGGTGGGCCCCGTCGTGTAGATCGGGAAATCTCCGGCCTTCGAAAGACCCTCGACATCGAGCAGTCCGAACGTGCTGCCCAGCGCCGTATCGAGGGCCGCCAGTCCGTATGCGGTATAATGCGTCGCGTAGCTCCAGTAGCCCGGTCCTTCGCCCCACGCGCCGTCGGGTGCGTAGGTTTTCAGCGCACGAGGCAGCGACTCGACAGCCGCCGGGACGATCCGCTCGGCGTAGCTCGGCTCGATATCGGCGATGGCCAGGGCCCCGACGATCATCCCGCCGTTGCAGACCTGGTTCCAGTTGTGATCGCTCCGGGTCCACCAGCCGTTGGATTCGTAGACCTTCAGACCGGGCTCCAGGCCTTTCTCGATCAGGGCCCGAACGATCGTGGCCCTTGTATCGGGGTCGAGATATGCGTGCAGCCAGTCGTATCCGACGCCCACCGCATGGCTCATCTCGGCCGTATCGAGGAAGTGCGAAGGGTTCCAGTCGGGAAATGCAGAGACCTCCAGGAGATTCGCCCTGGCCTTGGCGGCATAGCGCTCGTCGCCCGTCCAGCGATAGGCCAGCGTCAGAGAGTAAACGCGGCGCAGGCAATCCCGGCTCACGCTGAGCAGACGTGGTCCCACCTTCTCGTACACCAGCGGCGGCCTCTTCAGACACGCCTCGGCGTCGGCTCGCACGTCGTCCCAGCACTTCTGCAAAGCCGGATCCTCGACCATCGCGGCCTTGAGCAGCATCAGGTCTTTGTCCTTGAGCACGAGCCTGGGATGGACCTTGTCCAGCGAGGTGAGAAAATCGTCTTCGACGACGGCTGGTCGCGCTGCGACGCCAATCGACAGAACAAGCGAGGTGACCAGAGACAGGATCAGGAAGTCAGACATGCGTTTCATCACTTTCCTTTCAACGCGACGACGGCAGGCAGCGCCCTCAAGGCCATGGCGATATCACTTCACCTTATAGGAAGACCATGACGGAGAATGCAAGACAAATCCCTGTCGGCGTGCGTTCTGATGCCACCGGACGGCATTGACAGGGCGGGTCCGGCGGCCTATGATCGCATTGAATCGCAAAGAAGATTGGGGAGTTCGCCGTGAACAGAGCCGTCTACAAGACCAAGGACGACATGGGGGCCGCCGCCGGCAGCACCGCCGCCAACGCCATTCGACGCGCCATTGCCGACAAGAACCAGGCCAATATCATCCTCGCCACCGGCGCCAGTCAGTTCGAGATGCTCGAGCAACTGACCGCCTCCGACGCGATCGACTGGTCGAAGGTGACGATGTTCCATCTCGATGAGTACATCGGCCTGGGCCCCGATCATCCCGCCAGCTTCCGCAAGTACCTTCAGGAGCGCTTCGTCGACAAGGTCGGCACGCTCCAGGCCGTACACTTTGTCAACGGTGATGTGGCCGACCCGGCCGCCGAGTGCGACCGGCTGGGCGACCTGATCCGCGCCCATCCGATCGACGTCGCCTGCGTGGGAATCGGAGAAAACGGCCACCTGGCGTTCAACGACCCGCCCGCCGACTTCGAGACCGAGCAACCGTATCTGGTCGTCGATCTCGACGAACGCTGCCAGCAGCAGCAGTTCGGCGAAGGCTGGTTCGCTTCGCTGGAGGCCGTCCCATCGCAAGCGATCTCGATGAGCATCCAGCAGATCCTCAAAAGTCGCAGGATCGTGGTCACCGTGCCGGACCGACGCAAGGCCGAGGCCGTCCGCAACGCCCTCGAAGGCCCCGTGACGCCCCGATGTCCGGCGTCGATCCTCCAGCGGCATGAGCACTGTTCCATCTTCCTCGATGAAGCGGCCGCTTCGATGCTCTCGGTGAACTCCTGACGGGCGGTGGCATCATGGAAATCCCGGGACTGATCGATCTCCAGGTCAACGGCTTCAAAGGCGTCGACTTCTCCGGCGCCCATCTGAGCGAGGAGGACGTCGTTCGCACCTGCGGCGCGCTGCTCGACGCGGGAACCACCGCCTTTCTTGCCACGCTGATCACCAGCCCGACGGAGACCTACGAACGGAACCTGCCGCTGATCGCGAAAGCCGCGCGAACGGCCGAGTGCCAGGGCCGTCTCCTCGGCATCCACCTCGAAGGGCCGTTTCTCTCGCCCGTCGAAGGCGCCAGGGGCGCGCACAACCCCGCGTGGATGAGGGCGCCCAGCATTGAATACCTCGACCGGCTCATCGCATGGGCCGATGGTACCGTCAAGATGCTGACGGTAGCGGGCGATCTCGACGGCGTCGAAGAGCTGATCCATCACGCCGCAAAGCAGGGGATCGTCGTCTCGCTCGGCCACCACATGGCCAACGAAGACCAGCTCAAGCGATGTGCGGCCGCCGGAGCCAAGGCGCTGACCCATCTGGGCAACGGCGTCGGCGCGATGCTGCCCCGCCACGACAACCCCATCTGGGCGGGTCTGGCCAACGACGATCTCGTGGCCACGATCATCCCGGACGGCCACCATCTACCGCCTTCGCTGCTCAAGACGATCCTGCGGGCCAAGAGCCCGGCCACTTGCATCGCCGTCAGCGACGCCTCGGAACTGGCGGGCCTGGCTCCCGGCCGATACCAGTCGATGGGGGCCGAGGTCGTGCTCGATCCGACGGGCCGCCTCTACAATCCAGCGACCGGATACATGGCCGGCTCCTCGGCGACCCTTCTGGCGTGCATGAACCATCTCGCCTCGCTGAATCTGATTACCTATCGAGAGCTGGTGTCGATGGCCTTCGACAATCCGCTGCGGCTGCTCGGAATCGACCGGCGGCAGATCCGTCGTGACAGGATCGTCCTTTACGACCAGAGGCGTCGCCTCTTCACCGTCTAAGCGCCATCGGGACACCCTGCAACTTCAGAGGAGTGACCATGAGAAGCCACATCATTCAGTTCGCCGTGCTCACATTCGCCATCTGCACTGTCTCCGTCGGCGCCGCAAGCGACGGCGGGCCATCCGACATGAAACTGTGGTACGCCGAACCGGCTCAGACGTGGACCTATGCATTGCCTGTGGGCAACGGACGGCTCGGGGCGATGGTATTCGGGGGAACAGCCGAGGCGCGATACCAGCTCAACGAGGACTCTCTCTGGTGTGGTCGGCCGCACGACTACGCCCAGGACGGCGCCGCCCAATACCTGTCCGAAATCCGCCGGCTGCTGTTCGAAGGCAAACAGCGCGAGGCCGAGCAACTGGCGACGGAGCGTTTCATGTCGTCGCCATTGCGGCAAGTGGCCTATCAGCCGTTTGGCGACCTGACGCTGCGCTTCCCCGGCCACGAGAATGCTGAGGCCTATCGTCGCGAGCTGGACCTCGACACCGCCGTGGCCACGACGACCTATCGAGTCAATGGCGTGACCTTCACGCGTCAGACCTTCGCCAGCTTTCCCGATCAGGTGGTCGTGGTCCGCATCTCTTGCGACGAGCCCGGAGCGCTGAGTTTCACTGCTGCGCTGACCAGCCCCAACGCGGATGTACAAACGCGACGGGTGGACGACCGGACACTGGCGATCACCGGACGGGCCCGCGATTTCACGATCAGAGGCACTGAGGAGGTGATTCCAGGCGAGGTGCAGTTCGAAGGCCGCTGTCAGATCAGGGTCAACGGCGGCCAGGCCACCGTGAACGACGAACAGATTCGTGTCGAGGGCGTCAACGCCGCGACGTTGACGATCGCCATGGCCACCAACGTCAAGAACCACAAGGACCTCTCGGCCGATCCGGGGCAGCGCTGCGCCGAGGCGCTCGGCAGAGCCCGCGCAAAGACACCGCGACAGTTGCGCGACGCCCACGTAGCCGACCACCAGGCTCTGTTTCGGCGCGTGACGCTCGATCTGGGCCCGGCGCGGACGGCGGACCTTCCCACCGACCAACGGGTGCTGAAGTACGCCGAGAAGGAAGACCCGCAGTTGGCGGCCTTGTTCTTCCAGTATGGCCGCTACCTGATGATCGCCAGTTCGCGGACCGGCGGCCAGCCCGCCAACCTTCAGGGCCTCTGGAACGAGAGCACCAGCCCGCCGTGGGACAGCAAGTACACGGTCAACATCAACACCCAGATGAACTACTGGCTGACCGAGCCGACGAATCTGGCCGAGTGCGGCCGCCCGCTGTTCGACGCACTGGTCGAGATCGCCGAGTCGGGCCGCTCGACCGCGCAGAAGCACTACGATGCCCCCGGCTGGGTGCTCCACCACAACTTCGACCTCTGGCGCGGCACCGCGCCGATCAACGCCTCGAACCACGGCATCTGGCCCACCGGCGGCGCGTGGCTCTGCCAGCATCTGTGGTGGCATTACGTCTACGGCGGCGACAGGCAATTCCTCCGCGAACGGGCTTATCCCCTGATGAAGGGAGCGGCCGAGTTCTTCGTTGACTACTTGATCGAAGATCCTCGAACCGACGAGCGATGGCTGATCAGCGGCCCCAGCAACAGCCCCGAGATCGGCGGGCTGGTCATGGGTCCAACGATGGACCACCAGATCATTCGCAGTCTCTTCGCCGACACCGCCGAGGCGGCGCGCGTCCTGGGCGTCGATGAGGGGTTCGCGACGAAGCTCGACGCCCTGCGGGCTCGAATCGCGCCGAACCAGATCGGCCGGCACGGCCAGCTCCAGGAATGGCTCGAAGATAAGGACGACCCCAAGAATCAGCATCGCCACGTCTCGCACCTGTGGGGCCTGTTCCCCGGCAGCGAGATATCCGTCGATACGCCCGAACTGCTCGACGCCGCCAAACAGTCGCTGGTCTTTCGCGGGGACGGCGGCACCGGCTGGAGCCGGGCATGGAAGATCAACTTCTGGGCTCGTCTGCTGAACGGCGACCACGCCCACCGGATGCTCAAGCACCTGCTGACGCTGACCGACTCGCCGCTGACCGAGTACAGAGGCGGGGGCGTGTACGGCAATCTCTTCGACGCCCACCCGCCCTTCCAGATCGACGGCAACTTCGGCGCCACCAGCGGCATTGCCGAGATGCTCATGCAGAGCCACCGGCGCGACCCACAGGGCCGCACCATCATCGAGCTGCTGCCCGCCCTGCCCGGCGACTGGCCCGACGGCCGAATCACCGGCCTGCGGGCACGCGGCGGTTTCACACTTGACATCGCGTGGAAAAATGGTATGCTCGTCGAAGCAATCGTCAAGAGCTCAAGTGGCCGCTCGTGCATCGTTCGGTACGGAGAAAGGACGGTGCAGATCGAGCCCGGCGCCGGAGGCGTCAGGCTGGACGGGACTCTGCAAGGACCATTGGGCTCGGATAAGGACAAACAAGGAGGTTGATGGCATCTCATACGTTCATCTCTGCGCTGTTTGTAGTGTGCCCGTAAGGGCCGCTCCCACAGAAGGACAATAACGTCTCACGGCGTCACTGCGAACGCACGGCGCGCGGGCCGCGTATTGACAGGGGGCCACCATCGACCGACGGCAGAAGGGTAACGGAAAGGAGGATTGGCACAGAGTACGGGCGACTGATGATTCGCCCCTACAATCCGCTTAGGAGAGGGTGATGAGAAGGGAACCTCAGGAGGAAACCTTCACCTAAGGAAAGGAGAGCCAAATGAAACGGATTTCTATCTTGGCCGCCACTGTCGCTGCGATGGCCGTCGCGATGCCGACCGTGGGGCAGGGGAGCCTCTATCGCTCGGCACGACATCGCGTCCGGTACAGCCCTTACGCCTTCAACTACCGGAATTCGGGCTTAGTTCCGGGCGGACTCAAGTATTCGCCCCATGCGTTCGGCGTACACAGCACGGGGCTCGTCTACGAAGGTGCGCGATACACGCCGTACGCCTTCAACTACCACAACCGGGGGCTCATCGTCGACTATCACTTGTGGCACACCCCGTGCCAAGTCGTCCAGTCATGTTCAGCGCCGCAGAGCAGCACGCCGGCCGGCTGGGTGAGGCACCGCCCGGCTGTCTCAAGAGGGCCGTTGGTTTCGCCTCGGAGATCGCAGGAAATCCGGCAGACCGACGGCGAGCAGATCGTCCGCCGGTACCTCCAGGCCCGGGGATGGGACAATGCCCGCATCGACCGCCGCCTGAGCGTCGAGAACAGGACGGTCGGCGCAGGGTTCATCCTCAGCGACAAGAACCTCGTCGTCCGATACACCAACCCCGAGATCATGGAGTCACTTGAAGCCAGGGGCGGGGGCTGGGCAAACGCGATCGAACGATACGAGGAGGCATGGGAGGCCTTTGCCGACGATTTCGAGGCTCGCGGCGGGACCGTCTACTACATCGATGCGTCCGAGCCCGACCAGATCGTCGCCGCACTTGCCGCCTGCCCCCAACTGGCCCCCGACGTCAAGAACGATCCAAATCCCGACCAGGCCACAATAATCGCCAAAGCCGTGGATTAGACGTGCAGGCCACGGACCAGTCTGCATAGCGCTTCAGTTCGGTTTTGACTTGCGGTAAGCGTCTGAATCTGGACAATGACGTCTCCTGGCTCGTTCGCGATCCCGGCCGACACGGGAATCGAGAGCGGCAGGTATGCCCTGAGGGTGAGGCCGGCATGGGCAGGAACAGCAAGTGAGCTTTGGACAGAAGGAGCGTTATCATGGCGAAGGCGGATATTGGCGTGGTTGGGTTGGCGGTCATGGGTGAGAACCTGATCCTGAACATGGAGAGCAAGGGCTTCACCGTGGCCTGTTTCAATCGGACCGTCTCGAAAGTGGACGACTTCGTGAACGGGCGGGCCAAGGGCAAAAACATCATCGGCTGTCACTCGATCGAAGAGCTGGCCGCAAATCTCAAGACGCCGCGCAAGGTGATGCTCATGGTCAAGGCGGGCAAGCCGGTCGATCAGTTCATCGACGCGGTGCTGCCGCACCTGGAGGACGGGGACATCCTCATCGACGGCGGCAACAGCCATTTCCCCGACACAACGCGCCGGACGGAATACGTCGAGAGCAAGGGCAAGCTCTACATCGGCACCGGCGTCTCGGGCGGCGAAGAAGGCGCCTTGAAGGGCCCGTCGATGATGCCCGGCGGATCGCCCAAGGCGTGGCCTGCGGTCAAGGACATCTTCCAGTCGGTCGCCGCCAAGACCGAGGACGGCGAGCCCTGCTGCGACTGGGTCGGCGAAAACGGCGCGGGCCACTTCGTCAAGATGGTCCACAACGGCATCGAATACGGTGACATGCAGATGATCTGCGAGACCTATCAGATGATGAAAGAGGGTCTCGGGATGACGAACCAGGAGATGCACGAGGTCTTCGCGGAGTGGAACAAGGGCGAGCTGGACTCGTACCTGATCGAGATCACGCGGGACATCCTGGGGTATAAGGACGAGGACGGCAACGAGGTGATCGACCTGATCCTCGACACCGCCGGGCAGAAGGGGACGGGCAAGTGGACGGCGATCGAGGCGCTCAACCTGGGCCAGCCGCTGACGCTGATCGGCGAGGCGGTGTTCGCACGCTGCCTGTCGGCCCTCAAGGAAGAGCGGGTGGCGGCCTCGAAGATCCTCTCGGGACCGAAGCCCGAATTCCAGGTCGACCGCAAGACCCTCATTGCCGACCTGCGTCGCGCACTGTACGCCTCCAAGATCATCAGCTACGCCCAGGGCTACCAGTTGATGCGGGCGGCGGCGGCCGAATACAAGTGGAACCTCAACTACGGCGGCATCGCCTTGATGTGGCGTGGCGGCTGCATCATCCGTTCAGTCTTCCTCGGCAAGATCAAAGAGGCCTTCGACAAGGAGCCCGACCTGACGAATCTGCTGCTGACCCCGTTCTTCAAGGGGGCGACCGAGAACGCGCAGGAATCGTGGCGGCGGGTCGTCACGGCGGCGGTGACGGCGGGCATCCCCATCCCGGCGATCAGCACCGCCCTGGCCTACTACGACGGCTATCGGCACGCCCGCCTGCCCGCCAACCTGTTGCAGGCTCAGCGGGATTACTTCGGCGCCCACACCTACGAGCGTGTAGACAAGCCGCGAGGCGAGTTCTTCCACACGAACTGGACCGGTCGCGGCGGCGCGACCGCCGCTTCGACCTACGTCGCCTGAGGCCCGCCGGCAGGCGATCGTTCGTAGTGGTATCGCAGGAAGCTGGTTTCTGCGCGGATGTGTGCCCTCACGGGCATACTATCGTCGGTTGCTGCCCATGTCCATGGGGACCTATCGGGATACACCCCGGTGGCGGATGATGCGGCCTTCGATCATGTAGATGACGTCTTCGGCGATGTTCGTCGCGTGGTCGGCGATGCGTTCGAGATGCCGGACCGCGGAGAACATGTGGATCAGCGACTCGGTGTGCTGGGGCTGCGCGGGGATCATGTCCTTGACGATCCGATACATCTGACGGTTCAGTTCATCGACCTCGTCGTCGGCGGCACCGACCTCGTACGCCAGTTCAACGTTGAGGTTGACCAGGGCATCGAGGCTCTTCTGGAGCATGGCCTGGGCCTTGCGGGCCATCGCCCGAAAGTCGAACGAGATATCGACCGGCGGCTGGGTGGCCAGGAAGGCCGCCCGCTCGGCGACGTTGACCGCCAGATCGCCGACCCGTTCCAGGTCGCTGTTGATCTTCAGCGCCACGATGATGAACCGCAGGTCCGTCGCCACCGGCTGATACAGCGCCAGGATCTTCAGACAACTCTCTTCGACCTGGACCTCCATCTCGTCGAGCGTGAAATCGTTGTCGATGATACGCTGCGCGAGGGCGACATCGCGCATCTCGATGGCGGTCGTCGCCTCCCGGACGGCCTGTTCGGCCATGGCCCCCAGCGACAGGATTTCCTTTTTGAGGCGTTCGACATCACGTAACAAGTGGGCAGGCATAAGAAACTGCTCCCTTAAGGCATTGATTATTGATTATTGATTATTGATTATTGATTATTGATGAATGCAGGTCACAGGCGTGCATCCGCGATACTCATCAATAATCAATGATCGATAATCAATCTGATTTAGCCGAATCGTCCGGTGACGTAGTCCTCGGTCTGTTTCACTTCGGGGTTACTGAAGATCTTCTCGGTCCGATCGTATTCGATCAACTCGCCCAGGCAGAAGAACGCCGCCCGCTCGCTGACGCGGGCCGCCTGCTGCATGTTGTGCGTCACGATCACGATCGTATACGCGCTTTGGAGCTGGCCGATCAGGTCCTCGATCCGCCCGGTCGCAATCGGGTCCAGGGCCGAGCAAGGCTCATCCATCAGCAGGACCCGTGGACGAGTCGCCAGCGCCCGGGCGATGCACAGACGCTGCTGCTGCCCGCCCGAAAGCGCCAAGGCCGACTTTCGCAGGTCATCCTTCACTTCATCCCAAATGGCGGCGGCCTTGAGGCTCTGCTCGACGATGTGCTGAAGCGCGTCCTTGCGTCCGATCCCCTGAAGACGCGGTCCGTAGGCAACGTTGTCGAAGATGCTCTTCGGAAACGGATTGGGCTTCTGGAACACCATGCCCACCTGCTGGCGCAGATTGACCAAATTGGTGCGCTTGTCGTAGACGTTCTGCCCGTCCACCTCAAGCAGACCCTCGGCCCGGACGTGCGGGATCAAGTCGTTCATGCGGTTGATGCTGCGCAAGAACGTGCTCTTGCCGCACCCGCTGGGGCCGATGATCGAAGTGACGCTGCACGGATAGATCTCCATTGTGATGTCTTTGACGCCGACCTTGGCGCCGTAGTACAGGGAGAAGCCGTTAGACCGGATCACCGGGCAGGGACACTCGGCCGCCGGCGTCCTCGATTCCGGCGCAGGGCGATTGGCGAAGGTCACCCTCATCCTGGCGTCCCGTTTCGTCGCTTCACTGCTGGCGGCGGTCGTTGGCATAGGTTTCTCCTTCTCCGGCATCAGACAATCACCTCTCGGCATACCACAGCCGGTCAATGTCCTTTGAGTTTCTTGAAGACCCTCGAACGCAATACGATGGCCACGGCGTTGAGGACCAAGATCAGCGCAATGAGCGTAACCACCATGCCGTATTGGTTATGTGGCACCATCATCGCAAGCCGATCGCCGACGGCCATGTCATAACTGCCGTAAGACAGCGTACGCGTCGGATCGAAGATCGACTTGGGCATGGGTCCCATTGATACAGCCCCCGTGAAGAGAATCGGGGCGGTCTCGCCGGCGATCCGGCTCAGGCTCAGGATCACACCGGTGAGAATCCCTGGCAAGGCCGCCGGGAAGGTCACGGTCACAAACGTACGGAACCGGCTGGCGCCCAGCGCCAGCGAACCTTCCTTGTACGATCGCGGTACGGTCCGAATGGCCTCTTCGCTGGCTCGAATCATCACCGGCAGCGTCAGCACGGCCAACGTCAGGGATGCGGCCAGAATACACGGCTTCGGCTCGAAACCCAGCTTCGGAAACAGAAACAGCACAAAGAAGGCCAGGCCGAACAGACCGAACACGATGCTGGGCACACCGGCCAGCGTATTGATCGACATGCGGAGAATTCGCATGACCGGGCCGTCCGAGGCACACTCAACCAAGTAGGCCGCCGAGATCACCCCCAGCGGCACCACGAACAACATGCCCACTACCGTAATCAGCAGGGTTCCGATGATCTCGGGACCGACGCCGCCGAAGTAGTGGCTGTCGAAACTGTCGTCCGTGAAGAACTGCCAGTACGCTGTGAATCTCGGACGCAGCATCTCGTTGATATGCTCCGGGACATAGGTGAACAGCGGCTCCAGCGCGGTGTCGTGAAACAACTCGGCCCTGGGGCTTCGCTCTTTGACCAATGGCTGGCCCGGCTCGGTCTCGACCCACTGCTCAGCCCAGAGAAGCCGGTCCAGCAGCGCTCGCGCTTGATCCCATCGCGTCGCCCCGTACGAGGTCATCGCCAGTGGTCTTGCCGGCTGGTTCGGGCGGGGTCCCAGCAAACCCGGATGCTCAATGGACCCGAAGAGAATGACCTCCACCTCACCCAGCGCAACGAGATAGTCATGATATCGGCTCAGGTCGATGTGCTCGGCCGCCTCGAGAAAGTCGGCGGCCAGAATGAAGAACCGCCTGGCCACGGTGCCCTCGAATCGTACATCATCCTTATGGGCCAGCACCTCGGCGACGTTCTGCCGGATCAGCTCGATGTCCTGGCTGCCGAACGCCTCTTCAAGCTTGTCGCGAATGGTCCGAGCGACTTCTCTGGCCTCTGTGTATTCGGCCGGCGACGCATCTCTGTAGCGAAGCTCTCTGCCGTACTCACGGTTGATCTGGCGAACCTCAGACGACATCGCAGCGATGTCGATCCCCTTCTTGAACCGGTCGACCATCTCGTGGACGACCTGGCGGGCTTCGTCGGCCTCAGCGATCTCGGCCGCCAAAGCGTCTCGATCCGCGCGATTGAACAGATCCCGCTGCATCTTGCGGAACTCGACGGTCCCATTGAACAAGACCGCGCTGCTGCCCCGATAGATCATGGGACCCAGGACCGCGATCAGGACCAGCATCAGCAAGACGATGGAAGCGCCGGTCAAGCCGGTGAAGAGACGATCGAGAGTACGCCGGACGCCGAGATTCATTCAGCTTTTCCCCGTTGCTTTCTTGGCCCGAGAGAGAAAATACTCGCTGACGATGTTCAATACGAATGTCATCAGCAGAAGCACCACACCGACGGCAAACAGGGCGCTTCGATGGGCCCCACCTTCCGGTGCCTCACCCATCTCCCCGGCGATGGTGGCCGTCATCGTCCGAATCGATTGCGACAGGTCCCACCACGGATGCGGAATCTGTGTGGCGTTGCCCGAGGCCATCCAGACCACCATCGTCTCGCCGATGGCCCGCATCATGCCGAGAACCACCGCCGCGATGATGCCGCTGTGAGCCGCGGGGATCACGACCTTCACCATCGTCTCCAGACGCGTCGCTCCCAGACTATACGATGCCTCGCGAAGCTCGCGGCCCAGCGCGGAGATCGCGTCTTCGGCGACGCTGATAATGGTTGGCAAGGCCATCACCGCGAGGATCATCGACGCATTCAGCGCGTTGGTCCCGGTGGAGAAGCCGAACCGGCCCTGCATCCATGGGGCCAGAACGAGCACGGCGAAGAAACCATAAGCCACCGAGGGGATCGCCGCCAGGATCTCCACGACCGGCTTGGCGACGTTTCGAATCTTCCACGAGACAATGTCGCTGAGGAAGACCGCCGCAAGAACCCCGACAGGCACTGCGAACAGCAAGGCCGCGACGGAGACGTACAGCGAACCGACAATCAGCGTCAGGGCGCCGAAGGCCGGCTCATCGGCTGTCGGACGCCACGCTCGGCTCGTGAGGAACTCACCAATGCCGAACTGCTGGAGAAATGGGGCCGACCGGAGAACAACGAAGAGCAGGATCAGCAAGACGGCAAGGACAGATGTGCCGGTGATGAGAAATAGCAGGGCCCGACCCAGATACGACCCGATGAAACCGAGGAGGTCTTCACCGGGGGTCAGCGCCAGGGGCCGACGACGGTCGGTCGACGGCCCCAGTGTCAGCGTGAGGCTCTTGCTGTCCATCCAAATCTCTCTTCGATTTCGCTCAGTAAGCCGTCAGAGGCACGAAGCCCTTGGCTTCCACCAGTTCCTGTCCCGCTTCCGTCAGGTAGAACGCACAGAATCTGTGAACCATGGAGCCCAGTTTCGGATAGCCGTTGGTGAACAGGAACAAGGGCCGGGCCACCGGGTATACGCCGCTGGCGATGGTTTGCCGGCTCGGTGCGACCTGGTCAACCATGATCGCCTTGACCTCTCTGTCGAGAAAGCCGATGCCGACGTAACCGATGGCTCCCTGGGTCGTCTTGACTCTCGCGTGGGCCTGCGGATTCGCGTTGACGTATTCAACACCCGATCCCATCGGCTGCTTGCCCATGACGAGTTCGTCGAACGTCTCGTAAGTCCCCGACGATGTGTCGCGGCTGATCACAACGATCGGCATGCTCGGCCCGCCGACCTGGCTCCAGTTGGTGATCTTGCCCGCGTAGATATCGCGGATCTGGGCCGTCGTCAGGGCGCCAACCGGATTGGACGGATGGACCACCACGCAGACGCCGTCCATCGCCACAACGTGGGCGACCGGATAGGTCCCGTTGGCCACCGCGTCCTTGAACTCCTTGTCCTTCATAAACCGGCTCATCGTCGCGATGTCGCAACGCCCATCTGCCAGGGCCGCGGCCCCGTCGCCGCTGCCGGTCTTCTTGACGGTGATGTTGAGATCCGGATAGACCCGCTTGAAGTACTCGGCAAAGGCGTCCGCGATCGGGCCGACAGTCGTCGAGCCTTCGATCTGCAGGGTCTGCGCCTGAGCCAGGCCGCCGACCAACAGGGAAAACAACAGGGCACTTACCAGCATCTTCTGCATACGTCGATCTCCTTTGGTTTTTGCCTTTTGTACGCAGAGGATGTTAGCATCGTGTTAGGCCACAGTTAATATCCCATGAACAACGGAAGACCGCTCAGAAAAAGGCGTGCAGCCGCATCAGCAGGACATCGGCTTGCCCCACATCGTCGAGATCGGCGCGAATGTAGTCCCACATGATCCGCATGTTGGGATTGAGGTACCAGTTCACCCCGGCGCTGAAGTTGTCCAATTCTCCGCCCCGGATGTCCCTGTGGTTCAGATCGATGCTGGAGTAGCGGGCTTTGAGCTCCCAGGCGCCGGGACCGCTGCCGAAACGGAAGTTCTTCTTCGGCCTGACCAGACCGAACGTGCCGGAGGAGGTGCTGTAGGAACGGCGTTCGCCGGTCAGAAAGTAGCTGGCCTGGGCGTAATACGCGCTGAAATCGACATCGGAGGCCCCGCTTCGGTCCACGTTCGCGCGGATGTATTCGCCCTGAAGGGAGAGCGGCCCGGTCAGCCAGGCGGCCTCCAGCCCGAGCAGATTCGCTCGATCCGTCGCTATGTCCAGTCCTGTCAAAGGGTTGCGAGTATCGACGAAGCGGTCCGTCAGAGGCGTTTCCGGGCGGGCGCGATATCGCAGCGTCTCATCCGGGTTTCTGTGGCTGTAGGCGGCGCCAAGGTGTACCAACGATTCGCCTTTGTTCTTGTACCAGGGCAGGCCGGTGATGCGACCCGTAAGGTTGTAGCCGCTGTCGTCTATGGCCAGGCCGGTATCGTCGGTGTCGCGGAACAACCCGGCGGCCCAGGTCATGCGGCTCTCCAACGCGGCGTCATGCAGCATGAAACCAACGCCACGGCCGGGCGCGAACGCGTTGGGCAGCGCCCTCTCGACGAACGTCATGTGGTTGCTGCTGGCCAGTTCCTCCAGACTGAAGGGTTCCTTGAACTGTCCCATGCGCAGCTTGCCGACAGGAAAATCCGTCAGACCGATGTAGGCATCCCTCAGGGCCGTGTTCCCGCCCGCGAAATCGAGCTGCAGCATGTAGTCCACGTTCTCGTAGATGCTGCCGGCCATGTAGAAGCGCACCCGCCGAAACCCGACGCCGTCTTCCTGATCGCCGATGGTGGTCTTGATATCGTCGTCCTCGCTGATCCAGAGCCAGTCGAACATCATGCGCCCGCCGATCCGCAACTGAAACATATCATCGGCCGTCTTGAATCGAAGCCCATCCCTCCAATACGCCTGTAGATCGGTAGGCGCTTTCTCCACCTGGGAGTCCTTCAGGGCGGCGATCTCCTCACCCATCGACCGTTCTTTGAGTTTCTGCCGGGCTTCAAGCTGGTTGATCCGATCCTCCAGCTCAGCCGACCGCGTCTTCTGGTCTTCAAGCTGCTGCTTGAGGTCGCCCAGTTCGTCGGCGCCACAGACCGTCGCCCAGCCAAACACCAACAACAATCCCCCTGCGATTCTGCCACAGATGTTCACTGTCCGCGTACCCATTTCAGCGTCTCCATACAGATCCTCGGATGCCAGCGGCGCGATCAGGCCGATCCTGAAACGCCTCAACCGAAGTTTGGGTGCACATCGTAGCCAGAAGTTGTTAGGCGCAGATCAATTTCGCGTTAGGATCATGTTAGCAGGGGATAAGATAGTGCTCGCAGACCGAGCCGTCAACGAGTGCGCGACAGAACCGTCTCACCGGGGCAGATGAAGCGTGAAAGTGGTGCCCTTTCCGGGGATGCTCTCGACGCCAATGTGGCCGCCGTGGACGCCGATGATGTGCTTGACGATGGCCAGGCCGAGGCCGGTGCCTCCCAACTTGCGGCTTCGGCTCTTGTCCACGACGTAGAACCGCTCGAAGATCCGGGCCAGATGCTCCCTCGGGATGCCGCAGCCGCTGTCCTTGACACGGATGGCGACCCCCGTGTCCTGCGGCTGGACCTCGATCCACACCGTCGTCCCTTCGTCACTGTACTTGACCGCGTTGTCCACAAGATTGACGATCGCCTGTTCCAGGAGTGGCGCATTGATCTTGGCGGAGATCGAATCGTCGCAAGACAATTCCACCTTGATTCGCTTCTGTTCGGCGCGGACCCCCGCCAGCTCGATCGCCGTTTCCAGAGCGGGACGAAGCTTGACGTCCTCGAACAGGATCGCTCGCTTCTCGGCGCCTTCCTCGAGGCGGGACAGACTCAGCAGGTCGTCGATGATCGCGTTGAGACGCTCGGCGTGCTTGGCGATGATCCCCAGATACCGCGAGGCCTGCTCGGGGTCGTCGGGCCTGCCGTCCAGCAGAGCCTCCACGAAGCCCTGGATCGACGTCACGGGGGTCTTCAGCTCGTGCGAAACATTGGCGACGAAGTCTCGCCGCAGGCTCTCCAGACGGTGGATCCTCGTCATATCGCTGAGCACGATCACCGCTCCGGCTCGCTCGGTCGACGGATCGGCCAGAGGCGCCCCGTGAACGTGGAAGAACCGTCCCCCCTCTTCAGAGAAGGAGAGATCGCCCTCGGCAGACTCGTCGCTCTCCAGCGTCCGGCGAACGAACTGCTGCAATCCGACGTTGCGGACGACTTCCTCGATGTTCCGCCCCTGCGCAGAGGTTGGGTCGATGCCCAGCAACAGTGCGGCCGCTTGGTTCACACTCACGATCCGACCCCGGGAATCCACGGCCAGAACACCCTCGCCCAAGCTCGAGAGAATCGCCTTCACCTCGTTGCGCTGACGGGTAATCGTGAGAATCCGCTCCTGAAGCTGCGTGGCCATTTCATTCAACGCCGTGGCCAGCTCATCCAGCTCCGCAGCACCCGCATCGGGGACCCGGCTGTCGAGCTGCCCCTGGGCAAACAGTTGGGCGATGCACTTCATGCGGGTGATCGGCTCGCTAATTCGACGGGAGATCAGCAAACTCAAAACGGCAGCACACAGAGCGACGATCGCCCCGGCCCAGATAATCGTGACGTAGACGCGGCGCAGAGCGCGATCGATCTCTGTCACGGGGACCGCCATGCGAACGAAGGCGATCGGCTGGCCGGCCTCGCGGACCGGCACCGCCACGTACATCATGTTCCGACCGAGCGTCGGGCTGAAACGCACCGACCGCCCGAGCCCATCGGCAATCGCCTCAATGATCTCGGCCCGATTGGAGTGATCCTCCATCAGTGCGGGGTTCTCGTCCGAATCGCCCAGAACCTTTCCATCGGAGGCGATTACGGTCAGCCGCATCTGGCCGCTGCCGGCCCGGCCCAACTTCTTGCACAGGGCATCCACATCGGCCGAGGTTCCCGTCCGAAGCGTCGACGCCACTTGGAGGGCTGCCACGTCCCCGACCAGACGGAGTTCTTCCTTGAGCTGATCGAGATAAAACGTGCGCAGCGTGTACGACGAATACGCGGTCGCCGCGATCAAGGCCAGCAGCGTCGTGGCCAGGAAGGACGGATAAAGCTGCCAGATCAGTTTCCTTCGGAACATCGTTTGGTTCCATTGCTGGAGAACACCGTGACATACTCCATGACCTGCGGCCCGGCGCTGTGCCGGGTTCATCGAGGGGACCGACTACGAGGTCGGCAGGACTTTCTTTGGCTTGACGCCTTCCCACTGAAGGCCCCCGATGGTCGCCTGGGCGATGTTCGTCAGGTGATCGCCGATCTTCTCGGCGTTGTCCACCAGGTCGATGAAGATCAGCCCCGTTACCGCCGTGCAGGCACCGTCGGTCATGCGCGCCACGTGGCTTCGACGGAATTCCAGTTGCATCTCGTTGAGCTTCCGCTCGCTGGCCAGTGCGGACTTGGCTTTCGCCACGTCGCCCGCCTCCAGGGCGGCCACCACGCGACTGAACATCTGGACCAGCTCATCACGAATCTGCTCGCCCTCCTGCCGTGCGGCGTCGCTGAATCCAAGCTTCTGTGAGGTCTTCCGCTCTGCGATTTCGACGATGTTGACCGCATGATCGCCGATTCGCTCGAGATCGTTGACCGCGTGCAGAAGCACGGGAAGTTCCGCGCTGATGTCCTCGGACAATGGCTCCTCGGACAGGTCCGTCAAATAGGAGGTGATCTCCATCTGAAAAGCGTCGATCTGATCCTCGATCTCTCTGACCGAGATGAAATTCTTCGGCAGGTCTTCGAGAATGCTCTCGATCGCCAGCAAGACGGCCGTCTCGGCCGTCTTGGCCATCCGCACGATCTCGCGCCGGGCCTGTTCCAGGGCCAGCACCGGAGTCTGCAGCAGGTGTCGCTCCAAAATCACCGGCTGGCACAACGTCTCGTCGGCGCGAAGCGGGAGAATCTTCAGAACGATGACCTCGAGCACCCGGATCAACGGCAGGAACACGATCGTGTTGAACACATTGAACATGCTGTGTGCGATCGCCAGGAAGACCATGATCGTCCCCTGCGACAGATCGACCGGCGCAATCCATTCCACCACGTCGGCAAACCAACCGAGCCGGACCAAAGGCAAAACATAGAGAACGCCGATCACGTTGAACATCGTGTGCCCCATCGCCGTCCGCCGGGCGTTCCGCGAGGTCCGCAGCGCCGCAATCTGCGCGGTGATCGTCGTGCCGATATTGTCGCCGAGGACGAAGGGGATGGCCACACGCAGCACTACGTCCCAGTCCGTGCCGAATGCACCCTGCAACGCCAGCGTTTGAATCAGGGCGATCGAGGCCGAACTGCTCTGGAGCAGCATCGTCAGGATTGCGCCCGCCAGAACCGCCAGGATGGGATTGGTGCCGAGCCAGATCAGCGCCTGTTTGGCACTCTCGCTCTCATTGAGAGGGGCAAACGTCTCCTTCATGAAGTGAATGCCCAGGAACAGCAGCCCGAACCCGATCATGATCTGCCCGACACTTCGGGCCTTCATCGACTTGCCGGCAACGCTGAAGAGGAATCCCAAGCCGACCATCGGAAGGGCATAGCTGCTGATCTTGAAGACGGCGAACGCCGAGACGAGCCACGCCGTGAACGTCGTCCCCACGTTGGCCCCGAGAACGACGCAAAGCGCCTGTCGGAGTGTCAGAAGACCCGCGTTGACCAGGCCGACCGTCATCACCGTGGTCGCGGAACTGGACTGGACGAGGAACGTGACCGATGCACCCATCAGGACAGCCACGACGCGGTGCTTCGTCAGCGCTTCGAGCAGGCTCTTGAGCTTCTGTCCGGCGACCTGCCGAAGGCCGTCGGTCATCAGCCCCATGCCGAAGAGGAACAGCCCCAATCCACCGACCGTCCCAAAGACCATGTCCTTAATGTCCATTCTCGTCCTCCGGCCTTCTCGGTTGCGGATGGGAGATAGCAGGTTGTGAATTCCGAATCAAAGGAAACACCGGCAATCCAGGTCAGTCATCCCGTTGTTGTGAGTCGTGGGCACTTCCTGGCTCCACGCCAGCCCACTGAAGCCCCCCGATGACCGCCTGCGCGATGTTCGTCAGGTGATCCCCGATCTTCTCGATGTTGTCGACCAGATCGATAAAGATCAGCCCTGTCTCCGGCGCACAGCGCCCGTCGCGCATACGATCCACATGCGTGCGGCGGAATTCGATCTGCATTCGATTGAGATTCTTCTCATTCGTCAGAGCCGACCGCGCTTGCTCCACGTCATCGTCCTGCAGAGCGGCGATGATACAATCGAACATCTGATCGACTTCTCGCTTGAGCCGGTCGGCTTCGCCAAGCGCCGACTCGCTGAACGGACGCTTCTGATCCATCTTGCGCTCGGCAATCTCCGCGATGTTGACGGCATGGTCACCGATGCGCTCCAGATCGTTGACAGTGTGCAGAAGCACGGGCAACTCGATCGAGACCTCCTCCGACAGATGCCGGCCTGACAAGGCCGATAGGTAAGAGGTAATCTCCAGTTGGAAGCAATCGATGAAGTCCTCGATTTCTCTAACCGCGATCAGCTTTCGCGAGTCGTTCTCGGCAATGCCGCTAATCGAGGCGCAGAGCGCCTGCTTGGCGGTCTTGGCCATACGCACGATCTCTCGCTTGGACTGCCCCAGAGCAATCTCGGGCGTATCCAGAAGGTGCTCCTCCAGCATGATTGGCCTCATGGCCGCGTCGCTGGGCCGTTCGCGCACCACGCGTACGACAAAGCGTTCAAGCAGTCCGGCAAGAGGCAGCCAGATCGCGGCGTTGCCGAACTTCAAGACCGTGTGGGCCACCGCAATGGACATCGCAATGGTGGTCGGTCCCAGCGTCCACGGACAGACCGCGGCGACGAAGGCGCCAAACCACCCCCAGAGGATCAGCGGATACCCGATGGCCACACCGGCGACGTTAAACACCGTATGCGCCCAGGCTGCACGGCGTGCACTGACATTGGCCTGAATCGCCGCGAGCTGCGCGGTGATCGTTGTGCCGATATTGCTGCCGAGCACGAACGGGATGGCAATATTCAAGGCCACGAACCAATCTGGACCAAATGCCCCGCCAATAGCCAGCAACTGGACAATCGCAATCGCCGCCGAACTGCTCTGTAGCAGCATTGTGAACACGGCCCCGGCCACAATCGCCAGGAGGGGCCGATGACCGAGCGAAACGAAAAGCTCCTGGACCTTCGGGCTGTGCTCGAGGGGCGCAAATGCATCTTGCATGAAACCGATGCCAACGAACAGGAGGCCGAAACCGAGGAGGATCTGCCCGACGTTCTTCATTCTTCGCGTTCGCCCGCCCACGTGCATGAGGAACCCCAACCCCACCGCCGGCAAGGCATAGGCGGTGATCTTGAACGCCCCGATCCCCGAGATGGACACGAGCCAGGCGGTCGCGGTGGTGCCGACGTTGGTGCCGACAATCACGCAAATGGCCTGCTTGAGTGTCAGCAGGCCGGCATTGACAAAACCAATGACCATCACCGAGGTGGCCGAACTCGACTGCAGCAACGCTGTGACGGCCGCACCAATAAGGAAGGCGACAAATGCCCTCTTCGTCATGGACTCAAGGATGCTCTTCAGACGCCGACCGGCGCAAGCCCTCAGACCCTCCGACATCAGCTTCATGCCAAAGAGGAAGAGACCCAGCCCCCCGACCGTGTAGAAAATCATGTCTTTGGTCATAGAATCCGCTTACGAAACGCGCGAATGTCAAATACCCCTGACGGAAGGGTCTTTGTATTCGTTTCTCCCGGATCGGTCAAGAAGCTTCTCGCCAAATGCGTGTCCGCTCACGGCGCAATCAGTCCGTGAACCGATATCCAACACCTCTGACCGTCTCGATATATTTCGCACAGGGGCCCAGTTTCTTGCGGAGAGATACGATTTGTACGTCCACGGCCCGATCCGTCACGAGATAGTCGCTGCCGTGGATGGAATCCACGATCTGATAGCGTGTGAAGACCCGCCCCGGCCTTCGGGCCAGCGTGTGGAGGATGTTGAATTCCGTCAGCGTCAGAGCGACCGCTCGTTCGTCGATCAGGACCTCATGCCGGCTCGGATCGATGGTCAATTCGTGGATTCGGACGACGGCCTGAAGGTCGGTCTCGTCCCGCTGCTTTCGCAGGAGCCGCCGCACGCGGGCCACAAGCACCTTGCCGCTGAAAGGCTTGGTCACGTAGTCGTCGGCGCCCAGTTCCAGGCCGGTAACGATGTCCGCCTCCTCCCCCTTGGCCGTCAGCATCACTACAGCGATCTTCTGGGTCTTGGGATCGGCCTTCAATCGCTTGCAGACCTCCAGTCCGTCGATCCCCGGCAGCATCAGGTCGAGAATGACCACGTCAGGGGCCTTGGACAAGACCCGGTTCAGGGCCTGCTCGCCCGTTTCACACGCCAGGACCTGATACCCCTCGCGCCGCAGGTTCAACTCGACCAGTTCCCGGATGTCTTCTTCGTCGTCCACGACAAGGACAGTTGTCTTTGCCATCGCGATCTCCCACGCCGCAGGGACGGCCCACAGTCACGCCGACCGCAGGCCGATCTTGCGGATGATTATACCGGACCACGACGCAGGGGACACGCAAGTTCTTTCCAAGAGGCAGAACGACGCCGCTGCCTCCCTCGCCAAGGTCGATCTTAACACAACACTAACACAACTCTAACCCAGTTCTAATGTGCGACTAATCCGCCCCTAACGCTCAAGCCGTATGTTTTCAACAATGGCCTGCCCGCGCGGCGGCGCAGAGACCGTTGGCGAAATGGAATCGAGAAGGTCGGCAGAGACCTTCGCAGGGGTGCGATGATGGACAGCATACTCACAGACATCCTTGGCAGCATCGGGATCCTGTACCTGATCCTGCATCTGTGGCGCTCCGCAGGCTCCCTCCGCGACGGCATCGTGCGCGCCGGCGCATCGACGACGCAAGCATCCTCGACGCCGAAGCCTGACCTGCGCGACCACCCTGTCGTCGGCACCGGGGCGACGGCACAGGCCACAACGGCTCACGGCAGGCTCCGGCCATACTAAGTCCGTCGCCGCACGTTGCCGCGCGCCTGTCGCATGCGCGCGGCCCGTGCGGGTTTCCGTCACGACTTGCGAATGTGCTCGTCGATCGCCTTGAGCAGGACCTCGGGCTTCACCGGCTTCTCCAGCACCTGCTTGACCGGCAGCCATGCCTCGTCGGGCTCGAAACCGAACGGCAGGTTCATCTCGCGGCGAATCCCCGTCATCATCAGAATCGGCGTGTCCTTGGCCTTCGGGTCCTCGTGCAGCTCCCGCGCCACGTCGAAGCCCTCGTGCTTGGTCGTCATCATCACGTCGAGCAATATGAGATCCGGGTCCTCCGCCTTGGCGGCCGCCACCCCGTCCTTGCCGTTCGAAGCGGTATGCACCTCATAACCCTTGGCATCGAGCAGGTTCGAGATCGCATCGACAAATTCCGGATCATCATCAATCATCAGCACCTTCTTCGCCATTGCGCACTTCTCCTTCACTTGGCTGAATCTTACTTGCTTCGTATCGCGATTGGGCCCACCGCCGATCTCGACTTGAGAGAGTGGCCCTTGTCCAGATCGACGAACCGGCCCAGGGCGGCGACCATCTGCCCCATGCAGCTCGGACAATCGCCGGGGTCTTCCGTCACACACCGCTTGTTGGGATAGATCTCATACTGCTGCCGATACGGCGCCGGGGTAAAGTTCGGCATCAACACGTTGGCGCCGACACCGAGCGCCCGAGGCCGCTCGTCCCGGCCGCCCAGCGACCCGATCGCCGTGGTGGCGGGGATGTGGGCGTTGCGGCTGACGATCCGGGCCAGAGCCGTCATCTTCAGGGTCATCGCCAAATCGCCCGCCGGCTCGTCGGCCAGAGGCGTCTCGGCGTGTGCGATGAACGGACTGACGCTGATCATGTCGAAATCGCCCTTCTTGAAAAACACGATGTCACCGGCGAGAGACTCGACGGTCTGACCCCGCAGACCGACCAGGTTGCCGGAGCCGGTCTGATATCCCAGTTCCGCCAGGTCCTCCAGGCATCGTATCCGGTTCTCGAAACTCATTCCAGGATGCAACCGACCGTATAGTGCGGAGTCGGAGGTCTCGATCTTGAGCAGATATCGATCCGCCCCAGCCTCCTTCCATATCGCGTATTCCTCACGATCTCGTTCTCCCACAGAGAGCGTCACCGCCACATCAAGCCGCGATTTGATCTCTTCGATGATCCGCGCCAGCCCGTCGGCGTCGAGATTATCCTCTTCGCCACTCTGCAAGACAACGGTTTTTACGCCATAGCGACAGACATTCTCCGCCGCCGTCAGAACCTCGGCATGCGTCATAAGATAGCGTTTCAGCCGGCGGTTGGCCGCCCGCAGCCCGCAATACGCACACGTACCCCGACAGGAATTCGAGAATTCGATGATCCCACGCAGCAGCACTCCGTCGCCGACGTACTCCCGGCGGACCATGTCGGCGAAATCGAACAACAACTGAACGTGCCACTCGTCATCCAGACGCAGAAGGTGCTCGATATCCGCCCGGTCGGGAACGTCGGCCGCAAAGACCCTCTCCAATATGGTCTGTGTCCGCGAGAGCATCACTTACTTCTTGGCCTGCTTGCGGTATTGGTTGACGACCTGGACCATCTTCTTGGGCGTCAGATCGCCATGAATCTTGTCGTCGATCATCACGACGGGGGCCAGACCACAGGCGCCGAGACAGCGCGCCGGCTGCAACGAGAACAACCCGTCCTCCGTCACCTGCCCCACGTCGATCTTCAGTTCATCCTTGAGGGCCTGGAGGATCAGTCCGGCCCCGCGCACGTAACAGGCCGTCCCGAGACAGATCGAAATCACGTGTTGGCCCGGAGGCGTCAGATTGAAGTAGTGATAGAACGTCGCGACACCCCAGATGTGGGCCGTCGGAATCCCCATCGCCTCGGCGACTTCGTCCATCACCGAAACGGGCAGATAGCCGTACAGCTCCTGCGCCTTGTGCAGAACGGCGATCAGAAAGGAGTCGGGGTGCTCGTCGGTCTGCGTCTGAGCGATGAAGTCCTTCAACTGTGCGAGTTTCTGTTCATCCGGTGCGACGGCGTCGTTCGCCTGGGTCGTTGCCATGTCCAATGTCCTCGTCAAATCTCTTGTCAGAAATACAGGTCTCTGTCGCCGGCCTGGGTCTTCTCGTAATAACGCATGAACTGGTCAAAGATCTCCGGCATCTTCTCTCTAACCTGCTCGATCTCTTGGGCGATCACCTTCTCGCCGACCGCAATCGTCTCGGGACTGCCGAAGTCGTCGAGCCATTCCCGGAACGTGATGACGGCGTTGAGCTTGCAGAACTGCCCTTCCTTGCCGCTTCGCAACAATCCCATGATCTTCTGCCCGGTCCGCCCGCAGCGATACCCGGCGGTGCAGAACGATGTGATGCAGCCGGCCTCGGCCAGTTCCCGGACCACGGTATCGAGCGAGCGGGTGTCGCCCAGAAGGAACTGCTGCCCGTCGCCCTGCTGGTTCTCGTCGGCCGGATCGGCGTAGCCGCCGATCCCGATCCGGCTCGATGCGTCGGTTTGGGTACAGCCCAGCGGCAGAACCTCTCGCCTCAACTGGGCGTCTTCCCGTGCCGTGAGGATCATGCCGGTGTATGGGACGGCCAGCCGAATCACGGTGACGAGCTTCTTGAACTCCTCGTCGCCGACGGCATATCCCGGATTCTGAGTCAGCGGCGTGTTGTGCGCCGGCTCGATTCGCGGGAACGAAATCGTGTGCGGCCCGATGCCGAACTTCTTCTCCAGCTCGATGGCGTGATACAGCAGCGCCATCACCTCAAACCGCCCGTCGTACAGGCCGAACAACGGAGCGATCCCGACGTCGTCGATGCCGGCCTCCATCGCACGATGCATCGCATAGAGCCGCCAGAGGTAGTTGCCCTTGATGGTGTTCTGCGGATGCAGCCGCTCGTAGGTCGGTCGGTGATACGTCTCCTGGAACACCTGGAACGTACCGATGCCCACCTCGTTGAGCATCGTCAGCTCCTCGACGGACATCGGGGCCGCATTGACGTTGCAACGTCGGATCTGGCCCCAGCCGCGCCGCGTCTTGACCTTCACATCCGCAATCGCCTGAAGGGTCGAGGCGATATAGTGGACGTCGGTGGCCGGGTGCTCGCCATAGACGACGATCAGCCGCTTGTGGCCGATCTGTCCGGCCAGGACTTCGATTTCCCGGCGAACCTCGTCGAGCGTCAGCACGCGGCGATGTTCCGAACGATTGCTGCTGCGGAACCCACAGTACGCGCAGTTATTGACGCACAGATTGCCCAGATACAACGGGGCAAACGTCACGATGCGATTGTCATACACCTTGAGCTTGACCGTCCGGGCCGCCTGCCGCATCTCGGCCAGCAGCTCCGGATCGTCCACGTGGATCAAACAAGCTGTCTCCTCAGGCGTCAGCGTCTCGATCGCCAGGGACTTCTGCAGGATGTCCCGAACCCGCTGCGGATCAGGCTTCGTATGGGCTTTCAGAGTCCGTTCAATGGCCTCGGCGTCGATGAAGCATCGCCCGTCGTCGAGGTACTTCTCGATCTGTTCCGGCTTGATCCGGTCTCTGATCCAATCGGCCACGCGGGCCGTTGTGTTGCTGTTGAATGCAACTGTCGTCACAAAACCACCCCCTTAGACGACTTTCAGATTCGGCGAGACGATACCCTTCGGCAGGTGCGTCTTGTAGTGCGTGTGCAGCAGCTCGTGCGATTTCTCGCTGAGCGGCCGCCCCAGGAATTCCTTATACAGCCTCTGGACATCCGGGTTCTCATGGCTGCGACGAATCGTCTTCTCACGATCGAGACCATAAAGCGCCTGGGCGCGCAAACGGAGGCACTCTTCGTCCAGCGGAATCGAGTTGGCGGTCGCATAGGGCTGACCGCCGCCGCCGATGCACCCGCCGGGGCATCCCATCACCTCGACGAAGTGGAACCGGCTGCGGTCCTTACGCACCATCTCGAGCACCTCGTGGGCGTTGCCCAGCCCATGGGCCACCGCCAAACGCAGCTCCTGGCCGTCGAGAACGACCTTGGCCTCCTTGATGCCCTTGAAACCGCGAATGTCGTTCAGCTCGATGTCGATCAGCGTTTCACCGGTATAGAGTTCGTACGCCGTGCGAATCGCCGCTTCCATCACGCCGCCGGTAACGCCGAAGATGGCCCCGGCGCCGGAGGACAGTCCCAGCGGCTCGTCGAACTTCTCCGGCTTGATGTTGACGAAATCGATGCCGGCCGACTTGGCCATCCAGGCCAGCTCGCGCGTGGTGATGACGATGTCGGTCGTCCGCATGCCGCGCACCTCCAGCTCCGGCCGGGCCGCCTCGTACTTCTTGGCGGTGCAGCACATGAACGCCACGCTGAGGATCTTCTTCGGATCGACTTTGATCTTCTCGGCAAAGTACGTCTTGATCATCGCCGAGGCCATCGACATCGGCGACTTGGCCGTCGAGATGTTCTCGATCAGATCGGGATAGAACTGCTCCAGGTACTTCATCCAGGCGCTGGAGCACGAGGTGATCAGGGGCAGCGGGCCCTTCGACTGAACGCGTTCGAGGAATTCGCTGGCCTCCTCCATGATGGTCAGGTCGGCGGAGAACTGCGTATCGAAAACGTAGTTGAAGCCCATGTGCCGAAGCGTTGCGGCGATCTGGCCTTCCATGTTGCGTCCGGGCGGCAGGCCAAAGCCTTCACCGATAGCCGCGCGAACCGACGGCGCGACCTGCGCCACCGTGATCAGGTCCGGATCGTTGAGCTTCTCGAACAGGTCCTGGGTGTAGTTCTTCTCGACAAACGAGGCCGTCGGGCAAACGTTGATGCACTGGCCGCAGGTTGTGCAGACGGTCTCGGCGAACGGCAGATTGTAGGCCGGCATGACGACCGTATTGAACCCGCGATGGGCCTGCGTCAGGCAGTGGACGCCCTGGATCTCGGAGCACATGCGGACGCAGCGCCCGCAAAGGATGCACTTGTCCGGATCGCGAATAACACTGGTCGAGGACAGATCGATCTCGTAGTGCTTGCGCTCCCCCTCGAAGTGCCGCTGGCGAATGCCCATCGAGTAGGCCAGCCGCTGCAATTCGCAGTTGCTGTCCCGGTCGCAGGTGTGACAGTCCATCGGGTGATTATCGAGAAGCAGTTCGACGATGTCCCGCCGAGCCCGGCGCAGCTCTTTGGTGTTGGTGTGAATCTTCATGCCGTCCGCCACGGGATAGGCGCAGGATGCCACGTAGTTCCGGACGCCTTCGATCTGGACGATGCAAACGCGACACGCCCCTTCGATCGACAGCTTGGGGTGATAGCACAAGCGGGGAATGCGGTATCCGCACTGGTCGGCCGCCTGCATCACCGTCTGCCCCGGATCGACCTTGTACGGCTGATTGTTGATCGTGATGGTGATCTTGCTGTTGTCCATGGGGAATCCTCAAACCTTCACAATGGCGTCGAACTTGCAGGCGTTGAAGCACATCCCGCACTTGACGCACTTGTCCTGATCGATGACATGCAGCTTCTTGGCGGCGCCGGTGATCGCCCCAACCGGGCATACCCTTCGGCAGGCGCCGCAGCCGACGCACTTCTCGGTGATCTCATAGGTCACGAGGTTCGTACAGGCCCTGGCCCGGCATCGCTTCTCGTGGATGTGCTCTTCGTATTCTTCGCGGAAGTTCTTGATCGTGCTCAGCACCGGATTCGGCGCCGACTGGCCCAGTCCGCAGAGAGACGCCTTCTGGATGGTGTCTCCCAACCGTTCGAGTTTCTCGATGTCGCCAGGCTGGCCCTTGCCTTCGGTGATCCGCACGAGGATCTCGAGCATGCGCTTGGTGCCTTCGCGGCACGGCGTGCACTTGCCGCACGACTCGTTCTGCGTGAACTCCAGGAAGAACTTCGCGATATCGACCATGCACGAGTCCTCGTCGATCACGATCATGCCGCCGGAGCCCATGATCGAGCCGGCCCGCGCCAGCGAATCGTAGTCGATGGAGGTGTCCAGATACCCTTCGGGCAGACAGCCGCCGGACGGACCACCCGTCTGAACGGCCTTGAACTTCTTGCCGTCGGGGATGCCCCCTCCCACCTCGTAGATGATCTCGCGCAGCGTCGTGCCCATCGGCACCTCGATCAGGCCCGTATTGACGACCTTGCCCGCCAGCGCGAACACTTTCGTCCCCTTGCTGTTCTCCGTCCCAACCGTCCGGAACCAGTTGGCGCCGTCGAGGAGGACGACGGGGATGTTGGCCCACGTCTCGACGTTGTTGATGAGCGTCGGCCGGCCGAAAAGACCCTGGACCGACGGATACGGCGGGCGGGGACGCGGCATGCCGCGCGCCCCTTCGATCGAGTGAATCAACGCGGTCTCTTCGCCGCAGACGAAGGCGCCGGCGCCGAGCCGGATCTCGATGTCGAACGAGAAGTCCGAACCCAGGATATTCTCGCCGAGCAGACCGTGGGCTCGGGCATCCTCGATCGCTTTGGTGATGCGCCGGATCGCCAGCGGATACTCGGCTCGGATATACACGATCCCTTTGCTGGCGCCGACGGCATAGCCGCCGATGGCCATGCCCTCAACGACCGTATGCGGATCGCCTTCGATGGCGCTGCGGTCCATGAACGCGCCGGGGTCGCCTTCGTCGGCGTTGCAGATGACGTACTTAGGCGTGGCCTTCTGTGCGGCGGTGAATTTCCACTTCAATCCGGTCGGGAAACCGGCGCCGCCGCGACCCCGCAGGCCCGACTTCTCGACTTCCGCCACCACCTGCTCCGGCGTCAGTTCCGTGAGCACCTTGGCCAGCGCCTCGAAGCCGCGAAGCGACAGATAGTCGTCGAGGTTCTCCGGGTCGATGATCCCGCAGTTGCGAAGCGCGATGCGCATCTGTTTGCCGAAGAAATTCTCGTCGCCGAACACGCGAAAGAAGCGATTGTACAGATGGTCCTCCTGGATCGCCAGTCGCGCCAGGGGTCGGCGGTGCACCAGATGCTCTTCGACGATTTCGGGGATATCCGCTTCCGTCACGTTGCCGTAGATCGTATAGCCCGGATTGACCACCAGGATCGGGCCCTTGTCGCACATGCCCAGACAGCCCGACAGACTGATGGTCACTCGATCGCGCAGACCGTGCCGGTCCAGTTGCTCCTGCAACGCCAAGGTCAGCGTTCGCGCCCCGCTGTTGATACACCGGGTGCCATCACAAACAATGATTCCGTAGGTTGTAGCCACCGCAGGTTCCCTTCGTACTTAGTCAATGACCCACTCTTGAATGACCTGGCCGTTTTTCAGGTGTCGTTCGATGATCTGGATCGCCCTGTCCTTGTCCACCTTGCCGTACTTGACGGGACTCTTGCCCGATTCGATCACTTCGACGGTGGGTTCGAGGTTGCATCGCCCGGCGCAGCCCTTCTGGCTGAGGTAAACGTCCGTCAGTCCGAGACTGATCGCCTTCTGGAAGACCTCCATGACGTCCTTGGATCCGGCCGCGATCTCGCAGGTGGCCATTCCGACATAGACGCGCTTGGTCGAGAGATACCCTTTGCCGATGATCCGACTGACCGCTTCGGCCCGTTTCTTCTTGATGAGGTCCAATGGAGTCGGCATGGTGTCAGTTCCTTTCGATCTGAAAAACGAACGAGTTGCCGTGTTCTCGAGGCTCGACCCGGATGCTGCCGCCGTGCCGCTCGATGATCTGCTTGGTAATGTACAGGCCCAAGCCAGTGCCTTTGACTTTCTTCGTTTCCGGGCTGTCCAGGCGCGAGAACTTCTGGAACAACCGGGCTCTCTGCTCTTCGCTGATGGGCGTCGAGTCGTTGTAGACGTCGATCTCAACCTTGCCGTTGATCGGTCGGGCGGTCACGCTGATCTGTCCGGCGTCCGGGCTGTATTTGATCGCGTTGCTCACGAGATTGTTGGCCACGATCTGCATCAGGTCGGCGTCAGCCTGAACGTCCAGGGCCGGGTCGATCTCGTTCGAGATATCCAGCTTCTTACGCAGCGATATCGCCGCCAGCGAATGCATCGAAGCGTCGAACACATCTTTCTTCAGATTCAGTTTCGTCTTGTGCACTTCGAGTTCGCCCCGCTCGACCCGTCCGAGGTTCAGGAATTTCTTCACGGTCGCATCGAGATAATCGAGATTCCGTGTGACCGAATCGAGGGCCTTGCGCTGTTTGAAGTTGACCATGCCGAGGTAGCCGTCGCGTACGGCGTAGGCGTTCATCACCGCCGAGGCCAGGATGCCCTTCAGCTCGTGGGCGACGAACCCGATGAGATCCACGTAGCTCTTGTTCATGGCCGCCAGCTTCTCGTTGGAAACCCGCAGGCTCTCCTGGCGCTCCTTCAAACCTACGGCCATGGCGTTGAAGGCTTCGGCCATGCTGTTGATGTCTTTGACGGACGTGTTCGCATTCACCTGGCAGCCCCAGTCGCCCGAGGCTAGGCACTCGCTGGCATAGACCACCTGCGTCAAGGGTTTCGAGATCGCGCCGGCCAGAATGAAGGAGAACAACACCGCAATGAGCGTCGCGGCCCCGACGGCGGCCAGGAAGATCAGCAGAATCTGTCGGGCCGTATCGTTGAACGGCTGTTCCAGGGTACCAACGTAGAGAATGCCGATGACCTCGCCTTCAATGTCCTTGATCGGCTCGTACGCCGTCTTGTACCAGTTGGTGACGACAAATGCCCTGTCGTGCCAGACTTGTCCCTCCTTGACCACCTTCTCGTAGACCTGTGCCGAGACCCTCGTTCCGATGGCGCGCTGACCGTTCTCGTCGAGGACGTTCGTCGAGATCCGCACGTCGTCCTGAAAAATGGTCACCGTGCCAATCGGCTTGCCCCGGTACAATTCCCTGCTGTAGACCAGATCGCGAATGCGATCGACGAACGTGTAGTCGCGATTGACGATACGCCCGCCGTAGAGGACACCGTCAACCCGACCCGTCTCGCCTGTCACCGGCACCGCATATTCCTTGGCCATGACGTAATCGAGGACCTCCCGTTCCGTGGGCCCGGCCATCGGGGTGGCCTTGATTCGGATGCGACGCTTGCCCGCGAGGTCGCCCGGCATGGACTCCAGTTCCTCGAGCGACATCCTTCGAGTCCCCCCCAAGGCCTGCCCTTCCGTTGCGGCGTGCCGCGCCAAGCCGCTGTGCAAGGTCCCGAACTCCGAGGCCGGAATATACCGCAAGTAATGCAAGTCAAGTCGGTCCCGCAGCTCCTCAAGGTCGCCGTCCGCGGAGATCAATCGCAGACCCTGGCCGATTCGTTCGATCTCAGCCGTGTACACCATGCGGGCGACCTTCAGGTCATTGAGGACCTTTCGCTCCGTCCGCCGGAAGATGTCATGCTCGATCACGTAGTATCCGAGCAGGGCGATCGACACTGAGAGCGTCAGCACGACCACGAAGAACGAGACCAGAATCCTCGTCTTGACCGAGACCGGCGGCAACATCGGGTTATTCCTCATCTTCCAAAGCATGGACGAAGTAGATCACGTTCTCAAGTTCGCTTTCAAGATTGATGTTGTTGACGACGCACCCCTCCGGCGCCTTCAGGCAGATCGGCGCGAAGTTCAGCACTCCTTTGATTCCGGCCGACAGCATCAGTTCCAGGACCTGCTGGGCCGCATAGTCAGGGACCGCGATGACACCGAGCACAATGTCCCGACCTTTCACGAAATCGACGAGATCCTCCAGAGGCAGCACAGGATCCGGCGCGTCTCGGTCGAACTTGACCGGGTCGATATCGAATCCGGCGGCAACCTTGATGCCGCTCTTCTCCAGCCCCCCGTAGTGAAAGAGGGCCTTGCCAATATTGCCCATGCCGATGACGACGACCTCCTGGATCTGATCCTTGCCAAGAATCCTGTTGAGCTGGTCGCTCAACTCGTCCACTTTGTACCCGCCGCGACGGTTTCCCGTGATACCAAAAAGCGAGAAATCCTTACGGACCTGTGCCGCCGTCACGCCGGCCGCATCCGCAAGATTGTCAGAGAACACGCGAACGAAGTTCAACGCCTTCAAGCGATTCAGGGCATTCTTATACCTGGACAGTCTGATGATGCAGCTTCTGTTCGCCATAGCCTTGAGCCCAAATCCGAGGAGTTCGTGCTATCTGCCTCACGCCTTTTCGAAGCAGAACCGACCGCATTAACAACGCCTTCAGACAACATACCACATTGTCACAAGTGAATACGCAATGGTCAAGGGGTTTGTTGTTATTTTTGTCACATTTTACGACAAAACAGCCCCCTGCTCGAAGTTGTTGTAGCGCAGACATTTATACCTCGGCCCAGCCGAGGGAAATGATCCAGGGCGGTCTTTGTGACTATGAATCCGTGGCAGCCTTCCTTGCCTTGCGACGCCGGACGAGCGAAAGCATGCGTTTCTGCCCGGTGCTGCGCGGCTTCTCGATCTCGGTGATGATCCGCCCGGCCCGGAAGATGGTAACGGATCCGGTTGATTCACTGACCGTCACGGCCAGCGCATCCGTAACAGCCGTGATGGCCGCAGCGGCATGGTGGCGTGCCCCCAGCCCTCGCGGCAGCTCGAACTCCTGCTGGCTGGCTGTTCGAACATAGGCGCCGCAGGTCTCGATCACTCCGTCAGGCCGCACAATGAACGCTCCATCGAGTGTAGCGAGTTCCTTGACCGTCTCTTCAAGAGAATGATCGAGGATGTTGCGCTCATTGGGATCATAACCCTTGAAAGGGTTCAGCACGAGTTGACGCGTCAGCGGAATCACATGATCGGTGTCTCCGACGACGAACATAGCGCCGACCCCCTTGCCCTCTCGCCCCTCGCTTCCCAACTCCGAGGCGATGTCAACCACCCGTTCGATCACCTCCGGCAGCACCTGCGGCGCTGCTTCAGGCAGATCCAGGCCCGAAGAGAAGATCTCGTACTCACGGCCCACCTCGGTAACGATGACGGTGTCCAGAGTCTGGCTGGCGGCCAATCCGGATAGAAAGACGATGCGATCCCCGTGCTTGATCAGCCGCCGCGAAAGGGCCAGAAAGATCGCGATCTTGACCCCGCCAAGGCGGGTCAGTGGCACATCAGGCACCCGCAGGCAGTGCCGGCAAGCGTTGTCTGCACGGTCCTTCGTCACATAGAAGACCTTCGCCTCCGGAGAGAGGTCGAGGTCGAGGTCGGGATCGTCAAGAGCATCGACATAGATAAACAGCGCCGTTGCCCCAACCGATTCAACAATTCCGGGAACATGCTTGAGCAATCCTTCTGTGATCGCCCTTTCGGCCGCATTGGCCGCCCGAAGGTCGGTCTTGCCACTCTCTCCCAAACCGCTGGGCTTTTCGGTCTTGTCGGTCATCGCATATCGCCCATTCGATCGATTTCGTGCACGTGCGGGCCGATTCGCCGCCTCGCCTATCTATCGTACCAAACGACGGGAAGGTTCAGGGATTCTTGAGCCTTGCCGGCAAGAACCGAGACAAATGCTTCGCATCCTCGTCACGCCGCCACAGAACCCCCTATTGCAAGCGGAAACCACTATGAATAAGAGACTTAGAACATACAGATGGCCTGCGGTCCAGAAAAAAGAAAGCCCCTGCGGTGCGGAGGGAGAGGAAGCGAGACTACGCAGGGGCTTTAAGATGCTACTAAATTGTCCAAAGTCCTATGTCAGATCTTGTGTTCTCAATGCCCGCCTTTACTGCTTACGGACCAAGGAAACCCTGTGTTCGCAAAACCGGCTCCGATTTTCTCCTGCACGACCGCCAAATCCGCCTGCCACTCTACCCGGTCTGCAACAAACAATCAAGGCCAGTCTGGACATTTTACCCACCCATATGTAAGCACACACAGTATATGCGACTATCCTCACAGGTGTCAAGTCGAATTCTTTCACATTTCGGCAAAATCGTCCGCGACGGCAGAAAAGGAACCGAAAACAAAGCAACACTTCAAGGCCGTCTCGGCATTGGCGGTTGCCGGTCTATCCGTCGTCAGGACCTCTTGAGCATCAATTCCAGGTCTTCCTGCAAGGCCTGGAGGTCCTCTTCATGCTCGACCTCTTCTTCGATGATTTGCAGAGCGATATTGTACGTGACCGGATCGGCCGTGAGCGTCTTCTGCATCAATTTCTGATATGTGCTGATCGCGCACTGCTCGCCCTTGATATTCTGTTCGAGAATCGTCATGACATAGGGGTCGTCGGGGGCGTCGTAACCACAGTTGGTCCACTTGTACCAAGCCTGGGGTGTGGTGATCGGCGTACCGCCCAGCTGGAGAATCCGGTTGGTCAGCATCAACGCGTGGTTCAACTCCTCGGTTGCGTGCTGCTCCAACTCGGCGATCACGGCGTCCTTCATCGGGCCCTTCACGACCTTGGCCCCCAGCCAATATTGGTAATAGGCCAGCCATTCGTCACAAAAGGCTCGATTGAGCAACTCCAGCAGTTCCTTGACATCCATTCCAACGATTTCGGTACCTCTGGTTCCCATGGTTTGCCTCCTTAACTTGTGTGTCCACAGGCGCACGGCCTGATCCTGTTGGCGAGACGACAGGCACCTCACCTACAAGCGGATCCGCGCGAGAATCACATTCGCCTTCGCTGCTATTGTTGGGAAAGAGGGCCGCAAGTCAAGGTCCTGGCCGAAACATTTCAGTTTCCCAGAACCCAAGACCGGTCCGACAGTAGGACTATATCGTACCGCCGAACGGGCCCTCGGCCGATCGACTTCAGGGTGGCTGCTGAAAGGAAGAGCGATGGACATATTCGAATTCGCGATGGAGAAGGAAACCTATGCCGAACAGTTCTACAGGGAACTGGCCGACCGGACCGACAGCACGGGACTCAAGAACGTCCTGAACATGCTGGCCGACGAAGAGGTCAAGCACTACCGGACGGTCCAGGCCATGCAGACACAGGCGGGCGGAAGGCCGACGTCCACGTCCGTGCTCAAGAGGGCCGAAGAGACATTCAGGAGGATGAAGGACGGGGCGGAGAGATTCCGTTTCGACGGCGGCGAGGTCAATCTGTACCGCAAAGCCTGCGAGATCGAGAAGCAGAGCCGGGACTTCTACTCCCAGAAGGCCGGCGAGGTCCGAAACGAAGACCACAAGGCGATCTTCCACCAACTGGCCGAGGAGGAGAACAAGCACCTGACCCTGGTCCAGCGGCTCTGCGATTTCGTGGCCAAGCCGGAGACATTCCTCGAAAACGCCGAGATGTACCATTTCGACGACTACGTTGAGGGACAGTTCTGAAAGTCCACCGCCGAGCGGGCGTGGATCGGCCCCAAGACCCCAGCGATAGCTCCCTATGTGGTTTTGTGGCCGCCTTCCGTCCCGGCTGGTAACGCGGCAGTTGCCGCCGGAGCGTCTTGCCGTCCCCGACGATCGCGTCAGAACCGGACAACAAAACTGACGCCGTATTCGAGGGTATTGTTCTCCGGCTCTACAAAACCATCTGACTCCGCGGATTCGGCGATCCACCAGTAGCGCAGAAACGGCGCAAGAGCCAGGTCAAAACGGTCGAATCTTCGGCGCAGTTCCAAAGAGGCCGTCGCCCCATATCCCGGCCACTGCCAGTTTCGAACCTTCGGCAAGGACGGGTCGACATCATCGAGGTGAGAGATCTGTCGGCCAATGATCAACGCATTGAACTCGCCCGTGACTCCCAGTTCCCATCCCCCAGAAAGATCGAGGTCCCTGCGTGCACCGATCGGCACATAGAAATAATTCGATTCCCGCAAATAGCCGGCGGGGTGAAAGGATGTATCATTGCTTAGATACCGGTACCCCAAGCCCACGTACAGGGCGTTGAGCGGTTGTGCAGGGTGCCACTCAATGCCCCAGAGGCCCTTCACGTTGACCAGCCAGTCCTCGATATTGCTGATGGAAACGGGTGTGCCGTCCATGTAGGCGCCATCGTAATCGACCCTTCCACTGCTCAGCCGGCCTTCCAGACGAGCCGTCGTCCAAGAACCGGACGGGCCACCCCCGGTACCGACCGCCATCTCGTGGCGGTCCCTGAGCTTGTACCATGTGTATGAGCCGACGATGCCATAGTACGTCCCCTCGAGTTCCATGACGCCCGGCTCCCGATATCGGTAGTGAGACACCTCCGGAGCGATGCGCCACGACGGCGGCACCCGCAACAGCTCAGCATCCTCTGCCTGCGCGGACACCGAGCCTGCCGAGAGAATACACACTACCCACAACACCCGTCTTGACATGTTCGGTCCTTTGGTCACCCCGCCACTTGGGCCTTGGCGTCTTCCAGTCGATATCCAAACCGCGACGCTCGAACCGGGCTGACACCCATCACCGATGTCCTTTCGATGCCTTTTCTCTTACAGGCTCCGACGGACACGGCTGCAACGTCTGCCATGTCCCTGAACCCGACCGCTTTGACGTCGCTATTATAGCTATGAGCGCAAAATACACTCACACATAAAGAGGCCAGCCGGGTAGAAAACGCGTGTTTTTACGAATACGGGCGGTTGCATGCGACTTGCCATATCCAGCCGGTTCGTATAGCATCGTGGCCCCATGAATGAACCGAATGCTACGTCCAATGCTCGGCGCGAACATTTTCGCCTCATTCGCAGACTCTACAGCCTGCTGGTCCCACGGGCGTGGAGCGTCATTGTCTTTGCGGCGCTTTTCTGCAGCCTGGCGGTGAAATTCTACCACGCGCTTCGCTACGGCCTGCTGCGTGAGTACCCCAGTTGGATCCTGACCGACATTGCGGTGCTTCTGAGCATCGAAGTCGTCCTGGCCTTGATCTGCTACCGTTGGCCCCGCAAGGCGGTCTGGCGCGGGGCGATGATTGCGGCGGCGATCGTATGCACCTGGTCGGTCATCAACGCTGGCTGGCTGATCCGGACCGGGACCCAGATCCTGCCGATGCAACTGCTGTCGCTCATCCGGGACCCGATCAACATCGGCAAACTTGTGGGGCTTAACCTGATTCGTATGCCGGCTGCTGCAATCGCCCTTCTGGTGCCCAGCGCCGTGGCCCTGGCGTTCTTTATCTCAGCATTGGTGCGGCCGGTACCGCCCCGCTACCACCCCAGAACGTTTCGTACCAAGATTGGCTTTTCGCTTCTGGCCGTGGTCGTGGCCATCATCGGCACGGCGGCCGCCTCGCGTCTCGGCTCGGCGCAGATCACGGCCGTCGGATTGCGCTTCAACTGCCACGCACGCGCCGTGCTGTCCTTTCTCCTGCCCGAATACCGGCATCTGGCTCCGGACGATTTCAGCAACGCCACCCGTCAGATCCCGCTGGCCCGTCAGGCCGTTGTGTCGCTCAAGCCGCGCAGGGCCAATCACAACGTCGTGATCGTCGTCCTGGAAGGCATCCAATACCGCGCCACTTCGCTCGCAAGCAAGCTGGTCGCAAGCGACGGTGATTCGCACGATCCGACCCCGTATCTGGCAACCGTGGCGTCTCAAGGTGTCAACTTCACGAACGCGCGCTCCGTGGTGACCCACACGACCAAGGCGCTGTTTGCCCTGCTGTCGGGTCAGCGGCCGGGGGCGTGCCAGGACATCGGCGAGACGGTCCCGGTGGCAGAACCCTATGCCAGCCTGGCGACGATTCTCGAGGCGGGAATGGGCTTTCGAACGGCCTTCTTCCAGTCGGCCACCGGCACCTTCGAGTCTCGGGCCGGATTGGTGCACAACCTCGGATATCAGAAGTTCTACGCCCGCGAGGACTTGAACGATCCGAACAGTCACGTGGGCTACCTGGGCGCCGACGAATTCGCTCTTCTCGCGCCGATTCGAGACTGGATCGAGTCGGAAGACACGCCGTTCCTACTGACGGTCGTGTGCTCGGTCAGCCACGACCCCTATGAAGTCCCGCTCTGGTACGCTCCAATGGCCGAGACGCCGGTCGAACGCTACAAGCAAACGATCTCCTACACCGACCGCTTTCTCCAGGCCTTGGACATCGAATTGGCCCGTCTGGGGCTTGCCGACAACACGGTGTTCTGCGTTGTCGGCGATCACGGCGAGGCCTTCGGCGAGCATCGGATTCAGGGACATGACCGCGTCCCGTACGAGGAGGTGTTGCACATCGTCATGTGCATTCGAGCGCCCCTTCTGATCGACGCGGCGAGGCGGGTGGACCATCCGGTCAGCTCGGTTGACCTGGCCCCCACGATCCTCGATCTGCTTGGGTTCCACGTCGATCCGCTCGATTTCGATGGCGACAACGCGCTCGGGCCGCTGCCGCAGGACCGCAAGGTCTATTTCGCCGGCTGGATGCAGCAGGGCCCCTCCGGCTTCGTCCAGGACGGCAACAAGTTCGTGTACTATCCCGAACACAACCGCGTCTCGCTCTTCCGCCTGAGAACCGACCCGCTCGAGCTGCGCCGGTTCGATCTGCCCCAATATGTCGCCCAGGAGTTCAGCCAGGAAATCGTTCAATGGCGAAAAGACACGATCTTTCGCATCAACCAGGAACGGACCGGGCAGACGATCCTGTATGATTCGTGGCTATGCAGGTGGAACAACCGAATCTCCAGCACCAGGTACATTGATCCCCGCCGATAGGCGCAACCATCGCCCGGATCATGTTTGGCTTTCCTCACGATCCATGATACAATATCGGACGCGGACTGGCAGAGGGGACGTGTTCTGTCCACGCCAAATTGGGAGGTGCCTCATGTCGCGAAAGCCGAACGAGCACAGACCGCAGGTTTGCCCTGGGACAGGCCATCCGCTCGGACACCGGAGCCAAAGCCGTTGGCCTCTCTGGCTCCTGCCCGTTCTCGGGCTGGCATCGCTGATCTGGTTTCTCGTACGCGTCATTCCCAAGCCGTCGCGGGCGACGTATCCATGTCAGCGATTGGTCGCGCCGTTCGCCGGCGCCTTCGTGGTTTGGTTGACAGGCCTCTTGGGCTCGACGCTCCTGTGGCGCCGGGCACGGCGTCTGCTGGAACAGTCGCGCTACGTCACGGCCGGCGTGTTTCTGGCGGCGGCAGTCTCGGTAATGTGGCTCTCGCTCCATGTCGCCGGCGAACGCGAAACCCAGGGCGCGTTTGTCCCCGGCGATCCGAGCAACCAGCCGATCGGCGTCGGCAAGGGGATCTATCCCGGTCGCGTCGTATGGACCCACGATTCCGCCGCGGCAAATTGGGATGAAAGGACCGGACGGTGGTGGAGCGATGAGAACACCGTTCAGGCCGTGGTCGATTCGATGATGTCGCGGTCGGTTCGGGCCTTGACGGGGGAGCCGAACGATATTGCGGCCTGGGACGCCCTGTTCCGCCACTTCAATGCAGTCCGTGGATTGGGCGACGTCGGCTACCAGCCGGGCGAGAAGGTCACGATCAAGATCAACATGAATCAGGACAGCGGCGGCGCCTGGGGAATGCGGAGCGGAATGCCCAGCCCGCAGGCGCTCTATTCGCTCGTGAACCAGCTCATCCGCGTCGCTGGTGTGCCGGGCGAGGCGATCACCCTTTACGATGCCTCACGCTATATCGGCGATCCGCTCTACGACAAGGTGCGCGGCGATCCCGACCCGGATTTCCAGGCCGTCCGGTTCGTGGTCCGGCCCGACCTGGCGAGGGCCGGTCGCATCGCCGCCGTCGACGACCCGACAGTCCCCGTTCGTTTCGCCCACCCCGCCGTCTATGGTGGTGCCACGGCCTATCTTCCGCAATGTGTGACCGAGGCCACGTACCTGATCAACATGGCGCTGCTTCGAGCCCACAGCCTGTTTGGCATTACCGTGTGCGCCAAGAACCACTTCGGCTCGATCCGCTTTCCCACGTGGTCGGGCAATCGCGGCTGGACCCCCGAACCCCTGCACAGCTACGGCTCGCGCGCCGCTGCGATGGGCACGTACAACTGCCTCGTCGATCTCATGGGCCATGCCCACCTTGGCGGCAAGACGCTGCTGTATGTGATCGACGGCCTGTATTCGGCTCGAAACCAGAGCGCCGAGGTGATGAAATACGAGTCATTCGGAGACGACTGGTGTGCGAGCCTTTTCCTCTCGCAGGACCCGGTCGCGATCGACTCGGTTGCGCTGGACTTCATCCGCAACGAGCCCAGGGCCACCGATTGCACGGGTCAGGGCGTGGACAACTATCTTCACGAGGCCGCTCTTGCCCACGATCCGCCTTCGGGGACATTCTACGATCCCGACGGCAATGGAACGCCTCTGGCGAGCTTGGGCGTTCACGAGCACTGGAACAATGCGATTGACAAGCAGTACTCGCGGAATCTGGGGGCCGAGGAGGGCATCGAACTGGTCACTCCTGCGCTGACCAGCGAGACCGGGCCCGTTCGAAACGCCACGAAGGGGACGCGATATGACGCCATCCGCCACGCCGTCCAGGACGCCGACGATGGCGATACGATCGTCGTGCCTCCGGGCCTCTATCGCGAGACGGTCGATTTCGCCGACACGAACGTGACAGTCCGCTCGGAGGACCCCAACGATCCGACGGTGGTCGCCGCTACCGTGATCGCCGGGAACATCCGGTCTGTGGTGTTCGCCGGCGGGCAAGGACGCGACTGTGTGCTGGCGGGCTTGACCCTTGCCGGGGCCGTGCAGGGCGTGTATTGCACGATGTCATCGCCGACGCTGGTCAATTGCCGCATCGTGGACAACAGGGAGGCCGGCGTGAAACTGGGCGAGTCGAGCGACCCGATGCTCGTCAACTGCATCATCGCCGGCAACGGCGGTCCGGGCATCGAGATGTGGGCCCCGCGGGGCGGGCGTATGATCGCCTACAACACGGCGACGCTCGTCCACTGTACGATCGTCGGCAATGGCGCCGAAGGCGTCGCGGGCGACAAGCCCGTCATCGTCAACTCCATTGTTCATGACAACGGACCAGCCGGCAACGTCCCACAGGTGACGGGCGACCTTCCCACCGTCAACTACAGCAACGTTCAGGGCGGCTTCCCCGGGACGGGCAACATCGACGTCGAGCCCGGCTTCGTGACGCCGGGCTACTGGTCGCGGTCGCCGTCCGGCGTCGAGGTCTGGATTCATGGGGACTATCATCTGCGTGCCGATTCGCCATGCATCGATGCGGGCGACCCTGATTACGTCGTCGAGGTTCCCACCGACATCGACGGCGATCCGCGCATCAGCGGACCCCGGCCCGATCTCGGCTGCGATGAGGTCCCGTAGAGTGCGATGAAACGGATCGTCTCGGTCTCGCGATGGACCGACATCCCGGCGTTTTACGGCGACTGGTTTCTGCGGCGGATTCGAGAGGGATTCGCCGGCACAGATCAACTGGCGGTTCGATCCGATCATCCTCTCGAACATCAGCGACAGCGATTTCTACCTCGGCGCATTCGAGTCCCTTGTGGACGAATTGGAGGGCCTCGTCGAGCGGTGCTACTTCGGTTTCGTTGCCCTCTATGGCAAGGTCCGGCGGAACTTCAAGGACTTGGAGAGAGCCCACGGCGTCCAGGTGAACGAGCCGAGCGAGCAGATGCGGATCGATCTGACCAACCGGCTTGCAGAGATCGCCCCCCGCCGTGGCATCACGATGCACTCCTGCTGCGGCGATTACCTGCTTGGCGAGGAGATTCACAAGGCCCATTGCATCGACGGCGCGCTCATCGAGCGATTGTCTGGCCCGAGCGAGACACCGTACAAAGACAAGGGCACAAGGGCGGAATGCGGCTGCACCGAAAGCACCGACATCGGGACATATGACACGTGTCCCCACGGCTGCGTGTACTGCTACGCCAACGCAACAAGCGGACGGCCCGCCAGTCCTTCGACCAGCATGACCCCAGTTCCGCCTTCCTCGGCTGCACCAAGGCGCAGTCCACCGGATGGCTCACCGAACTCCGCCAGGAGAGCCTGCGGGGAGAACGGGGGCACAAGGCTGCATTTGGGCCAGAAGAAGGGTGAATTGGCGGTAAGAACATGATATGATGGGTTTATGCAGCGGCAGTTGACCCTATTTGAGGACGATGTACAGACGATGCCTGCCATCAAGGTGTCGCGGTTGGGGACTTTTGTCGATAACATGGCGCTGCCTGTCCATCGATGGTTCCGCTACTCAGCCGGATTTGCCGCCGAATGGGTCGAGCAGGTCCTGGCGGGATGGGGGATCGGGAGACAGCATCTTGTCCTCGATCCATTTGCGGGATCTGGAACAGTGTCTGTTGTTTGCGACGCGCGTGGGACGCCAAGTCTTGGGGTCGAAGCGCACCCTCTGGTTGCAAGGGTGTGCAAAGGCAAGCTGCTCTGGGAGACGTCGTCTGAACAACTGGATCGTTTTGCTGGGAAGGTCCTCGCACAGTCAGAGAAGCAGAAATTGCACACCGTCAGTTACCCGCCTCTGATCGAGCGGAGCTATGATGTTGAAGCGCTTGCTTCGCTTGATGCGATGAAGCGCGCCTGGCTGGCCTTGCAGGACAAGTCTGCGGCATCGGAACTGGTTTGGCTGGCGTTGACTGCGATCCTTCGCCCGACTTCCAAGGCTGGAACCGCACAATGGCAGTACATCTTGCCGAACAAGACGAAGAAGCGAGTTGTTGCCCCGCTCCCTGCCTACCGCCAGCAAATCGAGATGATGAAGACCGATCTGCGATGGATGCAGGCGCGGGCTGCCGGGTCCCTTGCTGAGATCATTGCGGGAGATGCTCGAACGTTGGCAGGCAATACCTCGCACGAAGTGGATGCCGTTATCACCTCCCCGCCATACGCCAACAATTATGACTACGCCGACGCCCTGCGCTTTGAGATGACGTTCTGGGGCGATGTGAATGGATGGGGCGATATTCACGATGCTGTGCGTAGATATCTCATTGTCTCATCATCACAGCATTCATCGCGGGAGAGGCTGAAAATCGCGGATCTCCTGGAATCTGATGCCGTCGCCCCAATTCGTCCTGAGTTGACGCGTGTTGTCGAGCGGTTGGCCGAAGTCCGAGAGGACCACGGCGGGAAGAAACACTATCACACCATGGTTGCAGCCTATTGCCGCGATATCAGCCTTGTTCTGCAGCAACTCCGGCGTGTCTGCAAGCCTGGCTCTCGCATGTGCTGGGTGATTGGCGATTCCGCTCCCTACGGAGTCTATTGCCCGATCGAGAAGTGGATTGCAGAAATGGCCCTTGCCGCCGGTTTCAGGACGTATCGTTTCGAGAAGCTGAGGGATCGGAACACCAAATGGAAGAACCGGAAACACCGAGTGCCTCTCAAAGAAGGACTTCTGTGGATCGAAGGGTAGTGGGTGGCTCAATCGCTGTCGCATACGTTTGGACAGGTCATCGGAAACGTGCTCGAAGATGCGATCGAGCCGATGCTACAAGAATTTGCCGACAAGCATTGGCTGTATCTGGACAAGAAAGGCCCACGTAAGGCCAGAGCGGGCAAGAAGGTCACCTGGACGGACCTTTGGGGCAATGCACATGATCTCGACTTTGTCCTTGAACGTGGCGGAACAGACGAAGTCATCGGAACGCCTGTCGCGTTCATCGAGACTGCATGGCGACGTTACACCAAACATTCAAGGAACAAAGCTCAGGAGATTCAGGGGGCAATTCAGGCACTCGTCTCGACCTACAAGCATTGCTGCCCGTTTACAGGCGCGATTCTCGCGGGAGTCTTCACGGAGGGAGCAATCAATCAACTCAAGTCTCTTGGTTTCCACGTCCTGTTCTTCTCCTATGAGTCGATCCTCGATGCATTTGGGGCGGCGGGGATCGAGGCGAGCTTCGATGAAGACACACCGGAGAAGGAATTCCGCAGGAAGCTCAGCCGCTGGAAGGCTGCAAGCAAGAAGGCAAGACGCAATGTCGCCATCCAACTCGTCAAGGGACACCACAGGGACATCGACGAGTTTCTCTGCGCACTGGACGATGTGGTGAGACGCTGCGTCGAGAGGATCATTGTTATCCCGTTGCACGGTCACGAGAAGGCATGTTCCTCTGTGGGTGAGGCGATTGCCTTTCTATCGTCCTACGAGTCCTCGCATGTTCAAAGACCAGTCTACAAGTACGAGATTCACATCCGATACAGCAGTGGAGATAGAATCACAGCCGAATTCACGGAGAAGACCGCTGCTGTGGAGTTCCTTGAGAGATATCAATAGGCGAGGGGATGTAAAATCCTATGACCGAGGGCGAGCAGTTGTGGGCTCCGCAAGTTGAAGGACGAGCTGTTCCATGGCGACCTGGGTTTTGGCCTGGCCGGTTTTGACGGCGTGGTCGATGGCGGCCAGTTGTTCGAGGTACTTGCCCAACTGTTCCAGCGAGGTCTGTCGCAACTGGGCGAAGAAACGGTCCTTGTTGTTCCAAATCCGCAGCTTGCCGGCGACATCACCCGGTCCGGCGCCCTTCTGGAGCATGGCCTTGGCGCTGAACATGCGACGCAGGTGGTAGGCGAAGGCGCCGACCACGGTGTACTCGGCGCTCTTATCCTCTTCGAACATGTTGCGCAGCCGCCGGATGGCCTGTAGCGCGTTGCCCGCGATCATCGCCTCGATCACTTCGAACGCGCCGAAGATGCGATTGTGTCCGGCCAACGCCTCGACGTGCTTGCTCGTGATCGCCTTCTCGTCCCGCGCGAACAGGGCGAGCTTGTCGATCTCGTTATAGAGCAGGGGCAGGTCCTCGCCGACCAGCTCGATCAGTATTTCGGCGGCGGGGTGGTCGAGCTTCATCTTGCTCGTCCGTTGAGCGTACTCGGTGAGATACCGGGGCAGCTCGTGACGTTTCGGTGGACTGACCTCGATCAGCGTCCCGACCTTCGGCAGCTTCTTGGCCAGCTTGGTTGTCTTGAGCCAACTGCCGACGGTCAGCACGAGGACGCCGGTCGGGCAAGGCTTGTCGAAATAATTCTCGAGGGCCGGGCGGTTCTTCGAAACGAACTCGTCGGCTCCCTTGACGACAACGACCCGCCGGCCCGTAAGAAACGGCGCCGTTCGCAGTTCATCAAGGACGTCGGAGATCGGAATCTGGGCGCCTTCGGCCGAGAGCAGTCCCGTCATGCGATCCTCCGGATCGACAAGACGATCGACCAGCTCCTGGCACCTGGCGTTGACCAGCGGCTCGTCCTTGCCCGCGATGACATAGATCTGTTCGCTCATGAACGGGTCCTGCCCCGTTTGTAGTGACGTCGTGAGACGTTCTTCTCCCGCGGCCTTATGCCCTTAGGGGAACATTACGAACTGCCTTCGCCTTCATCCGCCAGGTCCTCGGCGGCGATCTTCTCGGCGGCGACCAGCTTGTCGCCTTCCTTGAGGTTGATCAGCCGCACGCCCTGCGTGTTGCGGCCGATGGAGCGAATCTCGTCGAGGCCCGTGCGGATAATCATCCCGTTGGCGGTGATGAGCATCAGGTCGTCTTCGCTTTGGACCGCCTTGAGCGCCACGACCTTGCCGTTGCGGTCCGAGGTCTTGATGTTCTTGAGCCCGAGCCCGCCGCGAGACTGCGCTTTGTAGTTCTCGATGCCCGTCCGCTTGCCGTAGCCGTTCTCGCAGACCGTGAACAGAGCGGATTTCTCCTCGACGATCACCATGCCGACAACCGTGTCACCGCCCCGCAGGTTGATCCCGCGAACGCCGCGAGAGGCGCGGCCCATCGAGCGGACCTCCTGCTCATCGAAGCGGATCGTCATCCCGTCGCGCGTACCCAGGATGATGTGATCGGCGCCGGTGGTCTGGGCCACTCCGATCAGGGCGTCGTTGGCGTCCAGGTTGATCGCAATGACGCCGTTCGAGCGCGGATTGCCGTAGGCGCTGAGTCGCGTCTTCTTCACGACGCCGTTCTGCGTGGCCATCACGAGCTGTCGCTCGGGACTGCCTTCCTCGTCCTCGAAACTGCTGACCGCGATGATCGAGGCGATCTGCTGGCTGCCGAGATTCAAAAGGTTGGCGATGCTCCGCCCCTTGCTCTGGCGGCTCATAGCGGGCACATCGTAGACGCGCAACCAGTAGCACTTGCCCCGGTTGGTGAACACCAGCAGGTAATCATGCGTCGAGGCGATGAACAGGTGTTTGATGAAGTCGCCTTCCTTCGTGTCGGAGCCGATGATGCCGCGTCCACCCCGGCCCTGGCGGCGGTAGGTGTCGGTGGGCATCCGCTTGATGTAGCCGATATGGCTGACCGTGACGATGACGTCCTCATCGGCGATCAGGTCTTCAATGTCGAGCATCTCGACGGCGCCGGCGATTTGTGTGCGGCGGCGGTCGCCGTACTTCTCCTTGATCTCGTGCAGGTCTTCGCGAATGATGTCGAGCAGAACGTTCTCGTTGGACAGGATGGCCTCGTAGCCTTCGATCTGCTCGACGAGTCCGGCGTACTCCTTGGCCAGTTTCTCGATCTCCAGGCCGGTCAGACGCTGCAACTGCATCGTCAGGATGGCATCCGCCTGTGGGCCGGTGAGGAAATGGTCGCCTTGGCTCTTGGCCTTAACGAACTCGGCCGGCAACAGCTTGTGCAATGCTGCCAGTTCCGCCAGCCGCAGTGGCTTGTTCATCAGGTTCACCTTGGCCGTCGGCGCATCGGGCGACTTCTTGATGATGTCGATGATCTCGTCGATGTCCGTCACCGCCAGGATCAGGCCCTCGAGAATGTGGGCCCGGTTGCGGCACCGCCTCAGAAGGAATCGACTCCGCCGGCGAATGACGTTCTTGCGATGGTCGACGAAACACTGAAGCATCTCGCGGATGTTCAGCGTCTCGGGCTGACTGTTGACCAGCGCGATGTTGGCGATGGCGAAGGTCGTCTGCAACGAGGTGTAGCGATACAGCTTGTTCAGCACGATCTCAGGATCGGCGTCCTTCTTCAGCTCGACGACGATGCGCAGCCCGTGACGGTCGGACTCGTCGCGCACGTCGGAGATCTCCGGGATGGTCCCGCCGTGAACGCACTCGGCGATCTTCGAGACGATCGACGTCTTGACGACGGTGTAGGGGATCTCGGTGACGACGATTCGCTGTCGGCCGCGCTTGTCCGTCTCGACGTCGGTCTTGGCGCGCAGTCTCAGATGACCCCGGCCGGTCGTGTAGGCGTCGATGATGCCCTTCTTGCCGCAGATGATGCCTCCGGTGGGAAAATCCGGCCCGGGCAGCACCTTCATGATGTCCTTGAACCCGCACTTCGGATCGTTGATCACCAGCAGCAGCGCATCGCAGATCTCCTTGAGGTTGTGCGGGGGGATGTTCGTGGCCATACCCACGGCGATACCCGTCGAGCCGTTGACCAGCAGGTTTGGAAGCTTCGACGGCAGCACCACCGGCTCCATCCGCGTCTCGTCGTAGTTCGGGACGAAGTCGACGGTCTCGTAATTGATGTCCTGGAGCATCTCCATGGCGGGCGCCGCCATGCGGGCCTCGGTGTATCGCATGGCCGCCGGCGGGTCGGCGTCGATGCTGCCGAAGTTGCCCTGCGGATCGACCAGCGTATACCGCATGTTCCAGTCCTGGCCGAGGCGGACGAGCGTCCCGTAGGTGGCCTGGTCGCCGTGCGGATGGTAGTTTCCGCTCGTGTCGCCGACGATCTTGGCGCACTTTCGGTGGGTGCTTCGCGGCCCCAGGTTCAGGTCGTTCATCGCAACGAGAATCCGCCGCTGGGAAGGTTTCAGCCCGTCCCGGGCGTCGGGCAGGGCCCGCGCGACGATCACGCTCATGGCGTAGTTCAGATACGAATTCTTGAGCTCGTCAAGAATCGGCATATCTTCGAAGCGTTCCTGGGGCTGTTCCACGTCCTTCGTCATATCTTCGATCTCAATCTGTCCGGATTCGGGTCAGTCGGCAGTTGCCTTCAACGCGGTGTGCGGGGCACACCCTGCAACTGTGGCCTGGATTCGGTTCAAAAAAGGTGTGACGCGACAGTGCAAATAGCGGTCACCGTCCTTAGCCAGGGTTCCGAGAAAGGCATAGCCTACCACCGACGGCGGCCCAAGTCAAGGATTGCCAAGCGAGAGAAGGCCCGATTATCCGCCGAATCCCCTTCGAAGAAGCTCCGGCCCGACCCTACGTCTCGGCGATCGTCCGAAGGGCGATCTCGGCGATCAGGTTGTCGTAATCCCGGGCCGTTCGGAGCACCTGGGCCATGTCCGGCACCCGCATGATTCGAGCGATGTCCGCCAGGGCTTGGAGGTGCTGGGCTGGGTCCTGCCCGACCGGGTCGAGTAGGACGATGAGGATATGGGGCCGGCCCGATGCCAGTGGCACATCCAACGCGTGCTTCGAGACCCCCAGGAAGACCATCGACCCGGAGACGGTAGGCACATGTGTGTGAAGCAGCACAACGTCTTGGGTCAACTCCACCGGCTCCTCCTGGCTCATCACGTGGAGCAGGCGGGTGACCGCACGTGTATCGGCGGTGTCTTGGCCGAAATGGCCGCTCAGGAGTGCTCGCAAGGCCTCCTCAACCGTATTGACATCCATCTGTAACATCGTCCGGTCGCGGACAAACGTGGAGAAGACATAGGCCGAATCGAGAATCTTCTCAGCCGCCTGCTGGCTGTCCCACCTTTGCGTGGGTGGTATGATGACGGAGAACGTTGTTGCGTCAAACTGTGAGGCCAGGCGGCCCGGCAGGCGGTCGAGGACGGGCTGCCATGCGACCTCGCCTTTCCTTGCGCCCATGAGGATCAGCCAGTCGTTTGTCTCGATCTGGTCGGCGACGCTTCGCTGTACGGCTTTCCATTCGCCGAGCGGCTGGACGGACGTGGAAACGGATGGGGGCGTCTTCGAGATGAAAGCTCCCGCCGCGGCTTTCGTCTGGGCCGAGCAGAGCGTCAACAAGGTCGTCCCGGCCTGGTTGGCCAGGGTCTTAACCGCGGTGATGACCGCTTCGAAGCCGGGCTGACGTTCGGCAAAGGGCGGCAGAACGAGCACGATCCGTCCGGCCGTGCTGACAGGTTCGCAGAAGCGATTGACCATGACGAGCTGGAGGCTCTGTTCGACCACGGCGTCGATGACTCGCCCGAACGCCCGGGTCTTGGAGCCAACCTGCCCGTCCCAGCGCAGCAGGATCATTGAGATCCGATTGTCGCGGATGGCTCGCAGAACCCCCGAGGTAACGCTGACGTCCACGCTGGTCAATGGAGTCACCGAGACGCCGGCCGCCATCGCCCGGACGACCGTATGCGCGAGGAACTTCTCGGCCGCCGCCACCTGCTGCTCCGAATCGTGGCCCTCCTGCGCGACGTGAATGGGGTATACCGGCTCATGAGAGCCTTTCTCCCGAAGTAGCAGGGCGACATCGAGCAATTCCCTGGCCCCTTCGCGCCCCTCGAGCGGAATCATGATTCTGTGCGGCGCCGACGATGCGTCGAAGGCCGCCTGCTCTTCGTGTACCGCCACCGCTCGTCCCGCTCGCTCTGTGACGACCGAACCGATCAGGCACGTTACCGCAATCATCATGATCGTACCGGTGATCACCGCCTCGGAGAACAGTTCAATGTCGTAGCCCACCATCACGGCCGCCAGCGTGGCAGCGGCCTGATTGACACTCAGACCGAAGATCAGCCGGCCCTCATCTCGGTGATAGCGCAGGACCATGGCGCAGAGCCGGGCCGCACCGAGTTTGGCCACAATGGCCACCACGGTCATGCTGATGGCAATGATCCAGGCCTGAGAGCCCGCCAGCAGCAAAGTCAGATCGACCAGCATGCCCACAGAGAGTAGAAAGAACGGGATGAAGATGATGTCGCCGGTGAAATGGATCCGGGTCATCAGAAGGCTCTTCTCCGGAATCAGGGAGTTCAGCGCGATCCCGGCCAGGAAGGCGCCGATGATCGGTTCGAGCCCGGCGACGTGGGCCAGAAACGAGCTCAGAAGAGCGACGGCCAGGACGAAGACAAACTCACTGTTCTCATCGACCGCAATGTGGCGAAAGAACCATCGACCGAGCCACGGGACGAAGACCAGCACAGCCGTGATGTAGAGAGCCATCAAGGACAACAGCCGAACCCAGAAGCCGGGGTCCGGCTCGCCCCGCGTAGTGCTGGCAATCACCGACAGCAACAGCAGGGCCAACGTATCGGTGATGATGGTCCCGCCGATCACCGACGTTACGGCGCGCGATTTGGCCAGGCCGAGCTTGCCCACCGCCGGAAAGGTCACAAGTGTGTGGGAGCTGAACATGCTGGCCAGGAGAATGGCCGACGGAACGGTCATGCCGAGAAGCCAGATGCCCATCGGGACGCCCATCGCCAGAGGGACGCTGAACGTCAGCAGCCCGAAAACGATCGTATGGCTCCTGTTCTTGCGGACCTGGTGCAGGTCGATCTCAAGTCCCGCCAGGAACATGATGTACAGCAGACCGACCGTGCCGAGCAGGTGCACCGTCTGGTCGCGGGCCAGAATCCCGATACCGTGGGGACCGATGATCGTTCCCGCGGCGATCAAGCCGACGATCTCAGGCAGGCGCAGTTTCCGCGCGAACAGCGGCACAACCAGAATCAGCGTCATGACGCTGCCGAAGATCAGCACAGGGTCGGAAAACGGCAACATCAATGGTCCTCATTGGCGTCCGAACCAACGGATACGGCCCACAGCAGTGCTCCTATGGCGGCGCGATCATAGTGGATCGGTGCAAGACCCACAAGCGGCAATTGCCCTTGGCGGTGCATGCGGCAGGGCCTATCCGGATCCGACATGAGAATCGTCGCTCCCCTTTTTGCTTCCAGCGAAACGTGACCTATACTTTGGGTGTAAAGGGGCCGTCAAAAGGCCTGAGATTCACAGAATTCGCTCATAATACTCCTTCCTTCTTTTCCAGGGGGGGCGGCAGACCGGGTGTCTATGCCAAGGGGGGTCGCTGTCTCCCTCTTTTTCTGCGCGCACATCGCTCGGCGCGCCCACCGTTATCAGCGGCCACAGAAGCCGCTGTCGTTCCGACGAGCCGACCCATCCTGAAGCCTCTTCGACACGGCCTGGCGGCCGCCGTCTCCCTTGGCACCAGGTCGCCCCCTCGAAAAAAAAAGAGCCCAGAGAAAGAATTTGCCATCCACATCCGTCTGCCTGATGACGCCTTCCTGATAGGAAGGGGCCGAACGCCATGTTTCGCCCCTGTGGCAGATTCCGACATGGGCAGCGCGCCGATCAGGTGCGTGCTGCTCGGGGAACGGACAACCTGGAATGACCGATCAACGATGCAAAGCGTGCCAGTATTTCTCGCCCGCTCGAACCTGTATCGAGAAGCCCGACTGGGGCCATTGTACCTGGGCGACCGGCATCGACGCCAATCAGGGCAAGGTGGCAGGCCTGTTCACCTGGGCCGATGACACCTGCCAGCATTTCGTCAGGCGAAGGCAGTCGGCATTGCACCGGTGATGAGCCTCGCTGCCCGCGCCGAAGCAGTGGAGAGATCTTCTGTAAATCCGGCCGCATGCGAGGGGCTCGCCGGAGAGCCCTGACGGCAGGACAAGCGCACGCCGTCTGCCTGGCACGCCTGCCAGGGAGGTTTCTGACCTTGGCCGAAACTGCCGCACCCCAAGCCCACCGAGCCACTATCCCGCATTTCAGGCCCTTGGGCGGTGTCGGTGAAATGAGGGCCTGATGGATTGATCTGGAGAGGGCAAATTCCTATAATGGTGGGTATACGAACCGTAAGAACAGATGCTCGACAGCGGCGAGGCTCCATACTCTGGCTGCCCGAAACCCGCCGGCCGCGATTCTGATGACAGGGTTGTTACCCCATGGCTCGAGTCAGTCCATATGTGACGGTCACTCTTTCGGCCATCCTGGTCGGCCTCCTTGCCTCGACGTGTTCTGCGCAGGTGTCAGCCCATGCCTGCTTAACCGATGAGACGACGCCATTGGCATTGGCCGATCCGAATGTGCCCGACGTATATCGCGACATCATGGTGGGAACCAGGCTCACCATTCTCATAACGTCAGGTATAGAATCAAGTTGGAGCGGCGCGCTATGGCTCTCCCGGCCGAATCTGGACAGCGCCGTCGTCTCTGCACGGGGCTACAATCCGGCCTCCCGATCCGGTAACTACGAAGGTTCCTGCCTCCCCGCTGCGGGCATGGACGCTCTGGTTACGGATTACATGGATACCGCCGGATTGTCGTTCGATCTGCTTTCCTCCCGAGACGCGACGGCTGGGCCGTGGTTTGTTCTGGATTACCACGCCCTGTCCGTTGGGACCTGTAGCATCGGGTTGTACGACTACGCACCGAGCGGCGACGTCGGGCCCGATCCCAATCCCTACGATCCTGGCGATCCACCACCATTTCAGGCGAATTTGCTACAAGTCTTGTCTTTCCATCACGTTACGTCTCGTGACTACAACGACGATGCCCTTGTCAACTTCGCCGACTTTGCGATACTGGCCCAACACTGGCGGCAGACTCTTGTCTCCGGGCCGAACGAAACGAGGGCCCTCGATCTGAACGCCGACGAGCGAATCGACGTGTTCGACCTGGCGCTTTTCAGCCAGTACTGGCTCGAACGCACCGCAGCCGTCTCGCCCGAACCCGACCCTGGCGACCCGGATGCTGTGCCGTAAGCCGGTTTCCACCGCCGTCAGAAGTGGCTCATTCGAACTGAATATCGCGGGCGATGAATTCGACGTTGCTGTTGCCGTTGTAGTGGTTGATCTGGGCCTCGAAGGCGACGTTGAAGAATTCCTTTTCGAGCATCCGCTTTTCGAGTGGGCCCATGCGGAACCCGACGCAGCGGGCGGCGCCGGTGTTGTCGGCGATGACGAACTGGAGGTGGTCGCCCTTGGCGCCGACGCGTCGCGGGGTCGAGGCCAGCCGCACGCCCTTGACCGCGAAGACCGGCTTCGGATTGCCCTGTCCGAACGGACCGAGCATACCAAGCTGCTCGACCGCCTCGCGGGTGAAGTGCCTCAGCGGGGCCATGGCGTCGATGTGGAGCTTGGCGACGACATCGGCCTCGTGCAGATTGTCGGCAGCGTAGGCCTCGAAATCGGCGGCGAAGTCCTCAATCCGCTCCGGCTGAATCGTCAGGCCCGCCGCCATCGTGTGGCCGCCGAACGTCGTCAAATGGTCCGAGCACGCCTTGATCGCGCTGAGCAGGCAGAAGCCGGGGATCGAACGGGCCGAGCCCTGGGCCGAGCCGCTCTCGCCGGGCGAGGCGTTGATCATGATCGTGGGCCGGTAGTACTTATCGACGATCCGCGAGGCGACGATGCCGAGCACGCCGGTGTGCCAGCCCTCGGCCGCCAGGACGATGCTGCGCCGATCGGGGTGATTCAACCCTCTGGCCACCACCATGTCGCAGGCCTGCTTGACGATCTTTCGCTCGCATTGCTGGCGTTGGACGTTCTGATCTTTGAGGTACTCGGCGATCTGCACCGCCCGCAACTCGCTCGTGCTGGTCATCAGCTCGACGGCCAGGCGGGCGTGGCCCATCCGTCCGGCGGCGTTGAGCATCGGCGCCAGCCGGAACCCGATGGCGTAGCTGTCCAGCCCCTGCCCCGTCAGCCCGGCCGTGGCGATCAGGGCGCGGAGGCCGCACAGCTTGCTCTCCGGCAGCGACCGCAAGCCGAAACTGGTCAGGATGCGGTTCTCGCCGCGAAGGTCCACCACGTCGGCGATGGTGCCCATGGCCGCCAGGCTCGTGGCGTTAAGCATGAACTCGCGCAGTTTCGGTTCGAGTCGTGGGCCCCGGCTGAACTCATCGGCCAGCGCCCAGGCGAGTTTGTAGGCGACCATCGCCCCGGCCGAGTCCTGGTTGGGATACGACGCCTCCAGGACCGGGTGGACGATGGCGGCCGCTTCGGGCAGCGTTGGTTCGGGGCTGTGGTGATCGGTGACGATCAGGTCCATGCCCAGTTCGCCGGCCAGGGCAGCAGCCGCAAGCGCGGTAATCCCGCAATCGACCGTCACCAGCAGGCGCGTGCCGGACTCGGCCAGCCAGCGCACAGCGTCGATATTCAGGCCGTAGCCTTCGTCGATTCGATGCGGGATGTAGAAATCGACCGTCGCACCCAGCAGCGTCAGCAGTTCCCACAGGATCGAGACGCCCGTAATGCCGTCGACGTCGTAGTCGCCGTAGAGGGTGATCTTCTCTTTGGCCTCGATGGCCTGTCGAATCCGGCGGACCGCCGGCTCGATGCCGGGCATCTGGTCCGGGCGGATCAGTCCGGTCAGCTTGGGACGCAGGAAGACGCTGCCGTCGACGGCCTCGGTGATCCCCCGATTGAGAAGGACTTGGGCCACCAGGGGCGAGACCCTCAGCGACTGGGCCAGCGGCGCGACCCGGTCGTCGGCCGGCCGGACCACCCATTCGTTCTTCTGCGTCCTTGCCGATAGCAACATCTGGTCCCCATGTCCAAGCGGAAAGGGCTGCAAAATGGAGGTTAGGCCTATATTGCTCAAGGAAATCGTTCTTTGATTTCCTTGAGCAATCAGCAGAACAACCTGCAACTGAAGCAGTTCAATCATGGGAGGAAAAATCAAGATACTGATTTTTCCTCCCACAAGTAGGCCTAACCTCCATTTTGCGGAAGTCCACCTACAGCGGAAAACAACTTCGCGATGGCCCTTATACCAGAGCAGCCCCCTCGCGGCAAGCACTCTCGGCCTGCGGTATGGCGATTGACCGACGCGGCCGGCGCTGCTATCGTGCCTGGCATCGAGAACGAATCGTCTGTGGCAGGAGAAACCCATGCTGGTCGGAACGATGACCGCTCAGATGTACATGCACGGGATCGGCTCGCTCAAGGACAAGCGCAGCATCGTCAAGAGCGTGATCGGCCGGCTCAAGAGCCGCTACAACGTCTCGGTCTCCGAGGTCGACCAGCAGGACAGCCGCAGCAGCGCCGTCATCGGCATCGCCGTCGTCGGAAACGACGCCCAGTTCATCGGCCAGCAGCTCGACACCGTCCTCAAATTCATGCGAAACGACACCCGCTTCTACCTCGGCCAAGTCGACCGCGAAATCTTCTCGTAGGGCGGGACGTGCCTGCATCTGAGAGAACGTCATGTCAGCAAGGTGAGAACGGAGCCCACGACGATCTCAAGACCTGTGCGTCTGTGGTCTGCTCGCTGTCGTCGGGGAAAACCTGGATTCCTTGGCGGCGGGCGATTTTGATGATGGGGGGTGGCGGCGTCGTCGATCCATTGGCGCCGGCCGCATCGATGGCGAATGGTCAGGAAGACGGGGTACGCGTGCCACCTGTGCCGCTGGGGCATCATCGGCTGGCACGGCTTCTGCGACGGTGCAGCCAGACGCCGGTGGCGCCAATGCCGCTGAGCAGAAACGCACCCGGTGCGGGAATACACGTGACCTCGGCCGTCAGCCAGGAGGAGGGCATCGAGTCATCCCCTTGGGATGCGACCGCCGAGAGAAACAGCTCGTATTCGTGCCCGGTGTGAACCGCGATGCGATGGAAGTCGTCCACGAGAACCAGTTCATCGTCCGGACTTGTCGGCGAAGTGTACGAGAGGATGGTCTGGTTCAGCGTACGATCCGTGAGTCGATACTCGAGCTCGCATCCATCCCAGGCATACCGCCCGGCGGCGCCGGCGATCTGAAGTTCAAGCGTCGCGTATTGCGGCGTGAAGACATAGATGGACGTCGCCGTGGCGATGCCCGAGAAGATCGATCCCGAAACGGACGCCGCGACCGCATGGTTGCCCGCGGAACTGGAGGCGGTGACCGGATCACCGTAGTAGCCGACGCCTGTTGCACTGGCACTGATGGGGTAGGCGGCCGACTGATCGTACGATTGAACGTCCTCGAAGCCGGCCGACCCGCTGATGTGGTGCCATTCGGAGACCGGCGTGATGCCACCACAGGCAACCTGGGCCAAAGCCAATATGAGACCTATGCAGCAACCCTTCATGAGTCCTCCTCCGCCGTTGTCTGGATACATACAATCGAGTTGGTCACTATCCGAACATCGGCCGAGCCAGCAGCGACGTGCGTTGCCTCGATTCTCGCATCCACTGCACTCGCCTCAGACAGACCATCCCTGACGCTGCTGAAGCTCCACTCCGTTGTTGATCCACACGACAATTATAGACATCCGGAGCGCAGAAGTAAAGCGAAAAACGGCGATCTGCCTGTGGGAGGGTGCACTGCACGTTTGTGGGTAGAATAATCGGGCCCTTCTTGTAGGATCG
>CAZSXM010000002.1:0-161170 GCA_964610435.1 uncultured Pirellulales bacterium | reverse complement strand
AAAAATGAACCCTGGAACCCAAATTATGCTTGATCCACAATACAGTCGCTACAACTGACCCCTCAGGTGGAACGGGCAATCACGTCTGGACAGTCTGGACCTGGGGCGGGGTTTCGGGTAGACTGGTGCGGCTAAGTTCTTTTGATTCTTTGTGTTGTGGAGTTCTATGGGATTACCGACCGTGGCCATTGTGGGCCGGCCGAACGTGGGCAAGAGCAGTCTGCTCAACGCGCTGGCTGGAGAGATGATCAGCATCGTCGAGCCGACGGCCGGTGTGACGCGCGACCGCGTCAGCACGTTCATCAGCCGGGACGACAGGTATGTTGAGCTGATCGACACCGGCGGCTACGGCATCGTCGATTCCGACCAGCTCAGCGACCACATCGAGCGGCAGATCTTCCAGGCCATCGGCTCGGCGACGCTGGTGGTCTTCATGGTCGATATCCGCGACGGCCTGACGCCCCTCGACGAGAAGATCGCACGGTTGCTCCGCAAGCATGATCTCGACGTCATCGGCGTGGCCAACAAGGCCGACAGCGCCAAGATGTTCCCGGCCGCCGGCGAGTTCGTCCGGCTGGGCTTCGGCGAGTTCCTCTGCGTCTCGGCCGAGAACAACCTCAACAAGTCGGTGCTGCTCGACCGCATCTTCGAGCGGCTGGCCGACCATGAAGGCATGGGGGCCCCGCCGGAACCGGTGATGAAGATTGCCATGGTCGGCAAACGCAACGCGGGCAAGAGCTCGATGGTCAACGCCATCGCCGGCACCGAGCGCGTCATCGTCAGCGAGGTCCCCGGCACGACCCGCGACGCCGTCGACGTGCGGATCGAGAAAGACGGCCAGACCCTCATCGTGATCGACACGGCCGGCGTCCGCAAGAAGGGCAAAATGGCCGACAACATCGAGTTTTACAGCAATGTCCGGGTCGCCCGCTCCATCCAGCGAGCCGACGTCGTATGGTTCCTCGTCGATGCGACCGTGCCCCTCTCCCAGGTGGACAAGAAGCTGGCCCGGCAGATCGCTGAGGAGTACAAGAGCTGCATCATCGTCGTCAACAAGTGGGACCTGGCCAAGGACGTCGCCTCCACGGGCGACTACGAAGAATACCTGACGGCCAAGCTGCCCGTGCTGAAGTACGCCCCGATCGCGTTCACCACCGCCACCGCCGGCAAGAACGTCCAGGCCGTGCTCGATCTGTCGGCCGAGCTGTTCAAGCAGACCACAACGCGCATCGGCACCGGCCGGCTCAACAAGGCCTTCGAGATCATCCGCGACGAGCGAACCGGCGCCAAGCGCACCGGCACCGCCTGGCCCCGCGTCTACTACGCCACGCAGGTCGCAATGAACCCCGTGACCGTCCTGATGTTTGTCAACAATCCCAAGCTCTTCGACGAGAACTACCTCCGTTACGTCGCCAACCGGCTCGGGGCCCTGCTGCCCATCGGCGAAGTCCCCGTCCGCCTGTTCGTCCGCTCCCACCGCAGCGAACCCTCGAATAGGAAGACACCCGCCTCCCATCGCCGTTCGCAGAAACTCATCAGGCGTGATCGTCCGTAGGGGCGTCGCAGGCAGCGGCCAGGCATGGCTCGCCCTTACATGCTCGATGACAGGCAACCCTTAATCCGTTCGGCAGAGCCCGAACCGATATTGCGTCCGGTAGTCCTCTCCGACCGCGAGCAAACCTTGACGCGACCGCGTCACGTAGACCACCGACCACGCGGTGTGATCGCGAACGCGCCTGAGCAGCGCCATTGCTTGGGCGTCGGAATCCGGCGGCGTCGGCGAATTCAGCGCGGCCTCCAGCTTCCGATAGCGCCGGAAGGAGGTTCGCGTGTCCGCGCTCGAAGGCCCGGCATCGAGGAAATGGTTCGTCCGCGCCTGGGGTGTATCGTGTCCCTGAGTGAGCCGGAGACTGCCGTCGGGATAATCGATCACCAGCCACGCACCGCTGGCGTCGGCCGCGAGGAAATGGTGGGAGATGGTGTCAATGGCACGGTCATATGGACTCACCGTCTCGGCGTAGCGGGCCACTTCTTCCACGCTCTGACAGTTGTCGAGCACTTGCCGGATGAACAGGAGCACAAACATCGGCCGGCGTCCCTCCGAAGGCTTCACGGTCCGCAGCGGCGCTCCGGCAATGGCGATGGCCAGTCCCTTCTCGTTGATGCCGTCGGTGGCGTAGAACGGCAGGCTGTGAAGGAAGGACTGCTTCTGTGCTTCGGTAGGCTCGGCGACCAGAATGTCGCGAAGATGCGCCTCGATGGATGGAGCGAAGGAGAACGACGCATACTTGCCGGGCGGGGCGAACTTCGCCAGAACCGGAACATCCCGGCGATCCAGATTGCGTCCGAGCAACGCCTCGCCGGCTGCCGTGTGTGTCACGAACAAGCTGCAGTGCGACACTGTTTCCAGGCCGGCGAGTCTGAGGTGCTCGTCATTCAGCCACCGCAGCCGCTGCTCATAGTCACCGTAGTAGCTGACCGTGTAGAAACGGCCCACTTTGCGAATGCTTTGCAGCGTCAAGTCGTCCGCGTTGCCGTTGGCATCTCCATTGCCGAAGGACAACTCAACAATCGTGGGGCGCGCCGGCGGCCAGGCGATCCCTATGCCGAGAGCCAATGCTCCGACTGCCAAAGCCGCTGCCGCGATGGAGCGTCGAGTGGTCATGCGCCTGTGCCGGGTCATTGGAGGTTCTCCGTCTGTTGGGCCCTGTCCGTTCAAGACGGACGGCCTTCCGGAAAGGACGGCAGGCTCTCGTCGATGTAGGCCCAGGGTACGGTCCGTTTCGTCCAGGTCTGGCAGCCTGGCTTGACGTGTTCCGGTTCATCGAGACTGCCCGCCTTGAGGAAGACCAGATCGGGACACTTCTCGGCGCGGGTCAACAGCGGCGAGCCGCACTCGGGACAGAACTGCCGCGTGATCTTCCGGCCGCTGTCGGCGACGGTCGTGTAGCCCTTGACTTGGCCCGAGAGGATATGCAGGTCCGCCGCCCGGACCAGAACGCCCACCGTGTAGGGCCCTCCCGTCGCCCGCTTGCAGTCGTCGCAGTGACAGTAACTGGCGTTGCCGGGGTCGCCCGTGCATTCATACCGTACAGCGCCGCAAAGACATCCACCCCGCAGAATCGTTTCCATACTCAATCCCTATCGCCCAAAGGTCTTGGCCCCAGATCGACAACGATCGATCCCTATCGTCTTCCCGCCGGTATCATAGTCGGGACACGGGTGCAGAGCAAAACAAACATACGCCGTTTGCCGTGCCGCCGTCAGGCGTTCCCTTCGTAGCGGCCCGCCCCGGCGAGGCTCGCTGAACATCGGTGCGAGCCAGCCGCATCTGCCACGGGGCAGGTTGCTTGGAGCACCTATGTTGCCGACAATCGACTGAGCGGGAGCCAATATCCGGAAATTTCGCCCAAAATTGGTTTGACAGGGGGCCGGCGTCTGCTAATATGCATGGTTTCTAATCCGGAAACAGCATAGAGAGTCCGACTATGAAGAGCTTCATGGCCAAGAACAACGAGATCGAGCAGAAATGGCTCCTGGTGGACGCCGAGGACGCGATCCTCGGGCGGATGGCCGCCAAGATTGCGCCGATTCTGATGGGCAAGACCAAGCCGACCTATACGCCCCACGTGGACGTGGGCGACTATATCGTGGTCGTCAACGCCGAGAAGGTGCGGATCACCGGCAAGAAGGCCGAGCAGAAGGAATACGACTGGTACACCCACCATCCCGGCGGGCGCAAGGTTGCCAGCTTCGCCGAGATGATGCACAAGAGGCCCGAGCGAGTTGTCGAGTTGGCCGTCCGAAGGATGCTTCCGAAGAACAAGCTGGGCCGCAAGATGCTCAAGAAGCTGAAGGTCTATCGCGGCCCGGACCACGAGCACCAGGCCCAACAACCAGAGCCGATCGAACTGTCCTAAGCGGAACCCCCGAACCATGACCGAAAACCAACACGAGAACGCGGACGTCAAAGCCCACGCCGAACCCGAGCAGGAGGCGCCCAAACCAACCCTGGGACCGGGCAACAAGAGCAAAGAGAAATACGGCTACTGGTGGGGCACCGGCCGGAGAAAGACGGCCATCGCGCGGGTCCGAATCCGGCCCGGCAACGGCAAGCTCATCGTCAACAAGAAAGAACTGAATGATTTCTTCGCGCGGGAACAGGACCGCAAGGCCGTGGTCGCGCCACTCAAGAGCGTCCATGCCGAGAAGGCCTTCGACGTCTTCGTCAATGTCAAGGGCGGGGGCACCACCGGGCAGGCCGGAGCGGCTCTGCTGGGCGTGGCCAGAGCCCTGAGAAGCTACGACGAGAACTACGTTCAGGCCCTGCGTGACGGCGGGCACCTGACGCGCGATCCGCGCATGGTCGAGAGGAAGAAGCCCGGCCAATCGGGTGCACGGCGGAGGTTCCAGTTCTCCAAGCGTTAGAAGCAGTCTTCGATTCATCGCTACCGACAGCCGCCGAGAGACGATCTTGGCGGCTTTTTTTTGCGGGGCGAGCGGCTTCGCTCGCCGGTTGAGAGCCGCCGGGATCTGAGTCGTGCGCAGACGCACGACCTGCAAGGAGAGCCACCATGATTCGAGTCGCCATCATCGGCGCCAGCGGGTACACGGGCGCCGAGAGCATCCGCATCCTGTTTCGGCACAGCCAGGCCGAACTGACCTATCTGACCGCCCTGCCGGAAGAGTGCGGGTCCGTGGAAGAGGTGTTTCCGGAGTTTCGCGGCCGCTGCGCGCTGGCCATCGAGCCGCTCGACCTCGACAAACTGTCGCAGTTGGCGGACGTGGCTTTGTGCTGCCTGCCGCACAAGGTCTCGATGGGGTTCGTGCCCAAGCTGCTCGACGCCGGTGTCAAGGTGATCGACTTCAGCGCCGACTATCGCATCAAGGACGTGGCTGTCTATGAGAAGTTCTATCAGCCACACACCGATCCGGCCAACTTGGCCAAGGCGGTCTATGGCCTGCCCGAGCTGTTCCGCCAGCAGATCAAGGGCACGAACCTGGTCGCCAACCCCGGCTGCTTTCCCACCGGGGCGATCCTGGCGATGGCCCCCCTGCTCAAGGAGGGACTCATCGAGACCGATTCGATGATCGTCAGCTCGGTCACGGGCGCCTCCGGGGCGGGCAAGAACCCGTCGAGCAAGTTCCACTTCCCGAACATGAACGAGAACCTGTTTCCTTACGGGATCGGGGTGCATCGGCACATGCCGGAGATGGAGCAAATCGCCGGCGAGGTGGCCGGCTCCGAGGTCAATATCCTCTTCCAGCCGCACGTCGGGCCGTTCGATCGCGGCATCCTGTCGAGCGTCTACGCCCGCCCGGCCAAGGGCCTCAAGAACGAGCAGTTGTTGCCGCTGTACCACGAGTTCTACAAGAGCGAGCCGTTCGTTCGCGTCTGCAAGACCGCTCCAGCCGTCAAGGACGTCGCCGGCACGAACTACTGCCACGTCTTCCCGACGCTGGTCAAGGGCCGGCTCGCCCTGTTCTCGGCGATCGACAACCTCGTCAAGGGCGCCTCGGGCCAGGCGATCCAGAACATGAACATCCTCTTCGGCCTGCGCGAAACAATGGGATTAGACTGACAGAGCCAGACAATTCGTACGCCAGGATCACACAACCGACCCACGAGAACCGGCCGCCCAGCCAACGCCCTGCATCAGCGGCGGCGCGAAGCGCCGTCCGCTGCATGCATTAGTTGGGCAACCGGCATGAGGCATCATAGCCGTGCCCTTTGCAGCAACTGAGCGTTGATCGCGACGATCACGGTGCTCGCCGACATGAGCACCGCTCCGAGTGCCGGGGTGAGCAGTATTCCCCACGCGGCGAGCACGCCTGCGGCTAGTGGTATGGCGAGAATGTTGTAGCCGGCGGCCCACCAGAGATTCTGGAGCATCTTGCGGTAGGTGGCGTGCGAGAGGGTGACGATCCGGGGGATGTCCCTCGGGTCGGAGCGGACAAGGACAATGTGCCCGGCCTCGACGGCCACGTCGGTCCCGGCGCCGATGACGATGCCGATGTCGGCGGTCGCGAGGGCCGGGGCGTCATTGACGCCGTCGCCGACCATGGCCACGCGCTTGCCCTGTCGTTGCAGCTCCTGGATCTTCGCCGCCTTGTCTTCCGGTAGGACTTCGGCGAAGACGGTTTCGATGCCAAGCTCTGCGGCGATGGCGTCGGCCACGGCCTGCGCGTCGCCCGTTAGCATCGCCACCTCGATGCCGCGCTCGTGGAGGGCGTGGACGGCCTCGCGGCTTTCCTCGCGGATGGCGTCGGCAACGGCGAAAACGGCAAGGGCCGCGCCATCGCGCAGGAGGTAAATAGCGGCCTGGCCGCGGGTGGCCGCATCGTCGGCTTTCTGCTCGAGTTCATCTGGCACCTGGGCGCTCGCCTTCAGCAGCGTGGGCCCGCCCATATGGTACTCGGTGCCGTCAATCGTCGCGGCGACACCCTTCCCAGGGATCGCCCGGAAGCCGTCGGCGGGCGGGATCTCGATCCCCCTCTCCTCGGCCGACATCGTAATGCCGCGGGCGATGGGGTGCTCGGACTCGGCCTCGACGCCCGAGGCGATTCGCAACGCCTCCGCCTCGGTAATCCCGTCGGCCACCTCGAGGTCCACCACGCGGTGCTCGCCGAGGGTCAGCGTGCCGGTCTTGTCGAAGACCACGGTATCGAGCTCGCGCGCCTTCTCGAGGCCACGGCGGTCGCGAACGAGCAGCCCGCCGCGTGCGCCGAGGGTGGTCGAGATCGCGACCACCAGCGGCACCGCCAAGCCAAGGGCGTGCGGGCAGGCGATCACCAGCACCGTCACCACGCGCACAATGGCGAAGTCGATGGGCGCGCCGACGAACTGCCACGCGATCAGGGTGATGACGGCGGCAAGGATTGCAACGCCGGTCAGCAGCTGCGCCGCGCGGTCGGCCAGGTGCTGCGAGCGCGACTTCGAGGCCTGCGCCTCGGAGACCAACCGCATGATGCCCGAGAGTTTCGTCTCATCGCCTGTGCCAGTGACCTCGACGCGGAGGGAGCCCTCACCGTTGATCGTCCCGCCGATCACCTCATCTCCTTGCCCCTTCTTCGCCGGGCGCGACTCGCCGGTGATCATTGCCTCGTTGAGATCGCTCGCCCCCTTCCGTATAACGCCGTCGACCGGAACGCTCTCGCCGGGGCGGACGAGCACCACATCCCCTTTCTTCAGCTGATCGACGGCTACCCGCTCCTCGCGGCCATCGACCACGCGCGTGGCCTCGTCGGGCAGCAGCTTCGCCAGCTCCTGCAACGCACCCTGCGCCTGCATGATCGACTTCATCTCGATCCAGTGACCGAGGAGCATAATCGTGACCAGCGTGGCCAGCTCCCACCAGAGCGGGAGCGCGTCGAGGAGCCCGGCCTGCACCACCCACGAGAAGACGAAGGCAACGGTGATCGCCAGCGAGATCAGGGTCATCATACCGGGCAGGCGGTCGCGCAGCTCGTGCGCAGCACCCTTGAGGAAGACCCATCCCCCATAGAAAAAGATCACCGAGCCCAGCACCGGACCTATCCACGCTGAGCCGGGGATATCCGGTGCCTCGTAGCGGAAGAGCATTTGGATGTGCTCGGCCCAGAAGACGACCGGCAGCGTCAGGACCAGGCTCAGCCAGAACTTCTGGCGGAACATCTCCGGCGAGTGCCCAGCGTGCTTGTCATGGGCAACCATATGTCAGACCTTTCCCGCATTATTCACTCGATACCGAGCATGCATCACACCGGGACCTTCTATTACCGACTTCTGTTCCAAGAGGAATGCACGGTCAATCACTTCAGGGTCAAATAACCGCACGCCTTTTCCTAGGATCACAGGTACCGTGTGCAGATAAATCTCATCGACCAAACCTGACAACAAACACGATATCCCGATCTTACCACCAGCAATACCCACACTCTTGTCACCAGCCGCAGCTCTGGCTCGCTTAATAGCGTCCTCAACGCTGGGGACAAGAATGATCTCAGATTTGCCTTCGGGAGGGGCATCAGGAGAATCACTCGTGACTACATACACGGGGATCCCTTTAACCGGATACGTTCCACCCCAGCCTTGAACCAAGTCATAGGTGCGACGGCCGAACACCATGGCGCCAAGCTCACCAAACAAATCGGAGATCACGGCTGCATTAACGCCGCTGGCATTGAAAAATCCCTGATAAAGCGGATCAATGTAGTCGGTGAGCATAGTGTCGCCATTGAGCATCCAATCGTGCAAGACAGCACCATGAGTACCCAATGGGTGGTCCCGGCTTTCGTTTTCGCCTGCGATGCAGCCATCTAGCGAGATCGATAGACTGATCAGTGTTCTACTCATATCTCTGCATTCCAGCATCGCGGTTTGAATCTACTGCATACAGCAATCATTCATTATTCTTCCGGGTTTAGATGAGGATTCCATACGATCTCCCATAAGTGTTGTTCAAGATCCTGGAAGTATCCCGCGTAACCGCCCCAGAAAGTACTATGTGCCTCTTTCTTGCCTGACAATGGTCATATGGTTTCTTCATAACAACTATGGGCCGCGATGCTGCGGCATAATATGGCAATACTCGAATGACCATAAGCCTTGTAACTTCAAACCCTTACGGCGTCTGCAACGCCTGGGGTTGGGTGATATGCGGTTTCTGTATAACACACCTGTGATTCTCCTCTACAAATCATCCACGCGGCTCTTGACGCCCTTGCCGCCCCGCTTGAGCACGTGGGTATAGATCCTCGTCGTTTTCACGTCCTTGTGGCCGAGGAGCTCCTGCACGGTCCTGAGATCGTATACCTCGACGCGTCGGCCAGGAGAACAAGAAAGCACCATTCATCCGGTTCTGTGTGCGACTGCGTTCCGTGGGGGAGAACGGACTCGGCGGATTCGTCAGGTTATCGCTTTGAGCCGATCGGCATCATGTGATATGATTCCTATGCCGTCACGGGGGATAGAGTTTGCCCCGAGCGCAGTCGAACGGGGCGCCGCAGGAGTGCGACCCGAGCACCACGGCGGTGCCATACGGCATGGGAATCGGTGTCCTACGCGACGTTGGCCTCTTGTGAACAGGCGGGTGGCCTCAAAGCGGCAAGCTCCCGCCTTGGCAGAGGCGGCTTGTCAGAGAGGTCGAACACGGTCTCTCCCTTCGGCTGTGACCAGACCATGGGACTCAAGCGAGCGCGACTGGGACTGTGGGGGTAAACGATGGACAACGTCTTCGGAGAGTGAATCCAGATGAGCAGGGGCAGGCTGACAATCGCGACGTGTCAGTTCGCGGTGGGCGGGTCCATCGAAGAGAACGCAGGCCACATCCGCGCGTTCATGGAGAAGGCGAGCGACGCGGGCGCCGAGATCGTTCACTTCTCCGAATGCGCTCTGAGCGGCTACGCGGGCACCGATTTTCCGATCCTGGATGACTACGACTGGCCGCTGCTGCAGCGAGAGACACACAGGATCATGACCTTGGCGGACCAGTTGGGGCTCTGGGTCGTGCTCGGCAGCACGCACCCGCTGACCGAGCCACACAAGCCGCACAACTGCCTGTACCTGATCGACGCGCAGGGCCGGATCGCCGACCGCTACGACAAGCGATTCGGCACCCCCGGCGACCTGGACTATTACACGCCGGGAGACCGGTTCGTCACGTTCACCCTCAACAGCGTCAAATGCGCGCTGCTGATCTGCTTCGACCTGCGCTTCCCCGAACTCTATCGCGAGTTGTACAAACAGGGCGTGCAGTGTCTCTTTCAGTCGTTCTACAATGCTCGGCAGAAGGGCCCGAGCGTGCACACCCAGATCATGCGCCAGACGATGCAGTGCCACGCCGCGACGAACTTCTGCTGGGTGAGCCTGGCCAACTCCAGCGCCTATTACAGTCCCTATCCCTCGTGCTTCATCGAGCCGGACGGGGTGATCGCCGCACAACTGACCGACAACGAGCCGGGAATGCTCATCAGCACGGTGGACCTGAGCCGGGAATTCTACGACCCCATGAAGGACTGCCGCGACCTGGCCGTCGCCGGCCGCCTGACCAACGGTCCCGGCCCCCTCGACGACCCCCGGTCCAGGAACACCCGCGAACTGTAGGCCCAGACCGACCCATGCGGTGAAAGGGCTTGCTGAAGTATATGGCTGGGGATTATCATCCCATCTATGAGAGAAGAAGTACGAAACTGGTCTAAACAGGCTCAGGCAGACCTGCCAGGTGCCAGAAACAGCCGCGAGGCAGGCGACTACTACATGTCGGTCTTCGCATCTCACCAGGTTTTGGAGAAGGCGCTCAAAGCCCTGAGCTTGTTCGGGCTCAGAGAGTATCCGAAGGGACATTCGATAATTCATTTCGCTCAACGCGTCGGCGCTCCCGAGTCGATGGTGTCGGGGATACGGGATTTGAACCCCGAGTATATGAGCACACGTTCCAAGTACCGGATCAGTCAGGCCCGGGGCGACCATCTGGCCGATAGCGACCACGATATCGTTCTGGTTTCGCCGGATTTCCAGGGCATCTTCTTCAGCCAGCGATCGGCATCGTCAGCGAAGCCCTGAGAGAAGGCGTCGTTCTATGAGAGCGCGACCATGATTAAACCTACACCCGAATACGATGAGTTCTGCAAAAAGCAGATGGTGGAAGAGAACCTGTCTGTACAGGAAGCCTTTCGCATATATGATGCGCTGCACGCAGAGGCGGTGGCTTTGGGAGCCATCAGCCACAAGAACATCTGGGAGGGCTTTGAAGTCGATCTGAGAATCACCCGGGCCATGAGTGGATTGAAGCGTGATTGAAAGACTGATCGGTCGAATATCGCAGGAATTGAAGGCAGCCCAGATCCCCTATATGATGATCGGCGGTCAGGCGGTGCTCGTTTATGGTAGACCCCGCTTGACGCGGGACATTGACATCACGCTGGGAATCGACACGGCAGACTTCTCACGGGCCGAAGCCATATGCGCCAAACTGGGACTGCGCATGCTGTCGGACAGTCCCAGAGAATTCGCACATCGCACGAAGGTGTTGCCGGCGGAAGACCCAGCGTCGAAAATACGAGTCGATTTCATTTTTTCCTTCACCCCCTATGAGACCCAAGCGATCGAAAGAGCCAAGACCGTGCCGGTAGCGGGCCATCCAGTCGCATTCGCGACCTGTGAAGATCTTATCATCCACAAGATGGTCGCGGGACGTCCTGTCGATCACGAAGACGTACGCCATCTGCTCGCGAAGAACGGAACGCATCTCGACCTGGGTTACATTCGTCAGTGGCTCGTGCAATTCAGTGAGATTCCAGGTTATGAACGAGTAACACCGGATTTTGAAGCGCTCCTCCGTGAATAGCGACGAAGGCGTGTTTTACTATATCTGCGCGATCATCGCAAGACGCAATCGGGCTCAGACATGAAGGGTTCTCATACAGCACGAATGGAGACAAAGCAAGACATGCAAAATGACAGTATTACGGCGGCGCGGGGGTTTCTGGCGGCGGGGTTGGCGTGTGGATTGAAGGTGTCGGGGAAGGCGGACCTGGGGCTGCTGGTCTGTCCCACCGGCGCGACGGCGGCGGCGGTGTTCACGACGAACAAGATCGTCTCGGCGGCCGTCGAGGTTGCGCGGGAGCACGCCAGGAATTCGAAGGTCTATGCGGTCGCCGTCAACTCGGGCAACGCCAACGCCTGCACGGGCAAGAAGGGGCTGGCCAACGCCCGCAAGATGTGCGCGGTCGCCGCCAAGGCCCTCAACGTCGCACCCGAGCAGGTCCTCGTCGCCTCGACGGGCATCATCGGAGAGCAATTGCCCATCGAGAAGGCGACGGCGGGAATCGCGAAAGCCGCCGGGCAGTTGTCCGACTCGGCCGAGGCCGGAGCGGCCTTCACCCAGGCGATCATGACAACCGACACCCGGCCCAAATGCGCCGTTCGCCGGCTCGACATCTCCGGACAGACCGTCACCATCGCGGGCACCGTCAAGGGGGCCGGGATGATCGGTCCGAACATGGCAACCACCCTTCTGTTCCTCACCACCGATGCCGCCATCGGCAAGCCGCTGCTCGCCGCCGCCCTGAAGAACGCCATCGGCGATTCGCTCAACAAGCTCACCGTCGACGGCCATCAGAGCACGAACGACACCGCGATCCTGCTGGCCTCAGGACTGGCGGGCAACCGCCCCATCACGTCGCGGTGTCCCCGATTCCGCAAGTTCGCCAAGGCCCTGGCCGATGTCTGCACCGATCTGGTCCGGCAGATGGCGCTCGACGCCGAGGGGGCCACGCGGATGTTCAAGGTCGTCGTCAGGGGGGCCGCCACAACGGCCGACGCCGCCCGAGCCGCACGGGCCGTCGCCGATTATCCGCTGGTCAAATGTGCCGTCCACGGCGGCGACCCCAACTGGGGCCGGATCATCTGCGCCGTCGGCTCTTGCGGCGTCAGACTCAACCGCGAGCGGCTCTCGTGCAAACTGGACGACCTGTACGTCTTCAAGAACGGCACCCCGGCCCGATTCGACGCTCGTGAGGCCTCCCAGATCGTCTCGCAGATCGAGCACACAATCACAATCGACTTGGGCACAGGCAACAAGACCGACTTCCGCTACGGCTGCGACCTGAGCGCCGAGTACGTCAGCATCAACGCTGACTACCACACGTAGACCGATTGTGTAACGGCGTAAGAGCGAGGGCGGTCCTCACTGGGAAACTGGGAAGAAGAGGACCCCGTGAGCGGTCAATCCGCGGCCGGATCGCGTGCAAACGTACGATTTCTGTTCCTCTCAGGCGAAAAAAGATTGAAAAGCGGCCTTCTTTCTGTACACTGCACGGAATTTTAGGCTGGTCGTGTGCGCAGAAAGAGCAACCCGTTAAACCGAAAGGAGCCACAACCGTGAAGTTTTGGAAGAGCATCTTCGGACTGTCGTTACCCATTCTGGCCCTGAGCAGTGTGGCAATGGCGGCCGAAGGGGGGGAAGCGCAGGCAGAAGCCATCCCATTGATCTGGTGGCTCGCGCCGATCGCATCGCTTCTGGCCCTGGGATTCGCCGTCTACTTCTACAGGAAGATGATGGAGGCGCCGGAAGGCACCGAGAGGATGATCGAAATCGCCCGGTACGTGCGGGAAGGCGCTTATGCGTACCTGTTCCGGCAGTACAGCGTCGTGGCGATCGTGTTCGCCGTGCTGCTGGCGATCTTTGCCTTCCTTGCCTACAAGGACGTGCAAAACCCCTTCGTCCCGGTGGCGTTCCTGACCGGCGGGTTCTTCAGCGCCTTGTGCGGTTTTCTCGGGATGAAGACGGCGACCAACGCATCGGCCCGAACGGCGCAAGGCGCCAGCAAGAGCCTCAACAGCGGCCTGCAGGTGGCCTTCCGCTCCGGCGCCGTCATGGGGCTGGTGGTCGTGGGCTTCGGCCTGTTTGACATCACGATGTGGTTTTTGATCCTGGACAAGCTGGTCTACACGACGGCCAACATGCGCGATGGACTAGTGCTGTTCGGTCTGCAACTGGTGCCGGTGGGGATGGATCCCGATCACAAGCTCATTGAGATCACCACGACCATGCTGACGTTCGGCATGGGCGCTTCGACCCAGGCGCTGTTCGCCCGCGTCGGTGGCGGCATCTACACCAAGGCGGCCGACGTGGGCGCCGACCTGGTGGGCAAGGTCGAGGCGGGCATTCCAGAGGACGATCCGCGCAACCCGGCAACCATCGCCGACAACGTCGGTGACAACGTCGGCGACGTGGCCGGCATGGGTGCCGATCTGTACGAGAGCTACTGCGGTTCGATCCTGGCCACGGCGGCTTTGGGTGCGGCGCTGACGCTGGGAACGCTGCCGGAAGGAGTGACCCCGCTCAACGCGGTATTGGCGCCAATGCTCGTGGCCGGCCTGGGGATCTTCCTGTCGATCGCGGGCGTCTTCATGGTCCGCTGCAAAGAGGACGCCACCCAGAAGAACCTGCTGCGGGCGCTGCTCTTCGGCACGCTGGGCAGTTCCGTTCTGATCATCCTGGCGGTCGCCCTTCTGGCGGCGTTCAACTGGATCACCTGGGGCATTTTCGGATCGGTCGTCTCCGGCCTGATCGCCGGCGTGCTGATCGGTCAGTTCACCGAATACTACACCTCCGACGAATACAAACCCACCAAGGGCATCGCCGAGCAGGCCATCATGGGCCCGGCTACGACGATCATTGATGGATTCGGTACGGGCATGTACTCGGCCGGCCTGCCGGTGGTCACAATTGTCATCGGCATCCTGTGCGCCTTCGGCTTCGCCGGCGGCTTCACCAATGTCGCCATGGGCCTCTACGGCATCGGCTTTGCCGCCGTCGGCATGCTCGCGACCTTGGGCATCACCCTGGCGACCGACGCCTACGGTCCGATCGCCGACAATGCCGGCGGAAACGCCGAGATGGCCGGCCTCGGACCGGAGGTCCGCAAACGCACCGACGCACTGGACGCGCTGGGCAACACGACGGCCGCCACAGGCAAGGGTTTTGCCATCGGCTCGGCGGCCCTGACCGCCATGGCCCTTCTGGCCGCCTACCTCGAAGAGGTCCGAATCTGGATCGGCCGACTGGCCGGTGAGGCCCAGGACGGATTGTACCAGGTCGGCAACACCGTCTTCTGTCAGGGTGCGGCGATCACCGACGAAATCCGGGCCGCCTTTGCCGCCCTGCAGAACGATGAACTGAGTCTTGTGGCCGTCAAAGCCGCCTCTGTGGAGAGCTTCGTCGAGGCCTACAACCTGACGATCATGAACCCCAAGCTGATCGGCGGCATCTTCATCGGTTCGATGATGGCGTTCGTCTTCAGCGCCATGACCATGAAGGCGGTCGGACGGGCCGCCGGCGCGATGGTCGCCGAGGTTCGCAAGCAATTCAAAGAGATCCCCGGAATCATGGAAGGCACGGGCAAACCCGACTACGCACGCTGCGTAGCGATCTCCACGCGAGGTGCCCAGAAGGAAATGCTGCTGCCGTCCTTCCTGGCGATCATCGCACCGGTCGCGACGGGCCTGCTGCTGGGCGTTGCGGGGGTACTGGGAATTCTGGTCGGCGGCCTGACGACCGGTTTCGTCCTGGCTATTACCCTGAACAATGCCGGCGGTGCCTGGGATAACGCCAAGAAGTACATTGAGAAAGGCGCTCTCGGCGGCAAAGGGTCCGAGGCCCACAAGGCCAGCGTCGTCGGCGATACCGTCGGCGATCCATTCAAGGATACGTCCGGGCCGAGCCTGAACATCCTGATCAAACTGATGACGATGGTCAGCGTGGTCTTCTCGGGCGTCGTCGTCAAGTTCTCTCCGGCGATCAGCGAATGGCTGCGTCTCGGCAGCCAGTAATCCCCCGGCCGGCGCGGCAAGGCGGCGTGCAGCCCGAACGAGAGCACGCCGTTGACGCGACCGAGCGTTTGAAGTAAGCTCGAAGGGTGGCCAATTCCGGCCACCCTTTTTCTTTCGTGACTGGGAGTTGAGGATTGAAAGAGCAACACAACAGCGACGCCAGAGGTTTTGCGCTGGCGGCCGCCAAGCTGGCCGACGCCAACCATTGCCGCGACATCACGGTCCTGGACCTGCGGGGCATCTCCCCCGCCACGGACTACTTCGTGATCGCCACGGGGACGAGCGACCGGCAGATGCGCACTGTGGCCGACGAGGTCTCCGAGGCCGGGCGAGGCTCGGGCTTTCCGCGGTTCGGCCGAGCCGGATACGATCAGGGCCGCTGGATCCTGCTGGACTTCGTCAACGTCGTGGTCCATCTGTTCGACAGCGAATACCGAGAGTACTACGACTTGGATCTGCTCTGGGGCGACGCGAAGAGAATTGATTACTGATTATTGATGATTGGCGATTGATGAAGACGGTCCTTGACGTCCTGGAAGAGAGAATCGCTACGGCGATGGCGGCCGTGGTCGGAAGCAACGAATGCGCCGCGATCGTACGCCCCGCCACGGATGCGCGGTTCGGGGACTATCAGGCCAACGGCGTCATGGCGCTGGCCAAACAGATCAAGACCAATCCGCGAAAGCTGGCCGAGCAGGTGGTCGAGCGGCTCGACGTCGCCGACCTCTGCGAGCCGCCCGAGATCGCCGGGCCGGGCTTCATCAACCTGCGTCTCAAGCCCGATTACGTCGCCAGCCAATTGCTCCGCATCAACGCCGACGGCTCCGAACGTCTCGGCATCGACCCGACCACGCAGCCCAAGAAAACGGTCGTGGACTTCTCCAGCCCCAACATCGCCAAGGAGATGCACGTCGGCCACCTGCGCAGCACGATCATCGGCGACGCCATCTGCCGCACGCTCGAATTCCTCGGCCACCCCGTCATCCGCCAGAACCACATCGGCGACTGGGGGCGTCAGTTCGGACGTGTCCTGCTTGGCCTTTGGCATATGTGCATGGGGCATCATCGAGAGGATCAGTACTATCAAGTTGAGCTTGAAAAACTCAAATCTCTCGCTCAGAACCGGGAGGAGATGGCAAAGTTGTGCCAAGACATCCGGGACCGACACGAAGAAGACTGGCGAAGGGATTCGCTCAACGAAGAGGGAGATGGCGAGTTACTATTCAAACCATTCCTCGACAGTCTGGATGCACTGGCGGCCGAGGCCATGTGGCAAGACTTCCTGGTCGCATACCAATTCGTGAGTACCTTGGAAGAATCGCTCACAGGCATGGACTTGCAGATGTCCACTCGCAGAGCGGGTATGGTCGATTACGCCCTACTCTCTCGCCATGTAACCACGATGGTCCAGGATATAGACGATCCTAAGAACCACCAAGAGAAGCTGGCCTGGATCAAGATTCGAAGCCTCAGTTTGAAGCACTGCCAAAGCATCTATGACAGACTCGGTGTTACGCTGACGATGGACGATGTGCGGGGCGAAAGTTTCTACAGACGTCTTCTCGGCCCTATCGTCAAGAGGTTGCAGAAAAATGGAATAGCTAAGGAATCAGACGGGGCGATGTGTATGTTTCCTGAAGGGTTCAAGAACAAGGAGGGCCAGCCGCTGCCGTTCATTATTCAGAAGTCGGATGGGGCTCACCTCTATGCAACGACCGACTTGGGCGCCTTGCGTTACCGCGTCCGAAAATTGAAGGCCAGCCAAATTGTCTACGTAACCGATGCCCGGCAGGCGCTGCACTTCCAGATGCTTTTTGCGGCGGCGGAGATGGCCGGGTGGGACCGGCGTGACGGCGAGAAGGTCGAGCTGGCGCACGTAACGTTCGGCAGCGTTCTGGGCGAAGACGGCCGGCCGCTCAAGACGCGCTCCGGCGAGAACATCAAACTCAAGGACCTGCTCGACGAGGCCGTCGAGCGGGCCAAATCGGTCGTGGAGGAGAAGAACCCCGATCTGCCGCCCGACAGAAAAACCGAGATCGCCAAAGCCGTCGGGATCGGCGCGGTCAAGTACGCCGATTACTCGAACAATCGCACGAGCGACTACGTCTTCAGCTTCGACAAGATGCTGGCGATGGACGGCAACACGGCGCCGTACATGCAATACGCCTACGCCCGGATCAAGTCCATCGAGCGGAAGGCCGAGAGCAAAGGTGTGGATGTCGCCAAGGAACTGCACGGGATTGCAGCCCTCGATCTCAGCGAGCCGACGGAACTGGATTTGGGCAAGCACCTGGCCCGCTACGGCGAGGCGATCGAATCGGCGGCTGTGGACTACAGACCCAACTACCTGACCGCCTATTTGTACGAGCTGGCACAAAAATTCAGCGCGTTCTACACGAATTGCCCCGTGCTGGACGCCCCGGCGGCGAAGCGGCCGACGCGACTGCTGTTGTGCGACCTGACCGCCCGGACGATCCGCCACGGGCTGAGCGAACTGCTGGGCATCGGCGTGGTCGACCAGATGTAATGGAGACGCCATGAAAACGGTCCAAGAGGAATTCCGCGTGGGCACGCGCAGCCGTAACGAGATGATCGACATCACCGCGCACGTCGAATCCACCGTCCGCAATTCCGGGATCAGCAACGGCCAGGTCGTCGTCTTCTGCCCGCACACGACGGCCGCCATCACGATCAACGAGAACGCCGACCCGTCCGTCCCGCACGATATCCTCCTGACGCTTGGCGAGCTGCTGCCCCACCATCGGGCCGGCTATCGCCACAGCGAAGGCAATTCCGACGCCCACTGCAAGTGTTCGCTCGTCGGGGCCAGCGAACAGGTGCTCCTGCGAGACGGACGGTTGACGCTGGGAACCTGGCAGGGGATTTTCTTCTGTGAGTTCGACGGACCGCGAAACCGCAAGGTGATCGTGCAGGTCAGTGGGGAGTGAAGTCGATCGACCCGTCTGAAGTGCGAGGCAAGACGGTCCGCCGTTGAAGACGCCTCAAAATGCGCGCAGAAAAATGGCGAGGTGGTGGTTCCGGCTGGGGGGGAGACCGGTGGACCACGCTGCCTCGCCGAGGTTTATTAGCTGTCGTACACAGCTCAATTCGGTAAAATCAAAGAGCAAGTGTAATAATTCCGGCCGACCTGTCAAGTATCTTCCCCGAAAACCACGCACATACCGGGGTGATTCAACCACCCCATTTCACTCCGTTGAATACCGCAATTATACCGTGTTTAACACCCCGCTGCAAGACAAAAAACGCGATTTTTGCATTTTCCTGTACGACGGCCGGTGTATCCACGACAGAGCTAAGTCTCGTCGCAACAAGCCCTTGTGACCCCCCCCTCTTCTGGCAGGGCTCGGCCGCGCGGCACCCCGGCCGCAACGACGGCCGATCGCCGGGCATCTCCCCGGCGAGAAACGCCGCCGGTCCCGCCTGCAATAGACGCGGAACCACATCCAATACACCCTGAATTGATTTCTGGCACAACTGTGATCTATATGCACCGCACGACAGCGCCCCCGATGCGTGATGCGAACCAGGACGCAGATCTTACCGGGCAGAATCGGCTCGATTTTTCGTGTTAGTCGCTTGTGAGCAACGCCAAAACCCAATACACTGATCGGTTTGATGGGCGCTGTATTTCAAACGAACAGGATCGTTCCTCCTGGCATTCACAATTTCGACAGATGACAAGAATTGCAGAAAGAATCGAGCGTGTCCGAGAGACGATTGCTTCGGCCTGCGCGCGGGCGAACCGAATGCCGGAGGACGTTAAGCTGGTCATTGTGACCAAATCGGTCGGGATCGAAGAGATCGAGGAGGTCGTCCGGCTTGGCTTCAATCATCTGGGCGAGAACCGCGTGCTGCAACTGAAGAAGGTGGCGGCCCAAGTAGCGGAATTCCAGCAGCACGCCGACGATAAGGCCTCGCCGAGAGAGATTCACTGGCACATGATTGGGCACCTGCAGCGCAACAAGGTTCGGCAGGTGCTGCCGATCACCAGCCTGATCCATTCGGTCGACACGCTGCGACTGGCCGAGGAAATCAACGGCGCGGCCGCCAAGCTGAACCTACGCCCTCGCGTGCTGCTCCAGGTCAACACGTCCAACGAACCGCAGAAGTACGGCGTGCCCGTGGGGGCCGCAACTCACCTGGCCGAACAGATCGCAACGCTGCCCAACCTTCAACTCATCGGCCTCATGACCATGGCGCCTCTCACCCGCGACCAGGACGTGATTCGCGGCTGTTTCATGCGCGCCCGTGAGCTGTTCTACGAGATACAGGGAGAGAAGATCGTCGGCAAGGAATTCACCGAGCTGAGCATGGGAATGAGTTCCGACTACGAGATCGCCATTGAAGAAGGAGCGACGATCCTGCGGATCGGCTCGGCGATCTTCGCCGGCTCGTGATGGGCCCGTGAGGGCATCCGGGCAGGTCAGGCCTGACGGCATCACGACAAACGGCGGGCGTTCCCAGGGGCCGGAGAAAAAAGCGGGAAATCCCCAAAGTCGCCTCCACATCAAGACGACAGTACGGTAGCGAACAGAACCCGCACGGACGGGGTGTTGCGCGTTCCGCTGCATGACAAAAGGCGACGAGTATGGGGAAAACACAAACAGAGAGCGTTATCGAAGCACCCGAGAGCTTCACCGACGTCGTGTATCTGTCCGATAAGCCCAATCTGCCTCTGGAGGTCAGGCGATTGTTCCGGCAGAAGAAGGTGTCGTTTCGCTTGCTGCCGATGGACGGCTACCAGCTCGTCCACCTCCGCCCCGATCTCGTCGGCACCGTGATCATCGACGCCGAGGGCATCGACACCTCCCAGGACCAGCGATTGGGGCGCATCCTCGAATTCCTGGAGCGGGACAACCTCGGGATCATCCTGCTGACCCAGCGCGTCAAGCGCCCGGTCCGCAGCTTCTCCCTGATGCCGTCGGACAACAGCTTCTTCATGACCGACAAGGTCGCATCCGTCTCGCTCGACGCCCTGTGGGCCCGGATCAGCGTCCATCTGGCCGACCGCAAGAAGCAGGATTCGGGAATCGCCGTCAAGCCTGCATCGACCCTCAGCGCGGCCCAACGATTTGGAACGAGCGCGGCGGTTAAACCTCCGGAAGGGTCGGAGCCTGCATCGGACAACCTGACGGAGCAGTTGCGGCTGGCCGGACTGGTCCAGCGCGACTTCCTGCCGGCGAACCTGCCCAACAGCGACGCCGCACAGTGGGCGGTCACGTTCATCCCGGCCGAGTGGGTCTCGGGCGATATCTACGACGTGGCGCGAATCGACGAGCAGCACATTGGCTTCTACATCGCCGACGCGGTTGGGCACTCCATGCCGGCGGCCCTGCTGACAATCTTCATCAAACAGGCGATGGTCATGCGCGAGACCATCGACAAGAGCTATCGCATCTTCTCGCCGACCGAAGTCATCACCAATCTCAATCTGAAGATGCTTGGCCAGAGGCTGTCGGGCTATCAGTTCGCCACCTGCTGCTATTGCCTGCTCAACGTCAAGACGCGGCAACTGACCCTGGCCAGGGCGGGCCATCCCTACCCGATCCTGTTCCGCGCAGGCGAGGCACCGCGACCGCTGGAGACACGCGGTGCGCTGCTGGGCGTCTTCGAGAGCGCCGAATTCACCCAGGCCTCCATCCAGCTCCGGAGCGGCGACCGGCTGCTGCTCTATTCCGACGGCGCCGAATTGCTGGTCGGCCAGCTCACCGACAGCGCCGGATTCCAGTTCACCGAGGAACTTCTCGCCCTGCGCGATGAGCCGATCGGTCAGATCGTCGACCGCCTGACGGACCTGGCAGGTCAACGCCAGATCACGCCGGAAGAAGTTGACGACTTCACCCTCGTCGGCCTCGAAATCCCCTGACGCACCCTGGTGACGACACGATCATGACTTCGCAGGGCTATCGTGCTTCGGCAACAATATCGTCGAAGCAGGCGGGGGCCTGTTCCGTGAGGATATTCAGCATGGCGCGACAAGCGTCGCGGATCTCCCACTGGGCCCTGGCGTTGGTGCGCAGCTTGAAGATGTGACGCCATTCGCGGAAGTTCGCCGAGACGACGATTTCACTGGTGCAGGCGTTAGGCAGAACGAACCGCGCGTCCTCCTTGCGCAGCCCGCGATCGCGCCACTTGCGGTACATCTGCTGGATCGTTCTCATATCCTGATGGAAGTCGTCGGCGTACTCGGCCGGCATGCTCTCGGGCATGACGTAGGCGAACTCGTCTTCGTCTACGTAGCGCTGCGACTGCTGCGAGACGCTCATCAGCCGGTGCCGCACCAATTGATGCGTCATGGCGCGCGAGCAGTTGCGGATGCGGAACGTCGCACAGGCGTGCTCCAGCGGCGACTCATGCCCCATCTTGATGAGCCGTCGAATGAAGGCCTGATGCGAATCCTCTTCGATGCGATCGAAGCTCAGATAACACGTCCGGCCCGCCTGCTCGATGACACACTCCGGATCGGGTGTGATGGCGATCAACTCTACTTTCAGACAACCCGCCGGCGGCGGGCAACCCTGTTGGTCCATATTCACTCCCTGCCCAGAACCGCCAGGGCGGTCCGGACGTTTCCGAATGGGGCGCTGACAGCGAAGCCGGCCACCGATCCGCCCACCTTGGCCACCAGCTCGCGTGCGATCTCCACCCCGAGGGCGAGCCCCTGCTCTTTGCTGGTCGCCCGGCTCATCCGGTCGAGCAACGTTCTGGGGACAACCACGCCGGGAACCTCGTTGGCCATGAACTCGGCATTCTTGAAACTCGTGAACGGCCAGATCCCCGCCACGATGGGAATCCGCAATCCCTCGATGGCATCGAGGAAGCGAAACAGCGAGTCGGCATCGAAGACCGGCTGTGTAATCGCGTACTCGGCGCCGGCCGCAACCTTCTGACGGAATCGCTCGACCTCTCGATCCCAGTCGGCGGCCACAGGATTGGCGCCGACGCCGATGGTCAGCGCGGTCGGCGGCTCGATGCGATTGCCGCCGATGTCCAAGCCCCGGTTGAGATTCTGCACGACATTGGTCAGTGCGATCGAATCCATATCGAAGACCGCTGTGGCGTCGGGATAATCGCCCAGCTTCGGCGGATCGCCCGTAATGATCAACAGGTTCTTCAGTCCGATGGCAGAAGCCCCGAGAATGTCCGACTGCATCCCGATCAGGTTTCGATCCCGGCAACAGAAGTGCAGGATCGTCTCCATGCCCGCCTCCCGCTGAATCCTGGCGGCCGTGACCATCGGCGACAAACGGGAACTGGCGCGGGGGCCATCGGGAATGTTGATCGCATCGATCCCCGCGTCGGAGCACTGGCGGGCCTTGTCCAGGACTGTCGTCATGTCCACACCGCGCGGCGGAGTCAGTTCAATGGCCGTAACCTCTTCCCTCGCCGCCAGCTTAGCGCCGAAGTGTGACTTGCCTTCGAGCGGTGCAGCCTGCAACGGCTCGGCCGCTCTTGCGCGATCGCGAGCGACCATCACCGACGCAGTGGTCCGAGCGACGGCCCTATCCACCGAGCGGACCGCCCGAGCGATCTCTCGAATATGATCGGGTGTCGTTCCGCAGCATCCGCCGATAATGCGCGCGCCCTTCTCGAAGAACCGCTTGGCGTACTCCGCCATGTATTCGGGGGTGCACATGTAGAGCTGGCGGCCCTCGACCGACCGGGGCATTCCAGCATTCGGCTGGACGGAGACAGGCTTGTCGGTAATCGTCCGGACCCGTTCCAGGCTGCCAAGCATGCTCGAAGGGCCCACAGCGCAGTTCAATCCGATCACTGTGACGGCCTCGTGCCGGGCGATCCGGCCCATCGCCTGATCGACCTGCTCGCCGTAGATCGTCTCGCTCCGCTCGTTGACAGTCATCTGCGCAACGATTGGAATGTCGCCCAGAGCGGCAACCGCATCCAGGGCCACGAGCAACTCATCGGTGTTCGAGAAGGTCTCCAAGATCAGAAAATCCACCCCTGCCTCGACGAGAGCCGTCGCCTGCTCGCTGAAGACCTGCCCAGCTCTCTCGGGGCCCATCGGGCCAAACTCGGTCAACTCGCACCCGAGTGGCCCCATCGCTCCACCCACCAGCACGGCCTGCCCGGCGGCAGCCCTGGCCAGACCGACGGCGGCGCGATTGATCTTCTCAACGTCATCGGCGAAGCCATATGGCAAGAGCTTGACCTGGTTGGCGCCGAAGGTGTTTGTTTCGATAAAATCGGCTCCCACATCGACATAGCCGCTGTGAATTCCCTGAACGAGCGTCGGGTCGGTCACATTCAGCTCGTCGAAACAACGGTTAAGGAAGACCCCATGCTGATAGAGCATGGTCCCCATGGCCCCATCGCCTATCAGGACCCCTTCGGATATGCGGCTGAGAAAAGCAGTACGATCCACTCGATCCATACCCCATTGTATTCCGTCTGCGTCGCGCCGAGCTTCCGACGAACCACAGCCCCAGAAATGCTCGAAGACCGCATGAGGCCCTCGCTCGCCCGCCGGCCTGCGGTCATCTTGTCCACAATATCAGGGAAAATACCGGCAGGACTCCACCAATGCAAGCCTTTTCGGCCACCACCTTGCCGAAAGGCATCCCCACGGCCACCGCACGGATCGCCGCCCCACAGGGTCGCCCAAGGCAACTGCCAGAAGAGCTTTTATAGGACACGTTGGACTTGGCGGCCCGCTTGCGACGAAGCCGTCGTCCCAGCAGAGCCCACCGGGATTGTTCAAAGACCCCACAAAGCAGCAGAGACGCAAATTGCCCGCGTTAACACCCACATACCCATTGACCTAAACTTACATAAAATGGTATAATGGCGCAGTAATTTGAGGTCTGGGCCCTATGCTCAGAGGGGCTTCCTATCGTATACTATAATTGGAAAAGTACCGTATCGGCAGTGAATGACAGCCCTGACGGCCATCTGTCAAGTGCGTGGGTCCGGGGAAGAAAGTCATGTTCTGCACGGGGGAAAGGGGTATTGGCCCCATGTGCCGCTGGGGTGGCGCCGCCGGGCGTCTTGTAAGGCCCACCTCCTTTCACCGATCGCGGGTTTTCCAGCAGAGGTTTCAATCCGGGCAACGCCGGCTTCTTATCCGGCAAGCTTGAGGATTCGAAAGGAGCGGTGTGATGAAAAAGGTATTGACGGTATCGATGGCGATCTGTGCCGTGGTTCTGGCCGGATGCGGGGCGCCGGACGCCGAGCAGAAGCCTGGCGTGGCTCGGTCGGGCCGTAGCTACTTCTGGGACAAGGACCTCAGACCCACCGTGGCTGTACCGGCCAGACGAGAGGCCAGGATGGACGAGGCCACCGAGTTGAACGACCGGCCGCTCGTGGCCGAGGAAGAGGCACCGTCCGGCCTCTACATCGAGCCGGCAACTGCGCCGGCGGCACCGGAGAGACCTCGGGCCGAGGTGCTGACCGCTTCTGTCGAAGACCTTGAACCGATCCCACGCCAGGTAACGCCGGCCACACAAATCCATAGCGAGCGATTCGTGCTGGATACCGACCTGGTGGCGGTGGACGAAAGCGGCGCCCATGCCCTCTCCATGATCTACCCAAGACCGGACTACGGCATCATTCAGGTGGACAAAAGCATGCCGCAGGAGGTCCGGCTGAACAGGCCGTTCGCCTACGTCATCAAGGTCACAAACCTCACGAACATGATGCTGACCGACGTGGTCATTGCCGAGACGCTCTCCAAAGAATTCGAGTTCAAGGGCTCCGAGCCTGCCGCCCGAAGCGAGAACAACAGACTTATATGGGAGATCGATTCGCTCGGCCCCAGAGCCAACAGGAGCATTCGGATCTCGGGTGTCGCCAGCGGATCGAGTCCCCTTGAACACTGCACCGCCATCACCCACACCATTCGCGACTGCGCGATGGTCAGAGTAGTCGAGCCGACCCTGGAACTCGGGCGGGTCGCTCCCAGCCAGGCCGTCCTGTGCGAACCGATTCCGATCGACTACGTCGTGACCAACACCGGAACCGGCACGGCCCAGAACGTGCAGATCGTCGACACGTTGCCCGTCGGGCTCCAGACTACCGACGGCAAGGGCAAGGTAGTTCTCGACGCCGGAACGCTCATGGCGGGCGAGTCCCGCCAATTTTCCATCAAGTTGCGCGCCACCAAGACGGGCGCATACGTCAGCAAAGCGGTCGCGACGTCCGCGTCCGGTCTGCTGGCAGAATCGGAATCGACGCTGACCAATGTCCGCCAGCCGATTCTCAGCATCACCAAGTCCGGACCGCAACGGCAATTCCTCGGCCGGGCGGTGACCTACGAGATCACGGTGTTGAACAAAGGGGACGGGCCCGCCCGCGATACCATCGTTGAAGATCTAATTCCACCGGGAGTCACATCCGTCGAGGCCACCGCCGGCGCGCAATCGGCCGGCTCCAAGTTGGTGTGGGAACTCGGCACGCTCGAGCCCAACGCCGCCAAGACGGTTCGCGTCTCGTACACGCCCACCAAGGAGGGCGACGTGATGGCCACCGCTACGGCGAGCGCCTACTGTGCTGAGACAGTCACTGCCTCAACCAGGACGTCCGTCACCGGGATCCCCGCTTCGCGCCTGCAAGTGATCGACATGGAAGACCCGATCGAGGTCTCCAGCACTACGACGTACCTAATTACCGTTGTCAACGAGGGCACGGCCGCCGACAGAAACATACGCATCATCTGTACGCTTGACGACAAGGTGCAATACGTCTCCTCGGCCGGCGCGACCGCCGGGTCGATCATGGGCAAGACCGTCAGCTTCGCCCCGTTGCGCAGTCTTGAGCCCAAAGCCAAAGCGACGTGGCGCGTCGTCGTGCGAGGCGTCCGGGCCGGCGATGTACGGTTTAAGGTCAGCATGCACACAGACCACCTCGCACTGCCCATCGAGCACACGGAGGCCACGCACATTTACCAGCAGTAAACGAGGGCGGAACCTCGTATCGAAGCTTCCCGACGCCGCGGGGCCTGCGCCCCGCGGCGTTTGTCTTTGTCTCCGGCTCGCTGCGGCCACGGCCCCACGAGCCCCCTGCCCCGGCCTGCCACGGCAAATTTGTATTGCAGACGACCGGCGAGCCGATATACTAACACCAAATTCAGAACGCGATCCCCATCCCCGTCAGGGGACTTTTTGTAGGGGCCTTCCAGGAAACCGTCGTTGGTTTCCAGAAAGGACACAGTTATGGCCGAAAAAGACGCCGACGTGCAGAAGATACAAGACCTGATCAAGATAATGAAAGAGAACGATCTTGTGAAGATCGACATCAAACACGGCGACGATCGCATCTCGCTACGACGGGCCGGACCGCCCCAGCCTACGGCGGTGACCAGTCCAATCATTGCTTCTATACCCGGAGCCCCGGCCACCGTCAGTGGTCCTGAAGCGCAACCAGCAGCCGTGCAAGCCCAGGACGACCTGCTCGAAATCAAATCGCCTATCGTCGGGACGTTCTACGAGGCGCCCAGCCCGGATTCGGACCCTTACGTCGAGATTGGCTCGCACGTCAACGCGCAGTCCGTCGTCTGTATCATCGAAGCGATGAAGGTGATGAACGAGATCAAGGCCGAGATCAGTGGCACGATCGTCGCAACCCCCGTCGCCAACGGGCAAGCCGTGGAATATGGGCAGATCCTCTTCAAGGTCAAACCGGAATGACGTCGCACGTAGAGATCCAGTGCATCCGATCGGACCGAGGCGGTCTGCGCCCTTCAGGAAAAGAGTAAAGGCCAATGCTATCACGAGTCCTCATCGCCAATCGAGGTGAAATCGCGCTTCGCGTCATCCGGGCGTGCCACGAGATGGGTATCGAGACCGTCGCGGTCTACTCCGAGGCCGACCGAAACGCTTCGTACGTGCAATTGGCAAACGAGTCGGTGTGCATCGGGCCGCCCGACTGCAACCAGAGCTACCTCAATATCTCGCGGATTATTAGCGCCGCTGAAGTCACAAATGTCGACGCCATCCACCCCGGGTACGGGTTCCTGGCCGAAAACACCAACTTCGCCGAGATCTGCAGGGATTGCGGCATCACGTTCATCGGGCCCCCGGTCGATGCAATGCGCCAGTTGGGCGACAAGGTGGAAGCCCGCAAGCTCGCGCGCAGGGCCAAGGTCCCGGTCGTTCCCGGATCCGAAGGGGTGGTCGAGAACGAGAAGGAAGCGTTGCGCCTGGCCAACGAGATCGGCTATCCGGTCATCATCAAGGCCGTCGCCGGCGGCGGCGGCCGGGGCATGCGCGTCGTCCACAACGACATCAGCCTGCATGCGGCGCTGGCGTCAGCGCGATCCGAGGCCGAGGTCGCCTTCGGCGAGAGCAGCGTCTACATGGAGAAATTCATCGTCGAGCCGCGACACGTCGAGGTCCAGGTCATGGCCGACCAAGAGGGCAACGTCGTGCACTTCTTCGAGCGGGACTGCTCCATCCAGCGACGACACCAGAAGATGATCGAGGAATCGCCCTGCCCGGCACTGGAGGAGCGAGACCGGGAGCGTCTGGCCGAGGCAGCGAGCCGCCTGATCCGGGAAGCCAACTACGTCAACGCCGCCACTGTCGAGTTCCTGCTGGACAAGGACGGAGACTTCTACTTCATCGAGGTCAACACCCGTATCCAGGTCGAGCACCCGGTTACGGAGATGGTTACGGGCCAGGACCTCATCAAGTGGCAGCTCCGTATCGCCGGCGGCGAGCCAATCACGTTGCGTCAGAAGGACATCAGGCACCAGGGCGTGGCCATCGAGTGCCGCATCAACGCCGAAGACCCGGCCAACAACTTCTCCCCAAGCCCGGGAACGATCGCCAGGTATATCGCGCCCGGCGGCCTGGGCGTCCGCATCGACACCCATGTACACCAGGGCTGGACGATCAGCCCGAACTACGACTCGCTGATCGCCAAGATCATCGTCCATCAGCCAACGCGGGCCGAGGCCATTGCTACGATGCGCCGTGCGTTACAGGAATTCGTCATCGAGCCCGTCAAGACCACGATCCCCGCTTGTCTCGAGATCCTCTCACACAACCTGTTCGTCAAAGGCAGGGTCGACACGGGATTCGTCGAGCGCAGCTTCTGATCGCACGGCCGATTCCCGTCCGCGACGCACGCTTCATCGTTCCAGGGCGACCAGATCCTCATACCTCTCGCGCCGGCGAACGATACGGAAGGTGTCGCCATCGACAAGAACCTCGGCGGCGCGGCATCGGCCGTTGTAGTTGCTGCTCATGCTAAAGCCGTAGGCCCCAGCCGTGAAGACAGCGATCAGGTCTCCTCGCTCGACGTGTGGCATGGCCCGGTCCTTGGCGAGGAAGTCGGCTCCTTCACATATGGGCCCGACGAGATCCACCACCTCGCTGCCTTCGATATGCAGTTCCTTGCTGCGGACAGCCGGATCGAAACGCGGCTCCACGCGCGTCGGCCAGGTGAAATGGAACGCGTCGTACAGCGATGGACGAATCAGATCGTTCATCGCCGCGTCGACGATAACGAATCTCTTTCGCCCGCCCTGTTTGGTGTAGAGCACGCGCGTCAGCAGAATCCCGGCGTTGGCGCAGATGCTCTTGCCAGGCTCCAGAATCAGCTTGAGGTCTCTGCCCTGGAGCAACGGCACGATCCCCGCGGCGTATTCGGCCGCTGACGGCACCGTCTCGGTCTCGTAGTCGGCGCCATACCCTCCGCCAAGATCCAACGCCGTGATTCGGTGCCCCTTCTCGCGTAGCCGATCGATGAGAACGAGGACCTTCTCCAAGGCCTCAACGTATGGATCGATGGTCTTGCCGCCGGTGCCGAGATGAACATGCAACGCACAGAGATCGACCGATGGATTCTCGGCGTGGGCATCGAAGACAGCGACCGCCCGCTCGATATCGACCCCGAACTTCGTTTCCCTCTTGCCCGTTCTCAGAAACGCATGGGTCTCGTAGTCCACATCGGGATTCACCCGCAAGGCCGCTCTGGCCCGGTCCCGGCCAACCGCCACATGCCGCTTGGCCAAGTGAGTCAGGTTCACCAGTTCTTCTTCGGATTCGATGTTGAAGTATCCGATCCCGGCATCCAGGGCCTCGATGATCTCGCGGTCCGTCTTGCCCACGCCCGCGTAGACCACCTTGGACGGGTCGGCCCCCGTCTGGAGCACGCGATAGAGCTCCCCCCCGCTGACGATGTCAAACCCGCTGCCTTCAGCGGCCATGAGCTTCAGGATGCCCACGTTGCCGCAGGCCTTGACGGAGAAGCATATGGTGGTGTCCAGCGATTCGTAGGCCCTGCGCACCTTATAAAGATGGTCCCGCAACGTGGCCGCACTATATATGTAGGCGGGCGTTTCCACCTCGGAGGCGATGCGATCAACCTCGACCTGTTCGGCAAACAACCTGCCGGCTTTGTAGCTGAAGAAGTCCATCGATCGGGTTCTCCCCTCAAGCAGTCTTCGACGTTCCTGCGACAAGGCGCGCCAATGGCCCGGCCGCGACGACAGTATAGGGGATATAGGCCGGATTGCAAGCGGCCTCGGCCAAGCCCGCCCTCCGCAGGAAACGTCCCAGAACACCGCCAGCGGCATCCCGCTCCCAAAAAAGAATGGAAGACCCCCCTTACCCAGGAAGGTCTTCCATTTTCCAGAAGCCCGCATGCATCCCACTGGGGTCGGTTGCCCTTTTCGGGCGCTCCCCGAATGGGACTGCCCGATGCCGTGCACCGAACAAGCAGGCCCCAGGCGAAGTGCGCGTCTTACTTCTTCTTCTTGGCCACTTTCTTCTTCGCCGCTTTCTTCTTTGTGGCCTTCTTCTTCGTCGCCTTCTTCACAGCCTTCTTCGTGGCTTTCTTCTTGGCGACCTTCTTCTTTACCGCTTTCTTCTTGGCCATACCTTTTCTCCTTCAAGCTGACCAGTAATCAAAGCTTTGTGTATTCAGTTTGCTCGATAACGTGCAACGTGCATGTCATCGCCAACAGCAATGCCATTATCGAAAACAATAATAGCATCTGTTATGTTCTGTATCGTCCATTTATTCCGAAAACCTTCATAAAAATTTCTTACGAGATCTGGTATTCGGTGCGGTTGGCAAGGTGAACGTCTGCGCCGCAACCGTCTCGACCTCGCGCGCACCATACGAATCATGTCACAACCTGACACTTGCCTTTCTGGAATCCATGGAATCCAAATCCCTTGTGCGCGTGCATGCAATGGCGCGCTTAGTGGTTCCATGTGAGTGACTGTCCCACCACCGAACGCGCCGCAGCCATACGAAGTCCCGGCAGGAGAAGTCGCTTGACTTTCGCACACCCAACGTGTCTTCTACGTCGATGTGGAACTAAGATTTTCTTGCGCGATGCAGTCTGTATCGGCCAAAAGAACGCACAACTCGACTGTTAGTTGTTTATGGCAACACGAAAGATCGCACTGTTTGGCGGTACGTTCGATCCGATCCATCTCGGCCACACGCGCGTTGCCGAGGCGGCCAGCGACCGCATCGAAGCGGAGACCGTCGTCTTCATTCCCGCAAAATGTTCGCCGCTGAAAGGGTTCCCGCCCAACGCAACCGATGACGACCGGCTGCGTATGATCGAGTTGGCCATCCGGAGCACTGAAAGGTTCTCCGTCAGCGACTGCGAACTACGCCGACCGGCGCCGAGCTACACGCTGGATACCGTTTGGCACTTCCAGGAGCAGTACGGCACCGAAGCATCGATCTACTGGTTGATCGGCGCCGACAGCGTGGACGATCTGGTCCTGTGGCATCGCATCGACGAGCTGATCGACGTCTGTCATCTGGCCGTGATGGTTCGCGGAGGGTATGAGCCGCCGTCGTTCGACAGGCACGTGCAGGCACTGGGGCACGATCGGGTGGAGAAACTCCGCAGAAACACGATCGAAACCCCCGCTATCAGCATCAGCAGCACAGATGTCCGTCGCCGCCTGGCCGCCGGCGAAGACGTCGGCGACATGCTCTGCCCGGACGTGTTGGACTACATCCGAAAACGCGGCCTCTATCGGCGCAACTGACGCACCTGCGCCGCCAGCCAATCGTACCACGCCTGCATCCCTTCGCCCGTCTTTGCAGAGACGGGGAAGATCTCGATGGTCTTGTTCAGCCGCCTTGCATCGGCCATAACCTTGTCGACGTCGAACTCCACGAGCGACCCGCTCAGCAGATCGATCTTATTGATCAGCAGCGCTTTCGACTTGGCGAAGATGCCGGGATACTTGATGGGCTTGTCGTCGCCTTCGGCCACCGAGAGCACGACAATCTTCCCAGTTTCACCCAACTCGAATGCCGATGGACATACCAAGTTGCCGACATTCTCAATCACGACCGCATCGAGGGCATCGATCGGCAGCTTCCCGAGGGCCTCGTACACTTGGCGGGCCGAAAGGTGGCACGCCCCTTCCGTGTTGACCTGAATGGCGGGCGCCTGCGTCGCGCGAATGCGTTCGGCGTCGATGTCCGTTTGAATGTCGCCTTCGATCACACCGATCCGAACGTCGCTCTTCAGATCGCCGATCGTCCGCACGAGAATCGTCGTCTTGCCCGAGCCCGGAGAAGAGATCATATTCAGACACAACTGCTTGCCTTGCGCCAGCAGCTCAATGTTTTTCATCGCGTACTGATCGTTGGCGCTGAGGATGCGCGTGCCGACGTTCACCTTCTCCATCGCTTACTCCTTCTCAAACTCGATCTCATCCAACACCAAAGGGGCGTCGGGAAGCAGCTCAGAATCGTCGCCGCCGCAGCGCGGACATCGCGCATCCGACAAATCCACGGCAAATGCGCTCTCGCACGCCCGGCATTTCGCCTGCAGCGGCTTGTGCTCGATGTCCAGGGCCATGCCTTCGCATCGCGTGCCCTCGGCGATCGCTTCGAACGCGAAGCGAAGCACCTCATCATTCACCGCGTTGAGTCGGCCACAACTCATCTTCGCGCGGACCGGCCGGCCGCCCTGCTTATCCGCCTCCTGAAGGATCGCCTCGATCAGACCCTGCGCCACCGCCGTCTCGTGCATCAGCAGATCCTCGGCAATTCGCGCCCGTAGGGCATCTGCACAATCCGTTTGCCGCCGATCTTCGTGCGTAGTTCGACGAGCGGCACACCTTGCGGCGCGACCACCTCGCCGATCAAGGCGGCATCGCGACCCAACGGATGATCTCGGCAGGCGCTCAGGCATGCATCGGCCGTTTCGGGCGATACGACCGCCACGAACTTGCCCTCGTTGGCGATGTTCAGAACATCGAAGCCGAGCATTTCGGCGGCCGCCTGAACGGACGGCTTGATGGGGATGTCGGCGTCGCGAATCTCGATGCCAAAGTGGGCGCTTTCGACCATTTCGTTCAGCACGGCGGCCAGTCCTCCGCGCGTCGCATCCCGCATGAACCTGACGCCACCGGCCTGCTCGAACAGCCGGCATGTCAGATCCGCCAGGGCGGCGCAGTCGCTGACCAACTGCGACTCGAATCGAATCCCCTCTCTCTGCGAGATGATCGTTATCCCGTGATCGCCGATGGTGCCGTTGATGAGGATCTTGTCACCAACCGCGATCTGATCCAGTCCTGGATTCAGGCCCGGCAGCCGAATGCCAATCCCAGCTGTATTGATGAAGACCCCGTCGGCGAAGCCGCATTCCACGGTCTTGGTGTCGCCGGTCACAATCGAAACGCGGCTCTCGCGCGCCGTCCGGCCGATGCTCTCGAGAATTCTCTCCAGCAGGCCCATCTCAAAACCCTCTTCGACGATCAGCGACAGAGTCAGGGCCACCGGTCTCGACCCGGCCACCGCCAGATCGTTGATCGTCCCACAGACCGCCAGCTTGCCGATGTCGCCGCCGTGGAAGAACAGCGGCTTGACCACGTAGCTGTCGGTCGTCAGGCAGATCGACGTCGATGCCAACTCCAGACAGGCCGAATCGCCGAGCGATGACAACGCATCGTTCTTCAGGTGGGGCAGAATCAGTTCGCGAATGAGCTGACTGGTCAGTTGCCCCCCGCCACCGTGGGCCAGCAGAACTCTCTGCGGTTCATCGTGCGCCATCGCCGGTCCTAATCCCTTCTCCCGTATTTGTACCACGCGGCACAGGTGCCCTCCGAACTGACCATGCAGGGTCCGACGGGCTTCTGCGGCGTGCATTGCGTGCCGAACAGCGCGCACTGCATCGGTTCGATCAGCCCGCACAGGACCTCGCCGCACCGACACCCGCTGAGGTCTTCACCCGGCTCATCGGTCAGGCCGAATCGCTCGAACCCATCGAACTCCCTATACTTTGTTTTCAGCACCAGTGTGCTCTTTTCTATCTTCCCAAGGCCGCGCCAGTATCCGTCGGCAGCGTCGAAACATTCGGCAAGGATCCGCTGGGCGGCTGTGTTGCCCTGGTCGGTGACGACCGCACTGTAGATCGACTTGAGTTCCGGCTTGCCTGCGCAGAGTTGCCGGCAGATCTCCGCCAGACCCTCGATGATCTGCAACGGCTCGAAACCGGCGACGACACAGGGCCGGCCGAAGTCGTTGACGATCTCGGCAAATGCGCCGGCCCCGATGATCACGCTGACGTGCCCCGGACAGAGAAAACCGTCGACGCGGTCGTTCATCCCGCCAAGCAGCGCGCGCATTGCAGGGAGGACGAGCTTGTGGCCGCCGAGGATGCAGAAGTTCTCGGTTCCCTCTTCGGCCGCCTCCTGCACAACCACGGCGGTGGCCGGCGCGGTCGTCTCGAACCCGACCGCCACGAACACGACCGTCTTGTGGGGGTTGTCTCGGGCCAATTGCAGCGCATCTTCACTGCTGAGAACGATCCGGACATCGGCGCGGGCGGCGCGGGTCTCCAGCGATCCGGCCTTGCCCGGCACACGAATCATGTCGCCGTAGGTGGCGATGATGCAGTCGTCGCGCTTGGTCAGCTCCAGGACGGCATCGATATAGCCCTGGTCGGTCACGCAAACGGGGCAGCCGGGCCCCGACAAGAGCTTGAGCCCCCCCGGCAGCGTGGAGCGGATGCCACTGCGAAAGATCGCCACCGTGTGCGTGCCGCACACTTCCATAACGGTGATCGGCCGGCCCAGCGTTTGGCACGCCTCGCCGATCTGACGCTGTGCTTTGGCGATCCTGTCGAACATATGGCCTTATCCCGAGACCCGGTTCTGCGTCTTCTCGAAATTCTCGATCTCGGCGAACAGCTCCCACGTCTGCTTGGCCTCTTCTTCATCGACCCGCGCGATGGCAAAGCCCGCATGCACCAGGACAACGTCGCCCAGCTTCGCATCGGGCAGCAGCGTCGTCTTGGCCGCAAAGCGGTTGCCCATCGCATCAACCGTGGCGCGATCCTCCTCCAACTCCACAATTCTTGCCGGTATGGCTAAGCACATACTGATCCGTACCTTCTCAAAAACTCTCACCCAGGATATGGGCGGCGATGGCGGCTTGGCCGAGGGCGATGCCGCCGTCGTTGGCGGGGACATCCCGGTTGCATAATACCGCAAAGCCGGCCTCTTTGAAACGGCGAATCAGGCGATCGGCGAAAAAGCGGTTGCAGAAGACGCCCCCGCTGAACGCGATGACGTCCAGATGGGTCTTCCGTCGGGCCGCCTGCGCCACAGCCAGCAGGGCTTCTACGAGCGTGTTGTGGAACTTCGCCGAGACGCTGCCCTTATCGGCGCCCTGCCGAGCCTCTTCCACGATGTGTCGGATCGTCGTACGCAGGTCGATCCTGACCGGTTCACCTTCGATCAGATCGAACGAATAGCAGGTATCGACGTGCGAATCGGCGACCGATTCGAGCGCCATAGGCAGTTGGGCATCGAAGTGATTGTATGTACCCAAGCTGAGAACGGCAGCGACGGCATCGAACACGCGGCCCAGACTCGACGTGCTGACCGTATTGACGCCCTTCTCGATCTGCTCAAGGATCATATCGAGCCTTGCCCGCTCCGGCTCGATCCGTTCGAGCAGCCAGGCGAAGTCGCCGAGGCGAAAGTCCTCGCCATATGCTTGACGCAGCAGGCTCAGAAGGGGTCGAATCGCCTCCTTGCTCGCACGATCGGCGCCCGCCAGCGGGTAGTAGTCGAGATGCCCGAACCGCTCGAACTGCGTCAACGAAGCGATCATGCACTCGCAGCCCCAGATGGCGCCGTCGGTTCCGTAGCCCGTCCCATCGCACTCGATGCCGATGACCGGCCCATCGTGTCCGTGCTCGATCAGCACCGAAGCGATATGGGCCCAGTGGTGCTGGATCGGGATGACCTTCACACCGGAAAGCGATCGAGCATACTGGGTGGAAAGGTAGCCGGGATGCAGATCGCAGGCGATGACCTCCGGCTGCACCTCGAAAAGCCCGCGCAAGTGCTCGATGGAACCAACGTAGTGCCGATAGACCTCGGCGTCTTCGAGGTCGCCGATATACTCGCTGAGGATGAGCTGGTTCTGCTTGCCCAGACAGAACGTGTTCTTCAGATCGGCGCCGGTGGCGAGGATGTCAGGCCCTGCGTTTCGCTCGATCAGGATCGGCGTCGGCACGTATCCTCTCGCGCGGCGCAGCGGCACCGGCTCACCGTCGATCAGATGGATGATGGAATCGTCCACCTGCCGATGGATCTGGCGGTCGTGCATGACGAACGCATCGGCCACCTCGCCCAATCGTTGCAACGCAACGTCGTTCTTGCAGATCAGCGGCTCGTCCGAGAGATTCGCACTGGTCATCACGAGGACGTCGAGCCCTTCGGCGAAGAGCAATGTGTGCAGCGGCGCGTAGCAGAGCATGAAGCCGAATGTGCCTACCCCTTCGGCCACGGACGGCGCGATCGGCGTGCCCGGCCGTTTCGGAAGCAGCACGATCGGCGCGACCGGACTTCTCAGGGCCTCCTCGGCCGCGCCATCGACGACGGCGTATCTGCGGATTGCATCGACCGAAGCGGCCATCATGGCAAAGGGCTTGTGGTCGCGCCGTTTGCGCTGCCTCAGTCGGGCCACCGCCTGCTCGTTCAGCGCATCGACGGCCAGGTGAAACCCGCCGACCCCTTTGATGGCGAGGATCTTCCCGGCGTGCAGCAGCCGGGCCGCCTCGGACAGGACAGCGTCGGTCCCGGTTCGCAGGACCGTGCCGTCGGGTCCCAGCAACTGGATGCTCGGTCCGCACGCGGCGCATGCAACGGGTTGAGCGTGAAACCGCCTGTCGCAGATGTCGCCGTACTGGGCCGCGCACCGATCACACATCGGAAAGACCGCCATCGTCGTATTCGGGCGGTCGTACGGGATGGTCCTGAGGATGGAGTATCGAGGCCCGCAGTTGGTGCAGTTGATGAAAGGATAACGATAGCGGAAATCGTTCGGGTCGCTCAATTCCGCCAGGCAATCCCGACAGGTGGCAATATCGGCCGTCACCTGAGACAGGGCCGTCCCGGCCGAATCGCTCGGCCCGATGCTGAAGACCTCCTGCCCCTCCACCGGCTCGACATCTATTCTTATACACGACTGAATCGAGGCCAGAGGCGGCTTGTCCGGCCCGGATCGCAGGCGGCGAAGGAACTCATCGATGCGGTCTTCCCGGCCCTGAAGCTCGACCGTGACCCCTTGCGTGTCGTTATAGACCGTGCCCGCCAGGTCCAGCTCCCGCGCCAGCCTGTAGACAGCGGGCCGAAAGCCCACACCCTGGACCCGGCCGGTGATACGTATGCGTTCTCGCTTGACCAAAACGAGCGATCCCCATCTATTCTATTGGACGGAGCCGAATCAGGGTCCGAGAATCCCCCGGACCATCGGCGACCGCCGGCCCCCAGAGTCTATTTGCCGCCGGCCCCGCTGCAAGGGCAAAATATGCGCGAAAAATCGCTTGCCTGGCCGTGGCCGGTGTGCTAACATATTGCGAAACGGGGCCATAGCTCAGTTGGGAGAGCGCTTGCATGGCATGCAAGAGGTCGTGGGTTCGACTCCCATTGGCTCCATTTTCCGTGTTCTCCCGGTTTTTCCCTCCGCCTGTCGTCCCTGGTCACATGTCTGCCGAGGCGGCAAATGCGCCTGAACGGCCAATTCCGGCTTGAACTGCTCGGGCCAGGTTCGTATGCTTGCTGAAAAATGGACGGACTGACTCAGAAGGAGCACTCCTATGACCGCCAAGCAAGACCGAACGCCCACCCGACAGACTCTCCTTCGAACACTTGCCGTGGTCATGGTCAGTGCCATATGCTCGACCGGCTGCGCCTCGCAGGCGGGCAAGTCCGCCGAAGGCCGCTGGATTTCCCTGTTCAACGGCAAGGACCTGAAGGGTTGGCACCCCAAGATTACCGGCTACGACCTCGACGACAACTTCGGCAACACATTCCGCGTCGAAGATGGGCTCCTGAAGGTCCGGTACGACCAGTATGAGAAGTTCGACGGCAAGTTCGGGCACTTGTTCTACGAGACGCCCTTTTCTCACTATCGCATGCGCGTGGAATACCGCTTTGTGGGCGAGCAGACGCCGGGCGGCCCCGGCTGGGCCTTCCGCAACAGCGGCATCATGTTCCACTGCCAGTCGCCCAAGAGCATGCGAAAGGACCAGGATTTTCCCGTCTCGATCGAGGCCCAGATGCTCGGCGGCAACGGCACGGACAAGCGCTCGACCGCCAACGTATGCACGCCGGGCACGCACATCGTCATGAATGATCGGCTCATCACCCAACACTGCATCAACTCGAACTCGGAAACGTATCATGGCGATCAGTGGGTGACGATGGAAATCGAGGTCCACGGCAATGAGAAGATCAGGCACCTTGTCAACGGCCAAGTGGTCATTGAATACGAGCGGCCCCAACTGGACGACAACGACGCCGACGCCAGGAAACTGATCAAAGATGGCAACACGATGCTCAGCGGCGGCTACATCGCCCTGCAAGCCGAGAGCCACCCACTGGAGTTTCGCAAGGTCGAGCTGCTGCCCTTGGAGAAATAGCGGCGAAAGCGTACTGCGCCGAATGAGCCGCCATCACTCGACCCATATGAGGCTACCTCGCTCTGGTCACAGCATCAGGACCAGCCATGGATCGGAATGTATCAACGATCCTCAGTTCGGCGCGTACGCCCTGAGCCTGACGTCCGAAGGAATAGCTGAACGGCCACACCTCACCGGGTGCAATGTTGTTGCCGGCCGCGGGGCAGAAATGGCCCACCGAGATCAGCCGGCCGTCGGTATTCCGCAGAGCCACCTGCAATTCGACCCCTCGCGTGGCGCTGCCCACGTTCTCGACCTCACCAATGACGTGAACCCTGGCGTACTCGTCGCGGATCGCTCGGAAGTCCCGGATGGCGAATCCGCACCGAACCATTCTCGGCGACGAATCTATCTGGTCGGTCTCTGTCTGGACAACCGACTCATGGCGGCATTCGCGCGAATCTCTGGCCGATTCCTCGGGTGTAACCGAACAGCCCAGCGTAAGAGTTGCCAGCGCGCCGAGAACCAGCCCCATGTAGATCGCCTTCATCACCCGGTCCTTTCATCTTTGACGGCCTCAGGACACACCTGTCAGGCCGCCAGAGAACACGCTATTTGCCTTTCATACTCAGGAGTATCGCATTTATCGGACTCCATGTCAAGAGGATCGATCAATCCACGCAGGCATCTGGGATTCGATAGCGCCGGCCGGGCCGATCGCATCGCCCCAGGCCCGAAGACCGTATGGACGCGGAAGCAGCAGATCGGAGGCTGAATTCAGACTCGCCGACGAGCGGCATGAAAGAAGGGAGGAGCACCGCCGAGGCAGGCTTCCAAGTGGTAGGCGCCCCTTGAAGCCCAAAGGGGGTTCTGGCGGTGCTCCGAATGGTCATCGATTCCAGGTGTCCACCTTGTAGGCGCACAGAGAGTCACGGGTGTGGATGGCCTTTTTCCGGAATCTACACTTTTTTTTCTCGCCGACCCTGCGGGGCCTCCGATGCCAGCATCTCGTCAAGCCAAGCAACCTGCGATGTCTAGTGAAATGGCCCACGGGTCCAAATCTGGGACTCTGCACAGATCACGAGAACAGGAAGATGCCTCCAGAACCAGATGGGTATCCCTGCATTTCACTGCCTCCGAAGAGATCCGGGTGACCTCCGGAATCCGCTCAAGAAAATGCGTCCATCTGGCCGATGGTTGATGATGGACAAGTTCAAAACGGTGGCTCGAAGCTGCAGACCAGCAAGGTCCTCTTAGCCCAAGACCGTGTCGCCTGTTTGATGTTGCGTACACATCTGTTCTTTGCACCAGGTCATACACGGGACGGTTAGGAACAAAAGGAAAGAGCCACGAATAACTCAGTCGGGCCCCTGTGATAGCAGCAGGCAGGTATTTCGTGCGACTTGATAAAAGCACGGGCAAATACCTCTGTGTCCTCCTGCCACAGGGGCCTTCCTTATGCCCTCTTGCGTGACACTTCGCTCCCGCTGCGAACCGCACCTTCGCGTATCGCGTTGGCCGGGGCGGCCAGCCGCTGTTCTCGCCGGCCAGTGACCTGATGGCGTCATCACCAACCGCCTCAGGCCAAGCATGGAAAGAGGGTCGAAGCGACGTTTGCAGGCCGCAGCGGAAGTCGGTACAATCTCATTCGGCCCTGAGGCCACCATGTTCGGCTTTGTCGCGGCCGAGTACGCCGGCTCAACAGATGGGAGGCATGCCATGAACGGCGAGGGTATCAATCGACGAGCGTTTCTCAAGGGCGGCGGGGTCGCCGCATTGGCGTTTCCGATGGTGATCCGATCCTCTGCGCTGGGTCGAAACGGCGGCGTCGCGCCAAGCGAGCGTGTGACGATGGGATTCATCGGCGTCGGCGGTATGGGCACCAGCAATATGCGGGCCTTTCTGGCCCAGCCGGACGTGCAGGTGCTGGCGGTCTGCGACCCCGTCAGAGCCAGCGATCAGTACGGGCATTGGTATAAGAGGGGCTGGAACGGCGCATGGTTCGGGCGAGAGCCGGCCGCCAAGATCGTCGAAGACGATTATGCCAACAAGGATGGTTCGGGCCGGTACAAAGGGTGCGCAGCCTACGTGGATTTCCGCGAGTTGATCGCCCGGGACGACATCGACGCGGTGTGCATTACGACGCCCGACCACTGGCACGCCATCTGCGCCATCGAGGCCGCGGCGGCGGGAAAGGACATCTACTGCGAGAAGCCCATGAGCCTGACCGTCACGGAAGGGCGGGCCATGGCCGAAGCCGTGCGGCGGTACAACGTGGTCTTCCAGACGGGCACGCAGCGCCGGTCGAGCCAGACATACCGTTTCATCTGCGAACTGATCCGCAACGGGCGGATCGGCAAGCTCGAGAGAGCCCTGGTTGCGATCGGTCCCAACAACAAGCAGGCCCCCCCGAGCGACTGGGCGCCGATGCCGGTGCCGGACTGGCTGGACTATGAGATGTGGCTCGGACCGGCGCCCTGGGCCCCCTATCACAAGGACCGCTGTCTCTACACGTTTCGATTCCTGGAGGACTACTCCGGCGGCCAGACCACCAACTTGGGCGCGCACGGCATCGACGTCGTCCAATGGGCCAACGGTACCGACGAGACGGGCCCCGTTGAAGTCGAGGACCTCGGCGCCGAGTTCCCCGGCGACGGCCTGTTCACCACTGCCACCAAAGTCCACTTCCGAGCCCGCTATGCCAACGGTGCTGAGTTGATCTGCCGAACCCAGAAGGACGAGATCTACCGCTTCGAAGGGACGGAGGGCTGGATCCAGGTGCCGGTCTACTCCGACCAGATCACCTGCCATCCCGAATCGCTCAAGACGACGGTCATCGGCCCGAACGAGACCCACCTTTATGTGAGCAACGATCACCACCGCAACTTCGTCGACTGCATCAAGACGCGGGGCCAGACGGCCGCCCCGGTCGAGGTCGGCCATCGGTCGGTGACAATCTGCCATCTGGGCAATATCGCGATGAAGCTCAAGGGCAGATTGCGCTGGGATCCCGTGAGCGAACGGTTCGCCGACAGCCATCAGGCAAATGCACTGCTCTCGAAGGCAATGCGGGGCCCCTGGCGCCTGTAGCACAAGGCGCAACGTTCCCTGTCGCCCGAAGACCGTCTGAACGCCTGGTTCAGAGGCGAGCCATCGAGTGCCCGCTCCCTACCTTATTGAATGTACGCTTTCTTGGGGCATTTGCAGAACCTGTGATTCCAGTGAAGCGTAAAGCGTTCGTCGGCAGGCACTTGCGCGGATGGAAGAATTTGCTGCAAGAAAGCGAGAAAAGGCTTGATATTGCGGAGCATCTACTATATAGTATTGACTACTATCACAGTAAGTCGAATGTTGCATGGTTTGTGACGCAGGGGCGACACGACGCAAGCACTTGCAGGGACCTGCCGTGGACGGGAAAGCGAAGGGCAATCACGACAAGCAAACGGCACGGAAGCTTGATGCGTTTCGGAGCACGTGTCGTGAGACCGGGCTGAAGGTCACGCCGCAGAGGGTCGCCGTCTATCAGGCACTGGTGGAGACGGATGAGCACCCTTCGGCCGAGATGGTCTTCCGTCGCGTGCGTCGGATCTATCCCAACATCTCGCTCGATACGGTCAACCGAACGCTGCTGACGCTCAGCGAGATCGGCGTCGCCTTCATCGTCGAAGGATCGGGTGATGCCAAGCGATTCGACGCGAATCTGGGCGATCATCAGCATTTCAAGTGCGTCAGATGCCGGAGAATTGTGGACTTCCACCATGAACCGTTCGACGGAATCGCCGTACCGGAGAGTCTGACGGGCGGATTCACTGTGTTGAGAACGACCGTATGCGTCGAAGGCATATGCGACCGATGTCGCGCCAACGAATCGTAACGATGGGCATTTGCCGTAAGCATTGATAGGTCAACACTGTATGTAAATGGAGGCACCGAATGAGTCTGAAAGGCACCGAGACGGAAAAGAACCTGCTGACGGCCTTTGCGGGTGAATCACAGGCGCGAAATCGCTACAGCTACTACGCCAGCAAGGCCAAGAAGGACGGCTACGAGCAGATCGCGGCCATCTTCGAGGAGACGGCCAACCAGGAGAAGGAACACGCCAAGCGTCTTTTCAAATTCCTCGAAGGTGGCGAGGTCGAGATCCAGGCCGCATTTCCGGCCGGTGTCATCGGAACAACCCTGGAGAACCTCAAGGAAGCCGCGGCCGGCGAGCACTATGAGACCACGGAGATGTACCCCGGTTTCGCCAAGATCGCCGAGAAGGAGGGGTTTTCGGATATCGCCGCCGTCTTCCAGAAGATTGCCGTGGCAGAGAAACGGCATGAGGACCGGTACGTCAAACTGGCCCAGAACATCGCCGACGGCGCCGTCTTCAAACGTTCTTCGCCGGTACGCTGGGTGTGTCGAAACTGCGGCTACGTTCACGAGGGCGCCGACGCACTGAAGGTCTGCCCCGCCTGTGCCCATCCTCAGGCCCATTTCGAGATTGAGGCGACCAACTATTGACCGACCAGGGCCTGCGCGTGCCTGCTGATCTGGGGAACCGTGATTGCAGTGACAGGATGTGATAGTCGCCATGAGGGGAAGGAGAAACCCGTGCAAGAGCGAACAGGTTTGGTGACTTCGAAAGGCAACCCGGTTACCCTGCTGGGTCGGGAGGTCAAGGTCGGCCAGCCGGCACCGGATGTCGAATTGACGGCCAACGATCTCTCGACGGTCAAGCTGTCGAGCTTCAAAGGCAAAGTCTGCATCATCGCGTCGGTACCATCGCTGGAGACGTCGGTCTGTGACACGGAGACCCGCCGATTCAACGAGGCCGCCTCCAAGATGGGCGACGACGTCGCCGTCCTGGCCGTGAGTATGGACCTTCCGCTCGCACAGGCCCGCTGGTGCGGAGCGGCCGGAATCAAGAACGTCCAGACGCTGTCGGACCATCGCGACGCCGCGTTCGGGGCCTCCTATGGCGTGCTCATCAAGGGCCTGCGGCTTCTGGCGCGAGCGGTGTTCGTGGTGGACAGGCAAGGCGTGGTCCGGTATACGGAACTGGTCAAGGAGGTCGGCAGCGAACCGGACTACGAGGCGGCGCTGGCCGCCGCCGGGAAACTGCTGTAAGGGCCGGCCGTACAACCAGAGAGGAACGGCTGCTTGTTGAGAGGACCGCACAGATGAAACAGATCAGACCCAACGTGTATTCGGTCGGGGCCATCGATTGGGACCGCAGGCTCTTTGACGAGCTGATCCCCTTGCCAGAGGGCACGACCTACAACGCCTACGTGGCCAAGGGCAGCGAGAAGGTGGCGCTGTTGGATACGGTCGATCCGACCAAGAGCGAGACGCTGATGGGCAACTTGGTCTCGCTGGGCATCGACAAGATCGATTACGTCGTCGCGCACCACGCCGAACAGGACCACTCCGGGACGATCCCGGAGATCCTGATGCTCTATCCCGGTGCGAAGGTGGTCACCAACGCCAAGTGCCGCGCGATGCTCATCGACCTTCTGCACATCGAAGCCGATCAGTTCCTCGTCGTCGAAGAGAACGCGACCCTGCCCCTGGGCGGCAAGACCCTTCGTTTCATCTACACCCCCTGGGTCCACTGGCCCGAGACGATGTGCACCTATCTGGAGGAGGACAAGGTCCTGTTCTCGTGCGACTTTTTCGGTGCGCATCTGGCCGAGAGCAGCCTGTTCGTGGCCAACGAGCCGCTCGTCTACGAGGCCGCCAAGCGGTACTATGCCGAGATCATGATGCCCTTCCGCCCGACCATCCGGAAGAACCTCGAGAAGGTCGATGCGCTCGATATCGAGATCATCGCCCCCAGTCACGGGCCCGTCTACAACAACCCTCGACTGATCGTGGACGCCTACAAGGATTGGGTCGGCGACGACGTCAAGAACGAGGTGGTCCTGGCCTACGTGTCGATGCACGAGAGCACGCAGAAGATGGCCGAACATCTGATCGACACGTTGATCGACCGCGGCATCGTCGTCCGACCGTTCAATCTGACGCAGACGGATCTCGGCAAGCTGGCCATCGCGCTGGTCGACGCCGCGACGGTCGTGCTCGGCAGCCCCACCGTTCTGATGGGCGCCCACCCGAAGGCAGCGTACGCCGCCCTCGTGGCCAATGCGCTGCGGCCCAAGACGCGATTCGCCTCGATCATTGGGTCGTTCGGCTGGGCCGGCAAGATGACCGAACAGCTCGCGGGCCTGATCTCGAATCTCAAGGTCGAGCTGATTCCTCCGGTCGTCGCCAAGGGGCATCCGAGCGACAAGGACTTCCTTGCGTTGGACAAGCTGGCCGACGAGATTCTGAGTCGGCACAAGACGATCGGCATCGCCAAGTGACGCTGCTTCGGATCGCATCAGAGAAGACTCAACACACATCTATCGGAAGGCGTGACAACCATGATGAGCAAGAAGATGGAGAAAGCACTGAACGACCAGATCAATGCCGAAGCGTATTCGGCCTACCTGTATCTGGCGATGGCCGCCTATTTCGAGGCGGAGAACCTGCCCGGTATGGCGAACTGGATGCGCATCCAGACCCAGGAGGAGACCGCCCACGCCCTGAAGTTCTTCGATTTCGTCAATGAGCGTCGGGGCCGGGTCGTCCTGAAGGCCATCGACCAGCCCCGGAAGGAGTGGAAATCCCCGCTGGCGGCCTTCGAAGCGGCCTTCGCACATGAACAGTTGGTCACCGGGCGAATCAATGACCTGGTCAACCTGGCGATCCAGGAGAAGGACCATGCCACCGGCGCCTTCCTTCAGTGGTTCGTCGACGAGCAGGTCGAGGAGGAAAGCTCGGTTGACAGGATCGTCCAGATGCTTAAGATGGCCGAGAAGGCCCCCGGCGCAATGTTCATGATCGACCGCGATCTGGGCCAGCGAACGTTCACACCACCGGCAGAGTAAGGAGAGCACCGCATGAGCGTGACATTCAACGCGAATGAAGTTTTCGAGATGGCCGAGCAGATCGAGCGGAACGGCGCCAAGTTCTATCGCGAGGCGGCCACCAACACGGCCGCCCGCGACATGAAGGACATGTTCCTGAACATGGCCGCGATGGAGGACGATCACCTCAGGACCTTCGAGGCCATGAGGAAGGAGCTGGCGGCCCAGGAGAAGGCCCCGACGGTCTTCGATCCCTACAACGAAGCCACCCTGTATCTCCAGACGATGGCCGACAGCAAGGGCAGTGAGGGGCTCAGGAGCCCCACGGAGAAGCTAACGGGCAATGAGTCGGCCCAGGAACTTCTGGAGATCGCCATCGGCGCCGAGAAGAACTCGGTGCTGTTCTACGTCGGACTGAAGGACCTCGTTGACGTCCAGGCCGGCCGGGACAAAGTCGAGGCCATCATCCGGGAAGAGGTCCGGCACGTGGCAGACCTGAGAAAGCAACTGATCGCGTTGAATGAAAGGAAGTAGAGATGAAGTACCGATGCCTTCTCTGCAGTTACGTCTACGATCCGGCGGTCGGCGATCCGGACAACGGCGTCCAGCCGGGAACCGCCTTCGCGGACCTGCCAGACGACTGGACCTGCCCGGACTGCGGGGCCGACAAAGACCAGTTTGAGCCGGCCGACGACTGACGTTCCAGCAGAAGACGAGAGATCGCGGGCCCCTGCATAGCAGGGGCTCGGATCCGCTGAGCCCATCGATGTCACGGACAGACATCGGGTCTTTCTGGACCCGAGGAGATTGCGCCCATGACGGTCCAAGACATTCATCCCTCGCTCGCCGCAATGGAGATCGTCTGTGCCGAGACGGCCGCCCCACCGACGGCGATGGTCGTCTTCGGAGCCTCAGGCGATCTGGCGGCCCGCAAGCTTCTGCCCAGTCTCACCCAGATTCGCGAACGGGGGCTGCTCAGTGATTCGTTCTGCCTGATCGGGTGCGGGCGAACGGAATACTCCGACGAGCGGTTTCGCGAAACGGCTCGTGCCGCCCTGGCTGAGAACGCGACAGGCACTGACGATGATACGGCCGCGTCCTTCGTCGAGAAGCTGTATTACCTCAGCGGGGATTACGACGATCCCAGCCTGTATCAACGGATCAAGGAGCGACTTGGCGAACTGAGGACGCGACACGACATCGCCGGCTGCAACATCTTCTATCTGGCGGTCCCACCGGTCCTCTACGGAAGTATTGCCGAGCATCTCGGCGAGGCCGGTCTTGCTTGCCATGACGAGCCCGAGTGCCATCAGCGCGCCAGGCTGGTCGTGGAAAAGCCCTTTGGCAAGGACCTCGCCAGCGCCACCGAATTGAACCGGGTCCTGGCAAAGTGGTTCAAGGAGGAGCAGATCTATCGAATCGACCACTATCTGGGCAAGGAAACCGTCCAGAACCTCATGATCTTCCGTTTCGCCAACGCGATCTTCGAGCCCGTCTGGAACCGCAGCCACATCGACCACGTCCAGATCACCATCGCCGAGACTCTGGGCGTGGAACACCGCGCCAACTATTACGACCAGTCCGGCGCGTTGCGTGACATGTTCCAGAACCACATGCTCCAGATGATGGCGCTGGTGGCGATGGAGGCGCCCAGCTCATTCGACGCCGATCGCGTTCGCGACGAGAAGGCCAAGCTCCTGCGGTCGATCCGCCCGTTTCAATTGGACGCATGGAACAGCCCCTTCGTGCGCGGCCGCTATGGGCCGGCCGTGACAAATGGGCAGGAGGTGGCGTCCTACCGCGACGAGCCGGGCGTGGCCGCAGACTCGACCACAGAGACTTTCGTCGCCGCACGCCTCTTCGTAGACAACTGGCGCTGGAAAGACGTCCCATTCTATCTGCGAACCGGCAAGCGACTGGCCCGCAAGACCACGGAGATCGCCATCACGTTCAAACAGGTGCCGCACTCCTTGTTCGGGTCGGTCGGCCTCGACGAGCTGCCTCCCAACGTCCTGGTGTTCCGCATCCAGCCGGAAGAGGGAATGTCACTTCATTTCCAGGCCAAGCGGCCCGGCTCGAAAATCTGCATGGGCACGCTCAACATGAGCTTCGCCTACAAAGACGTCTTCCGTGCGGAGATGCCCGAGGCCTACGAGCGGCTTCTGCTCGATTGCATGACGGGAGACCAGACGCTCTTCACGCGATTCGATTCCGTAGACCTCGCCTGGCGGCTTCTGGCGCCGGTACTCGATGCCTGGCACGACGGCAGGACACCCCTGCCCGAATACCCTGCCGGCAGCGAGAGCTTCCCCCAGGCCGACGCCCTGCCCGCCGCCGACGGCCGCCGCTGGCGCCGCCTCTGAGCCAGGCCGTCGTCAAACCTCACATCGTGATTCTCACCGCAACGCGCCGAGGAAGGCTTGGATGTTCTCGGTGGGTACGTCGGGGGGCATTCCGCCGCCGCAGGAAAGGATGATTCGTCGTCGGTCGTCCAGGGATTCGAGAGCGTCCCTTACGCCGGCCGCAACCTCTTCCGGCGTGCCCTGGGCCAGCACATCGCGGGGCGGGATGTTGCCCAGAAGCGTTACTGTATCGCCGGCCCGCTGACGCATCTCGCCCAATGAATGCTCGAAGGCGAAGTTGAACAGATTCACGCCGATCTGGGCCAGGTACGGTGCACAGACCAGACCGTGCGCATCGTTGTGGAAGAATCGCACGGGCACATCCAGACAACTGAAGACCTTCTTCAGATAGGGCAGCGCCGATTCCTTGAAATCCGCGTCGCCGAGGAAGCCGACGATGTCGTCGAGGATGAAGACACCCTCGATGGACGGGAAGCACTCCTTCTGAAGTCGCAGCCAATCGACGGAGAAGTCGGTGATCAGCGTCAGCAGCTTCGCGATCGGTTCGGGGTCCGTGCGGAGTGCCATGAGAAACTCGGTCGGCCCCATCAGGAAGGTTGCGATATTCAGCGGGCCACGCGCGACGGCAAACCGAATGTGATGGCCCGCTTCCTCGATCTGCGGCTGCAGGAGCTTGAGCCGACGGAGGACAAAGGGCAGCAGGCCATCGGTCTTTGGGTCGGGGTTCTCGATGTGCGCGACATCGTCGATGGAGCGGATGATCTTATCCGCGTAGGGCAGCGCGTTCTCTTCCCAGCGACACTTCGTCCCGAATGCCGACGGCTCAGTGCACATGCCATACTCCGACCAGAAACCGGGAAGGAACAGGACGTCGGGAAAGGTCCGAATCGCCTTGAGGTTGGCGTCGAGCCACACGCGGTCGCTGCTGTAATAGTCCAGGACGGTCTGTCCCGCCCAGCCGGGCAGCCATGGACTGTCGATGATGAAGCCGATCGGAAGCGGATCGACCACATCACCGGCCAGGACCGCCAACAGTTTCTCCCACTGCTCGTTCGTCATCGTCCTACGTATCCCAAAGAAGCCTCAGAATCGTTTGACCTCGACCTCCGCACCGGCTCGCTCGGCCGAGACATAAGCACTGTAAGTCGTCGCAATGCAGTCGGCCGCCAGAGAACTGTCACTCTCGACCGGCTCGCCATAGGCGGCGGTGCGGTAGAACGCCTCGATCTCCTGCGGGTAGCCCGTGAACCAGTCCTCATCGGGCGAGGGGTTCGACCAGCCCTGCTTGGTGCCGATCTTCTCGACGATGTAGATGTCCTTGAAATTCGCTTCGGCCGGGTTGTACGCCTGCATCGCCGTGTTCGGATTGATGTTGCAGACCGCTCGATGGTTGTTGGCGGCCACCTCCAGCCAGTTATGGATGCCGCCCAGGATGATGTCCGACGCGAAGATCGTCGCGAGCGTATCGTCCTCGAAGACCACGTGCATCACGGAGAAATCGTCGATATCGAAATAGTCGCAGCGGATGTGCCCCTCGTCGCGGAAGTTCGGCAGGCGCGTCAGTGCGTGGGTGCGCGCGGTGACCGACTTGGGCCGGATCGGTTTGCCGTCGCGCACCTTGCCCTCGACGCGCTTCAGATAGAGCGCCGCCGTCAGAGGGTGACAGCCCTTGCCGATCATCACGCCGCCGCCGGAGTACTTCCAATAGGCATAGGTGCGGGCGTGCGAGCCGGAATGGGCCTCCTCGCCGTGAATCCAGAGGATCTGGGCACCGGTCTTTTGGATGATCTCCCGCTCCTTCTGGATCGAGGGGGCATAGACCCAGTTCTCGGCGTAGAGAATCTTGCCCTTGCTCTTGGCCTCGGCCTTGAGCATGCGTTCGACGCTGGCCAGCGCTCTCTTCCTCGCAGCCGCCTTGGAGAAGGCCTCACCGTTGAAATCCTCTGAGCCGTCGCCGAAGAAGCCGGTCAGCGGTTTCTCCACGATCACGAACTTGTCGCGTTGGAGCGCCGCAATCGCAACGGGCTCGTGGGCCGAGGCGGTCGTGCAGCAATGGACGACGTCCACGTCATCCAGAAGCGCTTCGAGGCTGTCATAGGCGACGATCCCGCGCTGTTTGGCATAGGCTTCGGCACCTTCCAGCGCGCAGACCCCCTTGACCTCGACGTTCGTTCCGTAGACTTTTCGGATCGCCTCGAAATGAAACGAAGCCGAGAACCCGGCCCCGACGATTCCCGCGCGAACGGTTTTCTTGTTCATGCAACTCTCCTTTTCATGGGCGCCGCGTCTGTCCGTGCCTGATCGTCAACGGCTCACAGACGTTTCGTACTCGGCAAACAACTTCGCGATTCCTGCCTCTCTGACATCGCCATCATGGACAACGACACGATAGCGCAGCGTCAAGGGCCGGCCCTTGGGGATCTCGGTATACTCGCCTTCGGGCCAATACATCGGCGTAGGCGAGAAGAATCCATAGTTCCGCGTGAACCAGCGGGATGGATACCAGCGATTGGTCGGGTCCTGGAAGATAGCCAGGCCTTCGGTGATCCCTTCGCGAGTACCGCTGTAGTCGCACCAAGGCGAGGCAACGCCAAACGTGCCCTTCTCGCCCGAGTCGCCCTGGGCGTTGACCAGAGTCCCGCCGGAATCAACGCTCAACTCCGGCACCATACGGGCGGCGAAGAGCGAATGGTTCGTCCTGCCGATCCGAATGTCGGTCAGCGGATCGAGTGTGATCTCGAAATCGATGAACCGCAGGTCCGGCCTCGGCGCCGACACCGTGATGATGCGACGGTCGCGGATGATCGGCTCGGCGCCGGGCCGGCGCCAGAGGCATTCATCCACAAACGTCGCAGACGACCCCTCGGCAGTGGTGATCTTCGGACCCTGCGAGACGATCTGGCCGCGCTCGTTCGAGTCCTGCCAGTAATTGCCACCATTGACGTGATCGCATCCGAAGAACAACGATTGATGGTGCGGCCACGGCCACGAGGTCTCGGTCGTCACCGACTTGCCCGAGGCCGGGCCGTTGACCGGCCAGAAGTACGGGTATTTCTGCAGCGAACCGTACTTGTAGCACGTGAAGCGCTTGCCGTCCACGTCCACGACGACGCGCATGCGGTCCGCTTCGAGCCGAGCGGTGACCAGCGGAGCCCTCGCCCCGTCAGCGGCCAGAGGCGCCGCCATAACGGCAAGCACACACGCTGCCACCAGGACTCCGCGCGATCGATTCATAGCATTCTCCCATTCCATTGAGTGACGATCCCATCGACTCATCACAGATGCCACGGACTGCGCTGCGTGCGAGCCATCATGCGGTTCGCCTCGTCATCGTTCGCAAACCGCTCGGTCGCCGGGTCCCATCGCAGCTTGCGGCCGAGCCGCATCGCGATGTCCCCCAGCAGGCAGACCGCGCACGAGCGGTGCGCCACCTCGACCGGAGCGATCGTCTCAGCCCGCGATCGGACGCACTCGTAGAAATTGGCCTTGTGATGGTTGCTCACATAGAGCTTCGTCTCATCCGGTCCGATGGTCTCTTCCAACAGCGACTTGGGGTTCGCATCGATAAAACCTCTCCGGACGTAGACCCAGCCGTCACTGCCCTCGAAGACCACCCCCTGTTGGTTCTCCTGGTTGTCGGTGCAGAAGACCTTGACCCCGTTGGCGTAGGTGTACTCGATGTGGAAGCGCCCGTGCACGTCCCAGAGACCGTCCTTCGGAAATTCCGCCCGTCCTTCAATCTCGACCGGCCCGGTGTGCTCGGTGCCCATGCCCCACTGGGCGATGTCGTTGTGGTGGCTGCCCCATCCGGTAATCATGCCGGCGCTGTAGTCGCTGATGCGCAGCCAGCCCGGTCGGTCCGTGATCTTCTCGGGATGGACCCGTTTCTCGGTATATGGCGCCCACGGGGCCGGCCCGAGCCACTTGTCGTAGTCGAGCCATTCGGGCACGGGCATGACCGGCTGCGGATCGCAGCCGGGGTCGATACCAAAACCAACCTTGACAGTGTGCAGCTTGCCAACCCGGCCGTTGCGGACCAGCTCGCACGCCTTGCGAAACCGGGTATCGGACCGCTGCTGGCTCCCGATCTGGAAGATGCGGCCACACCGCTGGACGATATCACTCACCACCCGCCCTTCCTCCAGCGTCAGAGACAGGGGCTTCTGCAGGAAGATGTCCTTGCCCGCTCGGGCCGCCTCGATCGTGGGGATGGCGTGCCAGTGGTCCGGCGTGCCAATCTGCACCGCGTCAATGTCGTCGCGAGCCAGCAGCTCGCGAAAGTCTCCATAGGCGGCACAGCCCTGCTGCTGGTACCGAGCTTCGACAAGCTTCTTGGCATTCTCTACGCGGTGAGAATCCACGTCGCAGACCGCCACGACCCGGACCCCGGCGATCCCGAGGGCCTCCCGCATATCGTCGGTCCCCATGCGCCCGACGCCGATGCAACCGACCGTAATCCGCTCGCTCGGAGCCAAGGCGCCGAAGACGCGGCTCGGGATGATCGTCGGCAGCGCCAGACCAGCCCCGAAAACGGCCGAACGGCGGAGAAAACCTCGCCTCGACAGACTCAAGTGGCTGTGCGGGGCATGGTCTTGGGCATGTCTGGGCGTTTGATTCTCCATGATAAGCTCCTCGAAATGAGCCTGGCCGCATCGGTCATAAGAACGTTGAGCCTACCATGAGGCAGCCCCCCTGTCAACGCCGCCTTGCAGGTCGTGCCTCCTCCACGTCAGCCCATAGCACGGGAGTTTTTCCCCTGAATCCCCGTCGCTGTGTGTGGTATGATATCGGCGGTTCGGGCCCTGCTGTGTCCGGCTCCTGTCAGGAATAACCTCGGGTCTTTTTGGAGAGTATGTCGATGAAGTCCACGTGCAGCAGAAGAAGACTCCTTCAGATCGCATCGGCAGGAGCAACCGCCGCGCTGACGGGCGTCCCTGGTTTGCAGGCCCGCGCCGCCCAAGCCGGCGCCGGCAAGAAGCTCAAATTCCACCTGGGCATGGCCTCGTATACCCTTCGCAAGTTCGACCTGGACCAGGCCCTGAAGATGACCAGGCGGGTCGGCCTGACGCACATCGCGCTGAAAGACTTCCATCTGGCGATGGACAGCAGCCCCGAACAGATTCGGGAAGCGGCCGCGAAGGTCAAAGACGCAGGCCTGACGCTCTACGGCTGCGGCGTGGTCTACATGCGGAACGAGACGCAGGTCCACCAGGCGTTCGACTATGCGAGGACCGCCGGCATGGAGACCATCATCGGCGTGCCCAGCTACGACCTGCTGCCGCTCGTGAATCAGAAGGTCAAGGAATACGATATCAAAGTCGCCATCCACAATCATGGCCCGGGCGACAAGGTGTATCCGCTGCCTTCGACCGCCTATGAGAGAATCAAGAACCTCGACAAACGGATCGGCCTGTGCAACGACATCGGCCACACCATGCGTTCCGGCGTGGACCCATCGGAGTCGGCCCGCAAGTATGCCGACCGGCTGCTCGACGTCCACATCAAGGACGTCACCGCGGCCGAGGCGAGAGGAAGCACCTGCGAGATCGGTCGCGGCGTGATCGACATCCCGAAGTTCATCCGAACGCTGGTCGAGATCAACTACGCCGGAATCGTGTCATTCGAGTACGAAAAGGACGCCGACGATCCCATGCCGGGTCTGGCCGAGTCGGTCGGTTACGTTCGAGGAGTCATGGCTTCGATCTGACGACGCCGGCAGCTCGAGTTCACGGAAACGACCTCGGACGCGATGGGATCACAGGAGGTTGACCCTTCATGCCATACAACATTCGAATCGTGAGCACGTATCCGCCGCGACGGTGTGGGATCGGCACCTTCTCGCGCGATCTGGCGACGGCGCTGGCGCACTTCACAGCCGAGGTCGGCCACATCCGCATCGCCGCCATCGACAACAGACACGGGCCCTATGACATCCCCGTCGACCTCGTCATCGACCAGTACCGACCCAAGTCCTGGCACGATACGATCGTTCACATCTGCACGCGGGCGGCCGAGGCGCGCAGCCCGACTGTGGTGGTCCTGCAACACGAGTTCGGGCTCGACCCCGACCCGCAGGGCAACGACGGGCGAGGCACCAACTTCGTCGAGATGGCCAAGGCCTTTCGCGATCGCGGGCTCGATACGCTGGTCTATCTGCACACCGTTCTCGACGAGCCGGACGCCCACCAGAGGCAGACCATTCAGGACCTGGCCAGGTACAGCGACGGCCTGATCGTCACTACTGAAAGTGCGATCCAGATTCTCGAATCCGAGACCTATGGAATCCCCCACATCAAGCTCAAGCACATCGATCACGGCATTCGTATGCAGAATCCCTCCCAGTTCAATCGCCTGTCGATCAAGCAGGAATACGGACTGGAAGACCGCTTTCTGATCACGACACTGGGGCTGCTCTCGCCGGACAAGGGCGTACAGTACGGGATCCGCGCCTACGGCCGCTTCCTCCAGGAATCATGCACCGATGCGCAGCGCAGGCAAATGGTCTACCTCATCGCAGGCCAGTCACACCCGGAATTCATCAAGGCCGAAGGTGGTGAGCCGCACCGCCGGTTCATGGCAACGATCGAGCAGGCCCTGGACGAGGCGAAGGTCGCGTGGTGCCGGACCAGAGAGCTGAGCGCCGCCGGTTTTGGGGATTACGATCTCGTCTTTCTCGACTCGTTCCTGGACGAGAACACGCTGCTGAGGCTCTACGGCGCCACGAACGTCATGCTGCTGCCCTATCTGAACATGCAGCAGATCTCCAGCGGCATCCTGGCCGACACACTGGGTTCGGGCCGGATCGCTGTCACGACGAAGTTCCGCTACGCCAGGGAATTGATCCACTCGAATCGGAAGTGTCCCGAAGGCCTGATCATCGGTCGCTTCGCAAGAGGCATCCTCGTCGATCCGGGTGAGCCTTCGGTCGAACAAATCGCCCAGGCGCTCGACTATCTGGTCTTCAGCGAAAAGAAGCGATTCATGATGGCACGCCAAGCTCACCAGAGAGGCTACCAGATGCGATGGAACAACAGCGCCTGGGCGCTGCTGCAATACATCGACTTCGTTAAAGACCAGAAAGAGATCGTCACCGGTCGAGGCCTCAAGTTTACCCGCGAGAAGCCGTCGAAGCTGGACGTGCACAAGTACCGACGCCTCCACGTGACGACCACCGTCGATGCAATCACGCACACTCTCAAGACCGACAACACCCTGTAAGAACCCGATTGCCCTACAGCTTGACCGGCTTACCTGCGCGGGCGGATTCGTAAATCGCGAGGATCACTTCGACCGCTTTGCGGGCCTCCGGACCGTCGATCCAGAACTCCTCGTCGTTCTCGAGCGCATCGAGGAACGCTTTGAAGTTCCTCGTGTGGTTCTCGTAGTCGATCGCGGCCGGATCGGCGACTCCACCGCCGCCTTCGATCTTCATGAACTGCTTGCGAACCTCAACATCGTCCGGCTGCTTGTCGGCGAACTCCCACAGCGTAATGCTGTTCTCAACGTTGATCACCGTGCCCCGCGTTCCGGTGATCTCGAAACGACGATACTGCCCCGGAAACGACGATGTCGTCCCGTAGATGACGCCCAGCGCGCCGGTCGAATAGCGAAGGACCGCCGCCGCCGTGTCCTCGGCCTCCATCTTGTGGCCGAGCGTCGCGGTGAACGCCTGCGCCGATTCGATGGGTGGCATCAGATCGCACAGCATGTCGATCATGTGGATCGACTGGTTCATCAGGGCCCCGCCTCCGTCGAGCTTCCACGTCCCGTGCCACGAATCCTTGTAGTATTCGTCGGTCCGCCACCAGGGGACGTAGACGCCGGCGTAGGTGATGGTCCCGAACCGGCCGGAGCTGATCGCGTCGCGCAACGGCAACATGAGATTGTTGAAGCGATAGGGGAAGATGCCGCCGAGGCGCGTCCCGGCCTTCTCGTGTGCCGCAATCATCGCGTCGATCCGCTCGAGCGTGATCTCCAGCGGCTTCTCGCAGAGCACGTGCTTGCCCGCCTCGGCCGCTGCGATCGTCGGCTCCATGTGCAGGCCGCTCGGCGTCGCGATGGTGACGATGTCCACGTCGTCACTCTTGACCATGTCGTCATAGTTGTCGAACGCCTTGGCGCCGTACTTGTCCGCCAGCGCCTTGGCCCGTTCGAAGACCTTGTCACAGCAGGCGGTGAACTTCGCATTGGGAATGTCGCCGATGGCCCTGGCATGAAAATCGGCGATCAGGCCCGATCCTACGATCCCAAAATTCCACGTCTTCATCGAAATCTCCTCTGGTGCAGGGAATCAGTCACACGCCAGACCCACCTGGTCGGCCAGCTTGCGGACGGCGGCGATGGCCTTGGAGAACAGCTCCGGCCCAGTCGAGCCGCCGAACTGCCCGCCCGTCTTGAGGTGAGGCTCCATCGTCATGCAGCCGTCGTAGTTCATCGCCGCCAGTTCGGTCAGCAGCTCCTTGATCTGCCCGTCGCCCTGCCCCGGCAAACTGCCGACGTCGGGCGCACCGAGCTTCCAGTCCTTGATGTGGATATGCGCCACATACGGTTTCATCACCGGCCAGCAGACCTCGACGTTGTTGGTGATCTTCTCGCCCCAGACGAAGTTGGCGGGATCATAGGCCAGCCGCAACCGGTCGGAACCGACGGCCTCGACCAGATCGGCGCAGTTCTCGGCGGTGTGGCCGTAGATGTGGGCCTCGTTCTCGTGCACCATCGTTACGTCGGTGCCTTCGACCACCTGCACCTTGGCCGCCATCCGCTCCAGCACCCGGTCGCGATAGTCGTCGATGTTCTTGCCCTCGGGCGCGTAGTAGCTGAACATCCGGATGAAGGGCGTCTCGAAGAACTGCGCCAGATCGACCGCGTGCTTGAACCTGTCCAGGTGCGGCTCGAACGGTTCGTCCAGCTTGACCTTCCCAATCGGCGAGCCGATTGCGCTGACCTTCAGGCCGCAATCGCGGATCATCTTGCGGGCTTCATCCAACTCTGACCGGTTCAGGTCCATGATGTTCTTGCGATTGACGAACCGCGGCTCGATATACCCGATCCGCTCTTTGGCCAGGAACTCCACCTGTGAACGAAAGTCTTCGGTCACTTCATCTGCAAAGGCACTCAGTTTCGCCATCTCGATTACTCCATAACACTGTTCTATCGTGCATTTCGTCTGGGTGGCAGCCTCAAGCGAAGCTTGGGGATGGTCTCACTCGTCGCCATCCCCAAGGCCTTCGGCCTTGAGGCTGCCACCCGTCGTGGTTGTCTGCCATCCATTCACATCGAGAAGCCGGCCGCTCGTTCGGACAGTTGGCGCTCGATCTCGTCAAGCCGGTAGCCGAACCCCGCGCCGCTCAACGTGGACAGGTCAACGTGTCCATCGCGTCGGCAATACAGGCCCGGATGGACCGCCTCTTCTCGTGCAGAGGCGGCCGGGTAGAACTGCATCGCATTGGTTTCGACCCCCATGATCGTGCCGGCGTGGGCAGCCAGCCGGCAATGCGGAATCTGCGCCAGCATCGGATTGGTCAGATCCTGGACCATGAGCGTCATGCCGTGGGCCTTGGCCCAGCACAGGCTCAGCAGCGCCCCGGTCTGCGTCTTGCACGTCTTGAGCGCCACGCCCGTCCAACCCAGCTCGCGTCCCAGCCGTACCAGCCGCCAATCGTGGGCGCTTTCGTCCATAAACAGGGGCTTACGAGCCGAGACGCTATGCACGTCGATCCGGTTTGCCTCCAGATCGTACGGGAACGGCTGCTCGACGTAGAGGATCATCTGATAAATGTGCGGCTGCTCCCACAGAAGCCTGTCCAGAATCGCATTGACGTAGGCCGGGTCGGTCACGGTACAGTTGAAGTCGCTGGTCAGCCAGATCGCCCCGTTCTCGATGGCGATCTCCCCGATGTGGACCAGCCGGTCGAAGTCCCACTCTGCGTCGTCGCCACGAAGCTTCACTTTCAGACACGTCAACCCGTCCCGCTGGATCCAGTCGGCCAGCAGTACCGGATAGCCGTCGTCGGGCTCGGCACCCGTCAGCTCGGAGGTATCGAGCAGGTCTTTGCCACCGACCAGGTGCCAGGCAGGCAGTGTCGAAGGCGGCTCGGCAACCAGGAAGTCCGCCGGATACCGGCCCGCGAACGATACACCGCTGCCCTCGGCCGGCTCCAGGAAACGGGACAGATCAGCGTTCATGAACTCGGCATTATAGGTCGTGTAGATGTCACGATCGACGAGCCTGCCGTAAGCGTCGTGCAGGGCGATGTCAAAGGCCGAGCAACAGACCAAGGCCGCCAGCCAGGGCATCGGCTCGGCGCCGGCCCCCCGCTCGGCGTTGAACCGCTCGAGCAGCCCGCCCAGAATGGACTCGATGAAGGTGTGACCGAGTTCGAGGGGGTGCCCTTCGTCGGAGAAATGGGCCCAAGCCTCCGCCAGAATCGTGCAGAACCGCTGCATGGCGTCACAGCGCTCCTGATAGCCGAGCCCACTGGGCCAGACCCACTGGACGCTGAGGGGCGTCTCCCCCCATCCTTCAGCTCGCCGGCCCTTCCGGTCCGTCACACCCACGCAGACCCGCGCGCAGATCACCGAGGTCAGGGTCTCGGGCCCGAATTTCAGCGGCACCCGCGTCTGCACGGGGAGGAAATACAGGTCCGCAGAGACGGTACGGATATCGGTCTGCATATCACCTCGTTCACCTGACAGGACAGCCCTTGCGATCGCCCCGATGGCGTAAGAGAAGGTGTATAGGCCCAGCGCAACCCTGTCAACCCAAACTTGGCCTCCGCCGGTGCTTGGCGGGCGGAAATCACGCCCGAGACCGCCGTTTTTGGCGCTTGCGTCGTCTGCCGGAACCCCTATAATCGACGGAGTCTTGTCTATGGGAGACACCATTTAGTGGGGTACATGAAGTTTGGCAGACAGACTCGCCCAACACACTTCGTCCACAGCACAGTGAATTGAAAGGAGTAGGTATGGCAATCAACCGCAAGTTGAGAATGGGTTTGGTTGGCGGAGGCCCTGGGGCATTCATCGGCGAGGTGCATCGCAAGGCCTCCCGTCTGGACGGGGAAATCGAGCTGGTGGCCGGAGCGTTCGACATCGACCCCAAGAAGTCCCAACAGATGGGCAAGCAGCTCTATCTCGACCCCAAGCGCGTCTACAACACGTACCAGGATATGCTCAAGGCCGAGTCGGCCCTGCCGGAAGGCGACCGGATCGACTTCGTTGCCGTGACGACGCCGAACAACTGGCACTTCCCCATCGCGCGCGATGCGCTCAAGGCCGGATTCCATGTGATGTGCGAGAAGCCGATGACCCTGACCAGCAAGGAGGCCAAGGAGCTTCAAAAGCTGGTCGAAAAGAAAGGCCTGGTCTTCGGGCTGATGCACAACTACACCGGCTATCCGATGGTCAAGCTCGCTCGTGACATGGTCAAGAAGAACGACGTCGGCAAGATCCGCAAGGTCGTGGTCCAGTACCCGCAGGGCTGGCTGGCCACGGCACTGGAGAAGACCGGCAACCTGCAGGCAAGCTGGCGCACCGATCCGAAGCAGAGCGGCGCCGGCGGCTGTGTCGGTGACATCGGGACGCATGCGGCGAATCTGGCCGAATACATCACGGGCCTGAAGATCACGGACATCTGCGCCGAACTGACGACGTTCGTGCCAGGCCGATCTCTGGACGACGACTGCAACTGCCTGCTCAAGCTCGAAGGCGGCGCCAAGGGCGTGCTGCACGCCAGCCAGATCGCCCACGGCGAAGAGAACAACCTGGCCATCTGGGTCCACGGCGAGAAGGCGAGCCTCGAATGGCACCAGGAGCATCCGAACTATTTGTACGTCCGTCGGCCGAGCAAGCCGGAAGAGGTCTGGAAACGCGGCAACGACTACGTCGCCGGCTACAGCGCCGCGGCCACCCGCAACAGCCGCATACCCGCCGGCCACCCGGAGGCCTTTCTCGAAGCCTTCGCCAATAACTACACCAACTTCGCCGAAACCGTCAAGAGCGCCATCGAAGGCAAGAAACCCGATCCGCTGGCAGCGGACTTCCCCGGCGTCAACGAAGGCGTGCGCGGCATGCTCTTCATCGAGACCGTCGTCGCCAGCAGCAAGAGCAAACAGAAGTGGACCCCCATGAAGAAGTAGTGCCTCAAGCGATCTGCCTTGAGCCAACGTCATCGTTTGACGCATCCGACTCCGGGTGCGTCGAACGATGCTCGCTCCGGGCCCAACCATACCCCCGCGAAGCATGTTTGCCTTCGCGGAGGAGGGGTGTATTCCAATCGCAGTATTTAGGAGCATCACCATGGATCATCAGCATTCTGTGTCGCGCCGTCGCTTCCTCGGGACCGCCGCCGTGGCGGCGATGACGGCCTCTGCCATGTCTTCCGGGGCCAAGGCCCAGACGAACAAGAAGTTCAAACTCAAGTACGCACCCAGCCTCGGCGCGTTCCAGGAGCACGCCGGCAAGAACCCAATCGACCAACTCAAGTTCATGGCCGACGAGGGCTTCACCGCGATGTTCGACAACGGCCTGATGGGCCGGCCGCCCGAACTCCAGGAGAAGATCGCCGCCGAAATGGACCGTCTGGGCATGATGATGGGGCCGTACGTCATGTACGCCGAGTTTGGCAAGGCCACATTCGTCACGCAGGACAAGGAATTCCAGGACTACATCGTCGGCCGGACCAAAGAGGCCGTCGAGGTCGCCAAGCGAACCAACTCCAAGTGGACCCTGATCGCCCCCGGCTGCATCAGCCAGCGAATGGAGACGGACTACCAGACGGCCAACCTGATCGACAACCTGCGGCGCTGCGTCGAGATTGCCGAGCCGGCCGGCGTCGTGATCGTGCTCGAACCGCTCAACTGGTGGCGCGATCATCCGGGCCTGTTCCTCCAGAAGATCCCCCAGACCTACATGGTCTGCCGGGCCGTCAACAGCCCCTCGTGCAAGATCGTCAATGATCTCTACCATCAGCAGATCTCCGAGGGCAACCTCATTCCGAACATCGACATGGCCTGGAGCGAGATCGCGGCGTTCCATCTGGGCGACAACCCCGGACGGCGAGAGCCCGGCACCGGCGAAATCAACTACAAGAACATCTTCCGGCACATCTACAGAAAAGGCTATCAAGGCGTCCTGTGCATGGAGCATGGCAGGAGCAGAGGGGGCAAGGAAGGCGAACGAGCCGTGATCGACGCCTATCGAGCCTGTGACGACTTCGAGGTCTGATCCTCGGCCGGGCGCAGCGAATGCAGCAGTAACGTTGTGCGAAAGGAACATCCTATGAGTCAGAGTCTTACCAACGACATGGGGAATCTCTCGCGCCGGCGTTTCATCACGAGTTCGGCCGCGGGGATGGCGGCCGTTCTGGCCGGCAAGAGCGTGCTGTTTGCCGCTCAGGCGAAGCGTAAATTCCGCGTCGCCCTGATCGGCTGCGGCGGACGGGGCAACGGGGCCTTGGAGAACTGCTTCGAGGCGGCTGAAATCCTCGGCGTAGAGCTGGAGGTCGTCGCGACCCACGATTGGTTCAAGAACCGAGCCGTGGCCACCGGCAGGAAGTACAACGTGCCGGAATCGCGATGCTTTGATGGCGCCAACGGCTACAAGCATCTGCTCGACACCAACGCCGAGATCGTTCTGATGGCCGCCTCGCCGAACTTCCGTCCGGTGCATTTCGATGCAGCGGTTCGCGCGGGAAAGCACGTGTTCATGGAAAAGCCGGTCGCCGTCGACCCGCCCGGCGGCCGCAAGGTCATCGCCGCCGGCGAGATCGCCAGGCAGAAGGGGCTGGCCGTCGTAGCCGGCACGCAGCGCCGACACCAAGCGGCCTACCAGCGAATCCAACACGCCGTCGAGCGCGGCGCCATCGGTGAGATCGCCGGCGGCGCGGTCTGGTGGTGCGGCGGCGCCCTGTGGTACAAGACCAGAGATCCCAACGAGAGCGACGCCGACTACATGATCCGCAACTGGGTCAGCTTCACCGAGATGTCGGGCGATCACATCGTCGAACAGCACGTCCATAACATCGACGTCGCCAACTGGTACACCGGCCGCATACCCACTTCGGCCCTCGGGTTCGGTGGCCGCGCCCGCCGCAAGACCGGCAATCAGTTCGATTTCTTCAGCATCGATTTCGACTACGGCGACGGCTGCCGCATCCACAGCATGTGCCGCCAGATCAACGGCACCGACGGTGGCGTCCGCGAGTTCTTCCGGGGCACACAGGGCGAAACCTGGGGCAGCGGAGGACTCAAAGCGGCCAAGGAAATCGCGGTTCCCGAATTCGCCGACCGCAACCCCTACGTCCAGTCCCACGTCAACATGCTGGAAAGCATCATAGGCGGCAATCCAATCAACGAGGCACGGGACGTCGCGACCTCAACCCTTACGGCCATCATGGGCCGCATCGCCGCCTACACCGGCAAGCTGGTCCGCTGGAAGGACGTCGTAGACAATGAGAACTCGCCATATTATCACCTCACTCTGAAGCCAACCCCCGATGACTTTGAAAAGGGTGACGTGATTGCCCCGCCGGACGATATTGCACCGGTACCGGGCAGAGCTTGATCCTGCTCGCAGTCCTTCATACCGGATCACCGGCTTGAGAACAACAACTACAACAAACGAAGTCGCGTCCTCAAAGGGCGCGACTTCGTTGTTGTAGCGACAGAAATACGAATCCCGAGAACCCAACGGGATTCGCGTCAAGCGTGCTAATCGAGCGGAACAATCTCGGAGAACTCCACGAACGCACGGGCGGTCGCCTGATGTGGCTGAATCTCTCCAACCAGACCGACCTTGCGACCGATCAGCCCGCTCAAATCCTTGCCGACGGCAGCCCCCGTCGGCGCAACATAGCAGATCGTCCGTCCCGATTCGTCGAGAATGCGATAACGCTGGGCCTGCCCCACAGGCTGTGCATAGACGCTCGTCGTCTCCAGCTTCCCGATAACAGCGAATCTGCCCAAGTCATCGATCTGAGCCAATCGGACATCTCTGGCTTCGCTGATCCTCTCGCTAACCTTCTCAAGCTCCTTGCTCTGCATCGCCATTTCTTTGGCGACGGTGCCCGCCAACTCGAACCGCTCGACCTGCTTCAGTGTGAAATCCGCATAACGCGTCGCCCGCCCGCCGATGGGGTTCTCCGCCAATTCGCGGAGCTTCTCTTTCAACTCGGAGTAGTCCTGCTGAGCCATCGGCTTGTTGCGTTCTTCTTTGACCAGTTTGCTCAGGGCGTAATACGCATCGAGCAGATCGGACTCGGTCTGCAACTCCTCGGCCGTCGCCGGCGTCTCGACCGTCGCGTCTGGAGTCGCGGCAATTCCAACGGAAGCGGCCTCCATCGGCGATCTCACCGGCTGAAGAAACTGGCTGCTGACCCACAGATATGCGCCTTCGGGTGGTGCGATCTTGTAGTAGTCGTCCTTCTCCTCGCTCAGCAGCTTGAGCATCTGGCCCCGGTTGAGCACAACCTGCCTGCTCGTGGAATGGATGGGCTCGACGTAATCCGAGCCGGCGTACACACCCACTTTGTCGCCTGTGACGATCCCCTGCGTCGGATTCTCCATATTGATGCTGACGTACTGCATCGCAATCCATGAGAAACATCCCGGCGGCGGGACAATGCAGGACCAGCCCTGTTGGACCTTGACGACCTGAACACGGTCGCCTTTGTAGAGCCTGCCACAGTGATAGAAATTGGTGCCGGGGCCCGATCGGAGATACACGTCGTTTCCGGTCACCTCGGCAACGAACGGCCCGCCGGCATCCGGGGCCACCGTCGCCGCCTCGGGCACCGACGCGAGATTCGCATCCTGCTGGGCCCACACCGCACCCGTCAGGGTCAACACCCCGAGCGTCAGCAGAAGAAACGGCAAACGCCCCCCCGACGCTATTCGCACCGCACGCCTGGAAGATTTCATGCGAGCTTGCATCTTTATTGCCTCCTATTCAGATATTCCCATCGATGCATCAGAAACGGCCCGCTGGCAGGTCGATCCTTCGCCTGTGAAATTACCGGCTCTGGGCGATCTTGTCAAGTGTCAAGTCGCACCATCGCCATGTGGGCGAAAAAAGTCCAACCGTCAGCTCTGGAGCCTGGCCAGCTCGTCCTGGCACATCTTGACCTGGGCCGGGTCGGAGAGCCTCTCTGCGGCGCGTTGCAGGTGCTTGAGGGCCTCTTGCGGCTTGTCCAGATAGCGGGAGTACAAGATGCCCAGCATGAGTTCCACTTGTTCGGCATGCTCGTACCCCCCGTAATGGGCCAGGAACTGGCTGTACGCCCAAGCCGCCTCAGAGGCCCGCTGGCTGCTGGCCAACTGGTTGGCGATATCCAGAAGGTATTGGCGGGGCAGCACCTGCTCGCTGTCGATGCCCATCAATTGGACGTAGAGATCGGCTGCCGCAGGAAGATTGTGCTCGTCAAACCGCTGGCTGATCGCACTCCGCAAATCGCGTACGTCTGCATCCTTCTGTTTCTCGGCAAAGCTCTTGTGGGCCTCTGGGCCTTTCACGGGCCGAGAGCCCCCTGTGCCGGAGAATGGGTCGTAGCCACCAGCGACAACGTCTCGATATCGACGACGACGATTCCATCGCTTGATCATGGCCCACAGGTCGAGTTGGTTCGCGTTGACCAGCCGCGTCGCTAACAGCAGGAGAGTCACGCCGATGCCGAAGGCGTAGCCGGCCAGATGGGCATCGTAGGCGATGCTGCTGCGGCCCCGGGCCAGGATGTTGTCCAGGAAGATCATCTTCAGGGCAATGAAATACATCGCCGGAACCTGGATCGTTCCGATGAAGAAGAACCAGTAGATGATCGTCAGCAGCGACTGAGGGAACAGGACCAGATAGGCCCCCGTCACGGCCGCCACGGCACCGCTGGCCCCCAGCGTAGGCACCGGCGTAGCAGCGTGAAGCAAGGCATGGCCCAGCCCACTGAAGACCGCACCACAAACGTAGAAGACGGTGTACGCCAGATGGCCGAGCTTGTCGTTGACGTTCTTGCCGAAGAGGTACAGGAAGAACATATTGAACAGGATGTGCCAGAAATCGTGGTGCAGAAACGCGTAGGTCACAAACGTCCACCAGGGTGAGACTCTGGGCACCAGCATGAAGTCGCTGACCCAGGACCGAAAGGCAAGCTGTCCCGTTTGTGGATGAATCGCGAATTGCAGGAGGAAGATCACGATATTGACCGCGATCAGCACATAGTTGGCATACGGCGTGCGTCGCGGCTGGATGTTCACCCGAATTGGCAACAACATAAGATAAACAACTTAACAAATAATTAGGAAATCTTATCGAAACAGACCGCCATTCTAATGGCTCCGACCCAATCGGGCAAGGCAGAAAAAGGGACGGCCCGCGCTTCCATCGAGAGCGTTTTCCTGGTAGGTATGCCTGTTGGGCGACCTCTTGTCCGCCCCCATGCGAACCAAGACAGAGGAATTGTCGGAGGACCCATGCGAATCGCACCGGCGCAGAACCGCATAAAGGACATTCGCCGCCAACTCCGCGAAAAGGGAATCGACTGCCTGATCCTGACCAAAGCCGCCGACGTGACCTACGTAATCACCTTCAGTGGCGAGGACAGTTGGGCGGCAATCACCCAAAAGGCAGTGTACCTCATCACCGACAGCCGCTACATCGAGCAGGCCCGCAAGGAATGCGTGCGAACCACCCTCGTGCAGCGTAAAGGCGTCATAACCGAGGCCGCCGCTCAGTTGGTCGCAAAGCTCAAAGGCGTGCGCACCATGGCGATCGACAAGTCCGTCTCGCTGGCCGCCTACGAGGCTCTCAAGAAGGGTCTGCGTGTCCCGCTCAGGAGCGTCAGTGGGACCACTGAAGGGCTCCGCAGCGTCAAGGATGCCACAGAGGTCGCCGCGATCAAGAAGGCGGCGGCGCTGTCCGCCCGGGCGCTGGCGAAGACGACCGCGTTTTTCAAGCCGGGAATCTGCGAAAGCGAACTGGTCGGTATCCTCGATCTGGAGATCCGACGACTGGGGTGCAAGCCGGGATTTGAAACCATTGTCGCCTTCGGACCCAATGCGTCACGGCCACACCATCAGCCGGGCCCCAGAAAGCTGAGGAACACAGACACCATCCTGATCGACTTCGGCGCCCGATTCGGCGGGTATACAGCGGATATCACGCGATGCTTCGTCCTGGGCAAACCCAGCGCCGCGTACCGGCGCGCCTACGACGTGACCGCCAGGGCGCAGGCCGCCGCGATCTCCGTCGCCAGAGCGGGAGCGAAGCTTCGCGACGTGGACGAAGCCGCTCGCAAGGTCGTACGTAACAGCGGGTTTCCGGTCTATGGCTACGGCACCGGACACGGCATCGGACTCGAGATCCATGAGGACCCGTTCCTCCGGCCCGAGTCCGAAGGAACATTGCAGGCCGGGCAGATCCTCACCATCGAGCCCGGCGTCTACATCCCCGGCAAGCTGGGCGTCCGCATCGAAGACGACATCCTGATCACCGACAACGGCAGCAAGGTCCTCACCGGCGCGTGCCCGCACCTTCAGTTCTAATCGGTCGGGCCGGCGCTACTTCGGAAGGCCCTTCGTCTGCACGGGCTTCTGGCCGTCGGGCTTGGGCACGAACATGTCGTTCGCGGTCAGGCCGCAGCGGCGCGCGATCATCAGGCTGTACGCCAACTCGCCCAGGTCGTCATTGCTACCGTTGTTGGTCCCGAACGAGAACTTGGCGCCCGCCGCCTTGGCCTTGCGAACGAATCGCTCGCTCGGCAGGCGATACCGCGCGTTGATCTCGATGGCCACGCCGTTCCTGACCGCCGCCGCAATCACCTTGTCCATCCGCGCGTCGGTCCAGAGCGCATCGTATTCGTCGGCGATCTCCGCCGGCAGGAAGGTCGGATTGACGTAGATGTCGATCGGCTCGTTTGTCAGAATCCCCACCGTCCGCTCGACCAGCGTGTCCATGAAGGCCTGCTTGTCGCCGATCTCGACCTCGCTGGGGATCCACAGACGCATCCGTTTGCCCGCGTCGTTCGTCCACGTCATCGAATCGGTGAAGACGTAGTCGAACTTCGCAATCGTCTCGGGCGAGAACATCGTCACCCACTCGCGTCCCTCGGCCTGCATGGCCCGGTACACCGGCCGGCCTTCGAGCTGCTGGAGAAACGGCTCCAACGCCGCGTCGTTGGTGGTGGGGAAGCCGACGCCGCAGTTCTCGGCGATGCCGAACTTGACGCCGCGCCGCTGCGACATCGCGATCGCCTCATCCAGTGTCAGGCCGCCCTTCAAGTGCACGTGATAGTCCACGATGGGGAAATCCAGCACGGGCAGCGGCTTGACGTAGATGTTCGTGTAGCGGACGACGCTGCCGGGATCGTGGCCCTGCAGCGCGAAGGTGCCGCCCCGGAGCTGCCGATCCGTCGCCGTCCAGTCCACCACCTTCCTGCCGTCGACGAACACGGTGACATGGTTGCCCCGCACGATGATGTGCTGGGTGAACCAGACCTTGTCCTCGGCCACGGCGGTCCGCACGTCCTGAATGCCGTACAGGCTGCCGGTCTTGCGTGGGTCGGCGGCGAAGCTGTTGTTGACCTGGACCTCGAACCCCCGCCGGGGCCAGTCCGTCTCCTGATACCGCGTGTGGAAGTAGACGCCGCCGTTAGCGCCCGGCTCGGTCATCACATCGACCTTCAGCTCGAAGCCGGTGAACTGCGCGTCCTCGACCGGCCCCGTATAGAACAAGTGGCTCCGCGCCCCGTGCGCGACGATCGCCCCGTCCTGCACCGTGAACGTCCCGACGTTCTCGCTGGCCTTCCAGCCGTCGAGCGTCTTGCCGTCGAACAGACACAGCCACGCCGCATCCCCCACCTGCCCTGCCGCCGGCCCCGCCAGAGCCGCCAGAGCCATCATCCACGCCACCAAAGTTGCCTTACCCATGAACACCTCCCGAAAACCCCTGTCGCCACTCTCGACAAACCACCCCCACCCCAACGCCGCACCAAGTCCCCATCAAACCCGATCGGCCACCAAAACGCAACCCCATCCAGCTCCGGCAGGGGCGAGGGTGTGTGTGAAGATTTCCGGGCGAGGCCACTTCGGGCACAGAGAACCGCCGCTGGCCGCCTGGGAGCTTGCGCCCAGCGAAGTCGCATGGACCCGCAGGGCTTGGCGATGGTGGGCCGTTCGTAGTGTGCCCGTCAGGGCATATCTCCCACCGAATGGTGATAACGCCTCACGGCGTCACTACAAACAGGACAACCCGCCGCAGGCACGTCACCACAAATGCGCAACGGAGCCTCAGGCGCCACCACCACAAGCGACCGTCCCCTCGCCCGGAAATCTTCACACACACGGGCGAGGCATGCCTCGCCCTGCACAGCCCGACCGAACTGCCTGCGGATGAAACCGCAATTTCCTCGCCCCGCCGGCTTTTTTTCGGACTTGGCCCTAAATGCGGGGGCCCTGGGTTGCCGATATGAACGATAGGCCGGAGCGACCGGCCGATACCCGGAGGGAAAGAAGCAAGGAGCCCGATCCAATGCCGTTACCTGAAGCCGTCGCCAGACGCATCGAGACCTTCGAGCGCAACGCGATCCAGCGTCAAATCGACGCGACCGATGCGCAGATCGAGCGGCCCGCGTACGAGCTATATGGCCTGACCGACGAAGAAATCCGCATCGTCGGGGAAGGGGAATCATGTAACACATTCGCCCATCTTGCTGTGCGATGAGCTATAATGTGAACCATTGACGGACTCATACGCGCGAACGCTGAAAGGACATCACGTGACTATCAATAGAATCTGGATGATACAAATTGTCACTACCATTTTGTGGAAATAGTGGGCATGAGGACACTAGATCATTGGAAAGGGCGTTTGTCCGCGCTGCCGACCACCATCGACTGTGCGGAAATGCGTATCATAGGCAACGACTATTGCCAGCCTGTTTTTGTTGGTCCTGGCCATGTCGATATCAGAAGCGCGACCGATATCGACTTCACGATGTACGCAACAGCCGCAAATGAGGTGGATGCTATCCGCCAACTGGGCCGAGCACACAAGAATGCATATGAGATCCGTGACCAATTCACCCTGGTTATGACGGACTATCAAGGAATTGAGTGGCACTGTGGGTGGACACGGCCAGAGCCGCAGACAATCCGTAATCGCGGTTGGCTATTAAAGGGCAGAATCAACTCTTTAGTAACTCGTGCCACGGGGGACTGGGTGTCGGACAAATCAAGCATAGAACTTGTGTTTCAACCGAAGTTCTGCGTACCAATGAGCAAGTCGATGCTAACTGTGACGAGTATAGATGATGTCGAAATCGAACGGAAATGCAGTGCTGGGCAACAAACTGTCCAGGTGCTTGATTCTGAAGTTACGTTTTTCTATAGACCTTCGAGTGATACCCTCTGGTTGACAGCCGAGACAAGTACCAGGCTCAGACACCCGTATGCGGAGAACTGGGTTTGTGAACCCCTCCGTATTCTGCTTGGCCAACGCATTTACCCTCGCCTTGTCGCGCGCAATTTCGGCGATCGAACTGCACATGTATGGCTCCGCCCCTCACTTGGGGAATACCCCGGCTTGGGTGTCGCCTCGCTTCTCGGAGATGACCATGCTGGCCTGAGAAAGGACTTCTGGAAACTTTATGCCAGCTTACTTCAAATGATTGCAGAGGATAGAACTGCCGATGGGCATCCGAATTTTGAACCACACGCTATCACACGCTTCTATGATGAGATCATTCGTGCCACTCAGGGATCGAGGTGGGTTCTATGTATGACTCTCTCGAGCGTCGCTGAAGGCCTCGTTCGATTGCTAATCCCCTGCAATCCAAGGGCCAAGATCGACAACCATTTGAAGGCTCTCGTGTGTCAGAAGATACTGAGACGCGAAAACCAGGTAGCTTGGACAAGGGTGCGCCACGAAGTTATGCATGGGAACCTTGTGTCACCCTGGGGTACCGAAGAAGAGGACAAACAACTCAGCCAACTCATTGATCTCATACGCCGATTAACACGCAAACTCATCGAACCCTATGTTGGTGAGGATAGCCGAGGGACAGACCGCGTTTTATGAGGGCGTTGTCACAGACAACGGCATGGGTGCTTCGCGTCCGTGGCTTGCGGACTGGACTCAGCGTCAGATCGACGCGACGGACAAGGAGATCGACCGGCTGGTTTACGAGCTGTACGGCCTGACCGACGAGGAAATCCGCATCGTCGAGGAAGCCACGTAGGGCGAAATGAGCGCATAAAAATAAGGAGACGAGGGCGACAAAGAGTCGAACTGGTTGTAGGCCCGTCTCCTTGTTGCGATGTGCCGTGTCGCACATACCGCGGTTCGTGCTTTTGAGACCAACTGATCTCCGTATGCACCCGCAACATCCATAGTATACGACGAAGCGGCCGGCGGGTCAAGTGGTTTTTCTCGCGGCGCGCCTTTTTCCAGCCGGGCGAGCCGATTACCCCGTCAGGCGGCCGGAGATTCGCACGTCTTCGGCGAAGGCCTTGACCTCGACGTTTGTAAGACCGATCTCGTCTGCGAGCGAGGCCATCGGTCCGGCCAGATCGACCGCGCCCTGCGGCCCGAGAATCTTCGGCGAGACGTACGCACAGACTTCATCGGCCAGGCCTTGTTTGAGGAACGACGCCAGGACCGTCGGTCCGCCTTCGACGAGCACCTGCTGAACGCCGCGCCGGCCAAGTTCATCGAGCAGCAGCGGCAGATCGCAGACTTCGGACGAGCCGTCGCAGGCGAGCAGCTCGACGCCGTGCTTGGCGATGCGCTCGGCGTGTTTGGCGTTCGCGTCGAGGGCCGCCCGGCGCGTGCAGATCAGGATGGGGCTCGCCTTGGGCGTGCGCAGCAGGCGCGACTTCAGCGGAATCTTCAGCGTGCTGTCGAGCACGATGCGCAGGGGCTTCTTGCCCTTGCTCGGTCGCGGCGTCAGCATGCAATCGTCCGCGAGGACCGTATTGATGCCGACGAGGATCGCGCCGACGCGGCGGCGCAGCTTGTGGGCGTCCTTGCGGCTCAGCTCGTTCGAGATCCATCGCCGCTCGGGGCCCTGCTGGGCGTACGCGAGCCTGCCGTCGAGGCTCTGGGCCCATTTCAGGACGACCCAGCACTTGCCCGTGGTGGTGTGCTTGAAGAACGGCGCGTTGAGCTGGGTGGCCTGTTCCTCGCAGAGGCCGACCTCGACGTCGATGCCTGCCTGGCGCAGTCGCTCGACGCCTTTGCCCGAAGCGTGGGGGGAGGGATCGAGCGTCGCAACGACGACGCGGGCCAGCCCGGCCGCGATGATCGCTTCGGTGCAGGGCCCGGTCTTGCCCTCATGGCAGCAGGGCTCGAGCGTGACGTACATCGTCGCCCCTTCCGGCTTGATGCTCAGGTTCCGGCAGTCGTCGATGGCGTTGACCTCTGCGTGAGGGCCGCCGAACTTCTTGTGGTAGCCCTTGCCCACGAGCTGGCCGGCCTTGACGATGAAGCAGCCGACCGCCGGATTGGGCTCGACCGAGCCGATGCCCTTCTCCGCCAGCTTCAGAGCCGACATCATGAATTTCTTGTCTTGCTCGTCCACGCTATCTCGCCCTTCCTGAAAGCATCTCCATGAATTGTCGCTCGTCGATCACGGTAACGCCCAACTCGCGGGCCTTGTCGAGCTTGCTGCCCGGCTCAGCGCCCACCACCACGAAATCCGTCTTCTTGCTCACACTGCTCGACGCCTTTCCACCGGCGTCCTTGATCGCCTGCTGCGCCTGCTGCCGGGTGAAGTACTCCAGCGAACCGGTGACCACGACGGTCTTGCCGGAAAACGCTCCCGTACGAGCACGGGCCGCCTCCGCCTGGGGCTCCACCCCCGCCGCCAGAAGGTCGTCGATGATCGCCTGGTGCCGTGGCTCGCGGAAATAGGCATAGATACTCTCGGCCATGACCGGTCCGATCTGGTCGATGGCCTCCAGTTCCTCCCGGCTCGCTTCGCGAAGCGCCGCGAGCGAGCCGAAATGCTCGGCCAGCACCTGCGCCGACTGGCTGCCCACATGGCGAATCCCCAGGGCCGCCAGAAAACGCCACAGCGGTCTGGCCTTGCTGTCGTCAATCCCATCGAGCACGTTCTGAGCGCTCTTCTCGCCCATCCGCTCCAGCGCCGCCAAGTCCTCTTTTCGCAGTCGATATAGATCGGCGAACCCCTGGACCAGCCCGCGATCGACCAGTTGCTCGATCAGCGAGACACCGAGGCGTTCGATGTCCATCTGACCCCGGCCGGCGAAGTAGCGCAGCCGCTCCTTCAACTGCCCGCTGCACTGCGGGTTCGGACAGCGGACGTACACGCCCGCCTCGTCCTTGACGACCTCGCTGTCGCAGACGGGGCACTTCTTCGGAACCTCGAAGGGCCTCGCTCCCGGCGGACGCCGTTCGGTCTTGACCTCAACCACCTGCGGAATGATCTCGCCGGCCTTCTCGATGACCACGGTGTCGCCGATGCGGACGTCGAGCCGGCGCATCTCGTCGAAGTTGTGCAGGCTGGCCCGCTTGACGGTCGTGCCCGAAAGCGACACGGGCGCCAGATTGGCCACGGGCGTCAGGGCCCCGCTCTTGCCCACCTGGACTGCAATCGACTCGACCACCGTCTCGGCGCGTTCGGCGGGGAACTTGTACGCGATGCACCAGCGGGGCGCCCGTCCGGTGGCGCCGAGAATGTCGCGCTGGTCATACCGATTGACTTTGACAACCATGCCGTCGGTCTGATAATCCAGCTCGAACCGCTTCGGACCCCATGCCAGACAGATCTCGATGACTTCGTCGATGCTCTTCGCCCGTCGGATGTGCGGGCTGACCGGCAGCCCTATGGCCCGGAGTCGTTCGAGCATTTGATCGTGGTCGCGCGCCAGCGGCTGCGAGACCTCGCCGGTGGCGTAGGCAAAGAAGGCGAGATTGCGCGTGGCGGTGATGCGGGCGTCGAGCAGCTTGAGCGACCCGGCCGCGGCGTTACGCGGATTGGCAAACGGCGGCTCGCCCGCCTCCGTCCGAATTCGGTTCAATTCGGCGAACGAACGCGCGGGCATGTACACCTCGCCCCGCACCTCAAGGACGGCCGGGACCGCGTCGCCGTCAAGCAGAGACAGGGGAATCGCCTTGATCGTACGGATATTGGCGGTGACATCGTCGCCCACCTCGCCATTGCCTCGCGTGGCGCCGGTGACGAGCGTCCCGTCTTCATAGCGAAGGCTGACGGCCAGGCCATCGATCTTGAGTTCTACCACATAGTCGTACTCGGAGGTGTCGAGCTGCCGACGGACGCGCTCGTCGAAGGCCCGCAGCTCGTCGGCGCTGTAGGTGTTGTCTATGCTCAGCATGGGCACGGCGTGCCGCACGGTCGAGAACCCTTCGAGCGGCCGGCCGGAAACGCGCTGCGTGGGCGAGTCGGCGGTCACCAGCTCCGGATGCGCCGCTTCGAGATCCTTGAGCTCGGCGAACAGCGCATCGTATTGCCGGTCGTCGATCTTGGGGTCGCTGAGCACATAGTACAGATGGTCATGCCTTCGGATCTCTCGCCGCAGTCGATCCATCCGTTGCCTGACATCACCAGCCTTCGCCATTCGATCGTCGTTCCTCAATCCTGCGGGCCTCTTCGCCGGCCCGACGACCGATTATAATCCGAAGATGCGGGAGGTTGCCACGATGAAATTGATCCAGGCCGACGAGGCGACCGAGGCGACGAGAGGGAGCCGAGCGACCGTTGCAGCCCCCGGGCAAGAAAGAACCACCCTCCTCCAGGGAATCAACCGGTTCGCGGGGGCGTTGACCGGATGTGGGCTGCCCAACGGGCTACGATGGCTCTTCAGTTCCTCCAGCGTTCATCGTGAGATCATTGCGACGGTGCCGCTCCGCCAAACTGGCCGCTGGCCGGATCGTAAATGAACGTGCCGCGCGTGCGCGACGTGATGTACACGTATCGACCGTTGATACGAAGAATCGCCTCGACGGTCTTCCCATCCAGCACACGGGCCGCTCCCGACCGCAACAGCGCGCTGTGCATGTCTCTGCCGAGTTCGAGAATCAGGTCGTCGGGGAAGCCAATCCGACGCATGATGCGCACGATGTCGTCGGAGCTGAGGTCGGCCACTTCCTGGTTGCTCTGCGGCACGATTTGGACCCCGCGAACCTGGCGGGGCGCTCGTTCTCGCTCGGGCGTTTGACTCGGCGCGCTGCGCCGCTGCCCGGAGCCAAGCTCCGACCACTCGACCGGCTCGGCTCGACACCCCGCCACCTGCAGAACCACTGAAGCCAGCAATACTGTGATGGTCACCGTACCTGCTATCGTCTGTCGTCTAATCAGCACGGCTCCTGCACTCCTTGGCTAACGCTTCTCACCTCGGCAGACGCACGATGCTTTGCCGGAGGTCGTCGTCGAAGTTTGCGCTCGTCGACGCCGGGACCTGGGCGCCCGCCCCGAGGGCCTGCGACGGCATCTGCCGCGACGACGCCCGGACGGTCGTGCCGTCAGGAACCAGATGGGCCGTCACGAACACGGCGATCTCTCGCGAGGTCTGCGAGTTGTCCGTATTCTTGAACAGCTCGCCCAGCAACGGCAGATTGCTCAGGCCGGGGACGCGCTTGTCGGTCCTGCGCGAGCGGTTCTCCGTCAGGCCGGCCAACGCCACGGTACCGCCGTCTTTGACAGTGACGACGTTTCTGGCCGTTCGTCGCGTCACCACCGGGAGATCGCTGCCGGCGCCCTTCGGGACGCTGTCGCTGACCTCTGTGGCCATCTCGAGCGTGATGTCGTTGTTATCGCCGATGCGCGGGGTAATGCTCAGTTTCGTCCCCGACTCGATCGTCACCATTTCGGCCTGCATGTAGAACATGGCGGAGGACGCATCCTTCGGCGTCAGAATAAAGTACTCTTCCGTGATGACGCCGAGCTCAGAGAGCCGACCATCCTGCGCCAGGACTTGCGGGTTGGAGACCACATCGGCCTGACCGTTCTGCTGCAGAAGGTTCAACGCCATCAACAGCGAATCCGTGAAGGTCTGATCGGGCGTGTACCCCATCTGGATTCCCCAAGGCCAGCTCCCCCCTGTGCCGGTGTCGAAGGAGGTGCTGAAGGTCCCCATGCTGATCTGCGGCCAGCCCCACTCGACGCCGACGTTCAGCAGGTCGTTGCGTTCCATCACAACGACTCGAGCGTCGAGGAGCACATGTCGCGGCTTCAGGTCCAGCCGCCTGACTTCATTGACGATCCGCCGCGCCATGTCGGGCGGCGCCGTCACCGACACGATGCGATTGTTCGGATCGTTGCTCACTCGAACGTAGCTGCTGAACGCAGTGGAAAGAAGCTCCACCACGCGCTGCGGGTTCCGGTAGTTGAGGAACACGTTATGCGTCTCACTGATCTCTGGGAACGCATCACTTCCCACACTGCGGTCCGCCACAAGATAGTAGTCGGGCGTCTTCTGAACCACGAAGGGGGACCCGGCCAGAATGGTGCGAAGGGCCGTATCCAGATCCACCTGCTTCAGTTCGGCAAAAACCTCACCGTAGACGTTCGGATCCGGAACGATCGTCACGCCCGCCGTCAAGGCAATATCCTGCAGCACATTTCGCAGATCGTCACCTTGGAACGTATTGGTGATCGGCAGATAGACCAGGTACGTATCTGCGACGGCCTTGAACTGGTAGCGTGTCTGATCCAGAGTCCGCTGCAGCGCCAGGGGAACCTGAGCCGGCGTCAACATGCTGGTATCGAACCCGATGGAGACCGGATCCGGTTTGACCGTAGCATCCACGGCAATCTTCACGCCGGTTCGCTCGGAGATTCGCGTCAGAACATCCAGCACGGTATACCCGGTTGCCGTCGGCTCGACCAGGGGACCGGGCCTCGGCGTCGGCCGGGACTGAGCCGGAGGCAACACATCCTCCAGTTCCATTTCGGCATCCGGCATTTCACCCAGCATCCTGAGGGCTTCGATCTCCTTGAGAAGTCGTTCTCTCTCTGCCAGCAGAGCCGCCTTCTCAGGGTCCGTCACGGCCTCCGATGTCGTGGGCATTGACGGTGGCCGCTCCACAGGCGTCTGAGCCGGCGCCGTCACCTCCGCAGGTGTCCGAGTCGGTGGCCGGGTCTCCGCCGGCGTCCGAGCCGGAGGCGTCGTTCGTGGGGCCGGCGCCGTCTTGTCGATATTCTCCGTCACGTTGGAATACGGCATGTTGGGCGGATTGAACTCGAACCCTTCCTTCTCCGGGATCAAGTCACCGGTCCAGCCGTACGGCACCTGGATCGTGTATCGGCCTCTGCTATCCGTCACCGCGGTGGTGCCCCCGGGCTCGGCCGTGATGGCCACGCCCTGAATCGGTTCGGTTCCGAAGACAATGCTGTCGGTGATGGTCATCATCCTGACTCTGCCGATGAAGCCGACGTTGGACACATCCCGCGTCACTGCCTCCAAAGCCCGGTTGGCCGGGTTGAAGGTGTACCCACCTCTCGTCGGGGTGATCCGGCCCCTCCAGCCATAATCCACGGCCAGCTGGAATTGTCCGTCGGCATCCGTTGTGGCGACCCCGCCGTCGGGTTCGGCCGTGATGGTCACGTCCGGCACCGGGCCGGTTTCGGATCGGACCGTGCCCGATACCGTCAACTGAACCACGCTGGCCTGGAAGTCCTGGCTCATCCGCGAACTGAGCACCTCCTCATACGTCCGGGTGTTGGGCTCGAAAGTGTAGCCCACCCTCCTCGGTGTCACGGTACCGGACCACTTGTAGGGCACCTCGGCGCTGAACGACCCGTCCGCTTCGGTCACCGGCCGACTTGGCAGACCGTCCATCATGACGCCCGCCAGGCCCACGTTGCCCGAGATCGTGTAGGTGATCCGAGCGGCCTGGTAAGTCTCGTTGGTTTGATCGGCTGTCACGGAACTGTAGAATCGGCTGCTCGGATCGAACGACCAGCCTTCCTTCACCGGCGTAACGGTGCCGGACCACGCATATTCGACCTTGGCCGTATAGAATCCGGTGGCGTCCGTGGTCGGATCGCCCGGCAGACCTTCCATGGTCACGCCACCCGTTCCGGCCCTGCCGGAAATCGTCAGTTGGATAATCTCAGCGGTGTAGTTCTCGTTCTCGCGGTCTGCGACCACCTTCGTGTAGGTCCGGCTGTTCGGCTTGAACGTGTATCCGGGCCGAACCGGCGTGACTTGGCCCGTCCAACCGTAAGGCACACTGACCACGTATGAACCATCCATATCGGTCATCGGGTTGTCGGGCAGACCATCCAGCGTCACGCCCGGCAGACCGGTTGATCCGCTGATGATGAACGTGAAGACACGCGCCGTGTAGTTCTCGTTCGTCCGATCTTCCATCACATCGCTGTAGTCTTTGCTCGTCGGGCTGAACTCGTGGCCTTCCTTCGTGGGTGTGACCGTTCCCGACCAACCGTAGGGAACCTGGGCGCGATAGAGACCGTCGCGATCGGTCGTCGGATTCCCGGGCAGACCCCTCATCACGACGTCTTCGGCCCCCACCGAACCCGACACGGCAAAGGTCAATTCCTCAGCCGTGTAGTTCTCACTCCGTAGGTCTCGCTCGACCGGACTGTACATTTTCGGACTGGGATCGAATCGGTAGCCCACCTTCTCCGGAATCACCATCCCACTCCAGCCGTACTCGACCGTCACGCTATAGCGTCCGGACGCATCCGTAACCGGGTCCCCGGGCAACCCCGTCATGGTCACACCCGGCTGTCCCGCCGAACCGGCAATGGTGAAGGTCATCAGCTTGGCGGAGTAGTTCTCATTGCTCTGGTCGGCCGCGACTCTTTGGTAGACCCTCTGCTTGGGCTCAAAGATATACCCCGTCTTGACCGGTGTGACGGTGCCGCTCCAGTTATAGTCCACCTCAACGGTATAAACACCGTTTTCATCGGTCGTTGGCGCTCCGGGCAGCCCCTGCATCGTAACCCCCGGAAGACCCACGGAGCCCGAAATGGTAAACTTCTTCATCCTGGCTACGAACCCCTGACTGTAGGTCGCCGGCGTGAACCACGACACCACACAGAGGAGCATCACCCCGCCCGATAAAACTCTACCGATATGTTGCCTTGCCATAGGTCAACGTCCCTTTCTGCAGCCGTATATACGCCATCCCACGGCCTTCCCACATCTATCGGCAATCCCGCGCCCTGGTTTGAGCAAGAACCGCCCCCGCGGCATGCTACAACTGGATCTGTGTCGGACCTCCCACGCTGTCCAACGAGATGTCCTCCACCACTTTTCTCCCACCCTCATCCGTGATGCGGATGGCCGTCTGGCGCTGCGCTGCGGCCCCACCGGCGTACTGCAACAGCGCCGTCAAATAGTACGTTCCGTCCGGGACCGACGACACATCCAAGACCCCAGTGAACTGACGGGTCTCCAGAGGCAGCATGTTGCCCCTCTGATTGAACAGCGCGCTGCTCATCTCGATGTTCCGCCATGTCATCCCCGTCGCGCCGGCGGCCACCTCGGTCAATATGACGCGGCAACGCGGCATGATATGCGTGTTGCCGAAGTTGGAGTACTCGGCCGTAACGATGTAACGCGACGGCGCCGATTCCGAAATCCTCAACTGCGTGCATCGAATACTGGGGGTTCCGTCGACCCCCCTCGTGTTCAGGTAGATCAGACCTTCCGTGGTGCCCGCAGCCTGTCCGCTGCTGTCATACGTCGCGTTCAGCCTGACCGTCGCATAGTAGTGGGGCAACGGGTTCTCCATGGCCGGCATGCTGGAGACGATTCGCAGGTTCTGACGACCGTATCCGCGCAACGTGAACTGCGTCGGCTGGATCGTCACCCAATCCACACATCCGAAATCCTGACCACGGATGCTGTTGCCCTGGTCGTCCACGAAGGCCCTGACGGTCATATGGTCCGGCAGCAGCAGCGCCGCGTCGACGGTCACGGGGTCTTGCGAAGCATTGGCGACCTGCATGACAGTCGTTCGGGTAGCCCCGGGGAAGACCTCAATCGGTACCTCTCTCGGAGACAGATCGAGCCCCGCGTCCAGCACGATGTCCCTGGCGCGCTCGTCGCCCGAGAAATCAATCTCCCTTCGAATCGTATCGGCTCGACGGCCGTTGACGTACAGCACCCCCTCAACCCTGTACTTCCCGGGCGGCAACTGGCGCCCGATATCCTGCTGAAGGTTGATCTTGACGCCCGGGATGACGCCCGTGTCCGGATACTGCATTTCCGTGATCCTCTGCCAGTGCCCACCCCTCTCCCCAAGGACGCGGGTGGCACCAATCACGCGCACGTAAGTCCCTCCGCCGTTGTTGAGCGCCAGCGTGACCAATGTCGCTGAAGGACTGTCGTCGCGCGCCTCTCGAAACGTCAGATCGGCGTCGATCAGCTTGACCTCATCCCGTATGGGTCGCCCCTGCACGTTGATGATGACCGGGATCAGGAATCGAAGGATCACCGGAGCGCGGATTCCCGTGTCATCGTCGATCGTTGCCCTGGTCTGGGCCACCAGCGCGGCATAGTAGTGGCCCTGCACCCCCACCGGCACCCGAACCCAGAGGTTCAGCACACTGCGCCGCAGGGGCGGCAATTCCACCGTACTCTCCTCCAAACGAAGCCAGTCGAGGCAACTGCGCATTCTCGATATATCCGCCCGGACGGGCTGGTGCTCGGTCCCCACATTCACCCATCGGGCGCCGTTGGGGTCTTCGATGACCTCGGCGTCCGGCTCAATCGTCTGCCACATCCCCGACATATCCTGCGTCACATCCAACAACCGAAGATCGACGATTGAGATGGCATCCTCGCTCTGGTTCTCAATGGCAAATGTGGTCACGGTCCGCCGGTTGGGATACGTCGCGATGTTGATCCTCATCGGCTGGACCATGAACTGGCCAAGAGCCGAGCCACACGTGATCAGCAGCACCGACAAAATGCCCGTGAGCCGGGCCGGCCAGCGCTCCCTGCCATGCTCGACTCTCAGCGTCCGGCGCTCCACCAACCACATATCCGCTCGCGTCGATCGGTTGTCATGTGCATCTGCCATACCGCATTCCACAGAAGTAACCCTTTTTGTCGATTTCTGGCACATGGCCAATGCCCTGTCCGCAGACCTACCCTGCGGTCTCCCAACTCTTCGGCATTCCAAACAAGGCACTTGCCCCGTTTCTTGCGATTTCGCCATGAACCACCCCCAAATCAACAACGCCGCCCCGCATTGGGAACCCACCTTCCCGGCCCCCGAAATCGCCTATGATTTCATATTGCCCAGAGTACCAAATTGTGCAGCCCATGTCAATGCCTAAATTGCCTATCATTGCCTTTTTGCTACAGTTAGGGGGCATTAAGGCAATGCCAGGAAAGTGAATGGACGCTAAAACGATCCCCTTCGCCCCTGCAAGACCCGCAAGGCCAGTCCTTATAGGAACCTGACAACGCAAGCCCAGGCTGAGCTCAAGGAGAAAAACGCGAAATGACACCCCCGACCCCCATGGCAAGAGCAGAAAAACAGAAAGGGGAGAGCGGACGCTTTCATCCTACTCTCCCCTGGTGATCCATTCCTCGATCATGCCGGCTACGGCGCCTGCCCCCGGTGTTGCCGTGAAGCGCGGCCCTGGCCGACACAGCCGAGTCTGCCGTCAAGCGGCTGCCATTAGTTGGGAACGACCGTTACGGTCACGGTTGCGACCTGGACGTCCTTCGAGCCGGCCTGGAGACCGGTGGGCACCTTGGCATTGGTGAGCTTGGCATACACCTTGACGGTATGCTCGCCGGCCGAGACGGTGTCCGGCGTCACCCAAGAGCTCCAGTCGCCGCTGATCACGCCAGCCGACGCAATGGAGGTGGCCAGCTTGAGATCGAAGTTGGCCCGCACCTTCATGTCGGTGTTGCCCTCGAAGGTGTGCGAAACGCCCTGGTCAACCGCGGTCTGATGGAGCTTGATCCTCAGCTTGTCCTGGTCCGGAATGAACACCCAATACCCGATGTCCATCACGACCGGAATCTTCGTAATTTCCAACGGGATGAATCCGCCGGTTGGCCAGCCGTCCAGCTTGATCTCGCCGGCCGGGGCCATCGAGGCAAGCAGAGCAACCAAGGCCACTGCAAAGAGGCTTTTTTTCAACATCTTCACTTCCTTTCTAACTTAACCCTCGCTCCGAATTGGCCGATACGACCCATGGAGCTAAACCCAGAAATCCGGCCAGGTACCACAAACACCTTAGCCGCACTCAGCAGCGGGCAACGTTCATTCACTGACCTGTTCGGATCTGCCCGCTCCTTGTCCGAAAGGCCGTGGCCCAGAGTTCAAATTCGACCTGCGATTTTCATTCCCACTTGGCACTTGACATCATTGGCCGTCATGAGGGGGCCAACCTCTCTCAACGGCTCGCAGGCGGCCACACGCCCGCGAGATGTCATTGCGTCATCACCGTACCTCCTTTCTCCCCCATCCCAAGTAGAGGGGGCCTCTATTGGGGATAGCACCTTTCCATAGGTCCTGGGCAATGTACTATGCCGATGAACACTTTCTGCCCAATGGAATTACTTATGCACTCCTGAGCTTTTACAGCACACCTGTTCAGGGCCCAGCCGTGACTGTAATGACCAAGGCACCGCTGTAGCGACCCTGAGGATACCGATCCATCCCACTGACCTTCACCAGAAGATCCAGCGGAACATCCACACCACTGGACGACGTTGGCGTCGCCGAGCGAGCCACGGCAACATGGCCCGAGTCAATGGGAACCTCCTGCCCGTTGACCGCCACCGATAGATCCCTGGGCGATATCACTGCCTTGCCCTGCACATGCCGAAAACCTTCAAACGAGGCCGCGATATGAAACGGACAATTGGCCACAACGTGTGCCTTCAACGGAACCTGAACCGATCGTGGCCCGGGGCCCCAAAGCGTTCCCAACTCAGCCGGCGCCCCCTTGAACGACACACTCACAAAGGGTGCTGGCATAATCTTCGCAGAGGCAGCCTCTGCAACAATCAGACACACCCCGAAAACGACAAACGTCTTCGCCAAATCTTTCATTCTTGTCACCCCCCCTATACGCAGCGCAAGCCCCTCATCGAGCCTACGCAATGGTCACCTGGCAAGGGCACCTACGAAGAACCACCCGCTCAGTTGTCTGAGAGCTCTCTCCGCCTCGCCTCAGGCCCTCTGCTTTCCGCCGCGACAGCCCGAACTCGCGAGACGATCCGGAAAGGCGAAAGTGGAAAACGGGACGCGCCAACCATCAGCTACTCTCTCGCCCCTCTGACTTTCCCACTCTCTCCTTGCCCTTTGGCCGAGTGCTTCGAGGCCTCCACTTGGCTCCTGAGAACCAAAGAACCAAACACAAGACAGCACAGAACGCACTCTTCCTATCCAACCCAAACTACCACTTTGGCCACTCAATGTCAAGAACAATTTTGCCCTATCAAGCTTATTTGCTTCATCAGGCACATGAGTCCAATACACCGTAGTCTACCCATATTGACCCCCAAAGTCAATGGGGCGACCGCTTATTTTGACAGACTATGGAAAAACTTTCGGACCATAGCCGGGGGCCAAGGCGTTTGAGCGGTCCCCGGCTAACCCCTCGCTGGCCGCCAATGCCCACACCCGCCCAAAGCGCGGCAACCGGGCCCAGCGTGACGTCCGAGCGACCCCACGACCGTGCTCGCGGGTTCGGAAGCGGGCGAAAATCAGTCGGCAATGCGAAACTTCGGGATGCCAACTCGCATGAGCCGAAAAACCACTTGCAGGTTCAGGCGGGAGAGTCTATACTCGCGTTCAGTCCGGTTCCGCTGTGGGACCGGCCAGACGTGATGAAGTTGAGGTATATGCAGCCATGTGTGAGAGCGGCAGAAGCAGCCTGACGGCCACGGAGCCATCGGCCGACGAGCCTGACCCGTGTCGCAGCAGAGCGGCCGAACCGCGCGGAACCAGCCCGATGGCGGGAGGTAAGATGGCTTAGCCCCACCTTGACACCTCCGGCTGCCTCCTGGGTCTGTCCGTTCCGCCTTTGCGGCCCTGCCCCTGGACAGAAAGGAAGGTAGCCATGACCAACCCGATCCTAGCGCCCGAACTGCTCGAACTGATCGACACCGGCGACCTCGTCAAGCTCCGCGATTTGGTGGACGCAGTCCATCCGGCCGAGACGGCCGATTTCGTCGCGGCGCTCGACGATGCCGACGTCTGGCGATTTCTTGCGGCCGTCCCGCAACAACAGGCCGCCGAGATCTTCTCCCATTTTGACCTCGAACGGCAGGTGGAACTGGCCGATGACGCCAACCACCAGGCAATGGCCCGGATGCTGGAGGACTTGCCGGCCGACGACCGGGTCGACCTCGTCCAACGGCTTGACCCGCTGGTCACCGAGCGGATCCTGCCACTGGTCGCCAAGGCCGAGCGAGAGGACATCCGCAAGCTTGCCAGCTATGCCGAGGGCACCGCCGGGGCCCTGATGAGCAGCGACTACGCCACGCTGCGGCCCGACATGACCGTCGCGCAGGCGCTGGAACAAGTCCGCATCCAGGCACCGAAGAAAGAGACGATCTACTATATCTACGTGGTGGACGAGCGTCACCGGCTGATCGGCCTGATCTCGTTGAAGGACCTGATTCTCGCCAAGCCGGCCCAGCAGATCCGCGACATCATGCACGAAGACGTGATCAGCACCGACGTCAACGACGACCAGGAGCGCGTGGCCCATAAGATCGAGAAGTACGACCTGCTGGCCGTTCCCGTCACAAATGGGGACGGGAAACTCGTCGGAATTATCACACATGATGACGTGCTGGACGTGATTCGCCAGGAGCAGCAGGAGGACGTCGAGATGCTCATGGCCATCGGCGGTCGCCACCAAGCAGGCGAGTATCTGCGCACGCCCGTCCTGACGCATTTTAGGAACCGCGTCACCTGGGTTGTCATTCTGGCCGTTCTCGGACTGGTCTCCGGCTTAATCGTCCAGAACTTCGAGGGCCTACTGCTCCAGTTCGCCATTCTGGCCGCCTTCATGCCCATGCTGGCCGACACCGGCGGCAATACGGGCAGCCAGTCGGCCACACTGGTCGTGCGGGCCCTGGCGATGGAGGAGGTCCGACCCAAGGACATGCTGCGGGTGATCCTCAAGGAGCTGCGTGTGTCGATCCTCCTGGCGGTGGTTCTCGCGGCGGTGGCGTTCGGCCGGGTGATGGCCCTCGGAGGCGGATCGACAAGGCCCGAAGGTGCTTCGCTCGCGTGGATCGCTACGGCGATCTCGATTGCTCTGGGGTTCCAGGTGGTCTCAGCGACGCTGATCGGCGCGATCCTGCCGCTGGGGGCTGCAAAGATGAAGCTGGACCCGGCCGTAGTCGCCAGTCCGGCGCTGACCACGATCGTGGACATCACCGGCCTGCTGCTGTTCTTCGGCACCGCCAAGCTGCTCCTGGGCGTCTGAGCGGTCAGGAATCCTCGTCGTCAGCGCCGCTCTGGGTCGCCGCATCGTATGCCTGGTGGACGGACTCAGGGGCGACTGCGAGTACGCGGTTTCCCATGGCGGCGATGGCCCAAGCGCCGGCAGGAGCTGTCAGAACGATGCTCAGCACAGCCACCGCAAGGATGATCTCGCCCGGACGCGGGTCCATGCCGGTTGCTTTCATCGCCAGCAGTGGGGCGGCTCCAATGGCGGCCTGTACGGTCGCCTTGGGCGTGTATGCGACCACCACGAACAGCCGCTCGCCAATACTCACGTCGCTGCGTAGCAGACAGAGGCTTGTGCCGATACCACGGGCGGCCAAGCCCAGGCCAATCAGCATCGCCCCCGCCAGACCGGCATGCCAAACAACGGAGATATCTACCTGCGCCCCGACCATCGCAAACAGGATGATTTCCGCGAAGACCCAGATCTTCCCCAGCTTGGCCGAGATTTCGTGCGCCATGCGCTCGCGTTTCTCCAGAATGACAAACCCGATCGCCATCGCGGAAACCAGTGCAGCAAAGGGCACCCACGCTTCCAGCAGATGCTCGATGCGTACCAGGAGGACCGACAATGCGATGACCACCAGCACGCGCTTGGTCGCACGTGGATTGAAACGTTCGAAGAGGCGGTACAGAACCAGTCCTACGGCCAACCCCACGAGCACGCCCAAGGCGATCGAGAGCGGAATGCCCGCGAATCTCCAGGCCACATTGACCTCGCCACCGGTGTAGAGCCCCATGAGCACGCTATAGACGACAATCACGAAGACATCATCGACGGAAGCGGCCGCGAGGACCATCGTCGGGATGCCCTTCTCGGCCCCTCTTCGCTGTTGCATAAATCGAATCATCATCGGCACGACAACGGCTGGCGAGACCGCTGCGAGAACCGAACCGAGGATGGCCGATTCCATGAAGCTCAAGTCCAGCAGCAGAGGCCCCAACAACGCGACTATGCCGCCTTCGACAACCGCCGGAATGAATGCCAGAAGAAGTGCCTTGCCTCCCACGCGGTGCAACGTATGTCGGCTAAGCTCGAACCCGGCCCGCAGCAAGATGACGATCAGAGCGATCAGGCGCAGGTCCGCACCAATCGCCAACAGATCAGGATCGAGATAACCCAGGACGTGGGGTCCGCATACCACGCCGATCAACAACATTCCAATGAGGCCGGGAATTCGGATCCGACGCAGAACCCAGTCGGCAATAAGGCCCAGTACAATGATTTCAGCGATACTGACAGCCATGACACCTCCGTATGACGGTATCCCAACCGGTGTACACCACGACGCGACGGAAGTCGGCGCGTAGACCCAGTGCAGCTTAATAACAAGAACCGGATAGGAGTCATCAGCCAGAGCACACGGTCACGGCGGTTCAGGGCGGACTCCATCGCCACGGGGCTGAGCATATACATCGCTCCCGGTCGAGACAAGCCCCAAATCCCTCACGAGACGCTTCAAGGAAGCTCCCCGAGTAGGACTCGAACCTACAACCTAGCGGTTAACAGCCGCTCGCTCTACCGATTGAGCTATCGGGGAAAAACACACCGACCTCGGGCAAGCACCCGAGGTCTGTGGGAGATTATCGCCGAATGAGGCAAGGATTTCAACAACTTTGTCAAGATTTCTGTCGGGTGGCCGATAGGAAAACCAGGGCTGCGCTGGACAAGCGCCCTGTCATGGGGTAGTTTACCCGATTTGCGTATCTTTCGCCCGGCGGGCCGCTGTGTCACGCATGCGTTCAGCGAGCGTCCTGGCACCGATGCTGGCCGAAGCGGAGAATCAGGGAACATGAGATATCTGTAGCGCATCATAATCTGTTATTGGAATCATTCGGAATCATTCGTTTCACAGGTTAAGCAATCGCATGGCCAGAGACCTACTCAGCGTGGGGGAGTTCACCATTATCCGACGGATCGGCAACGGCGCCCGCAGTACGATCTACCTGGCAACGGACGAGGACGACGGCACCCTGGTTGCCCTGAAGCGCGTTATTATCGAACGGCCGGAAGACCACCGCGTGATCGAACAGACGGAGATGGAATACAAGGTCGCCCGCGAAATCGACCACCCGTACATCCGAAAATGCTACAAACTCCAGAAGATCAGGAGCATGTTCAAGGTCCGAGAACTGATTATGAGCATGGAGCATTTTGAGGGCAAGACCCTGGAGGACACGACGACCCTGAGCCTGGGCGACGTGCTGCTGGTCTTTCGGATGGTCGCTACGGGCCTCAACGCGATGCACCAGCGGGGCTTCGTCCACTGCGACATCAAGCCGAACAACATCCTGATCAACAAGAGCGGCTCGATCAAGATCATCGACCTGGGCCAGAGCTGCCGGATCGGAACGATCAAGTCGCGCATCCAGGGCACGCCGGACTACATCGCCCCCGAACAGGTCAAACGCAAGAACCTCACCCCCAAGACCGACATCTTCAACCTCGGGGCCACGATGTACTGGGCCCTGACAGGTAAGAACGTTCCCACGCTGATCCCGAAGAAGCAACAGACCGTCGGCCTCTATGAACCCGTCAAGTGCCTTCCCCCGCACGAACTCAAATCTCAATTGCCGGTCGGCCTGTCTATGCTCGTCATGGATTGCGTCAAGACCGATCCGGCCGAACGCCCCTCCAACATGGTGGACATCATCTCCGGGCTGGACTCGATGATCCACAGCATCTTCGGCGGCAAGATCAGAGCGAACCGAAATGCTTCAAACAACAATCGATCTGCTCAATAAGGGGGTCGCGGCCAACCGAGCCGACCGATTCCGACGGGGCAACCTCATCCACCTTCCGCCCGACGGTTCGGTGGTGATCGGTGGAGACATCCACGGACACCGGCGCAACTTCGAACGCCTCGTCACCTATGCCGACCTGGCCAACCATCCCGAACGACACCTCGTGCTCCAGGAGATCATCCACGGCGGCCCGGAAGATGAGGCCGGCGGCTGCCTCTCCTATCAGTTGTTGTTCGAAGCCGTTCGCGTGAAGCTGGACTTCCCGGATCGCGTGCACGTCGTCATGGGCAACCACGACACCGCGTGCATCAGCCGCAGCGAGGTCATGAAGAACGGCAAAGAAATGAATCGAGCGATGGGCTCGGCCCTGGACCGCGAGTTCCGCCGTGCCAGCGGCGAAGTCAAGCAAGCGATCGGGGAGTTTCTGTTTTCGCAGCCTCTGGCGATACGGTGTGAGAACCGCCTGTGGATCTCACATTCGCTACCTGCCGACCGATTTGTTGAGACCTTCGATGTGGAGGTGTTCGATCGTGCGTTGAGACCCGCCGACTGCGCGAAGCCCGGCCCGGCCTACCTGCTGACCTGGGGCCGTCGACACAGCCAAGCGGCGCTCAACCAACTGGCGGAACGCCTCGATGTGGACGTCTTCGTGCTGGGTCACCAAGCCCAAACCCACGGCTGGTGTCAGGCCGGCGAGAACCTCATCATCCTCGCTTGCGATCATAACCACGGCTGCCTGATCGAGGTTGATCTGACTCGGCACTGGAGCGCCTCAGAACTGGCCGATCACATCGTGCCTCTCGCCTCCATTCATTGACACCAGATCACCACACTTGAGACGTGTGTGTGAAGATTTCCGGGCGAGGGGACGGTCGCTTGTGGTGACGTGCCTGCGGCGGGTTGTCCTGTTTGTAGTGACGCCGTGAGGCGTTATCACCATTCGGTGGGAGATATGCCCTGACGGGCACACTACGAACGGCCCACCATCGCCAAGCCCTGCGGGCCCATGCGACTTCGCTGGGCGCAAGCTCCCAGGCGGCCACCGGCGGCTCTCTGTGCCCGACGTGGCCTCGCCCGGAAATCTTCACACACACCTTGAGACCTCAATCCGGAGAAAAGGCTGGCGTCCGTTGAGGAAATCGCCTATGGTAGCCGCGCGGTAGCCGCTCGCGACGAATCATGGATCGTAGCCGCGCCATGTATTGTTCTGAAGACACCCGCTTCATCATGGATTGGTACTATTACATAGCCTGGTTGGTGGTCGGCGCCCAATTGCTCTTCACCTACAACGTCGCGCGCAACTACCGGTATGCGCTGGCCAAGTTCGACAGACGGAGCAACAAAGCGTACAGACCCCGGGTTGCTTTGATCGTTCCGTGCAAAGGCCTCGATCCGCAATTCGAAGCCAACATCCGCTCTCTCCTACACCAGGAGTACGGAGACTATCGCGTGCATTTCGTCGTCCAGGACAGGTCCGATCCCGCCTATGCTGAACTATGCCGGATACGGGATGAACTGGCCGCCCATCCCGGGGGTCCGCCTATGGAGGTATCGGTCGCCGGACCGTCGACGGCGTGCAGCCAGAAGATACACAACCTCCTTTATGCCATCGAACGCCTTGAAGACGACACTGAGATCCTGGCCTTTGCCGACTCCGATATTCGCGTGCGTCGCGACTGGCTCGCCCGCCTGGTCCGGCCTTTGCGAAAACCCCGACGGGGCGCCACGACGGGCTATCGGTTGTTCGTCCCGATTCGAAACAACCTGGCGACACTGGGCCTCTCAGCAATCAATGCGGGCGTCGCGCAAATGCTGGGGAACAGCCGCTTCAATCACGCCTGGGGCGGCTCCATGGCGGTCCGGCTCACCGATTTTCATCGCCTTGGATTGCCTGAGATCTGGAAGCACACGCTCAGTGACGACCTGTCGCTGAGCGTCGCTGTCAAGAAGGCTGGAATGACCGTAACGTTCGTCCCCGCCTGCCTCGTCGCCTCGTATGAATCGACGACCTGGTCGCGGCTCTACGAGTTCTGCCGACGCCAATTCCTGATCGCGCGAGTATACGCTCCTGTGACATGGGCCGTCGGGCTTTTCGGCAGCCTCGGGTCGGTTCTGAGCCTTTGGGGCACCCTGGCTGTCGCCGTCTACGCCGCGACGGTCGGTGCCGAGCACGCATGGTTCTTCGCAGTGGTTCCCGTGGTCTCCGTCGCAGGCCAACTGCTCAGGGGCATCCTGCGTCAGTCAATGATGGTCCGGCTCCTGAGAGACCACATCCACAACTTCAGGCCTGCCATCCTGGCCGATGTGCTGGGTTTCTGGTTCTGGTCGCTGCTGCTGCTGATCTTCATCGTCTCCTCGGCCTTCGGACGAACCATCCGATGGCGAGGCATCCGCTACCGGCTCATCAGCCCGGCTCAAACCCAAGTCCTTCCCGAATAGCCCCACGGCCCACCGGTCATTTCGACATACCGGCCGATCTGCCCGAGAGGATGCAGAAGAGACACCGGCCGTTTGAGTCGGTATCCCCTCTGCTGCTGTCAACCGATGGCCACGACCGATCAATGACGGTCGCAGACATCGGGCGGGCTTACTTCTTCGGCGCTTCCGTCGGCCAGTCGCTGATGAGGATCTCGCCCGTCGGGTCGGGGTCAGCTGCGGTTTGGGCCTGGCCCGAGTCGGTAAAGAGCATGAAGGACATGTCCTGCTTTGCCCCGGTCTGATCGCACAGTTCGGTCCATTCCCAGATGCCCGTCGCCGATGTCGGACTCAATCGCCCGGCCACAGCGCTGCTGTTGCGCCCGGCGCCGACCATCTCCAGCACATCCTCGGGACTGAGGGCGACGCCGAAGATGCGAACGTCGTCGAGCATTCCATTGAAGAACTCCGATCTCTCATCGCCTCGCACACCGATGGTCAGGGTCGCCTGTCTCGGCGCGGCATAGCCGGTCGATTGGGTGGCGGTCCCTGCGAGCGCACCGTTGATGTAAAGTCTCATCTGCCGCGTCGAGGCGTCATAAGTTGCGGTCAGCAGATACCACTGATTGGGATTCAGGCTGTGCGTCGATTGGGCGGTGCTGAGACCGACACGGAAGTGGAATCGGCCGCTCGTGTCAATCCACAGCCCGAAACGATTGCCGGCGGTGCTGGCACGATCGTATTCCATGATGGCCTGCCAACGGCCGCGCACCTCACGGGTCGTGACCCACGCGGAGACAGAGAACGAGCCGGGCGCAAAGTCCAAACCCTTGGGCTTCGAGACCCGAATGTACGCCCCGCGACCATCGAGGTCAATCGCCCCGTCGATCTGTCCTTCACCAGGCCGCCAGACGGGGTTGCCGACCAGCGTCCCGTCGTTGCCGTTGCCTGAACTGTCGGCGGCAACGCTGCCCGTGGATTCGTCGAGCTTCCAGTGGGCCAAGGATCGAATACCCGACAGCGTCCAGGCGGCGTGTGGATGGTTCGTCCAGCCCCATGCGTACTCGATCGATTGTGAGCCTTCGTAGACCGCCGCGATGCTCAACCAGTAGATGTCGCGCGGGTTCTTCTGTACGAACCAGGCGTCGCGTGGCAGTTGCAGCGTGTAGCGATAGACCGGCTCGAAGCCATGCCCGCCGGTGTGATGCACCTCCGGGTGTTTGTCGAACCCGACCATCACCTCGTCGAAATCCTTGGCGGTGTACTCCCAGATCTTCTCAGCCGGATAGCTGTATGTCGTTGGGTCGCCCGGCGTCGGATCGGGTGCGTCGGACCAGATCGCCAGTGTGAAGTAGTCGGGCTGCCGCGGCGGCGTCATCTGGCTGCACTCACAAGGCTGGTAGCCGTAGCCGATGTAAGAGCCCCACCAGACGATTCCCGTCACCGGCACAGCACTGGTGCATTGCCAGTCGTCGGCGACAAGCCGCCGATACGTCAGGCCGGCGCCCGCCCGCTCGGTCTCGATCGCAAAGGCCAAATCGACGGCCTGCGATGACAGGGCATGCCCCTTGGGATAGGTCAGTTGCTGCCAGGAACCGTTGTACATCTCCCGCGCCTGCACCCAGACCGCCGACCCATTCCAGTGGTCGGCCGACGCCTTCCACCCAAAACGTGTCGGGGCGCTGCCGGGTGAATGAATCACGTACGCTTGGGCGCAAAGCCAGTAAACCGTCGGTTGGCTCGGCGATCCGGTCTGCACAAACGCCTCACGTGGATCGATTGAGAAATCGTATTTGTAGACCGTCAGGTGGCTGGCGGGCTCGTACACTTGGTTGCACGGGCTGTAGAAGCCCTGCGCCCTGGCGTCGAGCGAGCGTACGCTGAACTGGCCCGGTGCAAATTCCCTGGTCCAGAGAACCTTGCCGGGCATGCTGAATCGGGCCAAGCCGGCGCCGGCAGGAATGTTCTCACGAATCGTCAGCGTAAACGAAACGTTGCTCGCGCTGCCGCCGGGCAGGATATCGTTGTACCACGAGCCCCACAACGTGATGCCGGTGATCGGGCCGGTCGTCGTGCACTCGAAATCGTCGGCGGCAATCTGCGCAGCCCATGTCACGGGGATGTCCCGGGTAATATCGATGTCGAGTCCCGTGCCCGTCGTATCAGGGTCTTGAACCCACTTCTCCAGGGCGATTGGCCCCGTGCTGGCCAACGACTCCTCATCTTCGTAGTGCTTCCAATTGCGCAGCCCGGTAAACGGCTGCTCCCACTTGATGTACTCGGGATCGGTATCCAGTTCAAACGCCATATCATACGCATCGAACCGTTCGCAGACGAGCGAGTTGGTAATCGGCTGAACGACGGCCGCATCGACGGTCATTCCCTGCCGCAGGTCGTCGGCGCGCAGGCGGAAGGTCACAGCCGCATCCATCCAGGGCTCACCGCGGCTCTTCCAACCCCACGGATGGTCGGGGTCGGGCGAACTGATATAGACGGCGGTGATGCTCACCCAGAAGATGCTGTCGTGTGTGTGGCCCTCGACGTAGTTGCCCTGCCAGAAGTACTCGCGTGCATCCAGATCAACGTGGTATTCGAAACACGTGTTGGACGGCCTGTTGGGGAACTCTCCGAAGCCGGCCAATTCCTCAGCGACACGGTCGGCTTCGACGTCAACCAGCCAGAGCAGTCTGCCGGGCCGGCTGAACGCATATCGGCTGTCGGCCCGAACGTTACTCCAGAACCCGATCCGCCACGACTGCGGACGGACCCGAGGCGCCACGGCGCCGTCCCAGTTCCGATACGAACCCCACCAGTGAACCGATGTCACGGGCATCTGACCAAAGCAGCGGAAATCGTCGGCCACGATCTTCCATGAGCCCTGAGCGACACTCTGCGGCTTGCTCACGTAGGAAAGTTCATCCCATCCGCAGTAGATCGGGACACCGGAAGCCGGGGCCCACTCCAACGGAGGCTGCGACCATTTCAGATGCTCGGCCGCAGGCTGACTCGCAAAGACCGGTTCCTCGATCCGCACCATGTAGTCTTCCACCTCACCGTCGGGCGCCAGACCCGTGATGCGCAGGCCACGCATCGTACTGAAGCGGAACCGCGCGAAGGTCTCACCTGGAACCGCCTCGGCGGGAACGTCGAGCACGAGCGTGTTGACGCCCGCGACGAGGGGCGTATCAACAAACACGTGCTCGCCGGCATCGTCCCAATCACCATCGGCGTTCCAATCGATCCACGCGTTCAACGCACCGGCCACCGATGCGGTCACCTGGACCGTCGCCGGCTCACCGATGACCAGACTCGAGAAGACGACGCCGTCCTCATCGTCAAGATTGTGGAGATCGTCGCCGGTGGCAGTGGCGTTCGGCTGGCCGTCCGGCTCTCCGTCGATGAGCCGACCCAGGTGAACCCCCGGAACGATGACATGACGGGCACCGTCGTTTCTCAGGAGCGTTGGATACGGCGGATCGGGCGCATCACCGAAATCCAACCCATACACGGGTTCGCCGTCCGACACGCATTCATGGCTGATGCGTCCCTCGACGCGCACATTGTCGCCCCGGACGTCAATTGAGATCCAGCTCGGGCAGTACTCGGAGATATCGAAATCGATACTGAGCGAAACCGAATCGCGAATCTCCATCCGCGAGACCAGAGTGCGGCGCTCGATCAGTTGCCTCTCGTGGTCGAGACCTCGGATGTCACGAGGCAGAGGCGGGGCCTCCGGATCCGACGCCCAATTGGCCGTCGTCCAGTTCAGCGCCACCTCCACATAGCCACGCGTTGAGAACCTCGGATCGAGAACCGACAGCGACAACTCCACTGACCCGGTCTTGGCACCCCAGGGATCGTGCCGGCCGTTGTAGAACCATTGGGTCCACCAGTCGGTGTTCGGATAGTAATACCAGGCTCCTCGTTGGTATCCGGTCCCCTGGCCGGCAATCACCAGCCCATCTCGATCGAGGTCCACCGCGAACTGATCGTTCACGACCCCGGCCTCGGTGATTCCGGCACCCGGAATCCAAAACAATGCGACGACTGCAATCTTCGCCCATGTTGCCATTCGTCCGCTCATGACGTATTCCTCCCAAGAGTGATCCCCTGCGCCACCCGTCGCGATGGCCGTGCGAACACCCTATGTCTGTCAAGATTGATTCCACGGCACGAACGGCGGCGCATCTATAACTCTATAGTTCCACTCTTGCATCGACTCGTAACGGTTTTTCCTCAAGCAGAAAGTGGATGAGGCGAGTGAAAAAGCCCCGGTTCGTCGGTGGCGACCCTCCCCCAAGGGGTCCGAGGGACTGAAACCGGCGTGGCGTCGCCTTAGACAAATCGTTATAAGACCTCGCCTTAGGCACGAGGCCCGCAAGCCACGATACGATAGGAACGAGTGGCGGAGACTCGGCAGAGATCTGAACCGTTATCTTCCCGGAGCATTTCGAGGCCAAGTGTCGTGACTTCAGGGAGGCGGCCGGCCTCCTTCAGAAGAGGCGACGGGCGGTTGAGCTGTACGTAGACGCCGGTGCGATGGGAAGTCTCCGATGCGTTCGGGAGCAGACGATGAGATTCCGGAAGTCTCTCTACTTCATTCTGGTCTTGGCGGTCCTTCTGAGTGGAATCCGCCTTCGGCGGATGACTTCCACATTTTTGCATTTTGCTCTTTGGTCTCTTCTCAACTCCTTGCCGAGCAGACCTATCTGCTTCGTGACCGCTGAGGCAAGAATACTGTGCGGTCGACGGACCAAGGTTCAGTAAGGCCCGCGGATGTGGTGGCGGACCTGCGAGGTGTAGACATCGGAGAGCTTTCGATGCAGCTCGGGCGAGAGGCGGGGTAGGTCGGACGCCATCGCGTTGTCGATTGCCTGCTGGGATGAGCTGGCGCCGGGGATGACAACGGAAACCGCGTCATGATCGAGGATCCAGCGCATCGCCATCTGCACCATTGTCATGCCCTCGGGCACGAGCGGCTTGATCGCGTCGGCCAGCTCGACGCCTTTGGCGAACGGCAGACCCGCGAAGGTCTCGCCCACGTTGAAGCACTGTCCATCACGGTTGTAGTGGCGATGATCGGTCTCGACGAACTTCGTGTCTCTTGTGAACCTGCCCGCCAGCAGACCGCTGGCCAGAGGCAGGCGCACGATGATCGCGACGTTCTTCTCCCTGGCCTTGGGCAGCAACTCAGCGATGGGTTTCTGCCGGAAGACGTTGAAGATGATCTGAAGCGAGGCGAGGTCGTTATGCTCCAGACAGACCATGGCCTCTTCGACGCTCTCGACACTGGCGCCGAAGTGCCAGATCTTGCCTTCCTGTTGGAGCTTGCGGAGCCAGTCGAAGATCGCGCCGTCACGGAGCACCCGCAGGGGCACACAATGCAGTTGCGTCAGGTCGAGACACTCGACGCCAAGCCGCTTGAGCGAATCTTCCGTCTTGCGGCGAAGCGCCTGTTCGGTGTATCCGTCGGGATAGACGTCCGCCTCGCGACCGAACTTCGTCGCCACGTGAATGTCCCGGCCCGTGTCGCGCAGGAACCGGCCAATCAGCGTCTCGCTGCGGCCGTTGCCATAGACGTCGGCGGTGTCGAAGAACGTCGTGCCCTTCTCGACCGCCGCAACCATGATCTGCATCGCCGTCTGCTCGGCCATCGGCCCGAAATCCCCGCCGAACTGCCAGCAGCCCAGCCCAACCTCACCGACCGCCCATCCCGTCTTGCCCAATTCTCTCTTCTGCATGGTCTCTCCATTGTGGTCCTGGACCTTCTCGTCAATCGATGGCGACTTGCACGGGGGTGATCTTGATAGCCCGAGCCACATCCTTCGGATCAATCCGCACGAGCATGCCTCGGCGGCCCGCGTTGATGTAGATCTGCGGCAGGTCCAGGATGCTCTGCTCGGCGTAGACCGGCATGGCCCGGCGCGTGCCAAAGGGGCTGGTCCCGCCAACCATGTACCCGCTGTGCCGGTCGGCCACCTTCGGCTCGCACGGGGCCACCGATTTGACGCCCAGCACGCGGGCCAACTGTTTCGTGGACACCTCGCGATCGCCGTGCATCAGCACAATCAACGGGTCCTTCGCGTCCGTCTCCATCACCAGGGTCTTGATCACCGCGTGCTCGTCAACGCCCAGCTCGCGGGATGAGACCCGTGTGCCGCCCCGTTCCTCATAGGCATACGTGAAGACCTCGAATGGGATGCCGTGCTGCAACAGACTCCGAATCGCGCTGGTCTTGGGATAGTCCATGGCATCTCGGCCGGATCATTCCGACGGCGCGGGGATCGGCACGCCCTCGGAGACGGGGTAGCCGAAGCACGGGTTGCCCTCGATGTCCCACGTGAACGGTTGCATGCGGGTATTGCGATCCCAGCCGGAGCCCCGGCGTTTCGCTGCGTGGTAGACGATCCAGTCCTCCGTGCCGTCGGGGCTGCGGACAAACGAGGCGTGGCCCGGACTGAAAACGGTCGCGGTCGAGCCAAACACGGGGGCATTCTTCTTCTGCCACGACGCGGGGTCCAAGGGATCGTCGCCGATCAGTTTCAGTTGCCCCAGGCAGTAATTATCGGTCCAACTTCCGCTGGCCGAGTAGATAATGAAGACATCACCGTTGCGTTCGAGCACTTGCGGCCCCTCATTGACCCACGGCTTGCCGACCCGTTCCCAGTCGTATTCGGGACTCGATATCATCGAGCGCGGCCCATCGATGGAGAGCGGGTCGTTCATGCGTGCGATGTAGAGATTCTGTGCGACGTTGGTATCGCCCTCCCAGCCCGACCAGATGAAATAGAGCCGTCCGGCGTACTGCATGACCGTACCATCGATCGCCCATTTGTCCGACGGATCGGCGACCTTGCCCCGGATAGTGTAGTCGCCGGCCGGATCGTCGGTCTCGGCCTCCAACACGTACATACGATGGTTCTCGTTCTTCCCGTCGTCGGCGGCAACGTAGATGTACCACCGGCCGTTCAGCCGATGCAACTCCGGCGCCCAGAGTCCGCGGGAATAGGGCATCCCCGGCGCCGGCCGCCAGACCTGGCGGCCTTCGAACTGGACCGCCTCTTCGATCCGCGACGCGCTGTTGACCCAGATGGCGCCGCGATGCGAATAACAGTAGTGATACACGCCATCGGATTGGATGACCCAGGGATCGTGGCCGTCGGGCGCGACGGGATTGGTGATGGTGCGTTCGGCCGGCGACGCCGCATACAAAGGGACCTGGAAGATCAGAGCGAAGGTCAAACCCACCGTCAACGAACGGAGACACCGCATGCTACCATACTCCTCCCATCGGATCATGAAGCCTGGATACTCACGTGCCGGCAAAACGTCCGGCCGAGACGCCATTACAGCATGCATCGGGCTTCCTAGGCAAACGGAATCTTCTCAGACGTCCGGTTGCCAGCGGCACAGCACAGCGGTCGAACCCGCAATCAGCATCCCGATATGGTCAGTCGGAGGCGCGCCGATACTGGTCTCGGGCTTTGGAGAGGTCCTTGAACAGCGAACGGATATCGAAGAAACCCCCGATCGTCACGATCACGGCCAGGGCCGTGAAAACACTCAAGCTCAGGAAGAAGAAGAACGTCCAGATTCCAACCCAATCCATGCTACGACTCCTCACGCTCGGCGTGGTAACGGTTCAGTCTTCGATCCGGGAACAGCAGCGAGCCGGCGACCATCAGCAGGATCGCCAGGCCCAGAACGAGCAGGCCGATTACGGCGCTGGAGATGTCGCCCTCAATGCCGAATTGCGTCTTGACCGGCGCCAGCATCGGCGCGCACAGTTCCTGGACCTTCGAGAGCCCCAGCAGGGCCAGGAAACCGCTGACGAGCGCCAGGTGGGCCCCCGTCCGGCTGGCTCGTCTCCAGTAGAGCCCGAACGCCAGCAGCGTGAAGCCGCCGATGGAGTAGATGGCGCCCGAGATCGCCATGTAGTCCCACAGGTCCTGCTTGAGCGGATACCAGAGACCCCAGACCAGGATGAAGATGCCGATGGCCACGATGAAGACCCGCGTCAACAGGAGCCGGGCTTTCGACGAAAGGCCTTTCCGGAACCAGGGAGCGACAACGTCCTGCGTCAGCACCGAGCTCCAACACAGAAGGTAGCTGTCATTTGTGGACATGAATGCGGCCAGCATGCCGGCCGTGACGATGCCAATAATGCCGGTGGGCAGGATCTGGCTCAGATAGAACGGCATGGCCCGCAGCGACACGTCGGAATCCGCCTTGCTCTCGGCCGAGAGGAACACGTCTCGCAGCGACGGAGTGTTGGCGACAAACACCAGGGCGCAGATCCCGAAGAAGTAGGGAATCAGAAATCGAACCAGAAAGCCCACCGACGACAGGGTGTACATCTTGCGGACGGTCGCGGTGTCCTTCGCCGAGCAGGCGCGAATCACGGCCGTCTGCCAGACGGCGCAACTGACCAGCCCCATGAAGAACATCCACAGAACGTAGGACCAGCCGAAACCGGCTTCGTCGAAGGGGTTGAAGCCGCTCTCACCCATCTCCATCGTCACCGTATCGACGATGTTGGTCCAGCCCAGACGCTGGATGGACAGAATGCTGGCAAACACCAGTCCGAACGCCAGCACCACGAACTGGATGTAGTCGAGGATGACCACCGAAACCATGCCGCCCAGCGTCGTATACAGCAGCACCATGCACAGCAGTACCGTCATGACGATCTTCAGATGGACCTCGGAGGCCATTGCGGTGATGCCCATGACGAACAGCGAGCCGGCCTTGAGGAACAGACCCATGTTCAGAATGCCGGAGAACGCCAGGATGATCCCGCCGAGGATGCGGACGTCCCTTCCAAAGCGCCTCTCGTAGAACTCGGGGATCGTCATCACGTTCAGGCGGCGCAACGGCACCACGATGAAGCCGGACAGGCCGACAAAGAGCGTAACGATAGCCGCAGCGAAGGCGATGTGAAAGGCGGCGAATCCCCCTGTGAAGCCCTTTTGCGACGAATACATCACCGTCACCAGGCCCAGTTCCGTACCGATCATCGTGGCGATGGCCAGGAAGGTCTTGAGCCCGCGGCCGGCAACCATGAAATCGGTGGCATTGGCGATGTACTTGCGGATGTAGACGCCGATACTGACGACGGCGACCAGATATCCGACGACGATGCACCAGTCGAGGACCGTGAAATTCGTGCTGAAACCGAGCTTGGCGAAGTCCGTTCCCATCGCATCCGGCGTCGATCATCATTCGACGAGATGTCCCACCGCCCTATTCCATTCGCAGGTGGCTCCAGACCTTGATCAGCAGGGCGGCGGCAACAACAGCGCCGACCGTCAAGACGATCGCCGCTGCGTAGTTGGCATAGAGCCAGGAGCCAATGGAAAACAAAGAGGCATACACCACAACGCTGCCCAAAACCATGCAGAGAATCCCTCGCGGCACGTCCCAGGCCAACGGATCGGACTCGGTCGCATCCGCCTGGAAAGCGGCGTCGCGTACGACGGCGGCCCACCCGGGTCCCCCGGGCCGCACCAACCGGCAGAAATCCACCAGCGTCCGGCGCTCGGTGGGCCGGGTCAGGAACGTCACCAGCAACCAGGCGGCTGTCGTGATCGCCACCCCGAGCACCAGTGTCTGCCAACTCTCCAGCATGGGCAGCCCCAAGCGACGGTGCACGAACTGGAACCAGCAGGCCACGAGAAAGGACACGACCATCGCCGTGATCTCGCTCCAGGCGTTGATCCGCCACCAGAACCAGCGAAGGATGAAGATCAGGCCCGTTCCGGCGCCGATCTGGAGCAGAATCTGGAACGCCTGCACCGCGTTCTCGAGCGCCAACGCCAGAACGGCGGCGGCCACCATCATCAGGACGGTCGAGAGCCGGCCGACGCGGACCTGTGCCTTTTCGGAAGCCTGCGGATTGACAAACCGCTTGTAGAAATCGTTGACGACATAGGACGAACCCCAGTTCAAGTGCGTCGAGATCGTGGACATGTAGGCCGCGATCAGCGAGGCCAGCACCACACCAAGCAAGCCGGGCGGCAGAAACGTCAGCATCGCCGGGTACGCCAGATCGTGCCGGACGATACTGGGATCGACGTTGGGAAACGCCTGACTGAGAGAATCCAAGGTCGGGTAAACGACCAGCGAAGCCAACGCTACGATGATCCACGGCCAGGGCCGTAGAGCATAGTGGGCAACGTTGAAAAAGAACGTCGCGCCGACCGCGTGCTTCTCATTCTTGGCCGCCAGCATACGCTGGGCGATATAACCACCGCCTCCCGGCTCGGCGCCGGGGTACCAGACGCTCCACCACTGCACCGCCAGTGGGATCAGGAAGACCGACACGAACAGGTTCCTGCTCTCCGAGGTGCTGAAGTCGAGCGGCGGCAGGATGGAAAGCTTGCCCTGCACAGCCGGGTGATCGAAAAGGCTCGCCAGGCTGCCGACCGCTTCGTGGCGCACCGCGACGACGGCGGCGGCGACGGCGCCGGCCATCGCGATGATGAACAGCAGGAAGTCCGTCAGCAACACGCCGCGCAGCCCGCCCAGCGCGCTGAAGACCATCGTCACCACCGCCGCAATCGCAATGGTCTGCATCGGCGAGAGGTTCAGCATGACGCCGCCGATCTTGATGGCCGCCAACGAGACCATCGCCATCACCATGATGTTGAAAAAGACCCCGAGGTACAGCGAGCGAAAGCCGCGCAGGAAGGCGGCGCTGCGCCCGCTGTAGCGAATCTCGTAAAACTCGATGTCGGTCAGGACCTTGGACCGCCGCCAGAGCTTGGCATAGACGAAGACGGTCAGCATGCCCGTCAGCAGAAAGGCCCACCACGCCCAGTTGGCCGCGACGCCGTTCTGACGGACCAGGTCCGTCACGAGATTGGGCGTGTCGGTGGAGAACGTGGTGGCGACCATGCTCATGCCCAGCAGCCACCACGGCATGTCGCGGCCGGAGAGGAAGAACTCCGAAGAGCTCTTGCCGGCCCGCCGGGCGACGGCCATGCCAATAATCAGAGACACGGCAAAGAACGCGAAGATACAGGCCCAGTCGATTGGCGCCAGGAGCATACGATGTCCCTTACTTGGCAGGATTGTGTTTAGATCGTGACGCTGCGCCCCGTCGCCGCCGACTCCTTTTCCGCCAGCACGAGCCGAAGCGAATCGACCGACTGGGCCGGGGTGATGATCTCGGGGACGCTCTCGCCCCGCACGGCCTGGACGAAGTGCTCGATCTCGTTGGAGTAGCCGTCGCCGGGAGCGATCTCGGGCGTGAAGGCCTCGCCGCCGGCGGGGGCCACCTTGAACGCGGCTTGTCGCGTGCAGTCGTAGCTGATCGTGGCCTTTTCGAGCGCGACGTTGAAGCTCATCTCGAACCCGAAGCCGCCCGTCATGGCCCAGCCGCCTTCGGCCGTCACGACACAATCGTTGTCATAAACGTACTGGGTCACGATATGGTCGAACTGGCCCGCCGGCCCGCCCGCAGCCCGGCTGAAAACCGCCTTCGGCATCCCGAAGACGTACTGCACATAGTCGGCATCGTGGATGTGCAGGTCCAGGGCCGCCGAGCCGCTCTTGGCCGGGTCCATCAGCCAGTTGTCCCACGACCACGTCGGCGTCATCGTCAGCCGCTGGAACGTCGCGGCCAGCACCTTGCCGTATTCGCCCGAGTCGATGATCTGTTTGGTCTTGGCGTACTCGGGCCAGAAGCGGATACAGTGGCCGACCTGGAGGCGATTGCCACTGTTCTTGGCGGCCGCAACGATCTGCTCGCCGTCGGCGACGGTCAACGCCAGCGGCTTCTCACAGAGGACGTGGACGCCCGCGTTGAGGGCCTTGACGGCGCAGTCTTTGTGCAGATAGGTCGGCAGCGTCACGGAAAGGACGTCGAGGTTCGCCTCGGCCAGCATTTTGTCGAAGTCGTCGTACAGGCCGACCCCGGTGAAATCCAGCGGCGCCTCAGCCCCTTGGATGTTGCCGGCGGTGCCACTGGTGTCCCCGAACTTGGCCTTGTCGGTATCGCAGATCGCCGCCACCTGCACGCCGGCCAGCGCCCGGTAGCAGCGAAAGTGCATCTTGCCCATGAAGCCCAAACCGATGATGCCCACTCTGGTCATCGCGCTGTCCCCTTCGATTGGAATGGTCTACTTGAAGATCTTCCTCATCGCGGCGGCCGTCTTCTCCGGACGCCCCGGCTGGTGCGGAAGCATCTCGGCGGTAACGTAGCCGTTGTAGCCGATCTCGTTCAGTGCCGCCTTGACCGCCTCGAAATCCACGTCGCCTTCCAGCAGATCGACGAACCCCTCGGCGGTGCCGACCGACGTCTTGAAGTCTTTGACGTGGACGCGGGCGATCCGCTTGCCCAGAATCCGGATCCACTGGTCGGGATAGCCGGTCAGCAGGACGTTGCCCACGTCGAAGTACGATCCGACCGCGTCCGACTGGAAGCTGTCGATGAAGTCGCGCATCTCCAAGGGACTGAGCAGGAACTTGTTCCAGACGTTCTCGACAGCGAGCGTGACACCGAGCTTCTCGGCCGTCGGGACCAGTTGCAGGACGGCGGCCTTCGCGCGCTCGTAGCAGACGTCGTACGGCACGACCGGGCTGTTCTCGAGGAAGAAGACATCCACAGCGCCTGGCACGAACAGATAGGCGTCGGTCCCGAGCCACCGGGTCACCTGGAGCGCCTTCTTCGTAAAGTCGATGATCCGGGCCCGGACGGCCGGATCGTCGTCCGACGGGGAACTGCCCCAGCTCTCGCCGCTGGCGACGCCGGCGATCTCGATGCCCAACTCCCTGGCCTTAGCGACGATCTGTTCGCACTGGGCCTGGGTCGTCCCATGCGTCAGTACCCCCTGGCTGCCAATGCACAATTCGATCGCATCGAAGCCCAACGCCTTGGCCTGGGCCATCGCATCGGCCACGGGCAACGTCGCTTCCAGGCCCCCTTCGAACATCCAATAGCTTGCACTGATCTTCATCGGCGCACCTTTCGTCAATCCGTCATGGTTTGCGATCGCTCGTTAGCCCGTGAACTCCATGACGTGGAGCGGTCGCGGGTTTTTCCACTGCCCGCGTGTGAAATCAGGGAAGTCCACCGGCCGGCCCTTCCTAGCGACGGACTGCTGCGAGAGGCCCACCACAGCCGACCAAGCAGCGGCGTCGTAGACGTCCATGTCCATCGGCCGCCCCATGCGAAGGGCCTCGATCAGACGGTAGTCCTCGATGAAGTCCATCCCGCCGTGACCGGCGCCGGCGGCCCGCTCCTCCATCGCCTTCCACACGGGGTGATCGTACTGATTGTACTTGCTCAACGCTTCCCAGCCGTGGCCGGGGCTCTTGCCCTCGACGTGGATCTTCTCTTCCGGGTACTTGCGGACGAGCCCCTTGGTGCCCTGGACGAGGATGTCGCGACTGTAGGGCCGGGGCAGGTTCGTGTCGTGCTTGACGATGATCGTCTTGCCCAGCTTGGTGCGGATGATGCTCGTGTTCACGTCGCCGAGCTTGTACGTCTCCTGGCGTTTTGGATCGTCGGGCGCCAAGTGGGCGGCAGCGAATTCGTACAGGCCGCGCGAATTGCTGCTGACGGAGACGAGGTAGTCGAAGGCATCGCCCCGATTGACGTCCATGCACTGGGCGATCGGTCCCAGACCGTGCGTCGGGTACAGATTGGCGTCGTGCGTGATGGACCACTGGCGGCGCCAAAGCCCTTCACCTCCGTCGGAGAACTTCAGCGCCCGCAGATCGTGCAGATACCCGCACTCGCCGTGAAGCAGCTCGCCGAACAGGCCCTGCTTAACCATATTGAGAATCTGCATCTCCGCACGGTCGTAGCAGCAGTTTTCCATCATGACGCAATGCCGCTGGGTCTTCTCGGCAGTCTCGACCAGCTCCCAGCACTCGTCGATTGAAAACGCGGCGTTTACCTCGGTGGCTGCGTGCTTGCCGTTCTTCATGGCCGCCACGCAGACCGGCGTGTGCCACCGCCAAGGTGTGGCCGTGTAGACCAGATCGAGGTCTTCGGTCTCACACAGCCGCTGGAAGTCCCAGTCGCCCCGCGTATAGCCGGTCGGTTTGGGAAACCCGGCTTCCTGGACCCATTTCTGCACCCGCTCGACTCGCCCCGGCACGATGTCGCAAACGGCCGTGATCTGGCAACCCTCGATCCTCAGCAGGTTGCGCACGTGCGCCGAGCCCATGCCCCCGACGCCCACATAGCCGACCTTCACATTGTCAATGGGGGGAACTCTGAATTCGATCAGGCTGGCCCGCCCGCCCCGAGAGAGGCTCGTGCTGGCGCACGAGGAGACCAATGTCGTGAGGGAGGCCCCAATTCCCGCTGCGCCGGCCGTTCTGATGAAATCCCTGCGGTTCAGATCGCTCATGTCAAGACCTCCCAATACACTTTTCGAGAACGAGTTGCAGAATACACGCCGCGATTCTACCGCCGCAACGACCGGGACGCCAGCCACAACGTGTGGAATGTCGAAAACTCGCCAACGGTCGTGGACAGCAGTCCTGCGCCTTCACCGGGGTAGGACTTGTCGCGGGCCGGTCGAACGGCTACGATCTCCGTGAAGAGCGTAACCACGGCCCTGAAACCGTTGAGAGAACCCAGGAGAACGTCGCAATGGCAGTCTTTCGGGCAGCAGAGAATCCGATTATCGCCCCACGGGATGTGCCGCCGTCGCTCGACGGCTTCGAGGTCGTCGGCGCCTTCAATGCCGCCGTCGCCCGCTATTGCGATGAGGTCGTCCTGCTGCTGCGCGTGGCCGAGCGCCCGGCCCAGACCGATCCGGACGCGGTCCTGACCGCGTTTTGGGACCGAGCCCAAGGCAGGATCGTCACCGCACCGTTCGCCCGATCCGATCCGAGCAACGATCTTTCCGATCCGAGACTGATTGTCCGGGCGAACCGGACGTACCTGACTTCGATCTCGCACCTGCGGGTGGCCCGCAGCGAAGACGGAGTCCACTTCACCATCGACAAGCGCCCCGCCATCGCTGCGACCGAGGTGTATGAAGGCTTCGGCATCGAAGACGCGCGGATCACGCAAATCGGCGAGACATACTATGTGACCTATGTGGCCGTCTCGCCGCTGGGCGTGACCACGGCTCTGGCCTCGACGAAAGACTTCGCCTCTTTCGAGCGTCACGGCGTCATCTTCGCCCCGGAGAACAAAGACGTCGCGCTCTTTCCGGAGGCGATCGACGGCAAGCACTATGCCTTGCACCGGCCACACTCGTCGCTGTTCGGCAGGAACGACATGTGGATCGCCGAGTCGTCCGACCTGACCTGCTGGGGCCGCCATCGCCACCTGATGGGCCTGCGGGCCGGTTTCTGGGATGAAACCCGCATCGGAGCGGGCGCCGTGCCGTTTCGCATCAACGACGGCTGGCTGGAGATCTACCACGGGGCCGACCACGACAATCGCTATTGCCTCGGGGCCGTGCTGCTGGACGCCCGGGAGCCGTGGAAGGTGCTCGCCAGATCGACCAGGCCAATCTTCGAACCACAGACCCTATACGAGCGGACCGGCTTCTTCGGAGGCGTCGTCTTCACGTGCGGCCTGCTGTGCGAGCGAGACACCCTGAAGATCTACTACGGCGCCGCCGACACCACGATCGGCTACGCCGAGTTGCCCCTCGACGATGTGCTCGCCTCCCTGCAATCCTGATTCCAGCCCTGCTGCAATCGGCGCCCAGAACCATGGTTCGCCGTACGGCATAGGCGCCTTCGTCGGATACGCTTATGGCTCTGGAACCAGGCCCACGGTGATCTCCGTTCCGGATGCCTCGGCACGCACATCGGGCTGGTAATAGGAATAGGCCTTGCTGTCCGGGATGGTTGCGCGCACCGGGAAGCGGGCCTTGACCTGAAAACGCAGCGTACGCTGCTCGCCCCGCTCCAGGCCGTCGAGATAGAAAATCACCTTGCGACCCGCCACCTCGTAGCGCGTGACAAGCCTCTCTTCCATCAGGACATCCAGCGACTCCGTGACCGTCGAGAACCCCGTGGGGACGCCGACATCCACGATCATCATCCCCGTCGAATCTCTCAGGCCGAAGTAGCGAACCGTCGCCGTGACGTTGACGATGTCATCAACCTCGACGTGCTCGGCGTCGTAGACCACCTCCAAGGTCATGTCTTTCTCGAGAGAATCATCGGTCAGCAGCACGTTGAACCGGCGAACGAGTTGGAACCGCACCTGGCCCGACCCGACGGCGCCGATCTCCACCGCCGGCTCGAGCGGCAGTTCGGCAATCTGGAGCACATCGAAATTCGCGCTGTTGACGTCGAACTGCGCCAGCGTGTCTCCACCGACGCTCCGGGCGGTCACCAGTAGGTCGATATCGCGGCCTTGGTTGCGGGCCGCCATCATCAGGGCCTTGAGTCCCATGACGGTGTCCTGCGTGCTGCCGTAGCCGCCGAGACTGTTGCGCTGAAGGGCAAGCCACTGGATCGCGGCGTTCGCCTGGGGCCACTCTCTGGCCATCATGGCCAAGGCGGCATAGGCGGTCGTCTCGATCGCATGCGGCTGCCAATACAAGCCATCGGTCTCGCTGATCGCCATCTCCACCAACCGATCGAGCACCATGTGGACCGTAGGGTCGCCGAGCCGGGCAAAAGCCAGCGCCGCGATCGCCAGGGCATAGGCATCGTCCTGAACCAACGAAAGGTTGTCGCGCAGGTATTGCCCGGCGGCATCCAACACGCGCGGCTCGGCCATACCGTAGTCGGCCAGGGCGATCGCCACGAACGCCGTCAGGGCATACGTTCCCTCCATGCCCCCGATCATCTCGGTGTGGCAGACAAACCCCACCGGCCCCCACGACCCATCGGCTCCCTGGTGCGCCACAACCCACCCGGCCGCATCGGACAAAACCGTCTCATCGATCGTGGTCACTTCGCGCGCAGCGCTGAACGTGCCGAGCACGAAGGCGGTCAGCCACAGACTGCCTTCGGCATCGCTCTCGCCGAAGGCCGAGAACGCGCCGTCCTGGTGGCGGAACGTCATCTGACGCTGGTAGCCGACCGTGATGAAATGCTCGGCCTTGGCGCGCACTTCAGGGGTGAGCTGGCCCGTCGCGCTGAGGTAGCGCAGGACCTCAACGTTCGGCGAAAAAAGGATCATGTTCTGCTCGCCGCAGCCGTAGGGCATGCCCAGCAGATCATCGACCCCGCTGATGCTCTGCGCAACCAGACTGGGGGTGATGCTCAACAGGAGCTTCTGCGAGTCGGGCACCGCATACGGCGGCGTATCCGCCTCCAGCGAGACCCTCTCGCCCGCCCGGATCAGGCCGTTGGTGACCCTCTCACGCCGCGTGCCTTGCGGCTCGACGAGCACCTCCCTGCGGACGGCATCGGCACGCAGGATCGAACGCAGACGAACCTCCAACGGATGACGCCCAAGCTTCGTCGGCTGGATCAGAAACGAAACGGAAGAGACGGAGTTCGCGTTGACCTGAATCTGTTGCTCGCGGAGGTCGAGCAGGTCGAACCAGTCGGCGTCGACCATCTCCACGTGCACCACCTGAGGCACATCGAGATAATTGTAGACTTGAATGCGAATGGGAAACTGCTCGCCGCGCGTAACGGCATAGGGCAGATCGGGCTCGCCAAAGAACTCCTGGAATACGCGGAGCGAAGATTCTGCGATACCCAGTCCATTGTCGGAGGTCGAGACGGCGTGGAGACGCCACGTCGTGATGCTGTCCGGCGCCGTCAGGTCCAGCACGGCTACCCCATTGGGTTCGGTGAGTAGATCGGGCATCCACACCCAGGTCTCGGGGAAGAACTGGCGGACCCGCTCCACTTCGGCCAATCCGTCATCCTTGTCAGCCGTCGTGGGGCTGTCCACCGCGCCATTGCGCCGGACCAGCTCAGCCCACCACCAGAGACCGCCGATCCGCTGGCCCTCCGGGACGTCCAGCCCTTTCGAGGTGACCACGGTAAGTCCGGCGTCCTCGAACACGTTGCGGGCACCGTAACTGTAAGGCTGGTGGTGCGTCTCCGCCTGGGGCTCCATGAAGCGCTTCTCGAGCTCGTTGAACACCTCCTGCATGTGGAGACGCCCCTCGCTCAACGCATAGACCGACTCATCGACGATCGCCAAGCCGACCATCGCCTGAACATCCGAGCGGACCGAGACACGAACCGGGTCACCGGGCGCGACCTCTTCGGCGCTGAGTCCAAGGACCAGGCCCGCGGCGTCGTCCATAACGACATCGAACTGGATCGTGTCGGCCGAGATCTCGTTGTTCGGGTTGATCACATAAGCCACCACCCGGGCGGCCGGGATCATCTGCTGGGTCGCCTGGAACCGAATCGACGATCCGGTCACCGCGTCCGACCAGACGGTGCGGCCGTTGGCGAACACATCGTAGTAGATCGTCGTCTCGTGCGTGCGAAAAACGTCGATAGCCACGGTCTCGCCTACGCCGACAGCGTCTCTCGAATGGCGGCTCAGGTGCACGAAGCTGTCGCTTGGAGAGTACGTCGAATAGATGTGCACCTCCGCCTGCCCGCTTTCGCCTTCGCCTCGTACGACGCTACTGAGCCAGGCCCAGGAGGCCTTTTCCGGCACAGTCAGCGTGACCCAGGTCGAGCCCTCAAACGCCAATGGATGCCCCTCCTTGGCGAGGGCATCGCCCGATTCGGAGTAGTATTCGCAGGTCAACTGTCCGGCCACGGAGACGGGCACGCCGTCGGGCGTCTCAGCCACCAGCAGAACTTCACAGGGCTGTCCCGGCGTGAAGGAGCGAGAAGAGGCTATGAGTCGATGCTCGATCCCCGAAGAGACGATCTTCAGCAGCCTAGTCGTCTTCTCGTCATGGCCGGCCGTGTCGGTGACGGTGACGTCGAGCTGCACGCTGCCCGAGCCGCCGGCCCCCGGCGTCCCACTGACGTACTTGACCTCGGGCAGGGCAAACTCCGCCTGACCCTCTATCAGAGGCGCTGTGTAGCGGGCATACTCCTCCCAGAGGCCGACATATCGACTGGCGCTGATCTCGACCGTGCCGTCGACCGGCCGGCCGAAGAAGTACGTCGCCGTGACGGTCCCCGGGATCTTCTCGTCGGCGCGAAAGTAATCGCGCGGCGTGTCCAACTTGACCTCAAATCGTGGCAGGACGTACGGCTCGACCCGCAGATCGATCGTCCCCCGCCCGGCGCCGGATTCGGCCGTGATCTTCCAGGTACCGTAGTTCAGTTCGCTCGCCAGAGCAAGATCGAACGGCGCGACGCCGAAGGCGTTCGTCGCCAGCTCCTTGCGGAAAATCTTGACGCCCTTGCCATCGGTAATCTGCACCGAGACGTCGGACACGGTCGGCCGCAGTTCGTTCGTCAGCACCAGAACGCGGCCCTGGATCGTCTGGCCCGGCTTGTAGATCGGCTTGTCCGTCTCGATCAATACAACCGGCATCCGACGGACCTGGACCTGGGTCGTTAGAGATGATGCAGCACCGTCAATGTACGCCTCCAGAGCATATGCGCCCTGAGCCAAATCGGGCGTCTCGAATCGAGCGACAAACCGCCCCACCTCGTCTGTGAACCCCGCCGCAAGACTAACGATCTCTGCGGGTGTCCTGATCCCCAGGTCCACCGCATGCCCCACTGCCGGCCCCGACGCACCGACAACCGTGATCGTCGCCGAAGCCGCCCCCCCTGTATACAGCGTCCTGGGGACGACCATCACGACGTCTATCGGCTCGGCCTGGGCAAGCCCCGCCAGAAGCCCCGCGAGCACAAATCCTGCAACTGCCGTTCTCGATGCCATCGTACCGCTCCTTGATTGGAATGAATGAATGATAACTGCGAATCCAGCACCTGCCCTCTCTTCGACCGAACAGAGGGCGCATCTTTGGCCGAAACCATCTCAGTATGCACGGATTGCTGCCACTACGCCCCGATCCCTCACGTTAACGCGAACTATCGCACCCAGGTCTCGGAAGGCGCCGGTGGTATGATATGCGACAATCGAATGATGGCGACAGCACGGATATGATGGTCATTTCCGGCCGACCTCCGAACCTCAATCCACCCTCGCAATCTTATCGGAACGTGCGTTGCAATGCAAGCTCCTTTGTCCAGATCTCGCAACCGGGCTCTCAACCTGACCTTCGCGGTGCCATAGGCAGGATCGGAGAGCACAACCTCGTAAAGCGAGTCAGGGGATGGCCAATAGGGCCCATTCGACCATCATCCAGACGGTCGCCTGCGACGGCAGACGCGCGCTGAGCCCTGAGGGCAAACGGGCGGCCGGAAATAATGCTTGGCATAGGTACATTTTTACCCTTGACTATTGCTGGGCTTTGCGGCTTTATAGCGTCTTTCCCCTGCCAGGGCCGTCTACTGCGGTCAATCGACGGTTGCAGACCATTCAACAGGATCAGATCCCATGAAATGGATCATTAAAGAGGTTTTTGAGGCCGAAGAGAAGGCTGGAGCGATTCTCCGGCAAGCCCAGAGTCAGGCCGCTGAGATCCGCCAAGGTGCCGAGCGGGAGATCTCTGAATCACTGGCCGAAGCGAGAGAGCAGGCCCGCCAGATCATGCAGACCACGGTCGAGCAGGCCAAGAAAGTGGCCGAGCAGATGCGTCGGGAGAAGCTCAAAGAGGCCGAGCAGACCACCGAATCCCTGTTCGGCGGCGGTGCATCCGACGTGGAGGACCTGGTCGAGACGCTCTGCCAGGTGGTACGAACAACGGAGTACGACACGGACAGTCCCTGATGGCCGGTGTATTGACCAAGTATTCGTTCATCAACGCCAAGCTGCGGGCGAGAATCAGCCAGATCCTTCCCGATGAGGTATTTCATCAACTGGGTCAGGCTGCATCGGTGGATGCGGCGCTGGCTCTTCTGCGGGACACGCCGTACGCCCATCTTGAAGAGGTCTTCAACACCAGCGGCGACCTGCGGCTGGCCGAGCTCGAACTGCTCAAGAGCGAGATCGAGCTGTACCGGAACATCCGCCAGTACCTCCACGAAAGCTCGATGCCTCTGGTCGATACGCTGCTGCTCCGATTCGAAATCGACAACGTCAAGAACGCGATACGCATCTACTTCGATCGTAAGATCCGCGGGCGCCTGGACGAATCGGCAGCCCATTACATCCTCTATGAACCGATCCACCGCCCGATCCCGATGGACCTGATCGTCAACGCGCAGAGCTTCGACGAGATCGCCGGGGTCTGTCGCGGAACGCCCTACCATGCGATCGTGGAGAAATACGGCCCGATCGTGGAGTCGGATGGCTCGCTGTTTCGCATGGAGGTGGCGTTCGATCACCTCTATTACAGCCGGCTCACGGCGGCAATCCAGGGCCTGACTCGCGACGACCGCGAGATCGCGGTCCGTCTGATCGGCGTGGAGATCGACCTGCTGAACATCAGTTGGATCATTCGCTTCAAGCGGTTCTACGACCTGCCTCTCGACGTGATCGAGGCGGCGCTGATTCCGGGCGGCTTCCACCTGAACCGGACCACGATCGAGGAGCTGTACCGGGCACAGAACGTCACGCCGGTGCTCCAGAAGTTCGTCGTGGGCACGTATCCGGGCCTGTCGGCCCTTCTGGCGTCGCAGGCGTCGGACAGCACGTCGCGTCTGACGCTGATCAGCCACATTCTGGAGGAGATCCGCCGGCACGAGGTCCAGCGCATCCTGGCCGGGTATCCGTTTACCATCGGCATCATCCTGGCCTACTTTCTTCTCAAGGCGGACGAGATGAAGAAGGTGCGCACGATCCTGAACGCGAAACACCTTGGCCGACCGCTGGAAGGCATTGAAAGCGTGCTATGATTCTCACGACCCAGATGACACAACTGTTCGCCGTGGTGCTTCGAAGGGACAAGGAACGTGTGACGGAGACCCTTCTGCGCGAGGGGGTCATGCAGTTCATCCACACGTCGGAGATCGATCTCGAACGCCCGGACCAGCCGGCGCCGAGCGATCCGGAGACGGCCCTGGACGCATTGTCCGACCTCAGGAAGCGGATCGAGGGGATCCTGCGTACGGTGGACGCCGTTCCGGCGGCGCCGAAGGAGACCGACCTGCAGAATCGCGCCGTGATCCAACTGGACAAGGAGACCGAGCGTCTCGACCGAATCGACGGAGAGCGCGACAGTATCCGGGAGAGGCAGCGGTCGCTCCAGCAGGAGATACTGAAGCTCGAAGACCTCCAGCGTCAGATCGACCTGTACGGGGTCGATCTGGGCGGACTCCATGCGCCGGGGCGGCAGTCCATGCTGTCGATGCAGACGGGGAAGCTCCCGGCCTCCGGCGTCAAGCGATTCGAAGAGTCGCTCCGCGGCCTGCCCGTTCTGCCTATGGCGTTGGGCCAGCAAGACGGCGTGGCGCACTATCTGCTGCTGTCGATGAAGCGAGATCAGGAGCAGATCGAACGCCTGCTCTCGACCGCCGGGTGGACCACGGTCGATCTGCCGAAAGAGCTTCTGTCGGTCCGCAAGGACCTGGCCAAGGAATTGACCGAGAAACTCCAGGCGCTGGCGGACGAGCAGAAGAAGCTCCAGGACCGGGTCACCGCCCTGATCCGCAAAGAGGAGCCGCACCTGAAGGACCTCTGGGTCAAGCTGCGCATCCAGGAGCTGTGCGCTAGAATCCAGGCCAGCTTCCAATCGTCGTCGCGCACGGTCCTGTTCACCGGATGGCTGGCCAGTTCGACGAAGGAACGGCTCAGCGCCAAGATCACCGAGGCCTGTGAGGGCCGCTGCTATCTGGAATGGCATGAGGCGGACGGCAAAGAGACGGCGGCGGCCGACGTGCCGGTCCAGTTCAACAACCCCAAGGTGCTGGCCCCCTTCCAGATGCTGGTCAGCAATTTCGGGATTCCGCAGTACGGGACGATCGATCCGACGCCGTTCGTGATGCCCCTGTACCTGATCATGTTCGGCCTGATGTTCGCCGACGTCGGACAGGGAGCGGTTCTGGCGCTGGGCGGCGCCCTGGTCGCGCGCATGACTCGGCGCGGCCAGGCCAGGCGCGGGGTCCACAACCTCTCGTGGCTGATCGCCTGGTGCGGCGTCTCGGCCATCGTCTTCGGTGCGATGTTCGGCTCGTATTTCGGACTGGCGCTGTTCCCGCCGCTCTGGTTCGACTTCCACGGGATCGTCGCCGGCCACGCCCAGAGCCAGTCGGCGGTCCGAGACGTTTACGACATCCTGTCGATCACCATCTACTTCGGCATTGCCGTCATCGCGATGGGCCTGCTGTTCAACTGGTTCAATCTGGTTCGGACCAGCCGGTGGATGGAGTTGGTCTTCAGCAAGGGCGGACTTCTGGGCGGGTGGATCTACGCCGGCGGCGTGTACATCGCCTGGTACATGGTCGGCCACGGCTACAAGGGGTTCCCTTCCGGCAATGCGATGTTCCTGCTGGTCGGATTGCCGGCTCTGCTGCTGGCGATCAAGGAACCATACCACTACTTCGCGCATGAGAGGGGACGGGCCGCGAAGGCATCGAACCCGTTCTTTCTGGCCATGACCTTCGCCATGCAATGGACGGTGGAGCTGCTGGAGATCTTCAGCGGCTATCTGTCCAATACGCTGTCGTTCATGCGGGTCGCCGGCCTGGGCATCGCGCACGTGTGCCTGATGATGTCCTTCTTCACGCTGGCGGAGATGACCTCGGGCATCGGCGCGGTGCTGATTCTCATCGTGGGCAACGTCATGGTGATCGGCCTGGAAGGTCTCTCGGCGGCGATCCAGGCTCTGAGGCTGAACTACTACGAGTTCTTCACGAAATTCTTCCACGGGACCGGACGGCTGTACTGCCCGATCTCGCTGAGCAGCGAACCGTGACCCGCCGAACAAGACATAACGGCTCCTTCTCGGATGAGCCCGTTCCAGCAACCTTCTCGCAATGGACAAGAAAGGATAGCACGCAATGGATGAACCGGCACGCAGACTGAAAGCAACCATCACACAGAGCGTTGTGGCCCTGTTGACGATCCTGGCGATCGTCGGGACGCTGTTCTGCTCCAACGCCCTGGCCGCGCACGCGAGTGAAGAGGCACCGACCGTACAGCCCGAGGTGACGCAGGAGATGGCCGGCGTCATGAAGTTCGGTCTGCTGGCCGCGGCCGCCGCGTTCGGCCTCGGCGCCATCGGCGCCGGCTTCGCCATCAGCCACGTCGGCGCCGCCGCGATGGGCGCCGTCGCCGAGAAGCCCCAGATCGCCGGCCAGGCCCTGATCTTCGTAGCCCTGGCCGAGGGCATCGTCGTCTTCGGCTTCATCACCGCCCTGATGATCCTCGGAAAACTGTAGCGGTCCCATGAGATACTCGATCATAGGCGACGAAGAGACCGTTCTGGGCTTTGCAATCGTCGGCGTGTTGGGCAAGGTCGCCACCAACGCCGAAGAGGCCCAGCGCGCCTTTCAGGACACCGTTGCCGACAAGGAGACGAGCATCGTGATCGTGACCGAACGCGTGGCGGACATGATCCGCCCGACGGTGGATCGGTACGTGTTCCGTGAGAGCTTCCCGCTGGTCGTGGAGATCCCCGACCGTCACGGCCCGATGCCGAGCCGCCCGAGTGTCAAGGAAATGGTCAATGCCGCCATCGGATTGAAGTTGTGATCGCCGAAGGCCGATCCGTCCACTGCGAGGACCGGTCGAGAGACCCGTTTCGCCAAGGAAACCGTTTCTATGGAGCCTGTTGAGCAAGGAATCACAGCCCTGATCTCCGGCATCGAGGCCGACGCCCGCGCCGAGGAGCAGAAGCTCCTGGCGGACGCCCGGAGTGCGGCCGAGGAAAAGAGACACTATGCCCGTCAGAAGATCGAGTCGATCCTGAACGAGGCGCGGAGCAAGGCCGATGAGCAGGCCGAGTCGATCCGGCGCAAGACCCTCTCGGCCGTGGAGCTCGAGATCAAACGCCGGTCGCTCGAAATGCGCGACGCCCTGGTCCATCGGATCATGGACCGGGTGGAAGAGCGGTTCGGCTCGATGATCGATGAGCCGGACTACAGGACCACGCTGACGAACTGGGTCGTCGAGGCGGCCATCGGCCTCGAAGCGGACGCCGCACAGGTCAACGCCTCGCACCGCGAGCGCCCTCTGATCGACGCGGCGATGCTCCAACGCGTCGCCGAGCGGGTCCGGGCGCAGACGGGCAAACAGGTGACGCTGACGCTTTCGGAGGGCCCGCCCTTGAAGGGCCAGGGCGTGATTCTGACGACGATGGACGGACGCATGGCCTTCAACAACCAGGTCCGAACGAGAATGCTGCGAAAGCAGCGCGAGATACAGAAGCAGATTTACGATCGGCTGTTCGCCGGCCGTCGAGAAGAGTGACCATGAAGGACAGAATTGTAGGACGGATCAAGCGGGTCAACGGCCCGGTCGTCGAGGTGATGGGCATCACCGACGCGGAGATGTTCGAACTGGTCCGCGTCGGCGAGGAGAACCTCGTCGGCGAGCTGATCAAGCTCGAAAAGGACAGCGCCGTCGTTCAGGTCTACGAGGACACGACGGGCATCGCGCCGCACGACCCGGTCTACGGCGCCGGCATGCCGCTGTCGGTCGAGCTGGGGCCGGGCATGATCGGCACGGTCTACGACGGCATCCAGAGACCGCTCGAAGCGATTCGCGCGACCTCGGGCATCTATATCCAGCGCGGCGTCACCGTCGCCTCTCTCGATCGGCAGACGAAGTGGCGCTTCGTCCCGACGGCCAAGGCGGGCGATGCGCTGTCGGGCGGCGCCATCCTGGGCACCGTGCAGGAGACGGAGAACCTTCTGCACAAGATCCTCGTGCCGCCGGGCGATGCGGGCGTTCTGGAATCCATCGTCCCGGAAGGCGACTACGCCGTCGATGAGCCGATCGCCGTCCTGAAGGCGGCCGACTCGAAGACCAAAGAACTGTTTCTCATGCAGCGTTGGCCGATCCGCGTGCAGCGTCCGACGCGCAAACGCCTGCCGTTGGAGGTCCCGCTGGTCACCGGTCAGCGGGTGATCGACGCCCTGTTCCCGGTCGCCAAGGGGGGGACTGTCTCGATCCCGGGCGGGTTCGGCACGGGCAAGACCATGACGCAGCAGGCGGTCGCAAAGTGGTGCGACGCGGACCTGATCGTCTACATCGGCTGCGGCGAACGCGGCAACGAGATCACCGACGTCCTGACCGAGTTCCCCAAGCTGATCGACCCGCGAACGGGACGTTCACTGATGGAACGAACGATCCTGATCGCCAACACCTCGAACATGCCCGTCTCGGCGCGCGAGGCGAGCATCTACACGGGCATCACAATGGCCGAGTACTTCCGCGATCAGGGCTATCACGTGGCGATCATGGCCGACTCGACGTCGCGGTGGGCCGAGGCGCTGCGGGAGCTTTCGGGGCGCATGGAGGAGATGCCGGCCGAGGAGGGCTTCCCCGCCTACCTGCCGACCAAGATCGCCGAGTTCTACGAGCGGGCCGGCTCGATGGAGGCGCTCTGCGGCCAGAACGGCTCCGTGAGCATCATCGGCGCGGTCTCGCCGCCCGGCGGCGACTTCTCCGAGCCGGTGACCCAGCACACCAAGCGGTTCATCCGCTGCTTCTGGGCCCTCGACCGGAACCTGGCCAACGCGCGGCACTACCCCGCCATCTCCTGGCTCGACAGCTACAGCGAATACCTCGGCGGCATGGCCGCCTGGTGGGAGCAGGAGGTGGGCCCGCAGTGGTTCGCCGACCGCACCGAGATCATGGAGCTGCTGCACCGGGAGATCCGCCTCCAGCAGGTGGTCAAGCTGGTCGGCCCGGACGCACTGCCCGACACGCAGCGATTCATCCTGGAGGTCTGCACCCTGTTCAAAAACGCGTTCCTTCAGCAGAACGCCTTCGACAAGATCGACGCCTACTCGACCGTGCAGAAGCAGGCCAAGATGATGCACATCATTGTGACGTACTGGCAGCGCGGCTCCGAGGCAATCAAGAACGGCGCGACGCTGATGAAGCTCAAGAGAATGAAGGTCTATCAGGACATCGCGAAGATGAAGTTTTCGGTACCAAACAACGATCTGTCCGGGCTGGACAAGATCGAGGCGCGCCTGGAGCGTGCGATGGATCAAGTGGAGGCCCTGCATGCCTGATGTGAAGAACAGCCGCCTTCTGTCCGGCCGCGAATACATCGGCGTCGACAAGATCGACGGCCCGCTGATTTTCGTCCGCAAGACGCACCCGGTGGGTTATCGTGAGCTGATCGAGTGTGTGGACAAGAACGGGCGGGTGCGGCTGGGCATCGTGCTCGAATCCTCGACGACCGCCGTCGTGGCGCAGGTGTTCGAGGGCACCTCCGGTCTGACGTTGCCGGGGACGCGGGTCCGCTTCTCGGGCGAGCCGCTGACCCTGTCCGTCTCGCGCGAGATGCTCGGCCGGGTCTTCAACGGCCTGGGCCGGCCCATCGACGGCGGCCCGCCGCAACGCAGCGACGTCGAGCGGGACATCAACGGCATGGCCATCAACCCGACCGCCCGCCAGTACCCGCGCGACTTCGTACAGACGGGCATCTCCGTCATCGACGGGATGAACACGCTGATCCGCGGCCAGAAGCTGCCGATCTTCTCGGGCAACGGCCTGCCCCACAACGAGCTGGCCGCCCAGATCGCCCGGCAGGCCAAGATCCGAGGCACCACGACCGAATTCGCGGTGGTGTTCGCGGCGATGGGCGTCAAGCACGACGTGGCCCAGTTCTTCATCCGCTCGTTTGAAGAAAGCGGCGTGCTCGACAACGTCGCGCTGTTCCTTTCGCTGGCCGACGACCCGTCCATCGAGCGGCTGATCACGCCGAGGACGGCGCTGACGCTGGCCGAACACCTGGCCTTCAGCGAAGACATGCACGTGCTGGTCGTCATGACCGACATGACCAATTACTGCGAATCCCTGCGGGAGATCAGCACGATCCGAGGCGAGATTCCATCGCGAAAGGGCTATCCCGGCTACCTTTACTCGGACCTGGCCGAATTGTACGAACGCTCCGGCATGATCAAAGACCATACGGGCTCGATCACCCTGCTGCCGATCCTGACGATGCCGAACGACGACATCAGCCACCCGGTCCCCGACCTGACCGGATACATCACCGAGGGCCAGATCGTCTTCGAGCGCGACATGGACGGGCGCGGGATCTATCCCCCGGTAGCCGGACTGCCCTCACTGAGCCGCCTGATGAAGGACGGCATCGGCGAAGGCATGACGCGCGAGGACCATCCGCACCTGGCCAGCCAGCTCTTTGCGGCCTACAGCTACGTCAAGGACGTCCGCAACCTCGCCTCGGTCATCGGCGAGGAGGAGCTGACCCCGCTCGACCACAACTACCTCGAATTCGGACAGCAGTTCGAGCAGCGGTTCGTTTCCCAGCGCAAGGACGAGGAGCGGACCATCGAGCAGACTCTCGACCTGGGCTGGGAGGTGCTGCGGATGCTGCCCGTCGAGGAGCTGCACCGCGTCACGGAGGAAGAGATCGAGAAGTACTACGGGAGCTGAAATCGAATATCAAAAAGCAAGAATCAAGACTATAGGATCGCCTTTGGCCAGAGTGTCCGACAACATTCGCGAAGCGAACACCGCAATTTGGATCTCTCCATTTTGATTCTTGAGTTTGAATGCGAAGCATTGAATCATGGCACAACTGAGTCACGCACCGACGAAGACGAACCTGCTGCGGCTGCGAAGCGATCTGACCTTCGCCCAGCAGGGACACGAGCTGCTCGACCAGAAGCGGAACATCCTCATCATCGAGCTGCTGGCCCTGGTGGACCAGACGGCGGACTTCCAGAGCCGTGTGGACAAGGCCTTGGCCCGCGCCTATGAGGCGCTCGAGGAGGCGATCCTCGACATGGGCCGGCTCAAGGTCCAGTATCTCACCGGCGCCGCGCACATCTCGACGCGCATCACGGTCGGCTCGCGCCGGGTCATGGGCGTCAGTCTTCCCGTGATCGAAACGGAGTTCACGGAGAACGCACCGTACTACAGCCTCATGGGCAACAGCTTCTGGATCGACAGCGCGCTGTCGTTCTTCAAAGAGGCGCTCCAACTACTGGGGAAGCTCTCGGAGCTGAGGGTTTCCGTGCTCCGGCTGGCCCACGAGGTCAAGAAGACGATCCGAAAGGTCAACGCGCTCGAGAAAGTCGCCATTCCCGATCTCAAGGAGGCCGTGCACTACATCCAGGGCCGCCTCGAAGAGAACGAACGCGACATGTTCGTGCTCATGAAGATGGTCAAGGAGAACCTCGACCGGAAAAAGGCACAAGACGATGGAGGCCAACCGTGAGTACCCCGAAGAAGATTCTCGTGTATGTGGACGGGACCGAACCGTCGATCACGGCCGCACAGTACGCCATCTGCCTGGCGTCGTTCTACAAGGCCGACCTCATCGCCCTGTACGTGGTCAATACCAAGGCCATGGAAGACCTTCTCAAGGCACGAATCTTCCTCCAGGACGAGCAGATGGAATACGAGCACGACATGGAGGCCGACGCCCAGCGGTATCTGAACTACGTCAACGAACTGGCCCTCAAGAAGGGCATCTCCATCCTTCCGAGAAGCAGCCGAGGTAGCGTTCACAAGGAGATCGTCGACCTCGTCAACGAAGAAGACGTGGACCTTCTCGTCATCGGCGAGCTGGCGCGAATTCGGAGCCGGCGCGACGAGTTCTACGATGAGGCCGAACGCGCGATGCGCATGGTCGCCTGTTCGGTTCTGATCGCCAAGAATGAAGACAAGGTCTGGGAAATGTACGAATCGTTGGTTTGATTTGGTGCTGGACTGTTGTAGAATCACATGGAATTTCAGGAGAAGTAGGGCATGCCACTGATTGACTTGGTGCAGGAGAGCGTCGTCAGGATCCCGTTGGTCTCGACCGACAAGCCGGGCGTCCTGCGAGAACTCATTCAGATACTCAAGGATGCCGGTGAAATCGAAGACTACGACGCCGTGCTCGAAGCCATTCGGCAGCGTGAGGAGAAATTGAGTACCGGTCTGGAAGGTGGCATCGCCGTCCCTCACGGCAAGAGCGCAGCCGTTTCCACACTTAAGCTGGCGCTCGGCATCGCCCCGGAGGGGATCGATTTCGCGTCTATCGACGGCGAGCCGTCCAAGCTGTTCTTTCTGCTTGTGGCGCCGCCGAACCAATCGGGGCCGCACGTCGAGGCCCTGGCCGAAATCGTCAAGCTGGCCCAATCGAAGGCGTTCTGCAGGGCCCTGACTGAAGCGAAGGACGCGCGAGAGGTCGTCAATCTGATCAAAGGCGAATAGCGAGGGCGCGGACCAACCCTGTGGGTTTGAGGTAGCCACCGACAGCTACAGGCGGGCGGCGGCCTTGAGACCGGCCTGGGCCACCTCAACGGTCCGCTCGACGTCGGCGTCGGTGTGGGCCAGCGAAATGAACATAGCCTCGTATGCGCTGGGCGCCAGATACACGCCGTGTTCGAGCATCTCGGCGAAGAACCGTTTGAATCGAGCGATGTCCGTCGCCTGCACGTCGGCGAAACTGCGCACCGGCCGGTCGCAGAAGAACCCGCTTAGCAGCGATCCGACGCGGTTGATCGTGAGGGGCACGCCGGCCCAGGCCGCAGCATCAGCCAGCCCCGATTCCAGCGCCGCCCCCAAGGATTCGAGCCTCTCGTAACAGCCGGGCCGGGCCAACAGGTCGAGTGTCGCAATCGCCGCAGCCGTGGCAATGGGATTGCCGCTGAGCGTGCCGGCTTGATAAACCCGCCCGACCGGGGCCAGGCGCTCCATGATTGCGGCCCGGCCTCCGAACGCCGCCAGTGGAAGCCCCCCGCCGATGATCTTGCCCAAGCACGTCAGGTCGGCGTCAACACCGTAGCGCTCCTGGGCACCGCCGAACCCCACACGAAAGCCCGAAATCACTTCGTCGAAGATCAGCAGCGTTCCGTTCTCGTCGCAGAGCTGCCGCAGCGTCTCGAGATAGCCCGCCGCCGGCGGGACCACCCCCATATTCGCCGCCACCGGCTCGACCAGGACGGCGGCGATGCGGTCTTTGTGGCGCTCGAAGGCGACCCGGACCGCTTCGGAATCGTTGTACGGCGCCACCACGGTCAATTGGGCCACAGACTGCGGTACACCCGGACAGGAAGCGGTGCCCTGCTCGGCCACACCCGAACCGGCAGCGACCAGGAACGAATCGCTGTGGCCGTGATAGCAGCCGGCCATCTTGACGATCATCTCACGCCCGGTCAGCGCCCGCGCCAGCCGCACCGCGCTCATCACCGCCTCGGTCCCGCTGCTGACCAGCCGAACCTTCTCGATGGAGGTCATCGCCCCGACGATCCGCTCGGCCAGCGCCGTCTCCGCCAGAGTGGGGGCCCCGAACGACGTTCCTCTGTCCACGGCCGCATGGATCGCCGCGACCACCTCCGGATGGGCGTGGCCCAGAATCATGGGGCCCCAGGAACCGACGTAGTCGATGTACTCCCGACCATCGACGTCGAAGACCCTGGCCCCCTTGGCGGACTCGATGAAAACTGGTCCGAGATCGACGCCGCCGAAGGCGCGAACGGGGGAATTGACTCCGCCGGGCAGCAGCCGGCATGCGGCGGCATACGCCGCCATCGATTCAGCATATCTGTCGCGTTGGTCGGTCATGAGGCTACCATCGTAGGCCGATACGGCCCCGCATGCAACCGTCTTGTGTCGATTCGGCCCAGCCCCCTGCCGAGGCCGATTCGCACATTGAGGAAAAACCCTATAGAAAATGGGCTTTCCTTCATGGCCGCATGCGGTATAATCCTGCCATGCAGCCAATAGGGTGCCGACAAAGCAAAGGGGGCAGAAAAGTACGAGACCCTAGAATGCCAGATTGGTCCCAACGCATTACTACCTGAGGGTTTGCGCCCGCTCCCTGGCATGAGTCGTCGGATGGACGCCTGCTGTCGCCCCGTCCGCCAGGACGGTTCGTGTGTGAAATGGGCTGAAGGCTCACAATCATGGATGTGAAAGGACAGATCATGAGGGGTCTAAGGACAATGGCAACGAGGGTCGGTTGGATCGTATTCGCGGTCGTCATGCTTGCGGCAACGACGGCGTCGGCTGCGGCCTCGGGCGATTCCTCCGCCACACTGGAGGAACCGGTGGAAGTCAGCATCGTCAGAGAGAGCAGCGTCGAAGGCGTTCTCCACCAGCTCTACACCTATCTGGCCCAGTACGGGCTGAAGATCCTGGGCGCGATCGTCATCTTCGTCGTCGGCCGGTGGGTGGCGAGACTGCTCTCGAACCTGGCCGCCAGCGCCATGACCAAGGCCAAGATGGAAGTGATGCTCGTGCAGTTCATCAAGGACCTGTCCTACACCGCCATGCTGATCTTCGTGATTGTGGCGGCGTTGGCCAACATGGGGGTGCAGACCACCTCGTTCATCGCGGTGCTTGGCGCCGCCGGTCTGGCCGTCGGCCTGGCGCTTCAGGGCGGCTTGGCGAACTTCGCGGCGGGTGTTCTGATGCTCATCTTCAAGCCGATCCACGTCGGCGACTTCGTCGAGGTCGGTGGCGCCAAGGGCACGGTGAGAGAAATCAGCATCTTCACCACGGTCCTGAGTTCGCCTGACAACGTGCGGATCATCGTCCCGAATGGCCAAGTGATGGGCGGCACCATCAGCAATTTCACGATCAACGGAACCCGCCGCGTGGACATGGTCATCGGCGTTTCCTATGGCGACGATCTGAAGAAGGCCAAGAAGGTCATTGAGGATGTCCTGGCCGCCGAAGAGCGGATCCTGCCCGAGCCGGCGCCGCTTGTGGCCGTCTCGGCGCTGGCCGACAGCAGCGTGAACTTCGTCGTCCGGCCCTGGGTCAAATCCACCGATTACTGGGGAACCTATTTCGACTTGACGGCCAACATCAAGGTCGCACTCGAAGAGAACGGCCTGACCATCCCGTTCCCGCAGCGCGATGTGTACGTCAAGGAAGGCACACTGGCCACCGCCAAGAAGTGAGAGAGATGAGGGGAGAGCCCGCGGCCCGACGGATGAGGCGTTTGACATCCGCCAGGCGCACCTTTTGAAAGGAGATTGAACATGCATCGTTTTCTTGTGGCAGTCGTATCGTGTGTTGTCCTGCTGACCGCTGTGGCGCAGGCCGATGAGGTTTACTTAACGAACGGGGACCGGCTCACCGGCACCCTCGTCCGCCTGACCGACGGCAAGCTCGTCTTCAGGGCCGATGCGGCAGGTGAAGTCACCGTCGCCCTGGCCGACGTCCAGACCTTCAGCACCGCCGCCGCCGTTGAGGTCCACCTCAAGGACGGCACGGTCCTGAATCAGCCTATCATGGCCGCTGGCGCCGGCGCTTTTGCCATCGACACCGCCACCGCCCTGCAGCCTCAGACCTTCCGATTGACCGATCTGGCCTCAGTCAACCCGCCGGCCAAGCCGGCGCCCAAGTGGACGGGGAGCATCTCGGCTGGCTTCACCGCCACCAGCGGCAACACCTCCACCGAGGCCATCAACGCGAACGTCAGTGTGGCCCGGCGCAGCGACAAGGACCGCACGACGGCCAGTGCCGACTACGCGAGAGGAAAACAGAGAATCGACCGCGAAATGAGAACGACGGAAGACTGGTGGCGGGCCAAGGCCCAATACGACTACTTCTTCTCGAAGCAGTTCTTCGCCTTCATCAACGGCAGCTACGAAAAGGACGCAATCGCCGCATTGGACCGACGCGTTGTGGTCGGCGGCGGTGGCGGCTATCAGTGGATCGAGTCGCCGAGGACAAACTTCTCGACAACGCTCGGTTTGGCACACCTGTATGAGAAGTTCGACACGGCCGACGACAGCAACAGCGAGTTGTCCGCGCATCTCGGGTACAATTTCGATCACCGGTTAAGGCAGAACATCCGGTTTGTCCACGACCTGACCTATTACCCGGCCCTCAGCAAGATGTCCGACTACTACCTGACCACGACGGCCGAGTTGCGCGCGAGCCTGACCCAGAGCATGTACGCCAATTTCAAGACGATTTTCAACTACGACACCACTCCGGCTACCGGCCGTGGTCGAACCGACGTGAAGTACATCTTCGGTCTTGGCATGACGTTTTAGAGGACCTTCGCGTGGCGGGGTGGTTTACCAGCTTGGGCATTGTTTTTTTTGCGGTTGACTGAATCCCGTTTGGACATTATAGTTACTGTGCGTAGGTGAAAACCTTTGGAACGATAGGACAACTATAGTGCACGATTCGTACAGGACCTTTATTCAGCCGATCCGGACAATCACGCCGGGCCCTTCTGGTTATCCGGCCGTTGGTTGCCGGAGTTGGGACTGCGCCCGTCGGTTCTACGGGTGGTTCCTCTGACGGTCGGCAGTGCCTTTGCAGGTACAAGCCGGCCGCAAAGGCCGGCTTTTCTTTTTGGGGCCCACCACACAGAATGAGAAAGGAAGCCTTATGTCAGTGAAGTTGTTGCGGCCCTCTGTTCGGTCCGCAGCGAGGCGAACCTCGCCTCCTGTAACGATCGCACCCTACCGAAAGAACGCCCGATCGCTCGACTGGTCTTTCTTCTAAGGTCTGCAGGGTTACACCTGCCTTGTAAGGATATGGAAATGACGTCGAAAGAAGTGCATGAGGTCATCACGGCGGCCATCGCCGACCGTCCCAGAGAGGGCCGACATTACTACCATCTGTGCTGGTGGGGCGACCGACTCCGCTGCCTGCCGACACTGCACACCCAGGAGAAGCACGAGATCTTCTTCATGGCCCAGGATGACGTCCTCGAGGCCGGGCTGTCACAGCGCCAGATCGAGCTGATCGCGGAGCGTCTGGAGGCTTTTTGCAGCCGACGGGGCATTCGGTTGACGCGGGCGCGCCGGCGGCCAAAGGCGAAGACGCCCACGGCCACGAAAAGGGAACTGCAAATCACGGACTTCGACATGTCCCGGCTGCAAGCCTTTCTGAACCAACTGGACGGCCACGACGCCGCCCGGCAGGCCGAGGCCGCCCAACTCCAGACGGTGCTGGCCAAAGCCAGCGTCGTCGCCTCTCGCGATATTCCGGACGACGTGGTCACGTTGAACTCGAAGGTCCGCTTACAGGACGACCGGAGCGATGAATCCATGGTTCTGTCGCTCGTCTTTCCCGTCGACGGCGCCTCGGACGGTGACATGGAGGAAACCAACGTCTCGGTGTTAAGTCCGATGGGGGCGTCGCTACTCGGCCGCCACGTGGGCGAGCGGATCGAAAAGAGCATCCGCGTGGACGCACTGCTGTACCAGCCGGAAGCCGCAGGCGATTATCATTTGTAGCGGTCGCACCTGAAAAACGCCGCATGCAACAACCACCCGGCCCGGCCCAGAGACCCTGTGCCGGGCCGGCCATTAGCGGTCTTGCCCGGATCATACAATCGCGTCAGCCATTGGAAAGCCGTCAATATGTGTGGCCGTGGACCTTCGACGTACGGAAGCCAAAGATGGCGATGACCACGAAACAGATCAGCGGCAATACGAACGACGCCCGCGTGCTCGAAAGAGTCATGAAACCGAGATTGAAGGCGTCCATGTCCATGATCCTGGCCTGCAAGGGGGGCATGATCGAGCCGCCGCCGATGGCCATGATCAGGCCCGCAGACCCCAGCTTGGCATCGTCGCCCAACCCCTTGAGGGCGATCCCGTAGATCGTCGGGAACATCAGCGACATGGTGGCTGAGACGCCGATCAGGCAGTACAGGCCGATCATCCCGCGAATGAAGATCGTTCCGAGGATCAGGCCGCCGCCGGCCATCGCCAACGACATCAGCAACCCGCCGGGACTGAAGTACTTCAACAGGTGGGTGCAGATGAAGCGGCTGCTGACGAAGATGATCATGGCCACCATGTTGTGCATTTGCGCGTCTTCCTTGCTCATGCCCAATTCGTTTCCGGCGTACTGGATAATGAACGTCCAGCACATGATTTGGACACCGACATAGAAGGTCTGCGCGACGACTCCTTCGAGATACTTGCGATTATGAAACAACCGCTTGAGCGTCGGGCCGACGTTCAGAGAAGTGTCGTCTTCTCCTTTGCTGCGCGGCAGACGGGCGATGGCAAACACCACCAGCATCCCCAGCACGACCAGTCCCAGCGCCATGTAGGGACCGATGATGATGTTGAGATCGTGCTGCTGGATCGCGGCGAACTGATCGGGCGCCATCTCCTGAAGCACGCGGCGGGCCTCCTCATCTGTTCTGTCGAGGCGCGCCAGAATGAAGTTCTTGGCGACCAGCATACCCGTGAGCGATCCGATGGGGTTGAAAGACTGGGCGAAGTTGAGTCGCTGGGTGGCGGTCTCCTCCGGCCCCATGGCCAGCACGTAGGGATTGGCGCTGGTTTCCAGGAAGGACAACCCGCAGGTCATGACGAAGTACGCAATGAGAAACGAAGAGAAGGCCATCATCCAGCCCGACGGAATGAACAGCAGACAGCCGGTGGCATAGAGACCCAATCCGACGAGAATGCCCGTCTTGTAGCTGAATCGCTTGATGAACAGGGCCGCGGGGATCGCCATCACGCAGTAACCTCCGTAGAAGGCGAACTGCACCAGCGAACTCTCGAAATGGCTGATCAGCAGGATGTTCTTGAACGCCGCCACCATCGGGTTGGTGATGTCGTTGGCGAACCCCCACATGGCAAAAAGACTGGTCACCAGAATGAAGGGCCAGAGGAGCTTCGGTGGAATCACCCGCGGTTTCTGTATCGCACCCTTGGAGTCACGAGGTGGGCTCTCTGCCATCGGTTGGATCCTGTACTTGAAACGAATCGAACGTATGTGTCGGCCCGGCAACGTTCCAGGCCCCTGAAAGTCACCATAGAATGGCGTCTGAGCCCCGCAACGTCAAGCACCGATTGTAGAGCGGCGTCTCGATCGGTGTGATTCGTGTTTGTAGGCAGATTCTCACAGGGCCCGGGCAGCAAGTCCCGTCGTTCCCGTCGTAGCGAAGCGGTAGAAGCGAGGCATGCCTCGCCCCTGCACCACACGCCCTGGCCATTACAGGCGCAGCAGAAAAATCTACCGGTGTGATTTGCCGGCTGAGCAACGCGGTGTGCCATAGCAGCGCATGTGGCTCCCTATCTACACACGCAGAATGCCCCCTGTCTCTATCCCGACGGCCCGGCGCACGATGGCAAACCCGGCCGTGGCCTTCGTAAAACGGTTGCACGGGTGCCGGCAAAGCACTATGCTGACAACATCCGTCGCTGGCGGGCTCGGCGGGGCCGAGCAGTGAACAGGTGAGAAGAATTCGATGGGAGCCCAGATCATGAAGAACGCGTTTTGGATTGTCCTTCTGGTGGTCCTGGCAGGGATTCTCGTGACCGTCGGCGTGCTTCGCAAGGGCCGCACCGACGGGTCGCGCAAGATCGGCGTGGTGCCCAAGGAGACGGTCTCGGTCTACTGGGAAGGCGTTCGCCAGGGTGCCTTGCAGGCGGGCAGGGAGGAAGGCTACGACATCCTCTGGAACGGGCCGGAGGTCGAGACTGACCGCGAGCGGCAGGTCCAGATCGTCGAGGACATGATGGCCCAGAAAGTCGCCGGCATCGTCCTGGCACCCAGCGACCGCAAGGCGCTGGTTCCCGTCGTCGAGAGAGTCCACGAGCGCGGGATCCCGTGTGTGATCGTCGATTCCGGCGTCGATACAGAGAATATCCTCTCGTACATGGCGACGGACAACTACCAGGGGGGCGTCCTGGCCGCGCAGCGCATGGGCCAGATCCTCGAAGGCAAGGGCCGCATCATCATCGTCCGATGGACCCCCAACTCGGCCTCGACCGACGCCCGATTGGCCGGCTTCACCGAAACGCTCGCCGGAGAGCATCCACAGATCCAGATCGTCGATGCCCAATACCCGAGCCCCCCCACCACGGACAAGGCCCGCGATGTCACCGACGACATGTTGACGCGGAACCCCGATGTCGACGGAATCTTCGCCTGCAACGCCACCACCGCCGGCGGCGCCCTGACGGCCCTGCGAAACGCCGACCAGGGCCAGAGACGAATCAAGATGATCGGCTTCGACGCATGGCCGATGGTCGTGGACGGGCTGGAGAAAGGCGACCTCGACAGCCTGATCATCCAGAACCCGTTCAAGATGGGCTATGAGGGGGTCAAGGCGATCGTTCGCCACTTGCAGGGCCAGACCGTCCCCAAAGAAGTCGATACCGGCGTGGAGCTGATCACCCAGGATCGACTGGCCGACCCGAGGGTCCGGGAGTTGCTTGATTCGCAGATATGAACGGCGGCCCGGCACAAACTGTTGCCCGTCGCCAGACCGCCCTGCGGATGACGGGAATCTCGAAGCGCTTCGGCCCGGTCCAGGCGCTGTGCGACGTGACGTTCGGCGCCCGTGCCGGCAGCGTTCACGCCCTAGTCGGTGAGAACGGAGCAGGCAAGTCCACGCTGATGAAGGTCCTTGCCGGGGTCTATCAGCCGGACGCCGGGACCATCGAGATTCACGGCCGCTCGCACACACTGGCCAATCCCGCCGAGGCAATCGAGGCAGGCGTCTCGATGATCTACCAGGAACTCGACCTGGCCGAGCACCTGACCGTGGCCGAGAACATCTTCCTCGGCGCCGAGCCGCGAGGCCGTCTGCCGTTCACCGTAAGCCACCATCAGATGACCGCCCAGACGCGACAGCTCGCCGAGCGATACCACTTCGACATCCGCCCGGACGCCAGGGTCGAAGACCTCGCCACCGGCGACTGCCAGATCGTCGAGATCCTCAAGGCCCTGCGACGTAACGCCTCGATCATCGTGATGGACGAGCCGACGTCGTCGCTCTCCGAACGCGAGACGGTTCGGCTCTTCGAGGTCGTCCGCCAACTCCGCGAGCAGGGGCTCGCCATCGTCTACATCTCGCACCGGCTCGAAGAGGTCGCCGCGCTGGCCGACGAGGTCAGCGTCCTGCGCGACGGCCGGCTCGTGCACTCCGAGCCGGTCCGGCAACTGGATGTCCCCCGGATCGTCCATCACATGGTCGGCCGCGAACTGACGGACTTCTTCCCGCAACGCAACGCGACTGTCGGCGACGTGCTCTTCGAGGTCAATGGCCTGTCGTCCGAAGCGGGCGTGTGCGACGTCGGCTTCGCCATCCATCGGGGTGAGATCGTCGGCCTGGCCGGCCTGGTCGGCGCCGGACGCACCGAGGTCGCTCGGGCCCTCTTCGGCGTGGATACGAAGACGGCCGGCCGGATCGCGCTGGACGGTCGGGAGCTGAATGTCGCTTCGCCGGCCGACGCCATCGCCTGCGGGATCGCCCTGCTGACCGAAGACCGCAAGCGAACGGGGCTGTGCCTGCAACTGCCCTGTAGCTGGAACATCACGCTGCCCAATCTCGCCCAGATCGGAATGGAGCGTCTGATCCGCCCCGCGCAGGAGCATCGCATTGCCGCCGAGGCGGGTGCGCAGATGGCCGTAAGATGGGCCGGTCCTGAAGCGCCCACCGATTCGCTGTCCGGCGGCAACCAGCAGAAGCTGCTCGTCGCCCGATGGCTCCTGGCCAACTCGACGTTCATGATCTTCGACGAGCCGACGCGCGGCATCGACGTGGGAGCGAAGGCCGAGGTCTACGGCCTGCTCAACCGCCTGGCCGAACAGGGCAAGGCGATTCTGTTCATCTCATCGGAACTGCCGGAGCTGTTCGGGATCGCCGACCGGATCCTCGTGATGCGCCGCGGCAGGCTCGTCGGCAACCTCAGCACGAAAGAGACGACGCCGGAGCAGGTCATGCACCTGGCGGCCGTCGAGGAGAATTGAATGAGCAAGGTCGTCAGACAACTGCTGCCCTTCGCCACGCTGGCGATCCTCGTCGCGGCCCTGTCGGCCCTCGAACCGGACACCTTTCTGACGACCGAGAACTTCCTCAACGTGCTCAGCCGCTCCAGCGTCAACGGCATCATCGCGATGGGGATGACGGCGGTCATCATCAGCGGGGGCATCGACCTGTCCGTCGGCTCGATGCTGGCGTTGGCCGGGATGGTCGGCGCCGGGGTCATGCTCAAGGTCGGCGGCCCGACGGCCGGCGCCGGGGCGTGCTTCCTGGGAACGGTGGTCGGCATCGGCGCGGGCCTTCTCTGCGGCCTGCTCAACGGCACGCTCATCACCAAGCTCAAGCTGCCCCCGTTCATCGTGACGCTCGGGACGATGAGCGCGTTTCGCGGCGCATCCTACATCATCAACAACAGCAAGATGTTTGATGTCCCGATGTACACGTTCCTCGGCCAGAGCACTCTGCTCGGCGTCCCCGTCAGCGTCCTGATCCTGGCGATTGTGGTGCTGTTCGGGTTCCTCGTGCTGCGGTACACGCCGCTGGGCCGCTACACGTACGCCATCGGCTCGAACCGGCAGGCGGCATTCCACGCGGGCGTCAACGTGGACCGCAACCTGATCGCGATCTACAGCATGATGGGTGCGTTCGTTGGCTTGGCCGCGATGATCCAGACCAGCCGGACCATCTCCGCTCAGCCGACAGCCGGCATCAGCCTCGAACTCGATATCATCGCCGCCGTCGTCATCGGCGGCGCCAGCCTCGCCGGAGGCCGCGGCACCGTCGTCGGAACGATCGTCGGGACCCTGCTCATCAGCTTCCTGCGAAACGGATGCACCCTGCTGGGCATCTCTACGAATATCCAACTCGTGGTCATCGGGGCCATCATCATCGGCGCCGTGGCCCTCGACCAGGTCGCCCGCTCCCGGGCCGACACAGAAGTGACGTGAAATGAATCCCTCAGGAGGACCTGACATGTCGGAAACACTCTCACGCAGACGATTTCTCGGAACGACTCTCGCCACGGCCGGCGCGCTGTCACTGCATGGCACGCCGCAACCGACGGCGCGAGCCGCATCGCCCGCCTCCGACGAATTCCCGTTCAAGATCTCGCTGGCCCAGTGGTCGCTGAACCGCAGCCTGTTCGGCCGGGCCGAGCCGAAGATCGACAACCTCGATTTCGCCCGCATCGCGCGCGAGCTGGGCATCGACGGGCTCGAATACGTCAACCAGTTCTTCATGGACAAGGCCCGCGATCGCAGCTATCTGGCCGAGATGAAGGAGCGCGCCGACGACTACGGCTGCGAATCGGTCCTGATCATGTGCGACAACGAGGGCCACCTCGGCGATCCCGACGAGGCGAAGCGCCTCCAGGCGGTCGAGAACCACGTCAAATGGCTCGAAGCCGCCAGGTTCCTCGGATGTCACTCCATCCGGGTCAACGCTCATTCGCAGGGCAGCTTCGAAGAGCAGCAGAAGCTCGTCGCTGACGGCCTGGGTCGGCTCTGCCGGCGCGGCGCCGAATACGGACTCAACGTGATCGTCGAGAACCACGGCGGCCTGTCCTCCAACGGCAAGTGGCTCGCCGGCGTGATGGAACTCGTGGACCTGCCCAACTGCGGGACGCTGCCCGACTTCGGCAACTTCGGCGACTACGACCGCTACCTCGGCGTCGAGGAGCTTATGCCCTACGCCAAGGGCGTCAGCGCCAAGGCGACGCAGTTCGACGACCAGGGCAATGACCCGAACACCGACTTCTTCCGCATGATGCGAATCGTCCGCGACGCCGGCTACCGGGGCTACGTGGGCATCGAGTCCGGCGGCCGCCAAATGACCGAGATCGAGGCCGTCCAGGCCACCCGGCGCTTGCTCCAGCGGGTTTTCGACCAGCAGCGGCGCACGGAGCCCATCTTCAACGGCGTCGATCTCGACGGCTGGACGAAGATCGCCGGCGGACAGTGGACCATCGAGGACGGTGCGCTCGTCGGGCGCAACGGACGGGACTGGACCCATGACGCGGAGAAGACCGGCTCGTGGCTGCGGTACAGATGGCCTGTCCGCGACTTCCGGCTGGAACTGCAATACAACATCAACGACCGGGGTAACAGCGGCGTCTTCTTCCGCTCGACGGCTGAGAAGAACCCCGCCTTTACCGGCTACGAGATGCAGATCACCAATTACAGCGGCACGCCGAACAAAGGCGGTTCGCCCGGCGCTCTGTACGACGTGATCGCACCGAGCCGGCACGCCGCACGACCGGCCGGCCAGTGGAACAGCGTCACCATCACCGCCCAGGGCCCGCGCGTCGCCATCGACATGAACGGCCAGCGGATCGTGGACGCCGAGCTGGACCGCTCGCTGCGCGGCTACATCGGCCTGCAGAACCACGACGACCGAACGACCATCCGATTCCGCAACATCCGCCTGGAGGTGCTGTAGGTCTGCATACAGGCCGTCTCGGACCAGAACGCAATCAGGCCAGAAGTACGAAAGGACGTCTGATGAAACGCATCGTTGCGGCTGTGTGGATTTCGTTGTCTCTGGCGGTCGGCTCGTGCCTTGCCACCGGAAACCAGCTCGGCCGGATCGGCGACAAGGACTGGTTCAGGGACGCCCAATATGGCGTGTTCGTGCATTACCTGGGCGGCGGCGACAATTGGAACGAGAAGGTCGATTCGTTCGACGTTGCAAGGTTCGCCTCCCAGATCGAGCAGAGCGGCGCGGCGTATCTGATCTTCACCCTCGGTCAGAATTCGGGATACTACTGTAGTCCGAATGCAACATACGAGCGATACGCCGGGGCCGAGACAGGCCGGCGCTGCTCGCGGCGCGACCTGCCGATGGAGATCGCCGACGCCCTCGGTGCCAAGGGCATTCGCCTGATGCTCTATCTGCCCTCGCGCAGCCCCCAGCAGGACAAGCAGGCCATGGCCGGCCTGGACGACGTCCACGAACGACAGCCCGCGCCGCAGGAGTTCACGCGCAAGTGGTCCAACGTCATCGCCGAGTGGTCGCTTCGTTACGGCATGAAGGTCTCGGGCTGGTGGTTCGACGGCTCGTACAACACCGAAGGCTGGGACGATCTGTCGAAGCCGTACAACTGGAACACCTGGGCCGCCGCCGTCCGTATGGGCAACCCCAACAGCCTCATTGCCTTCAATCCCGGCGCCGAGATCAAGCACGCCTTCAAGAAGCTCACCGACCGGCAGGACTACACCGCCGGCGAGCAGAACGACTTCGGCGCGACCCCGCAATCGCACCCCGCGCCGCAGGGCCTTCAGTGGCAGATTCTCTCCTATCTCGGTACGGCCTGGGCCCGGGCCGACGGGCCGCGAAAGGACGATGCGTGGATGATCGACTACATCCGGAAGGTGTACGAGCAGGGAGGTGTTGTTACGATCGATGTCCACGTCGCCTCCGACGGCACGATCTACGAGCCCCATCTCAGGCATCTCATCGCGATTCGGCGGGCCCTGCGATGACGGGCCCCGGCGACAGAGCCTTTCACAGGGCCTTTCCAGGCCCCTTGAGACAGCCCGTAAGCACCCATGACGGCTTGCTGTGACTCCTGAATTGCGGCCTCCTTCCTGCTATACTTGGGTGTAGTGGCCGGAGGCGTACGGGCGAGCCGGCCGAAGGTGGGCTTGGTTCCGGTTCGGGCCGAGAGGAGGACGACAACACATGGGAGCGAGTAAGAGACCCCAACGCGGTCGACGTGAGCGAGCCGGCGCGAACGCTGGACCCGAACGCCGTCTTCAACCTGACGGCCCTGGTGGGCGCCGTCGCGGACGAAACAATCGAGTCTTCCGGCCAAACTGACGACGGCAGCAGCGTCCATCTGACGCTCGCGTTCGCCGACGACACGGTACACCTGACCGGGGGAACCACGCCTCCGCCCAACAGCGCCGACTTCTTCCTCTTCGCCATCGACGCCGTCGCCACCCGCAAATACGCCGGCGGCACCGGCGACCCCAACACCCCCTACCGAATCGCCACCGCCACCGACCTGATCGCACTCGGCGAAACGCCCGAGGACTACGACAAGCATTTCATCTTGACCGCCGACATCGACCTCGACCCAAACCTCCCCGGCGGAAAGGTCTTCGACAGAGCCGTCATAGCGCCGGCTTCTCACACCGAGGTGTATCCCTACACGGAAGGGAGTCCTTTCACCGGCTGCTTTGACGGCAACGACCGCACGATCTCGCATCTGACAATCGCAGGGAGACGTTATCTTGGGCTCTTCGGACAATTAGGGCCAGCGGCAAACGTTTTCGGTCTGGGTCTGGAAGCAGTAGAGGTCAGCGGAACCGATGGGTTCATCGGCGGACTTGTGGGCTGCAACTACAACTACCAAGGCAGGATCACCGGATGCTATAGCACCGGCTCAGTCAGTGGCACTGGTTCCGTCGGGGGTCTTATAGGCTATAATGCGGGGAACATCGCTGGGAGTTACAGCAGCGCCTCGGTCAGGGGCGCTTCATCCGTCGGCGGCCTTGCAGGCGGCAATTTCACCAGCATCACGGCAAGCTATAGCAGCGGCTCGGTCAGCGGCAACTCGCAGGTCGGCGGGCTCGTGGGGTACACCTACAATGGCACCACCAGTCTGAGTTTCTGGGACATCCAGACTTCCGGGCAGCCCGCCAGCGCCGGCGGCATCGGGCTGACCACGTCTGAAATGCAGGATATCAACACCTTTCTCCGTGCGGGGTGGGACTTCGCCGATGAGGTGCTCGACGGCACCTGCGACTACTGGCAGATGCGGCCGGGAGAGTATCCCCTCTTGTATCACCACGCCGGCAACCGTCCGTCGATGCCGGAGGGACGGGGAACGGACGAGCAACCCTATCTGATCCAAGATGCGCGAGACCTGGGCACCGTATGGTTTGAGCCACTGGCCCACTACCGTCTGGCGGAGTCAGTTGACTTGTCGGGAATCACGTGGTCTACAGCGGTGATCCCCTGGTTTCGAGGCAGCTTCGACGGCGATGGCTATGCCATCGGCCATCTGCACATTCAGGGCGAGAACGACCTCGGTCTTTTCGGGCTGTTGTGTTCCTGGAGTATCTCGAATCTCGGCCTTGAGGCAGTGGATGTCGGTGGAACCGGTGACAATGTGGGGAGCCTTGCAGGACACACCGTAGGGGGATCCGCTATCACGACGAGTTACAGCAGTGGCTCGGTCAGTGGCACCGAATGTGTTGGCGGCTTAGTGGGCTATCAGCGGTCGAGCAGAATCTTGTCGAGCTTCTGGGACACGCACATCTCAGGCCAACACAAGAGTGCCGGAGGCATGGGCAAGACCACGGCGCAGATGCAGACGGCGGCGACGTTCCTCGCCGCCGGGTGGGATTTCGTGGGAGAGACAGCCAACGGGACCGACGACGTCTGGTGGATTCTCGAAGGGCAGGACTATCCGAGGCTGTGGTGGGAAACCACAGGGACAGTCAAATAGCAAACAGCGAAGAGCGAAATTGTGGAATCCGCCTTCGACGGATGACCTCCTCAGTCTTGCATCTTGCACCTTACCTTTTGAACTTCTGGCCTATGCGCACCAGGGGCGTTGGCGATTGAGGGGGACGGCGAGGATCTGGTTGGCGATGATGACGTCCTCGCGAACCTGGAAGTCGAACATGCCGGCGCAGATGAAGTCGGCGCCGCCTTCGTAGGCGTACTTGAAGGCCCGGCTCGGCTGGATCGCGCCGGCGGCCATCACCTTGTAGGCGATCCACGGTGTCTTGACGGTCCGCATGAACTCAATGGTCTTCTCGGGCGCCTTGGACCAGATGTTGTCGTTCTCGGGCCGGCCATCGGCGGACCAGTAGGTGTGGCTGTGCAGGGTCTTCATATAGAAGTCCGGCTCGATGCCCGCCTCGACGCACGCCATCGGGACCTCGATCTTGTGGCCGCCGACGCCCGCGATGACGCCGCGCGCCTTGATCCGCTCGACCGCCTCGGCCAGCACGCCCACGCGCCCCTGCTCGACGCAGGCGTCACTGACGCCGCCGTGGACGAACGCGCCGACGGCGCCGTGGTCGATGGCCTCGTCGATCTGGCCAAAATCGTCCGGGCCGACCTTGATCTGGGCGATCCACTGGATCGTGCCGCCCCGCTCGTCCCAGTAGCGGCGGAGCACTCGCTTGCAGTGGTCGTCGAGCCGCAGGATGGCCGTGTTGATGCCCATCTCCTCGCAGAGATGCAGCGTCTCCATCACCTTCTCGTCGGTGAAGTAGCTCTTGAGCAGCGAGGAGACGTAGATCAGGTCGCGGCTGTGGGCGAAGCCGCTGATCAGATTGCCGCCGGCAAACATCCGGCTGATCTTGACCTTGCCGATCTGCCCGGTTTGTAGTGTGCCCGTAAGGGCATACTTGTCTTGGGGAAGGTAACGCCTTACGGCGTCACTACGAACGGGCGCAGCCGCGCCGGCCTGGGCCAGCAACGCCTGCTCCTCAAAGCTCAGCCCCAAGGCGCCGACCGCGGTGCCGGCCAGGGATTGCTTCAGGAAGCTTCGACGATCCAGTTCGTTTGACATGGTCCACCTCAGATCACAGGTAGGATGGGCTTCAGCCCATGCTGTATCGGCCGAATGGGCCAAGGCCCATCGCTACGAACGCCGATGCCTGCGTACGATTGTAGAAGATCGACTTGGCTCTGTCCATGCGGTAGGGGCGAATCATGATTCGCCTGTGCAATCCTCAGACGTCGACGCGGCGGGTCAACAGGCCATACTTCGTGCCGTGCATGTAATGCAGCGTGTGGAACTTCTCGGGGATCCAGGCGCCGTCGAAGAACTCGGACTCGGCCGAGGCGCCGACGACCTCGCAGATCAGCAGATCGTGGCTCTGGACGCCGTGGGTCTCGACGATCCGGCATTCGAGATGTCCGGCGCACTCGGCGACGAGGGGCGGCTCGACGACGCGGGCCGGCGTCGGCGTCAAGCCGCAATGCGCGAACTTGTCGATCCCCCGCCCCGTGACCGTGCCGGCCAGGTGCGTCTGCTTCAGCACCGATTCGCCGGGAACGTTGATCGTCAACTCGTGGTTCCGTCGGATCAGCTCATACGTGTACCGGACGCGGTTGACCACGAGCAGAACCAGGCACGGATCGGCGGTGTGAATGGGCGTCTGCCAACTGAACGTCATCAGGTTGGCGTGCTCGGCCGTACCCGCGGCGACCAGCACGACGCAGCCGGGCTCGATGATCCATTTCGCCTGATTCAACGGCACGGACTTCTTCATTGTCATAGCCTCCTTCGTCGGCAGCGGCGAATCATGATTCGCCCTTACGTCGCGATCGGGATTCGTTTCAACAAACCGTTCGTTTCAACAAAGGGATATTCATCAGCAGCGACGTGATCAGATAGCACACGACAAACGTCACCAGCGGAGCAACGGTGACACCCAGCAGGAACAATACGGGCGAGCCATCCCCTGCCTCGATGGCGACATGTTTGCCGAGCTTCTCTCGCAGAACGATGAGCACGAACGGATGAAGGACGTAGATGCCCATGACCGTGGACGATACCCACTCCAGCGCCGTCTTACCGACGCCTTGCAGCGGGCTATGCTGTGCGTCCCAGAGAAAGCCCGCCCAGAAGATGCCGATCGAGAGAAAGACTGCCGGCAGGCTGAAAAAATCGAAGAGGTAGCGCGCGCCCACGCCTCCGGCCCGGTCGACGAAGACACCGGAGAATGCGGCCAAATACAGCGACGAAAGAACCACCGCCAGAACGAGGTATCGCATCGGGACCTTCTTCGGGTCGATCCGGCGAATTTCGCAGCCGCACAGATAGAACGGGATGAACGGAACGAACATCGAGAAGATCGACCGCTGATTGTTCCACAGCAGGGCATCGGTCTGGAAGTAGGCGTTGGCGAGCACGAGGCCCAACACGATCACGAACCACCGCTGGCCCCGGCCGGCGCAGCGGACGAACGTTCGCAGAGCGGGCGTGATCAGATACAATCCGAAGATCATGTACAGAAACCACAGATGGTAGTACGGCTCGCCCGTGAGGATCAGTTGGACGACCGAACCGACCGAGAGCGGCTCGCCATCGACGAAACGCCGGACAAAGAGAAAGACGATTGTCCAGACCACCAGCGGGATGCCGACGCGGACCATTCGTCGGCGGTAGAACTGACCTGCCGACTCCCGTCGGGCGTCATCCAACAGCAGCGCGCCGCTGATCATCACGAACACGGGAATAGAGAAATGGGCCAGATAGAACAGCCAGCACCCCAGCCACCAGTTGAAAACAAAGGGCTGCGTCGCCGTCGTCAGCCAGATTACCACATGGGCCGTGACCACCGTGTAGATGGACAGAACTCTCAGCACGTTAACGTATTGAATGCTTCGCGATCGTTCGGGTGGCACGCCAAGACCCTCTGGCACCGGTCTACATGATCCGTTCTGCGTCACACGCAGGCGTCCTGTGATTTTAGACCGTGCGTCCGGCAAATCAAGACCAAACTCTCGCCCTCGCAACGAACACATCAAACTGTTGGTACAGAAGGCCCTCTGGTGGTATCATCACCGTCGGGGCGTGTTTGTGTGCCCGGGTGACGGGATCGAATGGGAACTCCGCAATGCGATTCTCTGCCAACGACATGCAGTGGAACCTCGCCGCCGGCCCGGAGGATGCGGCGGCGTCAGGGTCGTTCTCAACACTTGATCGCGTCTTTGAGTTGGACGGCCCCCGGGTCTCACACGGGGGGCTCTGTCACGTCATCAAGCTGCATCTCGGCGGGCGCGACTACTACGTCAAGCGATATCAGAACAAGGGCAAGCACCTTCGCAAGGGGTTGGGCCGCAGTCGGGCCGCAACGGAATACCACAATCTCGCCTATTTCGCACGGCTGGGGATCCCCGTTCCACGCGTTGTCGCGTACGGGGGCGTGCGCCGTTTCGGGCTGTTACGCCGTGCGGCCATCATCACGGAAGGCGTGCCCAATGCGACGGATCTGCGAACCGTTGCCCACACACGACCCGACCTGCTTGCCAGCCGGAGGTGGGTGTTTGCCGCCATGCGACAGGTCGCCGACTACACCCGGCGCATCCACAGCGATGGATTCACGCACAGAGACCTGAAATGGCGAAACATCCTGGCAGAGACCCGCGAGGCACCCAGGATTTTCTTCTTCGACTGTCCAAGCGGTCGGCACGTATCGGCACTGCGGCGCAGACATTTCATTCTTCGAGATCTGGCCGGGCTCGACCGACTGGCGAGGGAACATCTGTCTCGAACGATGCGCCTGCGCTTCTATCTCTGGTACCGCAATCGGACTCACCTGACGAAGGAGGATAGAAAGCTCATAGCCAGGGTCGTGACTTATCACAACCGTCGCTAATCGTGTCTGGCGTCCTTCGGAGCCTCTTCGGTAGCGGCGTGACGCCTGCGGCCGGCCAGAAGTTGGCGAACCCATCCCACGAACGTCATCGAACCGAACGCCGCCGGGACGATCCAAGGCCGTGACGAAAGATCAGATACGACGCGAGCGCCCAAGCCGAGCAGGAGCATTTGGACGCCGAGCAGTGCGCCCGTTGTCCCAACCACGCTGTAGCACAGCGGCAGAACGACGTTCTTGATAAACCAGATCAGAAGGAAGCCGCCGATACCACCGATGAGAATCGCTCCAAGCAGATACCACTTGTGGGGGCCGAGCGCCTCCCACATATCCTCCAGCACCACCTTCATCCTACCCTGAAAGCCCTCGTCGGGCGCGCTGAGCCCGTCGATGTAGGCCTGCCGAGTGTTCGGGTCCATGCGGCTGAACGATTGGTAGACCAATCGCGGCGGCTCCTGCGCCGCGAGACTGTCGCGCGTCGCAGCTTCCTGGGTCGCCCCCTCCTGCTCGGCCTGATGGTCCAGAACGACCGTGGTGTAGACCGTAGCGGCCAGCAGTGCGAAGATCACCGTCGCCAGTACGATCACCAGCACGTTCCGCGCCAAAATAGACAGGACGCTCAAGGCCACTGCGCCAACCGCCATACTGAGAAACGGACTGAGGCCAAACCGCTGGCCGACGAGCATCCCGACGACGGCCCCGACGGCCGCCCCCAGCAGGCCCACGACGATGGTACTGTAGCGAGCCCCGCCCAACCAGAGGAACAGCCCGACCACCACCATACCCGCGCCGGCCCCGACGAGGATCGACGAATCGACCTCGACGCACAAGGCCTCAATTCTCAGCAGCAATTCGTTCATCCATCTACCCCATCCAATGGGTCCGCTGCATCCTCAGCATATCATAGCGACCGGTCTCGCAGCGATCCACGCCAAACCGCAGGGTGCTCGTGCCTTTTTGTCCCTGCCGATCGTCGTGCGGGACCACAAGCATCGGTATGCGTATCGAAGGCACCCTACGGTCCGGCGTTGGGCTCGCCCGGCGTCGGTACGCTCAACGGCCCGAATTCATACGCACCCACGGCCGTGCGATACCGTCCAAGCGAGACACCCGTCTGCGAAGCGCCGAATACCTGCGTGGCGCTGTAGCTCGTCAGGCCCCCTCCCGAACCCGAATGGAGATAGAGGGTTTCGCCGTTGCGGCTCAATCCGAACGATGAGTGGCAGCCAGGGTCGTTTTCGTTGCGAAAATGCAGATCTTCGTAGAACACGATGAAGCCTTTGGGAGCGAGGATCGTCCCCTCGGCGATCTCGTACTTGGTCAGGTTGCGCCTGCCATCGCTGAGGAACCACCCACCGATGTCGATGGGCCGATCCGTTGTGTTGTGCAGTTCGATCCAATCCGGCTGACCGGACTCGGGGGCCGCCATGAGTTCATTGATCACCACGGCGCCCGGCTCCATGGCGTCGGCGGCATCGTCGAAGCCGGGTGAGCCGCCGACGTATGCACTGGGCCGCCAGACCGACATATCGCCCAATGCGTTCGGGTCGGTCGCGGCTGGATCATGCACCGTCAGTGAGAAGCCGAACCCATCGGTGATGCCGTACCAGTCGTCCTCAAACCGAAAACTATGGATGATCCGTCCGGCGGCGTCCTGTAACTCGACCCCGTCGCCGACCCTGTCGAGTCGGCCGCTGTACGGGCCGACGATGGGAAACCCCTCGCCGTATCTCGTCTCGAACGCCGTGATATCCTGGACCAGGAGCACATAGTCGCCCGGCGCCAACGGGACGCCCGGGAACGTGAACTCCACGCCACCGGTGAACCGGACAAGGTTCAAATCGATCGTCTCGTCACCGATGTTCGTCAACTCAATGAACCCTGTGTTCACATCGGCCGGGTTATACATGATCTCACTGATCCGCAGATTCTCGGCAACCGGCCCAACGGAAAAGACCGCTTCGGCCAGTCCGCTCCACGGGCTGTAGGGGTTGCTCGTCACCAGCGTGCGAGCCCTGATCTGCGTGGTGGCTGCAACGGTGATCGGTCCGGTGTAGGCGCGAACCTTGGACCCCATCGTGGTGCCGTCAGGAGAGGCGATCCGCCCGATGATAACCTCGACGGAGAGGAGGAAATCGGAACTGGTCGTGCTGGAATTCAAGCCGTGGATGGCGAGAATGTTGGCGCCTTGTGCAAGCAGGTCGGCATGAGCGGAAACATCGAACCGCTCGAAGACAATCGCCGCCAGATCGTCATGATTGGCGTCGGCGCGCGAGTTCCAGGCCGGTGTCCCGGTGAACAGCGCGCGACAGATCTCGACGCCGTTCAGATAGGCGATGAACCCGTCGTCGTAGCGCACCCGCAGGGCCATGTAGTTGAATTCGCTCGGATCGCCCAGGAGACTGAAGGGAATGCGAATGTAGCAGCTCGCGTTGCGGCCATACATCTGCTCGCCGACGTCGATGCGGAATAACTGCTCATAGCCGGTAGCGGCCTCATAGCCAACACCACCGATCCCGCTGATCCAGCCGGAGTCGTCGAACGCAGCGCCGCCCCGCCAGGCGTCGTCGACCGGGCCGGTCGGAACGAGCACGCGCTTGGCCGCAGTTTCCGAGACGAGCGTGACCGTGTTCATCGTCGTCGGAGCCGTCTCGGGAGGACGCGGGTCCGAGCCGTCGAGCGTGTAGTACAACACGCCATTGCCAGCGGTGTTGACCAGGCTCACCTGGCTGCCGACCTCCACGTGGCCCCCGTCCGGAACGATTCGAGGCGGGGCAACAAACTGGCTGTCCACCCATGTGCAGCGCCGTTGCAGCCAGTTCTTGAGATGGTCGATCTCGCCCTGGAAGCCGCCGAACCGCGGGCCATGACTGCTCCATCGTTGGAAGTTGCGCGCCTGAGCCTCCCAGATCTCACCCGCCATTGCGTCGATCGTTGCGTTCAGACTCTCGGTGCTGAACACACCTCTGCGTAGCGCGAACCAGCGGTCGATGTACTTCTGCCAGAAGTTGGCGTCCTCGAACATCCGGTCCCACCAGATGTATCCGAGGTAGTTTGTACCGTCCCCGGTGCCATGCCAGCGTTCGGGATTGTTGTCGCGGCCGTCGGTGGAATCCAGTGACCGGTCGAAATCCCAGATCGGTCCCATCTCCAGTCGTCCACCTCGCCGCTTGTGCATGTGCGTGCTCAGACGCAGCGCGTCCACGTTCATCGCCAGCATGTTGAGCAGGTTGTGGTCGATGAAGGAATCGACGTCGATGTACTTGGCGTAGCCGTTCAGCGGGTCGGCGAAATCCGGTCCGTAAAGCGCGTCCTCGAAGGCATCGAGGTATCCGCGAATCCATGCGGACTGGGCCGTCGTAATGTCCGCCTCTCTCGGTCTGACATAGCACAACGTTCCATCCCCGTAGGTGGGGTTGCCCCGAGCGGTACGGAAACCTCGGTCGCCCGGGCTGGGCCGATCGATCTTCAGCATGTACCCGCCGCTCATGGCGGGCTCGACATTCTGCCAGGGTTCGAGCTTCTCAACGTCGACCCGGTCCGGCCCCCTCTTGACGTTCTCCATGAGGATGTAGAGCCCGACATAGTCGCCGGCCGAGACCGTATCTCCGCTCGTGCTGAGATACATTTCGACGAAGCGGGTCCGCACGGCGTATCGGCCAATCTGGTTGCTCAGGTCGTACATGAAGGCGTTGTTGATCAGGGCCCGATCGAAGTTGAACGGAGCGTACAGGATCCAGTCCGATTCAGCGGGCAGACCGAAGAGCGACACGTCCTTGTCGCGATCGTTCTCGTCCCACACTTCGAAGCGATACTGGCCTTTGGTCGCCCAGCGCGTACTGGAGCCGCGTCTCCAGAGCCCGCCGCGGCCGGCGTAATCGGCCTGATCCGTCATCCGCGCCCGACCATCGGCGCCGATATCAATGAACGCCGAACGAACCCGCTGGCGGGAGGTGCCGATATTCTGGCGGTTCGTGTCGACGACAACGATCGGCAGGTCTGAGCTGAAATCAAGCACGTCATTCGACAGACCGATGTACGCATGGCTGACGACTGCACTCGGCGCCTTGCCCGGCTCATAGGCGCGGGCCAGCACTTCCCTGGTGCCCAGGATCGAGATGGGGTCTGTGTACCGCCTGGATGAAGCGTCGGGCACCCGGCCGTCCGTGGTGTAACGAATCTCCGCGTTCGGATTGGATGAACTCAGTTCGAGGAAGAAGAATCCCGAAAACGTCCCACCCGGATGGGAGAAAGCCGGCGGCTCCGATAGATCGGGATAACCGGCAACGTTGGAACTGCCCGGCGTGGGCTGGGTGAAGTACTGCGTCTCGCTGCCATAGAGCCCATACGACCAGTCGGCCTGCTGAGGCGGGAAGCCCCCATCACCCGACGGGCCCACATGAGAAGCGTACTCATGGGCCACCTGCAGGTCGGGGCGAACCAATGCCAGGTATTCCCCATCGCCACTGAGCGCGAAATTGGTATGGTAGAACCCCTTATCGTCGATGTAGGGCCAGTTGCCCGGGACGTCTCCTTCTCGCACGCCCGATGCAAACACCACGACCGACTCGCCGGCTGCCAGATAAATCGGCGGCAGCGCCCACTGGTCGAGGTCGTCGGCATCGTCCGTCAGGTACCAGCCGCCCAGATCGAACGGCTCGGTACCGCGATTGGTGATCTCGATCCAGTCCGGATAGAGGGTCTGTCCGGCCACTACGGTCGAAAGCGTAGTACGATTGATCGCCATGAACTCGGTGATCAGGACGTCCGAATCGGGAAGACGGCTGTAGGTTGCACTCAGGTCCGTCGTCTTCTCCCGTTCGATGTGCGCCGTTCTGGCGGAAGGCCTGCCCCAATCCGCAGCCGGACCGAAATCTACCACATATGACCCCGGGACCAGATCGGCCACCAGATCGCCGCTGTTGCGCCACGCGCCGCCGTCGAGTCTCCATCGCGCTGCAGCCGCTATCGCCTCCGCCGGTCCGAGCGTCACGCGCAGGGCACCCGTCCAATCGGCGAGCCAGTCCTCGGCCAGCCGGGAGAAGTCGAGCAGTGTCACACCATCGTCGCCCAGCAGATCGGCGCAACCGACTGGATAGCCCTCGCAACCCGGCTCGTCGAGCCACTGCTCCGCCAGAAGCATGAGGTCGGCCAGATCGACCTTGCAGTCTCCCGACAGGTCGCCTAACGGACATGGGGGCTCGACGACGGAAACCAGCACCGTATCGCGGCCTTCCTGATCGCGTTCGTCCCAGACCTGAAGCTGCAGGGTGTAGACACCGGGCGCCGGGAAGGAAACCGTGGCGTTGGGCTCGCTCTCGGTGCCCATAAAATCGCCCGCTGGTTGCCCCACAGACGACCAGAGAATCGTCAGGTAATCCGGATCGATCAGGCCGATGTCGTCCGGATCGTCGTCGTCGATGACCGGATGCATCTGAATGATCGTATGGCCCGCGCCGCGCCAGGGAATGGTTCGATCCTCGCCGGCGTCAACCGTCGGAGGCAATCCGCCCGCCGGACCACCCAGAAACTCCACCTCGGCAATCTGCATGCTGTTGGCGCCGGCGGCGTTTCGGACGGCCGTGAACAGCAGTTGATAGTGCGTGTACGCCGTCTTGTTGGCAAACGTGATTGGAGTTTCATTCATCGTGAAGCGGGGCCAGGGCAACGGCTGACCGAAATCGACAATCTCGCCGCGCACAATCAGCGTATACGGCCCCTCGATGCTCGCATTCGAACCGCTCAACTCGAAGGCGGTCGGGTCGCGCTCGACCGCATCGTTGGCGGTGGTGAAGGTCAGGCCGGTGACGATGGTCGGCCCCACCGAAGGCGTAACCTGAAAACCGGTCGGCTGACCGCTGCCCTTAAAATGAAGATATTTAGTGTGTATATTATCGTCGATTGCCAAAGGCGGCGCTTCGTTGCCGGGCCAGTCGCCGTCGTTTGGGACGCCTCGCACGACGTCGCCCGGCCTCGTCACATCGGCCCGGACCACGGCAATCAGCAGCAGTATGACGGCAAGTACGAAGGCATTCGTCCGATTCATAATCACCCACACATCAAGGAAACACAAGCATGGCGTTATCCCATTCCGCCGATTTGGGGCTGTACCCACTGAGACGAGGTCATTGTAGCAGGCCGGACGCTCCATGTCAATTCCATCGAACCTGCTGCAGGCGAGCGGTGATTCGCCTCTACAGCAAATGGGCCAGCAGGATTCGGACACCGATGGCGATGAGGACGACGCCGCCGACGATCTCGATCTTGCTCTCGCAGAAGCGGCCGAATCGCTTGCCGATGGCCACGCCGGCATAAGACAGGCCAAACGTGATCAGGCCGATGACGGCGACGGCCAAGGCGACCGAGCGGGTCACCAGCGACAGGGTCACACCGACGGCCAACGCGTCGATGCTCGTCGCAACTGACAGCGTCAGGAGGATCATCAGATTGGATGGATCGAAACTTCGGCCGACGGACTCGATCGCAAAGGCCTCATAGATCATCTTGCCTCCGACGAAAACCAGCAGACCGAAGGCAATCCAGTGATCGTAAGGGCTGATATACGTCTTGAGTCCCAGGCCCGCCAATGAGCCGACGAGCGGCATTACAGCCTGAAACGCCCCGAAAAACAACGCCATACGCAGCGCGTGACGGACGTGCAGCTCGCGGTACACGCTGCCGGTGACGACGGAAACGGCGAACGCGTCCATCGCCAACCCGAGGGCTATGAGCACGATGGTGACGAAATTCATGCGTGATCTCGATCGTACGATTGGCGCGCCAACCTACAAACCGGCAACGGCGTCAAATACCGCGATTGCGAGGCCGGGCCAGAACACTCATCTGCGGCGCCGGTCGCATGGCGCTGCCCTTATTGGTTCGGGAGAACCTCAATCACGGCGACCACGCTCTCTGTCGTTCACGCTCTTGTCCCCCGGAACCGGGACTCAGGCGGCCGCATGAACGGCGGCCTTCATCTTGGCCAGGCCTTCTCGGGCAACCTCAAGTGGGTCTTTGTCCCAATACGTCTGACTGAACAGCTCCAACGACAAGACTGCCTGGCTGTCGTTGTCGCGAAGGTCTCGCAGAATCTGCGTCAACGGCGCGATGCCGTCGCCCGGCATGATCCGGTCGCCGTCGCGGATCGTCTCACGAGGCGGATCGGCGGGGTAGTCGTTCAGATGGAACACTTGAATCGTCCGGCTGCTGATCGTCTTGAGCCCGTGGAAGTCCGACCCACCTTTGTAGATGTGGTAGACGTCGGGCAACAGACACGCCTTGGGATGGCCGCTCTCGATGACCACGAACATGGACTGCCCCAGACGGTGCAGGTTCCTCGAAGGGCCCCAGACCTCCACCTGTGGCACGACGCCAGTCTGGTCGCCCACCTCCAGGATCGCCCGGTAGCGTTCGGCCGCCGTCAGCAAATCGATCTGGGCTCCCCCTGTCGCGCCGGCCGGCGGCGCGGCGATGCGCGTGCCGCCGATCTGGGCCAGCAGATCCATCTCCCGTCTGACCTGCTCGACGGCTTCAGCCCGAACGGCGTCGTCATCGACGATCCAGCGAGGGAACGAGATGGCGCTCTCGACGGTGAGCCCATGGTCTTCGAGCCGCTTGCGGATATCGCTGAGCTTGCCGCCGGACCCCGCGTATTCGTGGAGGCTCGACACCCAGGGCTCGATCGCATCGTAACCCGCCTCGGCAGCCACGTCGATCTCCCTGGCCAGACCCAGCTTCTGGCCTCGGATCGTGCTGGTGTTGAGACAGTACCGAAACCGGCCGTTCCGATCCGCCTGGCCCAGCGCGGGGGCAACCTGACCGCCTGCAAGCAAAGCACCGGCAGCCAGACCGGCCGCCCCTACGAAGTCGCGACGCGAAATGCACTGTTCGCTCATACAGATCTCCTCAGAATATCGCCATCAGAACATCGAAACCCGACCCCTTGGTCCATACACCGGCCACAAAACCGCTGGGCATCTCATCCGTCTTCCTGTGCATCTCCATCGGCCGGTCCCTTCGATTCCAGGGCCCATCGGTTCGTCATGGCCGAGATCACGCCGACCGATTGAGCAGCGCTTCGATTTCCGCCAGCTTCTCGTCCAGCATCTCCTGCGTCCGCGCCTCAACGTTCAGTCGCAAGAGCGGCTCGGTGTTGCTCGGTCGGCAGTTGAACCACCATTCCTTATGGCCCACCGTCACACCATCGAGGCGGTCAATCTGGCCGTCTCCATACCGGCGGGCCAATTCCTCCATCTTGGTCTCTTTGTCCTCGACCTTGAAGTTGATTTCCCCGCTGTTGGCGTAGCGTCGCAGCGGAGCGATCAGCTCGCTGATCGGCTGCTCGACGCCATCGAGCACGTTCAGCACGTGGACCATCGTGATGGCCGCCGAATCCGCACAGAAGTTGTCGGCGTAGTAGAAGTGACCGGATAACTCGCCTCCAAAGACGGCGTGGGAATCGCGCATCGCCTTCTTCATGTAGGCATGGCCGACCCGCTCGCGCCGAGGCGTTCCACCGTGCTTGATAATCTCTTCCATCACGACCCGGCTGCTGCGAAGGTCGTAGACCACTGCCGATTTGGGCTTCTTCTTGAGAAAATACGGCACCATCAGAGCCGTGATCAGGTCGCAACTGACCGTGGTCCCCTTCTCGTCAACGAGCATCATACGGTCAGCGTCCCCGTCGAAACACAGACCGAAGTCGCACTTCTGCCGCTTGACCATCGACCGGACCTGCGAGAGGTTCTTCTCCTTCAGCGGGTCGGGGTCATGCTTGAACTTGCCCGTATGCTCGAAGTTGATCTCCACGATCTCGACGGGACCGTCGCCGAAGAGCAGAGGCAGAGCCTTGCCCGCCATCCCGTTGGAGGCATCGACCGCGATCTTCTTTTCCTTCAGACCGGGCCGCAGGAACTGAAGCACATGCCCCTTGTATTCGGCGCCCAGATCCTGTTCCCTGAAGGTTCCGGTGGGCTTGCCCTTGGTGTGTGGCATGGCCAAAGCCAGGTGCTGAATGTCTTTCAGGCCGGTGTCGCCGCCGATCGGGATCGCGCCGCGACCGGAGATCTTGAATCCGTTGTACTTGGCCGGATTGTGAGAGGCGGTCACCTGCACGCCCCCGCATGTCTTGAGGTGATTGATGGCGAAGTACATCTGCGGAGTGTCGATCAGACCGATGTCGATCACGCCGGTGCCCGCCGAGCGAATGCCTTCGATCAAAGCCTTGGCGAGAGGTTCGCTGTGGGTCCTCATGTCCCGACCGACGCAGATCATTCTGGCCCCGCTCTGACCCCGCTCATACCCGGTCATCAGGGACGGCAGAAAGCGTGCCGTCGCGCAGCCGATCTTCCACGCATCTTCTTCATTCAACTGATCGGGGTAGACGCCCCGGATATCATACGCCTTGAAAATCTGCGGATCCATACAGCCAACTCCTTTGGTCTTGCTGTGCTGCCAAACCGATCCTTCTCGCCCATTCGAGAAGTCGTGCAAAAGTGCGCTGCATCATACCCGACCGAGACGCAGGGTGTCAATCACCGGCTGCGATGGTACGGGGCTCCGTAGGGATAGCCTCGCACACATTGGTCCGGACGGGGCCTGAAGAAGCGTCTGCTCAGCCAGCTTTCGACCATCCAATCGCTTGACGTCAACGGTTTCATGCCGGTATTTGTACAACCATGCGACCGAAGACGTACATGCCGTTGCACCGGGCGGTCCCACCGGGCGCCGATCGACGATATCGGGACGGGGCGATCGAGATCGCGCTCATCGCCTTGCTGGCATGGCCGTGTTCGTCCTCCGTCGAAGCGCAGAGGCCGGATGCCCGTGCCACAACAGCCAATGCCCATCCGTATTACACTGTCCAGCTCCTGTCGGCCCCGGCCGCCCGGAAAGCCCGCGTGCTCCGGGCATATGAGGCCCTGAAGGCCAAGGGCCATCTCGTCTATTGCCGCCGTGCGTATGTCCACGAGCGAGCATACATCCGGCTGCGAACGGGGCTCTTCACGGATCGCGACCTAGCTCGGGGCCATGCCGAGATGCTGCGGGCCACTGAAGGATTCGACGGTTTTGTCGCCCGGGCCGGCCTGGCCGTCGCGTCCTTCGGCGGCGCCTTCGACATCATTACCACGCCGAACGATATCTGGTTTCGGTCGGAAACGGCCCTTCGGGCGCTGTATCACTTCGACAAGACTGAAAAGGCCGCCACATGTTCGGCGGTAGCGATCTGCCCGGCAGGTCGGGCGATCGCATTCTCCTGCGACAACCAGATTGTCAGGATCGACCTGCAGAGCGGCGCCGTGACGGTATTGAAGCAGGGCCGAAGCGAAGACGCCCTATTCGACAGCCTCCTGGCCTGGTCACCCGACGGCCAATACATCGCCTATCTCGACAGGGCGGGATGGGAGCTGCCGACAAAGCTCTGGATCATGCGATCCGACGGCAGCCACGACCGCCTCCTTGCCGGCGATGCCACCGGACAGACGCGCATCAAGAGTCTCCACTGGCATCCAAACAAGGACAAGCTGTTCTATGTCAGCGGACCAACGTACGGGACCGTCTCGGTCGGGGGCAGCTTGTACAAGGTGGACCTTCATGGAGGCCGGGAGACGGTCGTGCCCGCCTGCCCGACCGAGCGAACGGAGGTCTGCCGCGAGTTTCGCATCGTCGGCGCCGAAATCCTCTACCGGCTTGCCCACTTCGATGCAGATTACGTGGAGCTCGAGTACACAATGCAGAAGATCCCTCTGGAACCGTAGCCGTAGGGTCTGCGTCGCATCCGCAGGTAGCGGGCGTCCTTGCTTTTCCTGCAAGAAACCGCTATGATAGGGGTTAAGGAAGGTGCGGGTGGGTCAGAGGTCGCCAAAGCCGGTTTTTGCCGAACCGACATGATCGGGTCGCGTACTGGTCACAAACCAAGAAATGCATGCATGAGGAGGTCAAAATGAAACGACAGAGAATAGTTGCGGCAGGTCTCGTCCTGCTGGCGACACTATCGGTCCAGGGGGCCGTTCTCGCCCCGCTACCGGAGATTGCGGTACAATTCACTCCGGCATCCCCAACCTCGGACGACACGCCGGCGCTGACGCTTTCCGGGACGTGGCCGAATTCCTGCGTCCCCGAGACGTTTCACGTCCAGATCATTCCGGGCGACAGCATCTGGATTGACCTGCTCCTGCCGGGCTGGGACATGAAGGGCGACTGCGAGCCGCTGGTATGCTTGCAGGTGCTGACGCCCTGGCAACTGACCGGGCCGGTACAGGCCCTCCCGGCCGGCACGTACGATGTGTTTCTCCGGGCCATGGACTGCGAAGAGGCCGGCGCCTATAACGCGATTGCGGTCCTGTCGGTAGCTCCCGGCTCCGGTGGTCCGCTGTCCGAACAATTCGCGCCGGGCGAACGCGTCGTGCTTCTGGAGGATGATCCGCCCGCCGGGCTCGGAATGTCGGCGGGGCAGGCCGGCACGGTAATCTGCTGTGACAGCGAAGACTGTTCGGGCAATCTCCTGATCAGTTGGGACCTTTGGACCAACGGCAAGCTCGAACCGGTCCCGTGCGCCAACGCCACCGAGACCCTGTATCCGGCGAATTCGGCCATCTGGATGAACCCACAGCAGGTGCGCCTTGGGCGGCACTTCAACCAGTGCGGCACTATCCGAAAGGGCCTGGAAGGGTGCGTCTACTTCGAAGCCGACGATGGCAAGACGTACAATGTAATTGCATTGGATGATATGTATCTGTCTCTGGACGGCGGGGGCCCTGTCGCGTTCGACGAGCGTGTCCGCGTGCGCGGCCTGCTCAACACCACACCACCCCAGCCGGACGAGATTCGGCTCTGTCCGCAGCAGGATGGGGACATCTTCCATCCTACGATTGCTCTCTGTACCCCGGCCGATCCCGACCCGAAGCCGGATCCGGATCCAGATCCGAAACCAGATCCCGATCCTGATCCCAAACCAGACCCCTCCGACGGACCGGACAGCATTCTGATCCACATCGGTGGTAATCCCTTGCTACTTCAGCAGATCCCGATGTCTCCGGGTTCGTATGCCGGGTGTGCCAACATCACCGTCCACCTGAATTTCCAGGCACAGCTTTCGGTGGCCATCACCCCGGGTGCCGGCGTGGGCGGGACCTGGACCGGTACGCTCGACCCCGACATTGTCGGTCCAGGCGAGGTGACCACGGAGATTTGCATCGAAGTCGTCGGTCTTAACCTCGGTGCTCTTCCACCGGGCAGTGACGTCCAGGTCGCAACAGTCACATTGCTGGCGGCACCGGCATTCTAAGCAAGAGCGGCTCCGGGACGGTGAACCGCATGGACCGAATCCGCCTGACGTGTGTGTCGGGAGTTGATTTGGTCTGCGCGTGGGGCCGTGTGCGATGTATGATGCCTTGACGATCAGGGATGGCCCCAGGATGCCGCGAACCGCGATCTACGCACTGGTGTTCGACCTCGATGATACCTTGGTGGTGGAGAAGGACTCGGCCGACGTCGCCTTTCGGGCTGCTTGCCAACTGGCGGCCGAGCGTTGCGGCCTTGACCCGGCGGCCCTGCACTCTGCTGTACGAGAAACGTGCCGGGAACTCTGGCACCATCACAGCCCCGCCCGCGCCTATGCCGTCGAGGTGGGCATCCGTCGCAAAGGCTTCCTATCATAGGTGAGTCGGAAGAGATTGTGCCGTAGGTTGTGAAGGAGAAGCCGGAATGAAACGGTCATGTTTCCTCGATAACAGACGCCGGTTGGTGGGCATCGTCTCGCTGCTGCTGGCGAACGGCCACTTCTTCATCGGGCCGTATTCGACCGCGGCCGACCAGGCCTCACCCAGGGATGGCCTGATCGCCTCGCCCGAGCCGGACTGGCCTCAGTGGCGAGGCCCGCGACGGGACGGCATCTCCGAAGAGACGGGCCTGCTCGCCCAATGGCCCGAAGGCGGGCCGAAACGCCTCTGGACCATCGATGGGCTCGGCAGGGGCTGGTCCAGCCCGATCATCGTACGCGATCGCCTTTACATCACCGGCGACGTGGGCGAGGAACTCGTGATCTTTGCTTTCGGCCTCGACGGCACACCGCTGTGGCGCACCACGAACGGCGCCTACTGGAGGAACCCCTATCCCGGCGCCCGCGCGAGCTGCACGTTCAGCGAGGGCCGTCTGTACCATATGAACGCCCACGGCCGGGTCGCATGCCTCGACGCCGCCTCAGGGAAGGAACTCTGGGCAGTGGACGTTCTGGAGCAATTCGAGGGCGAGAACATCATGTGGGCGCTGAGCGAATGCCTCCTCGTCGACGGTGACAACGTCATCGTGACGGTGGCGGGCCAGAAGGCCCTGATGGCCGCACTGGACAAGCGAACCGGGCGGACCGTCTGGACCACACCACCGCTCGAAGACGCCGTTTCACATAGCTCGCCGATCCTGGTGCGCCACGGCGGACGCAGGCAGATCATCAATTGCTCAGCCGCCTACGGCTTCGGCGTCGATGCCGACACGGGCGAGTTGCTCTGGACCGTGCCCGTGAAGAACCGCTACGGCACGAACGTCTCGCCACCCGTCTACGACTCCGGTCGCGTCTTCTTCATGACGCCCTACGATTCTCTCGGCCATCAGTATCAGCTTGTCAGCGAAGGCGACCGTGTCGAAGCCAGATCGATGTGGCAGTCCTTCATCGACTCGTGTACCGGCGGTGGCGTCCTCGTCGACGGCGTCCTCTACGCCGCCGGCTACACCCGGCCCAAGTGGTGGTTCGGATTCGACTGGAACACGGGCGAGACGAGATACGAGATGGAGGATTTCACCACGGGCGCCGCCATCTACGCCGACGGGCGACTCTACATCCTCGACGAACAAGGCAACGTCGGCCTGATTCGACCTGCGGCCGATCGCCTCGAGATCGTCGGGCGATTCAGCCTGACCGAAAGACGCACGCGCGACGCCTGGGCTCACCCGGTCCTGCTCGACGGGCGGCTGTATCTGCGCTACCACGACGCGCTCTGGTGCTACGACGTCCGACAGCCGTGACGCACGCTATTCGATGCCGAGTTCCTTCTGGATCTTCTCGAGCGGCACGCCTTTGGTCTCGGGCATCATCACGATCACCCAGATCAGTTGCAGTACCATCATCCCGGCGTAGAAGGCGAAGACGCGCGCCCCCGCCTGACTGGCGCCGGGGGCGTCCGGCCGGCCCACCAGCATGGGGAAGGTCCACGAGATCGCCGCACACATGAACCAGTGCGTGAACGAGCCCAGCGCCTGGCCCTTGGCGCGGACCTGCGTCGGGAAGATCTCGCTGATGAACACCCAGATCACAGCGCCCTGTCCGAAGGCGTGCGAGGCGATGAACAGCAGGAAGCAAGCCAGGACGATCGCCCCGCCCCGCTCGGTGTGAAACGCCCACGCCACGGTGCCGAGACTGAGGATGTAGCCCAGCGAACCGACGAGCATGAGCTTCTTGCGGCCGAAGTGGTCGATGATTGCGATGGCCAGCATGGTGAAGACCAGATTCGTCGCGCCGACGATCACGCTTTGTAGACGCGCGAAGTCGGCGCTGGCCCCAGCCAACTCGAATATCCGCGTCGAGTAGTAGAGCAGCGCGTTGATTCCGGATAACTGATTGAAGGCCGCGATCAGAAACGCCAGCAGGATCGGCTTCAGGTAGATCCTTCGGAAGAAGGGCTCGCCGATGCTGTGGTGGGCCAGCTCGATGGACTTCTGGATCTCCTGCATCTCCAGGGCAACGTCGTCGGCGCCCAGTCGCTCCAGGATGCCGCGTGCTTCGTCGGCGCGGCCCTGGGCCATCAGCCAGCGGGGGCTCAGCGGATTGCCCAGCAGCAGGAAGAAGAACGCCGCCGCCGGGAAGGCCTCGACACCGAACATCCATCGCCACTCGATATCACCGAGGTTCAGGGTCCCGATGATGTAGTTGGACAGAAAAGCCAGCAGGATGCCGAAGACGATGTTGAACTGAAACAGGGCCACCAGTCGGCCCCGGCTGCGGGCCGGGGAGATCTCCGCGATGTAGATCGGACCGACGACCGACGAACCGCCGACCGCCAATCCGCCGAGGAACCGCGCGATCACGAACGACCACCAGTCCCACGCCAAGGCGCTGCCGACGGCCGAGACGAAGTACAGCACCGCCAGCAGGCTCAGCGTCTTGCGACGTCCGAAGGCGTCCGACGGTTTGCTGCTCAGCCACGCGCCGAGGATCGTGCCGATCAGGGCGCTGGCGGTGGTGCACCCGTGCCAGAAGCCCGGCTTGCCCACGAATCCGAAGGCGCTCATGCCGGCCGCCAGCGAGTCATACGTGCCCGCGAACAACTCCTGGAGTGTCTGCTCGGCGCCCGAGATCACGGCGGTGTCGAAACCGAACAGCAGCCCGCCCAGGGCCGCAACGACCGCACTTCGCAGCAACAATGCCTTCTTCATGCGTCCATCTCCTGACCTTCACAGACGTCCATCCGATCGCAAACGCCGGAAAGAGTAGCAGATGCATAGCGGAAAGTCCACCCGCACGCACCGTTACCGCAGGCAAAACCGTTGCCTATACTGGGTGGAACAGGAATGCAACCAACCGTCGTTTTTTGGAGATTGGACCATGAAACGCACGCTTCTCATCACGCTTGTCTGCACGGCGGCCGTCACGCTGAGCGGGTGCATGTCTTTCAGCTACGAGGAACACTACAGCCGCCGACGGCCTCGCGTCGTGCACGCGCCGGTCGTCAAGGTCGTTGAAGTCGTCCCCGTCCCGCCGGGGCGACCGCATCGGCCCGGCCCGTATCGAGGTCATCGTCGCTGACCGAAGGCCGCAGGGTGCGCCACGCCCACCATCGGCGCCCCGATCGTATACGGAGCACACCCTGCGGTGGACAGGGCCGTCCCCCAGTGGCGGCGGCCCCTATCCAAACGCGGTCAGCTTGCGAGAAAGAAGAGAAGAGCGGCCAGTACGGAGACAACGCCGGCACAGACGCTCAAGGCCAGCGCGAGCGTCCAGGCATAACGCCGGTTCATCTTTGAGATCACATACTTGAGATAGCGATCGCTGGCGGCGAACGTTCGACTCATCTGAAGGATGCCTTCGGTGTTGCTGATCGTGTTGTGATTGAGCCGGTCGAGGGTCCCCTTGAACTTGACGAAGCTCTCGGTCAATTGGACATCGGTCTCGGCGGCCGCAGCCAGTTGGTGGTCGATTGAGGTCAATGTGTCGGTCTGCCGGGCAGTCTCCTGCGGAATCCGACCCACCGCGTCGATGAATTGCTGGTCCTTCAGTGACGTGTTGCGCATCTGTTCGAGCAGGCGCGTGGTCAGTTGCTTCTGGTTCTCCACCGCCGCCGGCAGGCTTTCCAGCGCCTTGGGAAGATCCCGAACGCGGTCCATCAACTCCTCGTGCTGGGCGAGTTGGCAATTCAGGTGCTCGTTGATCTGCCGAAGCTGGTCCACCAGCCGGTTGATGCCCTCATGGAGCTTCTCGGCGGGATCACGGTGATCCAACGAGGTGACGGGATTGACCACGACCGGACCGCTCGGGGCGTTGGCCGACCGAGGGTCCGAGAAATCGTCGTCGGCGTCGAACCCACAGGCAATCAGCCCGTCGTCGTTCAGCGCCGGCTCGCAACAGCCGGCTCGTTCATAACGATGGGACCGAAGCCAACTGCTGGTCCCCGTCAAGATCTCTTTCAACGTCATTCCCGGTGCTCCTAACCGTGATATCTATGTGGTGCCGCTGCCTGGCGGGGTGATCCACACCGGCGCCAGTGTCATCGGAAAGGCATTGGCTTTCTCTTGAGAGAATATCCAAGCCACAGCCAGCCAATCGCAGCAACCTGGATTTCCAGGCCGTAATCGCTCCCCTCTTCCACACGTTTTCGCCCGATGTCACTCGCATGCCACCCCACAGAGGCGTTGGCGGCCGATGAGCCGTCCGAATCGGAATCTTCCGCGAAATCACGTCTGCAAGTGGTCGTTTTTTGGGACGTGACAAAGGCCGCGACAACAGCCCTTGTACGAGGCGATGCAGACAGTACAATACGGCTTGAATACGCAACTGTCGGCCATTAGGAGACATACGAAGATGAAGCTGGTGACCTATCGGCGCAATGACGTGGTTTCGTGCGGGATCGTGACACATCGTGGCGTCATGGATGTCCCGTCAGCCTGGCCGGGCCCGGACGCCCCACAGAGCATCATGGAGATCCTCTATCGCGGTTCGACCTGTCTTGATGCCCTGACCCAACTGCCCGAGATAGCCGATGCGGTCCCGCTCGATTCCGTAACGCTGCTTGCCCCCCTGCCGCAGCCGGGCAAGCTCCTGGCCCTGGCCGGCAACTACGCCGAACACATCAAGGAGGCGTCGCAGAGCCGGGGGTTCGAACTGGGCCTGTCCGACTCGCCCCGCTGGACCACCGTGCCGCGACCGTTCCTGATGCCGGCCAACGTCGTCTGCGGACCGGGCGAGACAATCCCCTGGCCCGTCTACAGCCGCCAGATCGACTACGAGCTCGAACTGGCCGTTGTTATCGGAAGCAGGGCGAAATGCGTGGAGGCCGACCGCGCCCTGGACTGCGTCGCAGGCTACATGATCGCCAACGACGTCTCGGCCCGCAGCGTAACCTTCAAGGAGGGCCGGGGCAAGCGACCATGGGACGAGTTCTACGACTGGCTTGGCGGCAAGTGGGCCGACGGCTTCCTGCCCACCGGCCCGTACCTGGTCACCAAGGACGAGGTCGCCGACGTCCAGAACCTGCACATGGTCCTGAAGGTCAACGGGCAGGTCCGCCAGGACGCCAATTCCTCGCAGATGATCTACCCCGTCGCGGACATCGTCTCCTTCCTAAGCCATCTGATGACGCTGGAGCCGGGCGACGTGATCTGCACCGGCACTCCGTCCGGCGTGGCCATCGCCACCGGCAACTTCCTCCAGGCCGGCGACGTCATCGAAGGCGCCATCGACGGGCTCGGGACCCTCACCAACACGCTCGGCCCGCGGCCCGAAGCGTGTTACGAGCCGCTGAAGCGGTAGCCCGACGCGCTCTATCCAGTCGGTCCTGGGGTCAGGATGGGGCCGAGCCACTCGGACAGGCCCGAGAGCGTCATCTGCACCGCCACCGCCGTGACGATCAGACCGGTGATGCGGATCAGCGGACCGAAGGCATGGAGCCGTTCGAGAATCCGACCGATCCACACCGACAGCAGCATGACGACGAAGTTAACGACCAGTGCCGTCGTCAACGACAGCGCCGTGATCGCCATCCCCTGTGTGGCCGCAAATGAAATCGCAGCCGTGATCGTGCCGGGCCCGGCGATCAACGGCGCCGCCAACGGAACGATCGAGATGTCCTTCGCCCCATGCAGGTCCTGCTCGTAGAAGCGTCCTCGTCGGACCGCCGTCAAGCCGATGATGAACAGGATGATGCCTCCGGCCACCTGCAAGGAATACATCTCGACGCGAAACACTTCATGCAACAGGAAATGGCCTACGCCGGAGAGCACCAGCAGGATCACCAACGCCACCGATGTCGCCGTCACCGCGATTTTCACCAGCTCCGGCCGCCGGCATGGAGGATCCATCGACGACAGAAGGAACACCTTGCTGGCAGGGTTGATCAACGCCAGAAAGTACAGCGACGTCTGTACGAATGCCTCCGCGCTCATACGCAATGCCCGAGATTCCCGTACCTGTCCGAACCGCCATCCCATAGCCGACGATGCACGTTGTCGCCTACCATCACACGGTCCCGGCCCGATGTCAACTGGAAAGCCGTCTTTTCGCTCACCACCCGACATGGAGAATCCTGGACAATCGGGCGTGGGGCGGATAGGCTTGGGGCCTCTTGCACCGACGCACTTGCGTTCAACGATGGGGCCTTCTTGAAAGGGTGGTTTCGATGCGAAACGTCAGCCGAACAATGCCTGTGATTGCTGTCATTCTCTCGCTGGTTGTCTGTGGAGCCTGGAGCGATCTTTCGAAGGCCCAGGACATCCCACTGCCAGAGCACCCGCGGCCGGACTTCGAGCGGCCGCTGTGGATCAATCTGAACGGCCCGTGGCAGTTCCGTTTCGACAAGGAAGACGCGGGGCTGGCCGGCAACTGGTCGTCCGGCAAGACAGAGTTTCCGCTGTCGATCATGGTGCCGTTCCCGTGGGGCTCGGAGCTGTCCGGCGTGGAGGACCAGGCCGACATCGCCTGGTACAAGCGCACAGTCCGCGTGCCCGCCGACTGGAAGGGAAGCCGGGTCTTCGTGGTGGTCGGCGCTTGTGACTGGCTGACGACCGGCTGGCTCGACGGCCAGAAGGTCGGCAGTTTCCAGGGCGGGTACACGCCGTTCGAGTTCGAGCTGACCGACCATGTCAAGTGGGGTCAGGACCAAGCCCTCGTGCTGCGCGTCGACGACACGCCGCATCCGTTCAAGCTCGAAGGCAAGCAGGGCTACGGCCCCGCCAAAGGTATCTGGCAAACGATCTACCTGGAGGCCCGGCCCAAGGTCGCGCTGGAAACCGTGCACTTTCTGCCGGACATCGACGCCGGCAAGGTCACCGTCAAGGCCACGCTGAGCCAGCCGGCGCCTGACGCGATGCGTCTGGCGATCCAGTTCAAGCCGCAGGACCGCCCCGGCGGCGCCACACAGACGACCGTCGCCAAGGGACGCAAGGAGATCGAGTTCGACGTGCCCATCAGACCGATGCGGCTCTGGTCGCTCGAAGACCCGTACCTCTACGAGGTCAAGGCCGTCCTGTCGGGCCAGGGGGCCGAGGACGTCGTCTCGACCTACTTCGGGATGCGAAAGATCAGCGTGGTCAACCTGCCCGGAACCGACTTCCCCTACATCGCGCTGAACAACAAGCCCGTCTACCTGAAGATGTCGCTCGACCAGGCGTATCACCCCGAAGGATTCTACACGTTCCCGAGCGACGCGTTCATGCGCGACGAGATCCTGCGGTCGCGTCAGATCGGGCTCAACGGCCAGCGGATCCACGTCAAGATCGGCATCCCGCGCAAGCTGTACTGGGCCGACAAGCTGGGCATCCTGATCATGGCCGACGTGCCCAACAGTTGGGGCCAGCCGGACGCGGACATGCGCAACGAGACCGAGGTTGCCCTGCGTGGGATGATCCGGCGGGACTTCAATCATCCGTCCATCTTCAGTTGGGTGATCTTTAACGAAACGTGGGGACTCCGCACACCCAACAAGGGCTACACACCCGAGACGCAGGAGTGGGTCGCCTCGATGGTGCGCCTGACCAAGCAACTCGACCCGACCCGCCTGGTGGAAGACAACTCGCCCTGCCACCACGACCACGTCCTGACGGACATCAACACCTGGCACGCGTATCTGCCCGGCTACAAGTGGACCGAGCATCTGGCACAAGTCACGCGCGACACCTACGAGGGCTCGACGTGGAACTTCATCGGCGGGCGGAAGCAGGGCAGGGAGCCTCTGCTCAACAGCGAGTGCGGCAACGTCTGGGGCTATGAAGGCAGCACGGGCGACGTGGACTGGAGCTGGGACTATCACCTGATGATGGACGCGTTCCGGCGGCATCCGAAGGTCTGTGGCTGGCTCTACACCGAGCACCACGACGTGATCAACGAGTGGAACGGATACTGGCGATTCGACCGCTCCGAGAAGTTCACCGGGATGGAGGAACTGATGCCCGGCATGAGCCTGCGCGACCTGCACGGCGATTTCTACGTCGCCCTGAGCGAAGAGCTGTGCCAGGAAGTCAAGCCCGGTGCGAGCGTGGAGGTCCCGCTGTACGTCTCGTTCCTCACCGACGCACAGGCCGGCGAGAGCCTGACTCTGCGAGCCAATCTGCGGGGCTGGGACAGCCTCGGCCGCGAGCGCAGCTTCGGCCGTATCCAGCGGCGCACCATCCCGTACCGCGCGTGGATGTGCGGGGCCATCGATCCGCTCGAAGTGACGATGCCCGATGAGCCGGCGGTGGTCGTATTGGCCGTGCAGATCGAAGACCGCGCCGGCGTCGTGCTCGCAAGGAACTTCACCACGTTCGCCGTTCGCGACGGCGCGCAGCCGCGACAGGAGACGCTCACCCAACGAGGACAGACGCTCCGAGTCGTTCGCTTCGCGCCCAAGAGCCTCGTGAAGGCCGAATGGCCCGTCAAGCAATGGGACGTGCTCGACGGGCTCAAGGTCAACGGAGCCGGCACAGGCTACTTCGAATACCGCATCCCCTGGCCCCAAGGGCTCGACGTCGGCGACGTCGAGACGGCCAGCTTCCGGGCCGAGATCTCGGCTAAGCAGCTCTTCGGCAAGGACAAGGAAGGCGCCGGCAAGCAGGAAGGCGACTTCATGCGAGGCAAAGGCACGCACGACCCCAGCCTGAACCCCAATGCCTATCCGATGACCGACGAGAACCCATATCCCAGCGCGGTCCGCATCCGAATCGCTGGCGAGGCGATCGCGACAATTGACCTGCCCGACGATCCGGCCGACCATCGCGGGATCCTGTCCTGGCAGGCGCAGAAACGCGACGGCAGGCTCCGCGAGGCCGGCTCGTACGGATACCTCGTCACCGCCCAGATTCCGGGGCCGGTCCTCCGCAAGGCCGCCCGTGAAGGCGCGATCGTGATCCGCCTGGAGGCCGACGAGGCCATCGCCGGCGGCATCGCCATCTACGGCGAGCGGTTCGGCCGCTATCCACTGGACCCGACGCTGGCGTTTGTTCTAAAGCAGTAAGCTGTCGCCCACACGACATCGCATATTCTGATAGATCGCACGGCTATTGACGCGCGACGGTGGGGATGATATGTTTGTCCGCATGCGGCTGGTCGGACTCATGCTGAGAAGAGACGGACGTGGCCGGTGTTGGGACGTTTGGGAAGACCACGAGAGTCTATGCAGTCGCCGGAGACGGTCAATCCCTGCATCACCTGCGGGGCGTGCTGTGCCTACTATCGAGCATCATTCTACTGGGCCGAGGCCGACGACAGCCCCGGCGGGACCGTGCCCGTCGAACTGACCGAGAAGCTCAACGACTTCCGCCGGGTCATGCGCGGCACCAACCAGAAGAACCCGCGTTGCGTCGCCCTGCTGGGCGAAATCGGCGTCAGCGTCGGGTGCAGCATCTACGATGTGCGCTCGTCCGTCTGTCGGGACTTCGATGTCTCCTGGATCCACGGCGTCCGCAACAAGCGGTGCGACCAGGCCCGCATCGCCTGGGGCCTCGAGCCGCTGCCGGTCCCCGCCACCGGTCCTGAAGAGAACCCGGACGATCCGCAACACACGGCCCCGCCGAACCGGCCCCCGCTGCCCCGCGCCGCCTGATCGCATCGCCAAGAGGTCCTGAAATCACCCGGAAGTACTGAACACCGACACCAGTGGGGGCGAATAATCATTCGCCCGTACATGAGAATGGAACCTGGGCCAGGAGAGATGTGCCATGAACAAGGTGGTCGTGTGTGTTCTGTCGGTTTCGGTTCTGGGTGTGTGCACGTCCTGCGAAGACAAGACGCCGGAGACGACCGAGTCGCCGGCTGCCGGCGGCAGCCCAATCTACCAGTTTGAATTGAACGACATCGACGGCGTGCCTGTGAGGCTGGCAGCTTACAGCGGCAAGGTCCTGCTGCTGGTCAACGTCGCCAGCCAGTGCGGCTATACGCCGCAGTACGCCGGCCTCCAGCAGCTCTACGAGCGGTATCAGGCCGATGGCCTGGTCGTGCTGGGCTTTCCCGCCAACAACTTCGGCTCGCAGGAGCCCGGCACCGAGGAACAGATCAAGGCCTTCTGTACGACGAACTACAACGTGACCTTTCCCATGTTCGCCAAGATCTCCGTCCGGGGCGACGACATACACCCCCTTTACAAGCTCCTCACCGCGGTGGCCCCGACGCACACCGGGTCGCCCGGACCGGTCACCTGGAATTTCAACAAGTTCCTGATCGGCCGCGACGGCAAGGTCATCGGGCGCTACGACTCCAAGGTCGAGCCGCTTGGGGCCCAGCTTGTGGACGAAATCGAGAAGGCCCTCGCACAGGCAGAGTGAAAGAAGAATGTAGCGACTGTATTGTGGATCAAGCATAATTTGGGTTCCAGGGTTCATTTTTTG
>CAZSXM010000001.1:0-169477 GCA_964610435.1 uncultured Pirellulales bacterium | reverse complement strand
GATCGACTTCAAGCAGGGCGTCGAGTTCAAGACCTACGTCACGAACCACCTGCCGCACGCCCGCGCCGTCGCCATCGAAAGCGACCGCGAGTTCGGACTCAGCATCCTCCAGCGGCTCGACGCCGAGATGGCCCATCGAGGCAACCTGTTCCGCGCCGCCGGCGTGCAGGACATCGCCGCCTACCGCAGCGCCACGGGCAAGACCATGCCGCGGACAGTACTGATCGTCGACGAATTCCAGGTGTTCTTCTCCGAGGACGACAAGCTCGCCCAGGACGCCATCGTCCTGCTGGAACAGCTCGTGCGCCAAGGCCGGGCGTTCGGCATCCACGTCGTGCTCGGCTCGCAGACGCTCGGCGGCGCCTTCGGGCTGGCCCGCAGCACGATGGGACAGATGGCGGTACGAATCGCCCTGCAATGCTCGGAGGTCGATTCGCAGTTGATCCTGGACGACGACAACGTGGCCGCCCGCCTGCTGTCGCGGCCAGGCGAGGCGATCTACAACGACGCCGGCGGCAGTGTCGCGGGAAACAGCCCGTTCCAAGTGGCCTGGCTGAGCGATTCGGTTCGCGATTCATACCTGGATCGGATCGCGGCGCGAGGTTTCGAGCCTCCTGAGCCACAGATCGTCTTCGAAGGCAACGTCCCAGCCGACATCCGCGAGAACCGTCAGTTGACGGCCTGCGTAGGCCGGGCGTCCTCGCTCGCCTCGTCGTGCGAGGAGGCACGACCCGCGGCCCCAAAGATATGGCTCGGCTCGCCCGTCACCATCAAGGAGCCGACGGCCGTGGCGCTGCGTCGTCAGAGCGGGGGCAACGTTCTAATGGTCGGGCAGCGCGACGAGGTGGCGATGAACCTGATGACGGCGGCGATGGTCGCGCTGGCGAGCCAGCTTCCGCCCTCGTCGCTCGAATTCGTGATCCTCGACGGCAGCCCGCCCGACTCGCCGCATGCCGGCGCCTTCGAGCGTGCGGCCTCAGCCCTGCCGCACACCAGCCGCATTGTCCCCTGGAACGATGTCCCTTCCGTCATTGGCGAGTTGAGCCGGGAAGCGGACCGGCGCGCGCAGGCCGATCAGAATGATGCTGCAACGGTGGTCCTGCTCGTTTACGGACTCCAGCGATATCGCATGCTTCGCCGCAGCGAAGACGCCTTCGGCTTCTCGATGGGCGACGAAGAAGCAGCGCCGCGTCCGGAGGTGCAGTTCGCCGGTCTGTTGCGAGAGGGCCCCGGCGTGGGACTTCACGTGATGACGTGGGCCGACACACTTGGGACGATCGAGCGAACCTTCGACCGCCAAACCCTGCGCGAATTCGATCATCGCATCCTGTTCCAGATGAGTGCCTCCGACTCGAGCACCCTGATCGATTCGCCCATCGCCAACCAACTTGGCTTCCATCGCGCCCTGCTCTACAGCGAAGAGCAAGGGGGTCTGGAGAAGTTCCGTCCGTATGCGGCGCTGACCGACGATTGGCTCGCTCATGTCGCCAGACAGTTGGCCGGCGATCCACCCCGTTCGTAGAGGAGAAGTCTGTGTTGAAACACAAAGGACTGACTGTTGCCGTAATGCTGTCTCTGGCATCGGCGGCGGGCGCTGCAACGCGTATCGAGGCGCGCATTGTGGATGACGCGAGCGGACGACCGCTGGCGGCCCGCGTCGCGGTCACGAACGCCGACGGCAAGTTCGTCGAGATTCACGGCCGGCACGAGCACGTCGAATATCTGGGCAAGCGCTGGTGCTACGTCGATGGGTCGTTCGCCCTGACAGTTCCCAGCGGCGGCGTCTCGCTCGAAATCCGCCGGGGGTTCGAGACTCTGCCTTTGATGGCAAAAATCGCCGGCGGAGGATCGAAGAAAGTCGAGAAGACCTTTCGCCTTCGCCGCTGGATCGACATGGGCGCCAAAGGTTACGTCAACGGTGACATCCACGCGCATCTGCCTATCCCCAAGGTTGCCCATCCGCAGATGCGGGCCGAGGACCTCAACACGCTGACCCTGCTGTACCTGCCGGACACTGAGTCCCCGATTGCCACGAACCGCTGCTTTACGGGCAAGCTCGACGCCTGCTCGACGCCGGGCTGCGAGATCTATGTGAGCCAGGAGATTCAGGAATGGCAGATGGGCCATCTGACGCTGCTGGGCCTGAAATCTCTCGTCCTCGGCTACCCGCACGCCGGCGGCTCGCTCGAACACTGGAAGGGCTTTCCGCAGTGGGACCTGATGCGGGCCCTCCGCGCGACGCGCGAGCAGAACGGCACGATCTTCTGGTCGCACATCTCGTCGTTGCCCGGCGCCGAATTGCCCGTGGCGCTGGCGTTGGGCCTCGTTGACGGGGTCGAACTGATCACGTGGAGCGACCCGACGCAATTGCCCAACCATTGGGGTCCGTGGGAGGATTCGGGCTTTTCGCAGGCGGAGTTTCCGATCATGCGGAGCATGGACCTGTACTACCAGTTCCTCAACGCCGGGTTCCGTCTGCCGATCGCCGCCGGCACCGACAAATTCGGAGAGGAGATTCCCCTGGGCAGCAACCGGACGTACGCCCGCGTGACGGGGACGCCGGGCTATGATTCCTGGCTGGCGGCGGTCAAGGCCGGTCGCGGCTTCGTCACCAACGGCCCGATCGTCGAGTTCGACGTCGCCGGCAGCGAGCCGGGCGACGTGGTCGAGTTCCAGGGCCGCAAGCAGATCACGGCCCGCGCGCGAGTCCGCTCGATCCTGCCGATCAACACAATCGATATCGTTATGAACGGCCGCAAGGTCGGCCACAAGACGGTCCCGCTGCTGCGGCAGGACCCGCCCGCCGACGGCATCTATGCACTCGAGGTCGAGGCGACCGTCGAGCTGACCGACAGCGCCTGGCTGGCCGCTCGTGTGAGCGATCATCCGGACCTGCTCCATCGCACACTGCCGAGGGGCCTGTCCGTCTTCGCCCACACCAGCCCGGTCTATTTTCTCAAGGACGGCCGCAAGGTCCGCCAGCCCGCCTCGATCGCCTACCTGCAGAAGTACGTCGAGGGAACCCTGCACTGGCTCGGCACCCACCCGAACTTCGCCCTCGAAGAAGACCGCCGCGCCGCCCGCCAAGCCGCCGAACAAGCCCTGGAAATCTACAAGGACCTATAGCCCGACTCACTCCCCGAAGGGGAGTATTCGTTGGCCACTGTGGTCCTTCGCCGAAATCCCACTCCATAGCTTCGCTGCGATCTTACTCCGTGAACACAACAAGAGGACGTAGAGAGGATGTCCCTTGCTGCTGATGCGCTGGAACCGGAATTCCGTGTATCCGAGCGACCGGATTTGTTGGATATATAGGTTGCGTAGGGCCTCGGCCAAGTGATCCTGGGGTGTGCTGTCCAGGATCTGCCGCCAATTGGCCCCGCTGCCAAGACAGCGGTCGAGATTCGAATCAGGATTCCGCAAATGGTGCCTCTCCCAATTCCTCAGCGCATCCAGATGATCGGGGAAGAAGATGATCAGGTCAGCACGGACATCGGAGAGTCTCTTGATCGTTTCAAACGCAAGGTGAAGCCCGTAGGGATCGAGGAACACCAGAGACAATGTCCTTGCGGGTATGGTGCGTACAATCTCGTCGATCTTCTTGTTTGCGTCACCGTGGAGTATCTGGGCGCCGATGTCGAGTCGATGGAATCGCTGTACCAGGGCCTCGTGTTTCCGCTTGTTCTTCTCACATAGATGTATTCCGACAAATGGGTGACGTACCTGTGCCGCTATCAGGGGCGAGCCCCAATCAAGTGCACCCGTCTCGCTCAGCCGTTCAATCCCCGCGCCAGCGAAAAGGTCGATGTAATGAAGGCCCGACCACTTGCCTTTCATGGATGTGGTGAACGCGTCGATGTACCGACTGAGAAACCAGTGCTTGGCTTTCGAGTGCTCTTTCACAGACGGGATGAAGAGCCCATCGTCATCCGGTGGATCCAATTGATACATAATCTGATTCCCTCCGCTTGCTCGCATCTGGTAGCTCGTTCCACGTGATGTTGTCGAGGCTTCGTCCGTTTCGCTTCTTGTTGACGCCGCCCCATTGTTTGAAGAAGAACGGGACGTTGGCAGCCTGGCACCGGTCCCGGATATCGACAACCCATTGGCGATCCATCGGTCGTGCTCCGGGGCCCGACTCGCCGCCGACGATGACCCAATCGATCCCGCCAAGGTCGCATTTGGTGATCGGTCCGAGCAGTGGCTCGAAAGAGATGAACTTAACAGCGGCATCCGTTTCTCGCAGATCATCGATGCGCGCGGTATAGTCACTGCTCTCGACGGTGACACCCATCCAAATGTTCTCGGCCCAGGGCAAGTCAGCGGCAAGCTCAGAGAGTCTCCGGGAGCGCTTGGTCAAGATCTGGAAACGGTGCTGGGGCGCTCGATGCATGACGTCGAAAACCCGCCGAATAAACTTCAGCGGCACTTCTTCGTGGAACAGGTCGCTCATCGAGTTGACGAAGACCGTACGAGGCTGCCGCCAGTGCAGCGGCATCTCCAGCATGTGAGGATGGGGGGTGACGCAGAAACCGTTGCGGTAGTTCGGCTGGCCCATCGCCTGGAGCCGACGGGCCATGCGCTCCGCATAACAGTTCAGGCAACCCGAACTGATCTTGGTGCACCCTGTCACGGGGTTCCAGGTGCACTGCGTCCATTCGATTCTCGAGTTTGCTGCCATCTGCCTGTCCTTAAAGAGACCAAACCATAGTGTAACACCAGAGGCCACCCGGATTCAACCGCGCGGATCGCCACGCCAAGGCATCCGGCATACGCGATGACTGGTACCACACTGCCGCGCCGCACTGAAGGAGGCCGCATGGGCTGAAGCCCATCCTGCGCCCTATTGCCCAATCAGCCCAGGCCGGTATCCACCGGGGTCCTCATTGGAAGCGGCCCTCGGCGACGGGGATGACGCGGCCGCCGACGTTGACGTCGATGGCGTCCTGCTGCCGCTCGGCTTTCAGGCGAATCAGGGAAGGGCGGCCGATTTCGCAACCCTGCTCGACACGCGTGTCGATCCTGGTTTTGTCGAAGTAGCGGTGCCGGACGAGATAGCCGGCCAGGCAGCCGTTGCCGCTGCCGGTGGCCGGGTCCTCTTCGATGCCGTAACAAGGCACGAACACGCGAACGTTCAGATCGTTCCGCTCGTCATACGTTTCGGGACAGAAGACCAGGATGCCGTCTTCCTGTTCCTGTCGCGACGCGGCGAAGTACTTGTCCCGGTTGACGCGTGCCTGCCTGGCGGCGTTGAGGTCCTTCAAGGGGACGATGACAAACCAGAGTCCCGTCGAAACCGCCTGGATGGGAAAACGCGTGTCGATCTGGTCCGGATCGAGGCCGAGCAACTCCGCCATCGCCGCCGGACCGGTCGTGTCACCGAAGTCGGGCGGCTTCTGCTTCATCCACAGAATCTCGCGGCCTGCCTCCTGCCCGAACGTGACGGGGATTGGCTTGAGCTTCAGGTTCAGATTCACCTGCTCGACGTCTTCGCCGAGGATCTCACGGCGGATGACGAAAGCGGTCCCCAGGGTCGGATGCCCCGCAAAAGGAACCTCGGCGACGGGCGTGAAGATCCGCACGTCGTACCCGCCGTCACGTGGCTGGTCCGACAGGATGAACGTCGTCTCCGAGAAATTCATCTCTCGTGCGATCTGCTGCATCTCGTCGTCGGTCACGTCGCCGGCATTTCGGAACACCGCCAGTTGGTTCCCCGCGTACTTCCGCTCTGCGAACACGTCTACGATATGGAACGTCAGTGATTTCACAGCATCTCCTTGATGATCCGGCCGAGTCGGGCGATTCCTTCTTCGATGCGGGTTTCGTCGGCGTTGGAGAAGTTCAGCCGCATGTTGTGGGTCCCGCCGCCGTCGACGAAGAAGGGCGTTCCGGGAACGAAGACGACCTTCTCTTTCGCGGCGCGTTCGAGCAACTCCATCGCGGTGAGCCGCTGCGGCAGCGTCGCCCAGATGAACATCCCGCCTTCCGGCCGGGTGAAGGTGACCTCGGGCGGGAAGTGCGCTTCCAGCGCCGCCAGCATGATGTCCTTCTGTCGCTTGTACGCCGCCCGGATCAGCGCGATGTGCTCGTCGATGTCGTGTGTGACCAGGAACCGGTGCAGCATCCGCTGGCAGAACGAATTCGAGTGCAGATCGCTGGCCTGCTTGGCGACCACGAGCGCGGCCATCGTCTCACGTGCCGCACAGATCCAGCCGAGTCGAAGACCCGGCGCGACGATCTTCGAGAACGATCCGAGCAGCACGGCCTTGTCGCCCAGCTCATGGCGCATCGAAGGCCTGGCCGTCCCCTCGAAATGCAATTCCCGATACGGGTCATCCTCGATCAGGAACGTGCCATGCTGCTTGACGATCTCGGCCAGCGCGCGTCGCTTCTCGACCGAGTAGCTGATGCCCGAGGGGTTCTGGAAGTTGATCACGGTGTGGAAGAACCGCACGCGCTGCGTCTTCAGCACGTCCGCCAGCCGGTCGAGGTCCACGCCGTCGTCCAGCAGCGGCACGGGGTGAAACTGCGGCTGGTACACCGAAAACGCCTGGATCGCGCCGAGATAGCCGGGCCGCTCGATCGCGACAGCGTCGTGGCGGTCGATGAAGACCTTCCCGACCAGGTCCAGCGCCTGCTGCGAGCCGTTCGTGATCAGGACCTCGTCGGCAGAGACGTCCAGGCCGTCGGTCTTGCGGTACCGCTGTGCGACGTACTCCCGCAAGGGGGCAAAGCCCTCCGTTGTGCCGTACTGAAGGGCCGATCCGTCGGCCTGGGTCAGGACCTCGGCGGCGGCCTCGGCGATGCCCTGCACGGGAAAGAAACGCGGGTTCGGCAAACCCCCGGCGAACGAAATCACCTCCGGGTTTTGCGTGACCTTCAGAATCTCGCGGACGAACGACTTGGGGATCGTACCCATCCTCGGCGCATACGGCGACGTCATCATGGTTCCTCTCGATCTGAGACAACGGGATTCGGTGCATCCTTCGCTAACGGTTCTTGCAGTTCCTTTTCCATGAACGCGACAGTAAACGGCAGGTGATCGAACTGCCTGGTCCCCGTCGGGACGAAACCGAACCGGCGGTACCACTCTGCCAGCGGCGTATCCTCGGCGATGATGGCGATCCCGATGCGTTCCAGTCCTATCGACTGAGCCTGAGCCAGGACGTGGCGGACCAGCGCGCTGCCATACCCTCTCGACCGATGCTCCGGCAGCACCGCCAGCCGTTCGAGATAGCCGACGTCGGGCCGGGCTTTTTCCAGGGCCACGCACCCGCAGACCTCGGCGCCCTCTTCGAGGAAGTAGTACTGCACGCCGCGGGCGAGGTCGGCGCGGGCGCGCTCCTCGGTATAGAAAGCCGGGCTCTTCGGGCAGTTCTCCTGCGTCAGACCGAACCGCTTCGCGACGGTGTCACAAGCCCGCCGCAGGAGGCTCACCACCGTTTGCACGTCATCGGCGCAGGCCCGTCGAATCATCATGGTCATTGACCTCTTTTCGTACACAGATAGGATGCCAAGAACCCGTCACGGTAGTCGGCGGTTTGTATGTTGAAGCCGGCCTTCTCCAAGAGGCCCTCCATAATCCAGTCACACGTGCTGTACTCCTCGCGGATGTGCGTCTCGGACTCGTTCCGTCCGCTGGGGCCCATCTGCTCACGGGTTTCGCGGATGAATCGCTCGATGTGGCGCTCGTATTCGGCGATGTCAAACGAAACGACCACGTCGAACAGGAAGAGCCGGCCGCAGGGCTTGAGCATCGACGCCAGGCGCTGCAGTCCGACGAGTTTCCAGAAGTCGGGCAGATGGTGCAGCACGGCTATCGAACTGACCGCATCGACCGGTTCGGCCCTGTGGTCGTAGGTCAGAAAGCCACCGTGGTGGAACTCGATGTTGTCAATCCCCGCCTTGCGTGCCTTCCTGCAGGCATGGCGGAGCATGGCCTTCGATACGTCCACCGCGTACACTCTGGCACAATGTGACGCGGCGTGCAGGGCGAAGGCGCCGGTGCCGCAGCCCATGTCGATCAGCGTGGCCGAGTCGTCCAGTTGCAGGCGGGCGACAATCTCCTCGGCTTCCTGCCGATAGTCTCTGAACCGCCCGTGGGTCGTGTCGTAGGACCGCACAAGGGTCGGGCGGTTGTAGTTGACGCCGCAGGGTGTCATCTCATTGTACAGCCACGCGGGCCGGCGGGCGGCATCGCGTCGGCAGAACTCGATGTCCATTTCTCTGACCCCAATCATCGGACAAACTCCTCACGTCCTCGCAGAACCTTTCATTCTGCCGGCTCACGTATAACGAAAAAGCCTTTCAGGGGCCGGTGCTCCCTGAAAGGCTTCGCTGGTTGATTCACAATCCAAAGGAATCCTTCTCAGGCAGCGCCCTCCAGAAAGCACATGGGCTTGGCTACAATGACGGGCGTCGTCATCGTCGCCGCGGCGGGGCGCGCGGGGAGACACAGCCGGGCCACTGGGTGGCTGCTGAACTGCCTGGCGGTGTCTTTCCTGAGATGGATCATGCTCGTAATCTCGTCAAGAACAGGAACAACCATCGAATTTATAGATATGGTCCATCCGAGTCAAGGCTGATTTACCCAAAAACAGGAAAAGAAACACAGAATTCTCTCGGCGGCAAGGTCCATCCGCTACGTGAGGAAGCGCAGAAGGACGTCCTTGAAGTATGCCCGACCGCGTTCGAGGTCGGCCACCGCGATATGCTCGTCGACCTGGTGGCACTGGTTGGGCTTTCCCGGGCCGTAGATGACGATCGGGACGCCCAGCGACGTCAGGTGAGGGGCGTCGGTGGTGAAACCCACCGCGTTGGTCTGGTCCACATCGACTACCGAGCAGAAGGCCTTGACGAATTCACAATTCGGGTCGGTTTCCATGGCGCCCACGGAGCGCTGGACGGCAATCGCCGCCTCGAAGTGAGGGACCTCGGCCTTCAGCCTGGCGAGCAGTCGTTCGAAATCGTACCGAATTGCGTCACAGTCCTGGCCGGGCAGCGTGCGGATATCGACGCCGATCGCACAGCGGTCGGGGACGATGTTCATCGCCTCTCCGCCCCGGATGGTGTTGACGCTGACAGAGCACTTGCCCAGCTCGGGGTGCGGCTCGAAGTCCACCTCGTAGCGTTCGAGTTCCTCCAGGACCCGCCGCATCGATTGGATTGCGTTGACCCCGCGCTGAGGCACGGAGCTGTGAACGGCCTTGCCCTTGGCGGTGATCTCCAGCCAGAACAAGCCCCGATGGGCGTTGATGACCGCGAAATCCGTCGGCTCAGGCACGATCACACCGGCCAGCTTGCCCAACCACGAGAGGTCGGCGGCAAATCGCTCGATCCCCGCGCTGTCCGTTTCCTCTCCGGCGGTGGCCGCAAAGACGATGTCGCCCTGGAGCTCGACCCCGGAGGCGACGGTCTCGCAGATTGCGGCGATGGCCGCAGCGGTGGGCCCCTTCATGTCCACAGCGCCGCGTCCATAGATCTTTCCGTCCGCCTCCCGGCCCTCGAAGGCGGGGTGCGTCCACGGGTCTTCGCCCGGTCCGACCACGTCGAGGTGGCAGACGAAGAGCAACCCCGGCCGCGTCCCCGCCGACTTGACGTGGGCGATGACGTTGGCCCGGTTCCGGTCCCACGAGTCGATTCGGCAATCCACCCCGTGCCGGGCGAGGTAATCGGCGATGGCTTCCGCCGCCGTCAGTTCCCCGGAATCGAGAGTGGACCGGGCTCGAATCAGTTGTCTGAGCAATTCGTTCATGGTGGCCGATTATACAGGCGATGGGGGTCAAAGCAACCGAACGTGTCGCGGTCCTCTGACGGAGGGGCGTGAAGCGGCTCAGCGCGTCGTCAGCGACGCTCCCCGGAAAAATATCTCGGAAACGTGCCATGTTTCTATTGCCGCAAGCGACTGTTCCACCCATAATACGGGATTAAGAGTTGTTGCGTCGGCTGCCGGCCAGAGGAGCATCGATGGGACCTGTACTGAACGGGTTGATAAAACTTCAGAGTGTGGAAAACCGTTTGCGTGCCGCCAAGGCGACGCTGACACGATGTCGAAGAAGCGTCATCATTCAAGAGAATCAGGTCCGGAGTCTTCAGAGCGCCCTGGAGGCCAAGAAGGAGGAGGCTCAGCTCACGAAGGTGCAGTGCGACCGCCTGGAGCTGGAACTCAAATCGCGAGACGCCGAGGTCAACAAGCTTCGCGCTTCCCTGAACAACGCCAAGACAAACAAGGAATACGCCGCCGTTCTGACCATGCTGAACACGACCAAGGCGGACAACTCGAAGATCGAAACGCAGATCCTGGAGCTGATGAAAGCCCTCGATGCCGACGAGGAGGAATCCGCTGGCATTCGCCAGCAGATCGAAGAGCAGAAGCAGGCGCTCGAAGAGGTTCGCAAGAAGGCCGACGGCTCGGCGGCCGAGTACGAGGCCGAGATTACCCGGATCCAGGCGGAGTGGGACGCCGTCGCCCATGCCATTCCTTCGACGGCCCTGACGGTCTTCAACCGGGTTGCCGACACCTATGACGGTGAGGCGGTCGTGAAGATCGAAGAGCAGGAAGGGCGCTCAGGCGCCTACAGTTGCGGCGGCTGCTTCATGGGGATCACCGCCGAGTCGGTCAATCTGCTGATGACGCGGGACGAACTGATTCGCTGCCCCAACTGCACCAGAATCCTGGTTCTCGGCGAATCCGCCGACTGATCGGACGCCGCATCTGGATCGCTTCTTCTTGGGGAGGAACGCCGTTGTCTGTTAAGCTGACTGTCCACACCGACGGCGGCAGCCGGGGCAATCCGGGCCCTGCCGCGGCCGGATTCGTCGTCGAGGATTCCAACGGACGCCGACTTGCCGCCCGAGCATTTTTCCTGGGCGAAACGACGAACAACGTCGCCGAATACACCGCTTTGGTCAAAGCGCTGGAAGCGGCGGCCAAGCTCGGAGCCCGGCAGGTCACGGTTTTCAGCGACAGCGAGCTTCTGGTCAGGCAGATCGGCGGGCGGTACAAGGTTAAGAGCGACCTGATCCGGCCCCTCTTCGACGAAGCCCAGACCCTTATGGGCCGGTTCGAAGCCTGCAACGTCCTGCACGTTCGACGCGAGAAGAACCAGGAGGCCGACCGGCTGGTGAACCTGGCGCTGGATGCCGAGCACGACATTGACGAGATGCCGGCCGGCCGGCCCGATGCGAAGTTGCCCGATCCTTCGGCCAAGCCCCTGCGTCTGGGCTTTCTCATCAGCGGAGGCGGCCGCACCATGATCAACATCCTCGACGAGATCGGCCAAGGCCGAATCAACGCCCGGATTGCCGTTGTCATCAGCTCTCGCTCGACCGTGGCGGGGGTCGCCAGGGCGCGCGACGCCGGCTTGCCGGTCGAGATCGTCCGCAAGAAGGACCATCCGGACATCGATTCGTTCAGCCGCAGGATCGAAGAGGTGCTCTCTACCGCCGAGGTGGACCTCGTCGTCCAGGGCGGCTGGCTTTGCCTCTGGAAGATCCCCCGGCAATATGAGAATCGCGTCCTGAACATCCATCCGGCCCTGCTGCCCAGCTTCGGCGGTCAGGGCATGTGGGGCCACCACGTGCACGAGGCGGTTCTCGCGGCCGGCTGCAAGGTCAGCGGCTGCACCGTCCACTTCTGCACCAACGACTATGACAGCGGCCCCATCGTCGTGCAGCGAACCTGCCCGGTCGAGGACGACGACACACCCGACACGCTGGCCGAGCGGGTCTTCGAGCAGGAGTGCATCGCCTATCCGCAGGCCATCGCGCTGTTTGCCGAGGGCCGCTTGCAGATCGAAGGCAATCGAGTGAGAGTCAGAGCATAGCGACCGCCCGAGCGGGGACATGCCGTGACAAAGTACAAACGATCGCTGCTGATCCAATTCGTTGTCGTCCTGCTGGCGACGGCAGCCGCCGTGGTCGGTTTGATGCACCTGAAGGACTACGTCAATCGCTCGGAGGCGATGCGGGCCATGACCCAGCTCGGCGGCCGCATCCTGGACTATCGCTCCACACACGGCTCGTTGCCCCCGCAATCGTTCATCGACGACATCAAGGACCAGGTGGACGGCGCCGTGCGGATCGGCAACGTGCGTTACCGGGCCCTGTGGATCGCCCCTGGCGCCACCGACGAGACGATCCTGGCCTACTCCGAGAAACGGCATCCCTCATCGCTCCTCGACGACGGCTTCGTCGTTCTGCGCCTCGACGGCGCCGTCGAATGGCTGCCCTCCGGCCAGTTCCGCGCCCTCTTCGGGACCCAGCGTACCGATTCCGAAGACCCGCTCGACAAGCCGTAAGGCGCCTCACCGCCGGCTATCGTTTGACGCGGGCGTTGCCTTCCCAGATGCTCCAGATCTGGTCCTCGTCGGCCGGCTGGGCGTAGTCGGTCAGCAGGGTGACGACCAGGGCGCCGGTGGCCCAGCCGAACTGGGCCCATTTTTCGGGCTCCCAGCCGCGAAGGATCGCGTAGAGCATGCCGCCGACGAAGGCGTCGCCACCGCCGATCCGATCGAGCACGCCGATCTGTCGAGGCTCGATCGCGTGCCACCGGCCGCCCTCGGCCAGCAAAGCGCCCCAGAGGTGCATGTTGGCGGTGACGACCTCGCGCAGGGTGGTCGCGAAGACCTTCGCGTCGGGATAGGCCTTGCCCGCCCGCTCGATCATGCCCTTGAAGCTCTCGATCTTGTCGCCCAGGCCCTTGCCGCCCGCCTCGGGACCCTCGATGCCCAGCGCAAGCTGGAAGTCCTCTTCGTTGCCGACGAGGATATCGGCGACGCCCGCGATCTCGTGGAAGATCGCGCGCAGCTCTTTCTCGCGACCCTTCCAGAACGAGGCGCGGTGGTTCAGGTCGAACGAGATTCGCGTGCCGTGCTTTTTGGCCGCCCGGGCGATCTCCAGGCAGAACGTTCCGGTCTCGGGCGACAGCGCCGCGATCAGGCCGGAGAGATGAACGATCTGGACGCCTTCGCGACCGAAGATCCGGTCGAGGTCGAAATCCTTCACATTCAGCGTCCGACCGACCTCGCCCGCCCGGTCGTTGTGGACGCATGGGCCGCGCAAGCCGGTGCCGCAGTCGGCCAGATTGAACTGGTGCCGGTAGCCCCAGGGACCGCCCTGATCGACCTCCTTGGCCTCCACGTCCATGTGTCGGCTCGCCAGGTCGTCCTTGAGAAAACGGGCGACCGGACTGCCCTTGACGAACGTCGTCAGGACCTTCACAGGCAGGCCCAGATACGATGCGACGCTGGCGACGTTGGTCTCGGCGCTGGTCGCTTGCAGGGTGAAATGCCGGCTGCAATGGAAGGATTGGCCGTTGTCGGGCGTCAGGCGGGCCCCCATGCTGGTGGGCACGAGCAGGGCGTAGCGACAGTCCTTCTTCAGTTCAACGCTCACAAGCGTCTCCTTTCGGTCTCATTCGTGCTGTGGGCTCCGCGACCCGGCCCGCAAGCGACGACCCAGGACGCACAACGCACCATGCTTACCAAATGTCGCAGGAAGTCGCAATCCCCTTCGAGGAGGACCCGCCTGTCGGTGTGCTACAAGCGGGACAGGGACGACTGCGGCCTAATCGGCTGCTATGACCTGTCTGTGTCGGCGTGTTGTTGGAGTTGTTGTTTGCGTCGCTGGACGCGGCGTTCGGCGTTCTCGCAGCGGCGTCTCTCCTCGGCCGTCTCCGGCACAAGCGGTGGAGCGGTAACGGGTCTCTTGTTCTCATCGAGCGCCACCAGCGTCAAATGGGCGGTGGTAGCGATCTGCTTGGTGCCGGTGGCGGGGTCCTCGCGGGTGACACGGACGCCGACCTCCATCGACGACCGGCTGACGTAGTTGACCGCCGCTTCGAGCACGACGTGGTCTCCGATGCGGATCGGGGCCTTGAACGACAACGAGTCGATGCCGGCTGTAACGACCTCGGTGCCGCAATGCCGCTCGGCCGCCATCGCCGCCACCATGTCGATCCACCCCATGATCGCCCCGCCAAACGCCGTCCCCTGTGGATTCGCCTGTTGCGGCATCACCAGATACCGCGTCACCACGGCACTGTCACTGGGCGTCTTGCCGATCTGGCTCATGGGCGTGTCCTTTCCGTGCTACGGCAGAGCTTCGCGGAGGATGTCGAGGTAGAGGGGGCCGTAATCGACGTACTGCTGGCCGCCGGTGAAGGCGGTCCCGCTCTCGGAGTCGTCGGTCGTCGTCGTCGGCTGCGTGCCGGCGGTGGCCTCGATCTGGGTGTCCTCGTACCATTCGTTGAAACTGGTGACCATCATGATCCGCCCGCACGTCGGGTCGAGGTTCGGCAGGGCGACGTCGGCGATCATCGCGCGGAAGATGTCGCCTTCCTTGGAATCCTCGACGTCGCTGAAGTACCGCGCCCGCCCGGGATGCCCCTTGCGCACGGCGGTGTCGTTGTAGCCCGGTGCGATGGCCGGCATGAAAGCGACGTTCACGCTGTTGGCGGCCGCTTTGGCGGCGGCGTAGTTGGTCGCCAGAAGCTCCAGTGCGGCGCGCGTGCCGCCGCGCGGGCCCACGGACTGGCCGTAGACATCGTAAGCGGTGACGGCGTCGAAGTTCTTCGCCCATTCGGCCTTGTAGCCGGCGCCGAAGACATCATCGCCAACGAGATACAGGTTTGGGAACTTCTCGCGCATTTCGCGCAGCGCCGCGTGCCCCTTGTTACGGAAGTACTCCCGCGTCAGATAGACGAAGATTACCGGCCTGCCATCGATGCGCAGGTAGTGCGGATGGTCAAAGTAGGTCTTCTGCAAATACGTCAGGTCGTCGATCCACCGGCTGTAGTCGGGCCTGGCGAACGTGCCCAGCCGACCGGTGGATTCATACAGGATCGCATACTTGAGCTTGCCGGCGTCCGGATGCTTGAGGATCACGTCGCGCAGTGTGGTGTCGGTATAGTCGCCGGGCCGCCACCAGCTCGACGCCCAGAACGAAATCCCGCCGCGAATGCTCTGCGCGATATGGTCGCCCACGACGTCGGGGTCGCTCGAATCGTAGCGGCCCAGCTTCGGCGCCTGGGGCGGGACCAGCCGCTGCCGCATCGCCTGCCGCCAGTTGCTCGCGCCCCGCTGCCCCTGCGCGCGATACCACGGATAGTAGTACACGCCCACCATCGGCTTAGCATTCGCGGCTGAGTCGTCATCTGCCAGCCCGGGCGCGGCCCATCCGAGCGCCGCAAGAACGACCGGGACGAGATACCAGCCCTTGCCGTCGGGCCACTTCGAGCAGGTTTGCACCCTTGCCCCCATCGCAGAGTCTCCAATGAGTTTCTATGAATCGTCATGACGGCATCATCCTGGCAGGTTCGGCCGGCGGTGTCAACAGGCTGCGCGGAGCGTGTCAGCGTCTGGTTTCGTCGAGCAGGTCCAGGGCGATGGCGACGAGGCGTTCGCCGGCGCCGGGGGCGAGGTGGGTTCCTCGGGTGGATTCGTAGCCGGCCTCGGCGTAGGCTTCGGCGTGGCAGACGTAGCCGATCGAGTCGTTGGTCAGGGTCGTAATGAAGAGCTTGTCGATGCCCGCCTTGTCCTTGATCGCCAGGCCGACCTCGACGAGGACCTCGCCGGGCAGGCCAAGGATGTAGACGTCGCCCAGCCGCAGCGCCTGAATTTCGGTGGTGATCTCCTGCGGCGGAGTGTCCTTGGTAGCCAGCGTCAGCGCGCGGCGGCGGGCGTCGAGCGTGGCGCCGTCCGTCGTGGCGACGAGCTGGAGCCTTCGCAGGGCTTCCGCGCCCAGGGCTTTGCCGATCTGCTCGCAGGGGCCGACATCCCGCCGGATCGGAACGACGTTGCCCGCCAAGCCCAGGGCGAACAGACTGATACCGCCTTCGGCCTGCTCGACCACGCGCATGGCGTGCGCGGGATAGTCGGCGGAGATCACCGTGCTGCGAAATGGATAGACGCTAACGGGATGACAGCCGAAGGCGAAGAGCGAGCCAATGATATGCCCGTTGGGGTTCTCGACCCGTAGCACGGACACCGCCGGATCGATGGGGCCGAAGGTCAGGTCCGCCTGCTCGAAGGGCATCGAGAACGTCACGATGGTGCGGCCGTCGGCGCGAGCCTCTACTCTGCGCGTCGCCGCGATCTCGGCCGGCAATGTAAACGTGGTCTGCACCTGGCCATTGGGCCGTTTGGGCCTGCGGTTGTAGGCGACCTCGGGCAGCGTGCCGGTCGCAACGCCGATCTTCGCGTCCTGCATATCGCGATGGGCCATCTGCACAGCGCTGGCGAGCTTGCCGATCACCGTGTGAACGTAGGCCTGGTCGATGTCCTCCGGCGCGATGTGGCTGGCGGGCGCGAGCTTGGTGTTGGTGAAGATGTCGGGGCCCGAATGCGTGTGCGTGGCGCAGACCATGACGTTCCGCTCGAGGATGCCCACGCGCTCGGCGACCAGCGCGCGGACGGGATTGGTGATTTCCTCCAGCGGCGAATACAGCAGATCGACCGAGACGATCGCGACGGTGTTGGCACCGTCGCAAAGGACCAGGGCCCTGGCGTAGAGTTCATCCAGCACGGAGTCGCTGGGTTTGCCCTGCGAGCCGATCAGTTTCAGGCCCAGCGGCGGCGTGATGTCCACCTTCGCACAGCCGGCCCGCAACGCTGCCCGGCCCGTCGAACAGGCGCACAACCCGACCACCACAACCGATGCAAGCCTCAGAGCCAGATGCATTCTCATCGTCGAACTCCCCTTTCAGAACAATCCGCCGGAGGCGGATCGAGCCATTCTAACCGACGCGATGTGCCGAGGCCAGTCCGATGGAGCGCCATCCCCAAGCCCTGCGGGCTTGAGGCTGCCACCCGACGAGGCGAGGCAGTCTCTTAGGTCCTCTGGGTCCCTTAGGTCGTTCTCGGGCCCCAAAGGCCCCAAGGGACCTGAAGGACCGAAAGGAATAGTCGTTGCGGGCCGGCGGCGGAAGGGGTATAAAGGAGGTCACGGGGCGAGCGGGCGTTTTGGCAATGAAAGGGTCTGGCAATGGCACACAGCGATCTGACGAGGCGACAGTTCATCGCGGCCGCATCGGCCGGCTCCCTGGCGGCGGCCACGTCCGGGACAATTCCCGCCTATGGCAACCTCACGAACAAGGCAAGCAAGCTGGCGATCCTCGGCGGCACACCGGTCCGTCAGAACAAGGCCTGGCCGGAGTGGCCCTATTGGGACGACGAGGTGCTCGACTCATTGATGAAGACCGCCAAGAGCCGCATCTGGTGCCGCATCCAGTCGCCCTCCGGCACCGTGCCCACGTTCGAGAAAGAATACGCCAAGCTGACGGGCGCGCGCCTCTGCGTCGCCACCGGCTCGGGCACCCAGGCCTTGCACACGTGCGTTGAGGCGATGGGCATCGGGCCGGGCGATGAGGTCATCACGTCACCGTATACCGATCCCGGCACGATCGCGGCAATCCTGTCGGCGCGGGCGCTGGCGGTCCTGGCGGACCTGGACCCGGCGTCGTACCAGCTCGATTGCGACGAGGTCGAGCGCCGGATCAACGAGAACACTCGGGCGCTCATGCCGGTGCACATGATGGGCCAGCCGGCGGACATGCGGCGGATCATGGCCATCGCGAAGAAGCACAACCTCCGTGTGATCGAGGACGCCTGCCAGGCGCATCTGGCCCAGTTCGACGGCAAGACGCTCGGCACCATCGGCGACGTGGGGTGCTTCAGCTTCCAGTCCAGCAAGGTCCTCGCGTGCGGCGAGGGCGGCGCGGTCATCGGCGACGATGAGGCCCTGATGGACCGCTGTTACACCGTGCACAACCACGGCACGTCGCGTCGGGGCGTGACCGAGACGATCGGCCCGAAGTACCGGATGAACGAGTTCGAGGCGGCGGTCCTGCTGGGCCAGCTCTCCGGTGTGAGGGAGCGGTTCGAACGACGCAACGAAAACGCCGCGTACCTGACCGCCCGGCTCAAGGACATCCCGGGCCTGACACCCCAGAAGCTCTACGAGGGCACGCAGAGCGGCTCCTTTTACCTCTACACCATGTCGTACCATAAGGAGCACTTCAACGATGTGCCCCGCGCGACATTCTTCAAGGCCCTCGCGGCCGAGGGCGTGAGCCTGAGCCCATACATCGCGAGGGGTCTGCACCGCGAGCCGTGGATCGATCACATCCTCGACTCGAGGGTCTACAAGACAATGTACTCGGCCAAGCGATTGCGCGAGTATCGCGAGCAGTGCGCCTGCCCGAAGTGCGATCAGGTCTGCGACGAGATGGTGATGCTCTGGGCCTCGGGCCCGCTGCTCGGCACGCGCCAGGACATGGCCGACATCGCCGACGCCGTCGAGAAGGTATGGGCCGGCCGCGATCAGCTCACCCGGGTTTAGGCCCCACCGGCCCCATTTAGGAGCGGATGCGAAGCTCGGCGAACAGGGGCCGATGATCGGATGCGATGCGCGCCAGGTAGTCGTTGCCCACGTCGACGCTGACCACTTCGATCTGTGCGCTGACGAAGATATGGTCGATCCGCGCGAGCGGGACGTGGCCGAACCAGGTGCCGCGAGGAATATGCGTGAGGACCTCGGTCTGTGCGTCCCGCAGGTTCGCCGTGCAGAGCTTCCAGACGCGCGAGCGCGGAGAGGCATTGAAGTCGCCGCAGAAGATGAAAGGCTCGGTGCGTCCGTTGCTGCCGATCCAATCGGCGCCGAGCAGGGCGTCGATCTGCATCCGTTTCTCGATGGCGGTCAGGCCGAGGTGGGTGTTGAGGAAGTGAACGGTCGAGCCGCCAAGATCCAGGGCCACCCAGAGGGCTCCGCGCGGCTCAACGAATGGTTTGGCCGGTGGCATGGGCAAAGCCGCTGCCTTGATCAGGCGCATGGGAACCCGGCTGAGGATGCAATCACCATAGGCCTCTTCGGCGATCTGCATCGCCGGATGAAAGTGATACTCCATCTCCAGGCAGCGCGCGATCAGTTCGGCCTGATCGGCCTGACCGGTTCGCAGGCGCCCCACGTCCACTTCCTGAAGGGCCACCACATCGGGCCGATGGCGCGCAATCACCCTCGCGATGCGATGGGGCGAGAGCTTGCCGTCGATTCCGATGCAGGTGTGGACGTTGTACGTCAGCACCCGCAGGACGCCCTCGTCGCTCGCAAACGCAGGTGCGAGAGCCACCCCCGATGGGACACGACCAAGATGGATCATTGCCGCCTGCCGCAGGTGAAGCGGGCGCAGACAGTCCTGCGCGCGATCCGGCAAGGGCGCATCATCAGGTGCCAGGAGAAAGGCGTGCGTCTCTTCAGGTCCAGGCCCGCCGTGCGCGCCGTTCTCGATCGGAAACGTCGTGCAGGGGCCCGTCCGGCTCCAGCCCAAGAGGACGAAGTCGCCCGCGTCGGGATGGTGACATAGAGCCACCAGGTCGTCGGTCACCTCTTCCGGAAACAGGTGGTCTTCAGGCAGCACCGCTCTTGTCTCTTGCGGCAGTGCGAACGACCCGTCCTTCGTCCAGGCGCGGGCCCGACCCGGTCCATCGGCCGTCAAGACCAGAGGAATCTCGGCTCGACTCACCAGCATCTGTGCCAGAGGACCACGCTGCTCGGCCACAACAGGGTTCCTGAGATACACGTGGGCGACCGGTCCCATCGCAGCGACGATAACGTGGCCGTTGTCGATGGGTGATTCATTCCGTGGCCGTCGCCTCATATAGGCGCCCATTCGCTTCGATTGGACCCCTCGATTCTCGGACAGCGGCGCGACGGCGGCATCCAGAGCCTCGGTCACGACTTCTTGTACGCTGCGTCCGTGCTCACGGGCATACGACCGCGTCTCTTCATTGCCGTGATCGGAGAAGACCCACACGTCGTAATCGCGTCGCGCGGACCGATGCGCCGACCGCCAGATCCGCGCGATCGCGTCGTCGATGCCCTTGAGCGACCAGTGCGCGAATCGAGAGGTCGGGCCGCGACGATGACTCTGCTCGTCGTAGCCGAGGAGGTTGACATAGACAACCGGAAGCCCACGCGTCACGTCCATCTTGGCCCCGATCGTGGCCAACTCTCGCATCAGAATGCACACGCCGACACGGGACGGAACGAACTTGATCTCCTTCCAGAGGTTCTGGCCGGCAACCAGCCCCCGCAGGCAGTCCAGCAGCGCCAGAACAAACTCCACGCACAACAGGACACCCGTGCGGACTGCACTGTACAGATTCAGCAGGACCAGCATCGCCGGGCGCAACGGACGACCCAGTTTGAGCAGGTCGCTCCAACTCACCGACGCCGCACAGAAATGGCTCTCGGCGGCGCCCCCAGTATAGATTCCGGCATAGGCACTGCCGCCGGCCAGAAGCGGATCGCCCTGCTCTTGCAGTCGCTGCTCGACCTGCCTGGCGGCGCTGGGCTCGAACATTCGAAGGATCCGCCCCGTCGACCGGTCGTAGAAACTGAATGCCGGAACAGCGCTCTTGACCCCGTACAAGAGTTCAGCCGTCACCGCCGGCGTCGTCGACGGCATCCCGCTGTACAGCGAGTGGAGGCGGTACTTGTGTTGGCGCAGCAACTGTCGAAGGAAGGGCAGATTGCCCCGATCCATTGCGCGTTCCAACTGACGGCGCGACAGTCCATCGATCTGAATCAACACGAGCCCGGGCGCAGAAGGCGCCTCAGTCGATCTCGCCAAGCCCAAGAACCGGATCAGCCATTCGCTGCGACTCAGTCGCCGGCGCCATCTCCTGACAAATGTCTCGACGCAATTCAGCATGGCATCTTGGGCCCCGCATTCATTCGACCTCGGCGAGGGTGTGGCTTGCGGCCTCGGCAATGTTCTTGATCAGTTCCCACTCAGCTTTGATCGCTTCGATGGCCCCGCCCCACCTGCTTTCGTCCTTCGAGGCCGGGGCATCCTGGCCCACTACCTTCTCATAGATCTCTGCGAGCTTTCGCGCCGACGTCCCCATCGAGAACTCGGCGGCCGTTGCCCGAGCGGCCTGGCGGTAAGCCTGGGCCTGCTCCGGTCTCGCCCGGGCCAGCTCGTCCATCGCCTCGGCAAACGCCTGCACGTCCTGTGACGGAACGAGCCGGCCGTTCCGCCGATCCTTCACCACTTCGCGCACACCCGGCGCGTCGATCCCGACGACCGGCCTTCCAGCGGCCATCGCCTCGGTCAGCACCATGCCCTGGGTCTCCGTGCATGAGGCGAAAACAAAGACGTTCATCGCGTGATAGGCGTCGGCGAGCGCCTGGCCTTCCAGCGAACCGACAAGGTGCAGTCGATCAACACTTGCCAAGCGGCGGAAGACCCGCTGCAAGTCGTGCTCGGACGGCCCCGACCCGACGACCAAGAAATGTGCCTCCGGCGTTCGTGACACAAATTGGCCGACTGCCTCAGCCAGAAAGGACAGGTTCTTTTCGGGGGCCAGGCGTCCGACGTATCCGGCGAGGAAGGCGCCCTCGGGAATCCGGTGCGAGCGACGGAACGCGCCTCCATCGGCTCGTTCAAATTGCTCGACGCAGACCCCCGTCGGGACGACGTCGACGGGTGTCTCGACACCGCGCTCCTGGAGAATCTCGGCTACCGAGCGGCTCGGCGCGACGACGCGGTCGCACAGGTCACAGTAGCCTGTGACCAGATTGATGACGAACCGGTGCAATCGCTTGGCGTGGGCCGGCACATAATGAAGGTAGTGTTCGTACATCGTGTGATACGTGAAGACCAGCGGGCACTCGAATCGGCTGGCGACGCGGACCGCTGCTCCGCCGAGGAGGTATGGATGGTGCGAGTGGACGATGTCCGGCTTGAACCGTTCCAGGTGAGCCGAGAGGTATCCCGGAATCGGCAAGACAAGCGCAAAATCGCTGCCGTTGAAGTGCTGGATCGCCGGAATGCGAATCACATCCCGCTCGGATTCGGGCATGTCGGCAAATTCCGGCGCCACGACCACCACACGATGGCCCATCGCTCGCAGTTCGTCCGTAAATGCGGTAACAGACCGCGACACGCCTCCGACAAACGGTGTAAACGTATTGGTCATCATCAGAATGTTCACGGCGATTGGCCTCCACCATCCCCATTCTCGGAGCGTCCCGACCGGGAAGTGGTCCGCACGCACCAACGGGCCTCGGACCGACGGCAAATACCGCAAATCAGTACGTGATTGGCGCAACGCGTGTTCTCGCATTCGCTCGTCCGGCCAATCCTGCGCCGAAGCCGCCTACGGTCATCCTGACGAGCATCCAACGGTTGACACCGCCGCGTCGGCCGCGTAGCATGGTAGGGAAGGAAGCCCCACCGCGAAGTGAGGATAGAACGGACCGATGGACGGCAAAGGCGAGTGATTTTGCATGGGGCGAACGACGATTCGCCCGTACGGGGGCGGCAGGCCATGAGGATTCGCGTCGTATTAGCCGACGATCACGCCATCGTGCGGCAAGGCTTGGCCAGAGTAATCCAGCAGGCCGAGGATATCGAGGTCGTCGGACAAACGTCGAGCGGTCGCGATGCCGTTGAGTTGGTTCGCACCCTCGGCCCCGATATCCTGATCACAGACATCAGCATGCCCGATCTGAACGGCGTCGAAGCCACTCGTCGGATCCTCCGGGAACGACCGCAAATGCGCGTCATCGCCCTGTCCATGCACTCATCAAGGCAGTTCGTCACCGAGATGTTTCAGGCCGGAGCGAAGGGCTATCTTCTCAAAGACTGCGACTGCGACGAGCTGTTCCAGGCGATCTACGCCGTGGCTCAAGGCAATTGCTATGTGAGTCCATCCATCGGAGACGTGATTGTCGACGATCTCCTGAGCGACAAAGCGGCCAGTGCGCCCACGGCGTCTTCTGTCTTGACGGCGCGCGAACGGGAGGTGCTGCAACTCATGGCCGAGGGCAGGACGACCCGTCAGATTGCCCTTCAGCTCCACATCAGTCCCAAGACGGTCGAGGCCCATCGTCTGCGCGTGATGAACAAGCTCGACATCAACAACGTGGCCCAACTGACCAAGTACGCCATCCAGGAAGGGCTCACCTCGCCCGACATCTGACTCAGTACGCAGTGTGCTCGCCAGAGCAGAATCCGGGCCGGACCTGTAACGCCTTGCAACGGCAAGCGTCCTTGAAACAGCAGCACCAACGGGATATAGTCTCGGAGCATCGGCGCCGCTGGGGCGCGGGGTGTTTGGAAGTCGCATGAGAAGGATCGATCGTTGAATCAGGCACATATCGCACGCATTGCCTTGGAGCTGTCTCTGAGGCCGGGCCAGGTGGCCGCGACCGCCGGCCTGCTGGAGGAAGGGTCCACCGTTCCGTTCATCTCTCGCTATCGCAAGGAGGCGACAGGCAGTCTCGATGAGGTGGCGGTCACCGCGATCCGCGACCGGCTGGGCCAGTTGAAGGACCTCGACGACCGGCGCGACGCCATCCTCAAGTCGCTCACCGAGCGCGGGTTGCTGACCGAGGAGTTGAACCAAGACATCCTCGCAGCCGAGACCATGGCCTCGCTGGAGGACCTCTATCTGCCGTACAAGCCCAAGCGCCGAACGCGGGCGACCATCGCCAAAGAGAAAGGTCTGGGGCCCCTGGCCGAGTTGATCTACGCCCAGGACCCGGTGGTGGACCCGGCCGCCGAGGCGCAGGCGTTTGTCGACGCCGAAACGGGCGTCGAATCCGTCGAGGACGCGCTGGCGGGAGCCAGGGACATCATCGCCGAGTGGATCAACGAAGACCAGCAGGCCCGGGCGCAGATGCGCGAGCTGTTCAACACGAAGGGTCTGCTCAAGTCGCAGGTCGTGCCCGGCAAGGAGGACGAGGGCCGCAAGTACGAGGACTATTTCGAATGGGAAGAGCCCGTCGCCAAGGCGCCGTCGCACCGGATTCTCGCGATGCGAAGGGGCCGGCGGGAAGGGTTCCTTCGGCTCCAGGTCCTCGCCCCGGAGGACCAGGCGCATCGCATTCTCGAAGAGCTGTTCGTCGAGGGACATTCGAGGTGTTCGACCGTCGTCCAAGAGGCGCTGGCCGACAGCTACAAGAGGCTCCTGGCGCCGTCGATGGAGACGGAGATCCTCGCCTCGGCCAAGATGCGGGCGGACCAGGAGGCGATCCGCGTGTTCGCCGAGAACCTGCGGCAGTTGCTGCTGGCCTCGCCGTTGGGCCGCAAGAACGTCCTGGCGATCGATCCGGGCTTTCGCACGGGTTGCAAGGTCGTCTGTCTGGACCGGCAGGGCCAGTTGAAGCATTCCGACGTGATCTATCCGCATACCGGCGACGCCCGCGCCGCCGCCGATGCCGCCAGGTTCGCGGCCCTGTGCGAGAAGTTCGACATCGAGGTGATCGCCATCGGCAACGGCACCGCCGGCCGCGAGACCGAGGCCTACGTCCGCAACATCCCGCTCGCCCGCAACACGCCCGTCGTCATGGTCAACGAGAGCGGTGCATCGGTCTACTCGGCCTCGGACGTCGCCCGCGAGGAATTCCCCGACGAGGACCTGACGGTGCGCGGCGCCGTGTCCATCGGACGCCGCCTGATGGACCCGCTCGCCGAACTGGTCAAGATCGATCCGAAATCCATCGGCGTCGGCCAGTACCAGCACGACGTGGACCAGCCCCTGCTCAAGCAGGGCCTCGACGACGTGGTCGTCAGTTGCGTCAACAACGTCGGCGTCGAGGTCAACACCGCCAGCAAGCAGTTGCTCCAGTACGTCTCGGGACTCGGCCCGCAGCTGGCGCAGAACATTGTCAGCTTCCGCAACGAGAACGGGCCGTTCGACTCGCGCAAAGCGCTCAAGAAGGTGCCGCGTCTGGGGGCCAAGGCGTTCGAGCAGGCAGCGGGCTTCCTGCGCATCCGCGACGGGGCCAATCCGCTCGACGCCAGCGCCGTGCATCCGGAAAGCTACGGCCTCGTCGATGCGATGGCCTCGAACCTCGGCTGTTCCGTCGCGACGCTGATGAAGGATGCCGCGCTGCGCACGAAGATCCGTCTGCAGGACTACGTTACCGAGACGGTGGGGCTGCCGACGCTGAACGACATCATGCAGGAGCTGGCCAAGCCAGGACGCGATCCGCGCCGGCAGTTCGAGATCTTCCGTTTTGCCGAGGGGATCAACAAGATCGAGGACGTGCAGGCCGGAATGCGGCTGCCCGGCATCGTCACCAACGTCACGGCCTTCGGGGCCTTCGTCGATATCGGCGTCCACCAGGACGGCCTCGTGCACATCAGCCAGTTGGCCGACCGATTCGTCAAGGACCCCAACGAGGTCGTCAAGGTCCAGCAGCAAGTCATGGTCACCGTCCTGGAGGTCGATCTGGCCAAACAGCGGATCAGCCTGTCGATGAAGGACCCCTCCAAGGCGACGCAGCGGCCCGCGCGCGGCAACGGACGCAAGGCACGACCCGAACACGCATCCTCCCGCGGGCGTACAAACGAGGGGTGGTTCCCAAACATCGGCTGATAAGGGCTTTACGACAGTGATCGAACGGCAGGAAATCATCGACGACAAGCACGACATCCTGACCCATCGGGCCAGGCGGAACACGATCTACATCCTGACGCTCGATCCGGTGCTGGGGGCCGACGTCGAGGAGCGGATCGGTGCCGACGAGCGGCTCAAGGGCTGTGAGATCGTCCAGCCCAGGGCCGAGACGGTTCGTGACGCAGTCGAGGCGATGGAGCAAGCCGCCCAGGACACGACCCGCGCGCGGGTGCTTATCTTCGACGTTCGGCGGGCCGGCCTGCCCAAGCTGCGCAAGGTCCATCGCGATATCGTCGGTTTCAATCGCAAGGACTTCAACAAGCTCTGTTTCAGCGTTCTGATCGGGGACGGCCCACCGATGCTGTACCAAAATGGACGTGGACTGGATGTCTTCACGATCTATCTCGGCGCGCACCGCGTCGACTATCATCCGGCGGTGTTCTTCTACGACCCATTGCTGCACTACGAGCCCAGCGAGGCGAGGCTCGGCGCGATCGACGACGAATTCACATTGCGCGACGATGTGCCGCAGCGCCTGGCGCCGTATTTCCGTAAGGGTCCCGAGACGCCGGTGGGCACGATCCGGCGGTATTTCCGGGCCGTGGACAAGCCGGATGAGGTTCGCCAAAGGAGACGGCGGATGCTCCGACGGCTCTACCGAAAAGAAATCAACGAACGACTGCCCGGATACGCCGAGCAGGTCAAGGCGTGGATGAGCCGCAAGGGCCTGCAACTGGCCACCGAGAAGATGAACCTTTATCCCATGTACTTCGAGGACTGGGTCTACAAGCTCATTCGCAAGGCCGAGCGCAACGCCGCCGAATCGAACGACCACACCCTGTAGCGCAGATGTCGCCGAGCGAAAGGAAAAGGCCGGGATATCGTAACCCCGGCCTTGAAAGCGACTTGCAACGATCGGGTCGGCTCTATTGGGGCAGTTCCGCCGGGGCAACGTCTTCGACGCGAAGATCCCCGTTGATGACGCGGTAGGTGGCGGAACCCTTCGGCCGGTACCAGAAGATGGGCGTTTCCGCATCGCCCAGCATGACGCCCTGGCCGCGATAAGTCCACTCGCCCTCGCCCTGGAAGAATCGCGTAAACAGCAGGTAGTTCTGGATCGTCTGGCCCACTGCGATCTGCTCGTCGCTGCTGAGGTCCATCGCTTGGAGTTGCCTGGCGACGTCCGGGGCCTGCTTGAGATAGTCCTCAACGGCGACGCCGTCAGGGAAGCGGCCATTGTTGAACCTCTCGGCGAGAAGCCGCAGACCCTCGATGAAGGCTTCTTCCGTTCCGGCGTGGAGATCGAGCGTGCTGGCCTGGTGAACCTTGTAGCCCTCGGGAACGTCCATACTGAACCACGCGTCCTCCACGGGAACGTCGAACTGCATGTTCTTACAGACCACTCGCATCTGCCCCTCGTTCTGCTCGATCCGTACGGGCAGGCCGGTCTCGGCGTCGGCCCAGATCGTGATCTCGGCGCGCGGGTGTTTGGCGAGGAAACCGACGACCTCGAGGCCGTCCACCTGCTGGAGGCCGAGGTCCTCGACGACGAAGTCGGGCGTCTCCTGCAGCATGGCAATCACATTCTTGAGGCGTTCCATGTAGTTCGGCATCGAGGGCAGACCTTCCAGGCTCATGTACTGGGCCTCCTTCTTCGCTTCAGAGAACGTCAGGATTCGGCCGGCCTCCAGGTCGATGATTGTGACGTCGTCGCCCATCGCGGGCACGGTCCTTCGAATGCGCGAGCCCATGACCAGATCGCGGACGACCGGTGCGCCGCCGTCCTCGTCGCCGATGACGATGTCGAACTGGGCGGTGCTCGCGTTGAGAATAGGTTGGATGACCTGGGCGAAGGTCAGCGTCGAGCCGACCGGATTGCCAAGGAAGCGGAACCCGATCACGGCGGCGATCACAATCGCAGCCGCTGCGGCAATCTTCGTTCCTCTGCTTGTCATGATGGTTCTCCATATCACCGGCCTCGGATGCGCTATCCCGCCCTGTCGGCGCTTCGCCAAGTGGTCGAGGGCGCCGCGCAGAATGCGTTCATCCGCCTCCGGGCCGGCCGTAATTTGCGATTCGTGGATTAGTCGTTGTATCTCATCTGCCGGTTTCATCAGGTTGCCTCACCGTTCAGAAGTGACCGCAGTCTGTCGATTCCGTAGCGGTAGCGGCTCTTGGCCGTGTTGGCCGAGATCTGTCGGGCCCGGGCGATGGCCGCGAAGGTCATCGACCCGTGCAAGTGCAGCATGACGACCTCGCGCTGCTCGAACGGCAGTTCGCCCATTACGCTACTGAGCCGCCCGAGCTGCTCATTGCACGCAACCGCCTCGATCGGGCTGTCCGCACAGACAGGCTTCCCTGCGTCGGCGCCGGTCGCCATGCGACCGCGTCGTCGCGCCGCCTTGTTCCAGTTCCTCGCGTGGTTGGCCACGCATGTCAGCAGGAAACCCTTGAGACTGCCGGTCAGACGGAAGCCGCCCAAACCCTGCACGAACGACAGGAAGACATCGTGCACCACGTCCTCACAGGCGCAGCGGTCGTTCAGCAGGGCCATCGCCAACAGCAGCAGGTCCGCCTTGTACTTGCGGTAGATCTGCGTCAGGGCCTCCTGGCTCCCACGCTTGCATCGATAAACAAGCAGCTTGTCTTCCATAGGACCGGTCCGGTGCGTACGTCTGCGAACGTCTTTCGGCAATATAACAACGACCCGGACAATTTGGGTCTATCGGAGCAAAAGTTTTTTTTGGCTTTGGGACCATTCGCTGGATGGGCGCGTGAAAAAGGCCGGGTGGGAAGGCCCGGCCTGACGAAGACCACATTGTCGGAAGGTTGGAAACGGTTAGTTGCCGGCCAGGGCATCGACGATGGCGCCGGCAAAGAGCGGCACAACAAGCGGGCCCGTGGAAGTAATGATTCGGCCATCCCTCTCGACGGCATTGCCGGTGAAGACCGCACCAGCCGCAACGAGCCGGTTCCGCTCGGCCGGCAGAGCCGTGGCGCGAACGCCCCGGAGTACGCCTGCGTTGGCAAGGATCGCCGGGGCCGTGCTACTGGCCGCAAGCACCTTCTGCCGGGCCACCGCCTGGCGCGCCAGGCCGACTGCGAGCGGGTTGGTGTAGTACTCAATCGTCCCCAGCCCCCCAATGAATATCACGGCGTCGAAGTCGTCCACATTGACCTGGTTCAAAGGCAGGTCGGCCTGCACGAATCCGCCGAACGATCCCACAATTCGGCCGGCCCGCGTGCTGGCGATCACCGTCTGCACCGAGGCCATCGACAGCGTCCGGCTCGTCTCAAATAGCTCCTGGTCCTGGAACCCGCTTGGCGGGGCCACGAGTACGGCCCTCCTATACACCTGTTGTTGCTCCTGTTGCCGAGCGGCCGAGGTGGCGACCGCCTGCGAGGCAGAGTAGCCCACCAGGGCGACATAGACCGGCTCGCTGGCCCGGGGCAGCCTCAGTGACCGCTTGATCGCAGAGCCATCCACATTGCTCGCAGAGATGTAGGTCAGGTCGAGGCTGACGGCCTGAAGCTGGATGTTTTGCGACATCTGCCCGGCGAATAACAACATGGCGGTTCGAGCGTTCGCCCCGTAGGCCAGTGAGAAGTCCCGCACTGCGCCGGTGATGACGATTTGGCAGCCTCCTGTGGTTGTCGGCGGAAGCGAAAGGCCCGGCTGCCGGCTGAAAACAGCGGTCGCCACAGCCATTCGCACGTCCTGCTCGGCAATCTGCTGCAGCGCGTGACTGTGCGGATCATAAACAAAGGTCCCGTCCGGAAGTGAGACATAGACTCTCAGTGGGACCACACTGCCGGCCGGGGCGATCGTGCCATCCGGTCGGCGAACCGACGCCCCCTGGGCGGCCCAGGCGAGCTGTCCGATCTCCACCAGTGTCAGTTTCTGATCCACAGGCGCCTCAAGCTCCTGTGAGAAGCTCAAGGCCCGTTCGAAGCTGACGGCGCTGGATGTCGCGGGGGCAGGCAATTGAATGGTCCTCGTCCGCGCATTGCGGCCCGTACGCTCTCGCGTTGCGTTCTGAGGAGTCCGTTCCTGCGGCCAGCAGACTGCTGAGCTGATCAGCAGGAGGACCAGCCACAGCCCCGGCCCAGGGTGAAGCGTTCGACAGCGAACCACGGAAGAAGTCCTGCGTCTCATGTCTCTTTCCTCCAACAGAAGGCCCTCGGGCCGTCTATGCGTTTGTAGCATATGGCCGACAGCGTCTCACGACGCCGCTACAAACCGCCAATAGGGTAACGTATTCTCTGGGTCGTTGCCACAGCATTCCGCGCCCTTGATACGCTGGAACGGGCGTGCAAGTTCTGATCGTGAGCGCAAACCGGGTGGAAGTTCCGTTACAGCCGGTGGGGGCTCGGGTATACTTGGCGTTTCGACACGCGTTCGGGTGAAAGTGTTGCTTACCGAGATACAGAGCATGGCAATGACAAGACGGCGGAAGGTGATGATCCTGGCCCTGGCACTCTACTGGCCGGTCCTGTTCGTGCTGGCGCACATTCCCGTCCCATCGGTCGTGCGAGAAGCCAACGTGTCGGACAAGGGCCTGCATTTCCTGGCGTATGCCATCCTGACGTTCCTGCTCTGGTCGGTCGTCCGTCCCGAGTCGAAGGTCGAGTGGCGCCGGGCCAGCAGTTGGCTGGTTCTTGCTGCTGTGACCGTGTACGGCTTCGCTGATGAGGGCCTTCAATACTTTGTGCCCGGCCGTTCGGCCGACCTGAAGGACATTGTCGCGGACGCGGCCGGGGCGATTGTGGCGTTGGGTATCCGCACGTTCTTCTCCTTCTGGGGCACGGTGGCCGTCCTCACCGCTATGACCGTCTATATGCTGCCCGTCCTGGCTCGCCAAAGTCTGATGGGCCTTCTACCTGTGCTGACGACTGTGTTCTACGTGGGCGGATATACGCTGCTGACTGTTCTGTGGGTTCACTGCCTGCGTCCTTTGGCCAGCCCCGGAAAGGGCGGTGTCGCCGGGTTGGCGATGTCCGTGTCAGGTCCGTTCGCGCTGCTTCTGGCAACAACGATCAGCGCCTGGGCGGCAGGCCGGCCGTTCGGAAGATGGGACATGGTCGCAGCGGCCGCCGGGATCCTCGCGGGAATCGCAGGGAGCCAGTTGTCATTTGCCCTCATGGGCTCGGAACGGCCGGTAGAGGGGATCGCCGATGAGAACCAGTTGCCATGAATTGAATGGCTTGGTGCGATAGAACGCTTCAACCAGGCAGCTTCCCGCAATCAGTTCCGAGAAGAACGCTCTCGGCTCGGGAAAGCTATGCAGATAGGGCTCGGCCACGGGCCCGAGCGTTGCGGTGATTCCCCTCATGAGCATGGCCGGGCACCACTGCGTACTGTTCGGGTCTCGCAGGTTCGCCGCCTCAAGGCTGGCAATGTGGAACCCGACGGCCCCCGGGACGAATTCGAAAGCGTCGACGTACTGGCCGACGCTGTACCAGCCGCAGTACAGCGCCGTGCCGGGGCAACTGCCCGGCTCGAACAGGGCGGCCGTGCGCTCCTCTACGACCGCCATCGACGTCCGCAACTGGATCACCAGCGCCAGGTCTCGCAGCGACTGGTCGTAGTAACCGTACGCATCCTTGCTGAATAGGCCGCGCGAGTCGATATAGGCAGTCCCGGTCAATCCGTTTGCCTCGGCTTCCAGCGCCTTATCCACAAGGCCCGCTGCGATCGTGTAGTCGGGTCCGTCAAGCCGGGAAACCATCAATGTCCGATACGGCTGCGGCGCACTGCTGCGCAGGAGATTCGGCTGCCATCGGTAGAGCTCGTATTTCCCGAACAGGACCATCGACAGCTCACTGTCGACGGAGGCATCGGTCTCTCTTCCGGTGATCCAATCGACCTCGGCCTGCAACATAGTGACCCGCTGTGTTCGCCGGCTGTATTCGGCCGAGCTCTTCATGTCGTCGGCTTCCAGTCGGGCAAGCGCTTCGGCCTCCTCTTCCAACTGGCTGCGTAACTGCTTGAGTCGGCCCTCGAACTGTACGAGAGGACCTCGCCGTCCCACTTTGAAAGGAATGCCATAGGTGGTGACGAGACACCTGATCTGCGCCATATCGTCACGGGTAGAGAAGAGCCTCCGGATGGGCTGAGCTATGCGCTTCTCGTAGTCGTCGCGGCCGATGGAGTCGCGAAGGGTGGCACCCAATGCGAGCGGAACGACGTTGCCGGGCGGCAGGCCGCGGCGCTCGCAGTAATACCGTGCCAGCCGCACCGACGCCGCATTGTTCGTGTTGGCCAGGACCAGAATCTCGTCCGGCTGCAAAGCAAAGACAGGACGGCCGCACAACAGAATCAAGAGAATGCAAAGGGGCCGCATGGCCGTCATGCCAGAGTCACCTCCACCCGCTCATTGATGCGGCGCCGTGCTGGAACGATCGCCGAGTCGCCACGAGCGCCGCGTCCATCCGCTCATTCGGGGCCGTGAGACCGATAGGCCAGATCTCCGGGGTGTTCGCGGTTCGTTTCTGTGTAGTCGTCGAGCCAACAGGCCTCCGGATTGCTGGGAAAGGCCAGCATCTTGCCGCCATCGGCATCGTTGGCGGTGCGGTGGTACCTAAAGCACATGCGATCCGCCAGCTTGCCAAGGATCTCAATCTTGCCGCTGGCGTGGCTCATCACGTAGCGCAGCCGCTTCGCCAGACCGGAGACCCGCGATTTGGCCTGTTCGACGATCTCACAGCCCGTCTCCAGCGGGACTGTATAGGCCCTGTTCCCCATCGCCGGGCGGCACTGGAAGATGTAATAGGGCACGGCGCCGATGAACGACAGCTTCATCAGAAGCGCCGCCAGCGTTTCGGGATCGTCGTTGATCCCACGAATCAGAGGCGCCTGATTGGCGATGATGGCGCCGGCCTTCTGGAGTCTGTCCACAGCCTCGATCGCCACGTCGGTCAGTTCGCGAGGATGGATGAAATGCGTCATCACGTAGATTCGTCGGCTAACCGTGCTGTGCCGCCGGATCATGTCCGTCAGCGTGGGGTCCTCAACGATGCGATAGGGATTGAACGCCGGGGTTCGGCTCCCAATCCGGATGATCTGCACATGCTCAATACGACGCAGTGGCTCTATAATACCCTCAAGTTCGGAAGTGGTCAGAACCAATGGGTCACCGCCCGTCAGAAGCACATTCGTGATTTCTCGATGATCTGCGATATAGGCCATCGCCGCCGGCACGTCACGAAGGTATTCCCACTGGGGGCGGATGAATACGCGCTTGCGGAAACAGTACCTGCAGATGCCCTCGCAGACGTTGCTGACCAGCAGCAGAGCCGTCGAGCGATACTTGTGCTCGAGTCCAGGCATGACGGTGTAGGTTTCTTCGTCAGACGGGTCAAGCCGGCCCCACTCGTCCAGCTCGTCGACGTGCGGCACGACGGCCCGGCGAATCGGGTCATTGGGGTCGTCCCAGTCGATCAACGACAGGTAGTAGTCGTTGCACCGAAAGGTGAACCGCTGTGCCACAGGCTCCAGAGCGGCTCTCTCGCGATCCTCGAGTTGCTGGATCTGATCGACTTTCGTCAGATATTTGCAGCGGCGGCTCGGTTTCGCTGTCATGAGCGTTCATCCACGTTCGTTCGGTGTTCGGTCTTGGCCACAGTTCTTTCTCCTCGAACGATTTCGTCCTGCGAGTACTTACTCTCGTAAATCCCTTTGCGCCCGCACAATTGTGCGAGCGTGGCCAGGAGGATGGCCGCATCACGCCGCAGGCCCGCCCGTTCGATATACTGAACGTCGAGTTCGAGCTTCTCTTCGCGCGTCAGGGCGCCGCGCCCGGAGATCTGGGCCAGGCCGGTCAGGCCGGGCCGGACGCTCAGGCGCCGCCGCTGGCGCTCGTTCCATTCCGCCATCTGCGAAACGTACAGCGGCCGAGGCCCCACAAGGCTCATATCCCCTTTGACGATATTAGCCAATTGCGGCAGTTCGTCAAGGGAATACTCTCGCAACCACCGCCCGACGCGCGTGAGCCTCGGATCGGCGCCGAACTTCGGGCTCGGCCCGAAAGGATCGACATCGAGCCGCATTGTCCGGAATTTGTAGAGCCCAAACGGCCTGCCGTCCTTGCCGGCGCGCTGCTGAACGAACAGAGCCGGGCCCCTGCTGCTCAGTCGAATCGCCAGTGCAATGGCCAGCAGCAACGGCGAGAGCGCGACCAGCAGCACGCCGGCAATGAGAATGTCGAACGCTCGCTTGACGATATCAGCCCAGGAATTCGAGAATGGTCGCGACGACCGCGTCCTGCATTTCGTCGGTCAGCTCGGGGTAGATCGAAAGGGCCATGATCTCCTTGGCCGCCCTCTCGGATACGGGAAGGCTGCCTTCCTTGCCGCCCAGATAGGCGAAGCACTCCTGCAGGTGAGCGGGCACAGGATAGTAGATCTCACAGCCGATATGGTTCGCCTGGAGATGGGCGACGACCTCGTCGCGTCGCGGCACGCGGATGCAATACTGGTTGTAGATCGTCTTGCAGTCCGGACGGATATATGGGGTCCCGACGACCGTGCCCTTGAACTTCTTGTCGTAGTAGGCGGCGTTGTCGCGCCGGGCCTGTGACCAGTCATCGAGGTGCGGCAGCTTCACGAGCAGCGCCACCGCCTGGATCGGGTCGAGGCGGAAGTTGGCGCCGACGAATTTGTGATAGTACTTGGGCTCCATCCCGTGATTGCGTGTCAAGACGAGACGTTTGCAGAGCGCCTCATCGTTGGTGACCACCATGCCGCCGTCGCCGATGGCGCCGAGGTTCTTGCTCGGAAAGAAGCTGAAGCACCCCGCTGTGCCGATGCTGCCGGCCTTCCTGTCCTTATAGGTGCTCGTGATGGACTGCGCGGCGTCCTCGATCACCGCCAGATTGTACCGCTCGGCGACGTCCATGATCGGGTCCATCTCTGCCATCTGTCCGAACAGATGAACGGGCATGATCGCCTTGGTCTTCTTGGTGATCGCCGCCTCGATCAGGTCGGGATCGATGTTGTACGTCTTCGGGTCGATATCGACAAAGACCGGCCTGGCCCCCACGCGGGCGATGCAGCCGACGGTTGCGAAGAACGTGAACGGCGTCGTGATGACCTCGTCGCCCGGGCCGATCTGAAGGCTCATCAGGCAGCTCAGCAGCGCATCCGTCCCGCTGGAAACGCCCACGGCGTACTTGCAGTCGCTCACCTGGGCGATCTGCTTCTCCAGTTCCTCCACCTTCGGGCCCCCGATGCACCGCTGGGATTCGAGCACCTCGGCCACGGCTGCCAGCACCTCGTCCTTGATGGTTGCATACTGTGCCTTCAAATCCAACAACGGTACCTGCATACGACCTTCCCTTCTTTCCGAAAGCAGGTGGTCACCCACCTCTCTTTATGGCCGAAAGACTTTCAGTTTCAGTTCCTGGATTGCCCGGTAGTGCTTGGCGTTGGCCGAGCAGAGCGGCAGATTGTTCTCCGTCGCGGTCGCGGCGATGATGGCATCGGCCGCGCGAAGGCCATGCGAAAGCGCGTACTCGGCCACGTACACGGCGGCGCGATGCCCGATGTTCTCCGTCAGTGGCAACGTCTGGAACCCGCAGCGATTCAGGAAACTGATCACAATTTCATGTTGCTTCTTGTTCTGGGCCGCCTGCAGCAAATCCATATACGTCAGGACCGAGACATAACGGTCGCGCGACCGATCGACGGCCCGCGCGGCCTTTGCGTTGCCCCTCTGGACCCAGATCAGGACGTCCGTGTCAAAGATCACGATACCGTCCCCCGCGCAGCCGGTCCATCGGATCGTCGGTGGTCTCAGAGGCCGTGAGCATGTTGAAGAACGGGTGTTCCTCGACCCGGAGCGAGGCGTCGCCGCCCGCGGGTTTGATTACCCCTTTGAGGCGCCCGCGGCTCAGGATGCTCACGTTCTCATTCCGCTCCAAGGCGCGCAGTATATCGTTCATCCGATACCGCAAATCGACAATAGAAGCTTTCATTCGGCATCTCCCAAATGTATAGAGCCACTATACATTCACCGATTCGCCCTGTCAAGAAACCAAGAGAGCCTGTCGCACTTTGCAGCCGGCACGGTCCGTGTCCGCCTTCTGATCTACGGCTTGTCATGTCGGCACACGACCTGTGTGAGGACGTGTTCGAGGCGAGCGGCCAGGAGGTTGCGGTCGAACTCGCGTTCGGCCAGGGCCCGGGCGTTGCGGCCCATCCGCTCGCGGAGCACCGGATTCTGTGACAGTTCCACCAGGGCGTCGGCCAGGGCCGCCGGCCGATCGGACGCCACGACCCGGCCGCACGCGTTCCGCTCGATCAGCTCGCCCAACCAGCCCCCGATGTTGATGACCACGGGCTTGCCCGCCGCCAGCGAATCGAACAGCTTGTTCGGCGACCACGTGGGATCCTTGCCCGGCCGGGCGATCGTCAGGCACACGTCGCAGCCGGCCACGATCGCCGGAACCTCCTCCTTGGGCACCAGATCGCCGAATACGACGTTCTGTAAGTCTAATCGCCTGGCCATAGCGATCAGTTCATCGCGTTTTCCGCCGCCGCCCTGAAGGACCAGAACAATGTGGTCCTGCTCTCGCTCGGCCAGGATTCTCGCGGCCTCAATCACGTAATCCAGACCGTTGGCCAGGCCCATCGCCCCGAAATAGACCGCCCCGAACCGCTCGCCCAGGCCCAGTCGTCGGCGGGCCGCCGCGCCGTCCAGATCCGGACGGAACAGATCGAGGTCGCTGGCATTGGGAATGAGCGTCACCTTGGACGGGGCCACCCCTGCCCGCACGATGCCTTCCTTCATGCCTGGCGACAGCGCCACGATGTGGTCCGCCCGACGGTAGATATTCCGCGCCATACGCCGCAGCCACCAGATCACAGCCGGGTTCCCCAGAGCGCCGACGTTCACAAGGGCCTCGGGCCAGAGGTCACGGACCTCGAAAACGAACGGAACATTGAAATGGCGGCTTGCGGAGATACCGGCCAGACCAACGGTCAGCGGGGTGTGCGTGGCAAGAACAACGTCGGGTCGGTCCAGTTCACGCACCACCTTCGAGGCAGCCCAGGTGAATTCGTGGAACTTGTGCATGCGCCGCCAGCCCGTCAGAGCGGTCCCCAGATGCGGGTCGTTGTACCCCCCTGCCACCGAAACGACCCGAATCCCATCGATGTCATGCTCGGCGTACCGGCGGCCGGCGGCGACCGGAAACTCGGGATTGGCCAAGCCGGATGTGAGCATGGTCACATGATGGCCCCTGCCGACCAAGAAACGGCCGAATTCGTAGGACCGCGTCCCCGTTCGGCCCTTGCGCGACGCGAAGTACTGATGGATGTAGAGAATATGCATGCTGGCGAACCTCTCTCAAGAGACGCCAATGCAAAACACATTGGCGGGGCAATACCGTGATTCCGATAACCTCCTGCCGAGCGCAAAACACCTCTTTATTCCATATTGCCCAAACCTCCCCTCTGTGATATAATGGTACTAAGTGCCCTCATCGACGGCAGAACCAGGTGAGGGGCCCGCAAGCCGTTGGCCTGCGGTGAGCCACGTTGAAGGGTTGGGGGGAAGGGTGTCTATGAGCCAAGTCCCTTTGCAGCGGCATCGCTCAGTGCGGTCCGCCGCACCGTTTGCGGGCGCGATCGTCCTGATCTGTGCCTTGGCGGCATGCTGCGGGGTCGAGAAGCATGAGGGCGACCTGCCTGCCCTGGCTGCCGGTTTGCCCGTGACCTCGGTCGGGAACCGCCCGCTGCTGTACGAGCGGCTCATCGCTGCGTACGGACAGGACTATCTCGTCCGCATGGCCGCCAACCACGGGCGGAAACTCAACGACGGGATGACGGTCTACTACCTGCAACGCGAACTCCAGAGCCTCGTCGATATGTGGAGGGGCACAGGAAATCCGGCATACCTCGACTTCGCGAAATCGTTGACCTTCCAGGCAATCCACGAAGCAACGGACAACCCGATGCCTCTACTGCGCCGTGGGCAGATGCGCGGTGACTGGCCTTGCTTCTATCTCGATAAGGTGGCCGCCGAAACGGGTGGGCACAATCAGCTCTGCGATTTCCAGGGCAGCACCGGGTTCTTGTTGGTCGCCCGCGCCCTGCACGAACTGAACGATCCCCTCTGGAGTCAGATCGCCGATTTCGTCGAGCAGAGCGTGGTCGAGAAATGGCTCTACTACAACCCTGCAGTGACCCCGACACTTCTGACCGAGCCGGACGCATTCCGCACCGTTCTTACCACGCTCAACAGCGGGCGCGATGTTCGGGAGCATTTGGCCGGCATCTGCCTCGATCTGGACGGGCTGGGCTATGACAGCTATGCTTATCGGTCGTGGGGTGAGCGATTGGTCGAGTTGTACCTGACGCCCCGATACGATTCTGATGAGCCGGCCCCGAATTCCGAAGGCTTTGAAGACGTCGTTCCCAGCGACTGGGGCCTGTTCGTCCAGGTTGCCGAGGAAGGTCATGTCTGGTTTGTGATTCCGGACTACGGAGCAAACACGCCGGATATGCCCCTGGATACCTCGCACGCCAACCGGACGGCTTGGCTGGCCTGTCGGGCCTATGCAGAAGGCCTCATCGATGAGATGGTCCTCGGCGGACTCATCAACACCCTGAAACTCCGAATCTGGGCGCCCGGGAAGGGTCCGTTGTATTTCAACAACTACTGCGACGGCAGCGACGGGATGCTCGGGCCTCTCGCGTCCGGTCGCGGCGGCAACGTCTGGTTCGGCTGGCACCGACTGGCCGCATACGATCAGGATCTCGAGGATCTGTTCCTGGCGCTGGCCTACGACCTGACCAACGGCGGCCCCAACCTGCCCGACGGCGCACAGAACAAGATGATGCAAAACGCGCCGCTGTGCCTGGAGGCCTGGGGCACACGGCTGCTGGGCTCCAAAGGCGAACTGCACCGCTTCCCGTAGATTGTGTGTGATCAGGAGGCGGCGAAGTCCTGGAAGACCTGAACGATGCGCTGGGCGGTGCGGCCGTCCCATAGCGCCGGGATCGTGCCCGATTTCCATCTACCTGAGAGAATCCGGTCGGATTTCTCCTCGATCGTCTCCATATCGACCAGTTCGTTCGTGCCCTGGGTGATCGTGATGGGCCGCTCGGTGTTCGGACGCAAGGTCAGGCACGGCAGCCTCAGGTAGGTCGTTTCCTCCTGAATGCCGCCGGAATCGGTCAGGACGAATCGCGCGTTCTTCTGGAGCAGGATGAACTGGCGGTATCGGACCGGCTCGATGATGCGGAAATCGCGGGTGAATGGGACGTCGATCCCAAACCGCTCGATGTTCTTGCGGGTCCTCGGGTGCATGGGAAAGACCACGGGCAGCTTCTCCGACAGGCGGTTCAGGTAGACCAGAATCTGCCTGAGACTGTCCGGCTCATCCACATTCGACGGGCGATGCAGGGTCACCAGGACATAGGAACCCGTCTCCAGGGCGAGATCGTCCAGTACCTGGGCCTCCTGATCGCGGCTGATTCGTCCCAGGATGGTGACCACCGAATCGATCATGATGTTGCCCACGCAGCGCACGCGACCGTCTAAGGCGCCCTCGCACCGAAGGTTCTCATCCCCATCGACGGAGGGAGTCAGCAGCAGGTCGGAGATCGCATCGGTCACACGCCGGTTGATCTCCTCAGGCATCGTCTCGTCGAAACTGCGCAAGCCCGCCTCGACGTGCGCGACGGGCACGAGCTGCTTCTTCGCGGTCAGGCTGCAGGCCACCGTCGAATTGACGTCGCCGAACACGACGACGAGGTCGGGGCGCTCCTGAGCGAGCACCTTCTCGAACTCGATCATGACCTTGGCCGTCTGTTCGGCGTGGCTGCCCGAGCCGGCGCCCAGATAATGATGCGACTCCGGAAGCTCCAGGTCCTCGAAGAAGGCCTGAGACATCGCATAGTCGTAGTGCTGGCCGGTGTGTACGATGACCGGGTCAAACCCCTCGGTCTGCGTCAGCTCGAAGTACAGCGGCGCCATCTTCATGAAGTTCGGCCGGGCCCCGACAATCAACAGGATCTTCGACACGTTGCTGCCCTCCAGTAGTCCCCAGAAGAACCTCATACATACGACAGAGCTGCGCGCTCTGACCTTCCCAGTTATATCGCTCCCGGACGGCACGAAGCCCGCGTTCGCCCATCGCACGCGCCTCGTCCGGGTGTTCAATGAGATACGTCATTGCCTCGGCAATCTCCTCCGGTCTGGACGGATCGACGATCAGGCCGCACCGGCTCGGCTCGACGACCTCCCTGTAGAGCGGGAAATTCGACGCCACCACCGGCGTGCCCACCAGCATATAATCGAACAGCTTGTTCGGCAAGCAGCTCGTGTTGTTCGAATAGGGCAGATAGGTGATGACCCCGATCGACGCCGCAGAGGTGAGCCTTTCCTTCTCCTCGTAAGGCACCCAGGGAAGGAATGTTACGTTCTTCTCGATGCCACGCTGCCTCGCCAGGGCCCTCAGCTCGTCTTCGAAGGACGCTGGCCTCGCCACGCCGACCAGCACAAGTCGCCAGTCCGGATGTCTCGCGGCCAAAAGGGCGAATGCTTCGATCACCTCGACGAGCCCCCGAGTGCGCGACATCGCGCCGAGATAGATGATCTGCTTCTGTGGGTTCCTCTCGAATGTGTCGGACAGCTCGACGATCGGATAGTTCTCGATTCGGGCACAGGCCACCTTGAGCATCTCGTAGCGCGCCCCGACCAGCGGCGTCGTATAGATCACCAGGTCGAAGAACCGCACCACGGCCCGTTCGAACAGGTCGAACGACTTGCTGACACACCGCCGCAAGCCCTTGGAGATCCAGAACTTGTCCATGATGCTGTTGGGGTAGTGCTCGTGCACGTCCCAGATCACCTTCTTGCCCCGGGCCTTCAGCAGCAGGCCGACGATCATCAGCTCGGGATCGTGGAAGTGGTACACGTCCGCGTCTTCCTTGAGGGCCAACCGGTACAGCCGCCATGTGACGCTCGTCATCCGCTGGAAACGGCTTCGCGGTTCGGGCAGGGGAACGATGCGCACGCCGCCCACGGTCTCAGCCTTGTCGTGCCGGGCGATCAGCACGACGTCGTAGCCGGCCTTGGCCAGGCTCTTCGCCTCCTTGTGGAAGATGCGCCCGTCGAACGGCATGTGGACGGTCGTCAGCATGCACACCTTGGCCCGGGGTTGTCGTTCCGGATCAGCCATCGATTCCCTTCCTCCCGGCTGCCAACGACCACAGCGCATCGGCAAAGGTCTTGGCATTGCGGTCGGGGTCGAACACTTCTTTTGCCCGCGCCAACCCCAGTCGCCCGGCCGAGGTTCGAAACGGCGCGTCGACGATCATCCGCTCGATGGCGCTGCGCAGTTGTTCGACGTCTCGCGCCTCGACAAGCAATCCCGTCCGGCCGTCGATCACCGCCTCTGGCACACCTCCCACGCGTGTCGCGACCACGGGCAGTCCACAGTCCATCGCCTCGAGGACCACCTGGGGCATCCCCTCGCTGTGCGACGGCAGGACCAGGAAATCGGCGCCCTGCAGACAGTGCGGCACCTCTTCCGGCGCAACCTGACCGGGCAAAATGACTGCATTGCTCCGCGAGATGCGTGCCAAGAGCTTCTCCAGCGCGCTTCGCGAAGGGCCATCGCCTACACACGCAAGGTGAAAGTCCTCATGGCGGCTTAGAAGCGGTTCGCACGCGGCCGCCAAATCGCTGATGCCCTTGCTCTCGACCAGACCGCCGACATAGACGGCGACGATGCCGTCCGCCGGCCAGCCCAAGCGGGCCCGGATCTCGGTCTTGATCGAGGCCGGCTGGAACTGCTCCTTGTCCCGGCCAAGATAGACGCAGAGGGGCTCCCGCCGGCACGCGCCCGTCTCGCCGAGTCTCGCGCAGACCGACTGACTGACCCCAACGGGCAGATCGACCCGCGCCAGGGTGCGGCGCAGTCGATTCCACAACGCCGGCATGCGGTCCGGGTAGACCATCACATCGCTGCCCACCGCCAAAGACGCGACGGGCAGGCCGAGCTTTGCACCGATCGTGGCGGCCGCCTCAGCGTCCGGTAACATCGAGACGCCCAGGACTACGTCGAATGGCTCGGCCCGATGCCACCGTTTGGCCCAAGCCATCGCACTGAAGGCCAGCGATGCGCCCTCGAACCGGCGGAACCCGAATCCGGGCGGGCGAAGGTAGCTGACCCGGCGCGCCCGCAGCCCCTCCGGCGGCGCCAGTGGATTGGCGGGGCCGTAGTCGCGCCAACGGCCGGCGAGAAAAAGCGGCCAGGGGGCCCAGGGCCGGCCCACGAGGAAATCGCACTCGATCCCATGACGGCCCAGGTGCCGGGCCTCGCGACAGACGAAGACGCCATGCCGGCGGAGTCTCACGGTCGGGAACATATGGCTAATCACAAGTATTCGGAGTCTCTTCATCCGCCTCTTCGCAGAGTTCGTCGTCGGGATCGGCGTACCACCTACTGAGGCGCTCGGCCGCCAGGACGAACGCCAGGAACACCCAGTAGTACTTCGCGGAAACCTGCTTGATATTGAGACCCATGACCAGCAGGAACGTCAGGACCGCCCGCGCATACAGCTTCTCCAGCGTCAGGGGCATGCGTTTGACCGTGAGCATCAGCAGGACGACGAAGACTGCGAACAGGATCGCCGCCGGGACGCCGTATACGCCGAGCGCGAAGAAGAAATCGTTGTGCGGCCAGATCACGCTGTCGGTTCGCTCGAACCAACTGAAGTAGCCGGTGCCGACCGGCCGCGACGCGGCGGCCCAGACGGCCTTACGGATCGGGGCCATTCGGATGTCGATGGCCCTCTGGGCCTGTTGCATGCTGGTCAGTCGCGAGGAGACGGAGCTGTCCAGGCCCTGCTGCTGGATCAGAAGGGCCGTAGACAGCGACGCCACGACCACGACGAACACCAGCAGAGCCACCAAAGCGGGTCGCCGCAGCACCTGCCGCAGGAACAGAAGCGGCGACAGCACCGTGAAGGCCAGCGCCACCAAGCCTCCCCGCGAGCCGATCCGAAGCATCAGGACAGGCAGAAACAAAATCGCCGCAAGGTACACGAGCCGCCATAGCAGGCTCCGGTCGCGGGCGAACAGGTAGACCGCCGAGAGGAACGCCAGGGCCGTCAGGGCCGCAAGCATGTTGGCATCGATCGCGCTGCCGAGCGTCGCCGCGTACCGCGCATCCCGCGTTTCGTGCACGGCGCGAATCACCGCACCCGTTCTCAAGGCCAGAACCGTTGTGCCGATCATTCCGATAACGTAGGAGCGCAGGGCCCAGAGAAAGGTCGTCTCGCGATTCGTTTCGAGGATCCAGTATACAATCAGAATCAGCGCAACCAACTGGAGCTGCGTAAAGGCTCGCATGACCTCCATTTTCAGATAGGGCTGCGGCAGCGACGCGATGAAGATCCACACGCTCAATCCCGCCGCGACCCAGAGGGACTTGTGTCGGACATGCAGCCCCGGCCGGGTCAGCATGACGTTCAGAAGGAAGCTCGCCGCCAGAGCAATTCCGATTGCCCGATCGAGACTAAACGCCTGGCGGAACCCCACACCGGCGCCGGTGGGCAGAACCAGCATGACGACGCAAAGCGCAAACGTCGGTTTGACGAGCATGCCGCAAAACGTCGGTAACGCGATCACCAAACCACCGGCGATGGGGTTCCGGCCCCAGAAGACGATCCCAAACCCAATCCCGCAGACGAGCAGCCACAGCCCAAGGAGCAGTGTGTTCACGGCGGGCGGAAAGAGAATGTCCGACGTCCGCGCCTCGGGCTCGAACAGCAAACCGTCACAATCGATGTCTTCGAAAGAGGTTGCGTACATACGTAAGGTTCGCAGTGCACCGGCAGAGGTGCAGATGGAGCATCCGCGAGAGCCGGCTTCACCGGGCGGCCGAGCTCTGCCTGTTCCTTCGTGTCAAAAGGCGGGCGACATAAGAAATCCTGCGCAGAACAGGCCTTCTGCCGGAAAGGACGGACCTTGCAAGGTAGAACCTGATCGAGCTGCCGTAGTCACCTCGGGCAGGCCGGAGAAGCGTCTGGTGGTATCGCGGAACGCTTCGGCCGGTCCAACGAAACAGCGACATCCTGGCGCCGAGTTTACGCTTCTTGAACGTTGCATCGTCTTGAGTGGCCTTCAGTTTGTCGGGGTCAAGCTCCGATAACTCAACGGCCATGTCAGCGGCAGCCGACTCCAGCAACTCTTCGGCCTCCGGCGTCCTCGTCAGGACGAACGAACTGCCAAGCCTGTCTCTCTCGACCACTTCGGGCAACAATGCATCGCCGCAGGACAGATCACTCAACTCGCCGGTCATGTCGCTGCACAGCGTACAGCGGCGCAACGCAAAGGGCCGCAGCTTCATGCGACAATCGGCCAGGGGCACTCGCGTCTCGGCGCCGTTCTTCTCGCCGATGAGCATGGTTCCCGGCCAGCCTCGACCGCGATACTCAAGCCGCGCGACCGACGCAGGCGGTATCCCCAGCTCTTGAAGAAGACGAATCGTACCGTGGAAACTGAAATCAAGGTTGCACGCAAGACTGATTCGGTACCGGACTCGCCCCTGCAACGGCTGGATATGCTGCTCGGCCTTGCACAGGGCCTGAATGTGGCATGGAAGGCCGACGACCGCGAACCGCCCTTGTGACCTGAGAATCTCCTTGAGCGCCACGTCAGCCGCGACGGGGCAGTACTTCGACCCGGCCGCCGAGAGGATTTCTTCCTTCGTTCGGGCAATGAAGGGCTCGGGTTCCAGCGGTTTGTCCGCCCGCATCCGCGTCACGAGGGCCCCATCGATCAGCCCGCGCTCCAGGGCATAGACGAGCAGCGCCGTGACGAGGCCGCCGGAGGTGCTGTCGTAGCGGACGTCCTTGTCGGCGGCGCAGCCAATATAGCTGCCCAGATATCGACCGAGAATGACGTCTTCGGGAACGTCGCCGAACAATCGCAGGGCCAGCCCCTGGAAATCGACGCTGTGACCCGGACAGACGTCTACGCACAGGCCGCACCGCGTACACCTGGCCTTGTCGATTCGCGGGACGTATCCGCCCTGCCTGCCGTCAATGCACATCGTCAGAGCTTCGGCCGGACAAACCCCGACGCACGCTCCGCAACCGGTGCACAGACCACGTCGGACGACCCACTGAATCGTCGGTCGTTTGCGCGTCATTCGCCTGGATGAGTTCTCAGAGACGGCGCGATCGGCTCGGTCCACCGTGGCGGCGGCTGGCGGATGGATGCGCTCGATCCGACCGGCCCGATGGCCCCCTGCCGCACCCGGTCTGCGACGTTCGCGTTCACGATCTGACGTTTGCATCGACATATCTGGTTGATGATACCCTCAGCCCCCGTTGGCCTGCAATCCTCCTTCACGGATCGCGCCGCTCTCAGGTCACATGTGGTCGGCCGTCAACGGCTCCGCTGGCTCACGTTGCAGAACGGCCAGCAGCCGTCTGCGCTCTGAAGGCGCGAGACTGAAGAGCCAGCCGCAGAGACACGTCAGGGCGCCCGAGGCCAGGATCACGCCCAGAAGTCCGAGCCAGGAAGCTGGTGGACTGACGACCTTCCAGCCGACCATCATCACAACCACCGGAAGGCTCCCTCTGAGGGCTGGCCACCAGACACAAGAAAGGCACTCCCGCGTCGAGATCTTCATTCGCCGATTGAAGTGGATCGGTACGATAAGGCCCGAGACTATTGCCATCGGTACGAGGTTGGACCAGGCGATTCCTTCGAGACCCCAGCCGAGGAACCTCACCGTGAAGACGGCGCCGCCGATGCAGAGGATGGCCGTCGCTGCGGCAAGAACACCGAAGACGCCGTGTTCGCCGCGACCGATGAGGACCAGGAAGTTGCTGTGCTGGGCCAGCATCAGGCAATGCCCCACGGTCAGCAGCGCCAGGACCGTCGCCAGTGAATCGATGACGTTCGGATCGGAGAACTTCTGGCCCACCCAGATGCGGAGAAACTCCCGGCCCATCACGATCAGAAAGGCGCCGGCCGGGACGAGAACCAGCAGGCTGTACTTCTGTGTCAGGAAGGCGATCTCCTTGACGGTGGCGTGTTCGGCGCGGGTGTCCAGGTCGCTGACGGCCGGCTTGATTGCGGCGGTGAACGCCTGGAGCAACTGGCTCAATAGCAGCACCCCGGCGCTGGCGACGGAGAACCGGCTGACTGCCGAGGTGTCGAGGAAGATCCCCGCGATGAGGTCGCCCGCCTTGCAGACGATCAGCCCGCCCATCGCGTACAGGAACGTATTGGTCCCGTAGAAGAGCATCTCTTTGAGCAGGACGGGGTCGATGTTGCCCCGCGACAGAGAGACTCTGGGCAGTAGGCGTCGAATGAAGATATGCTGCACCAACCGCGTGACGATTTCACTCATGCCGAACACGAGTCCCATCGTCAGCAGGCCATAGCCGCGAAGCAGAAGGACGATCAGCAGGACGGTCCGCGCCACAAGCACCGCCAGCGTCGCCACGTTAATGACGTCATATCGCTGAAGACCGCTGAGCACGGCGGTGGTCGGTTGGAGCGGGCTGGAAACGGCGAAGGTCAATCCGACGATCAGGACGAGCCTTCCGGCTACTGCGATCTGCTCGGGCTCGATCGCGAACCAGTCGCCGATCTTCGCATAGAGCAGAACGCTCAACAAGACAAGTACGAATCCCAAGGCCGAGTAGAAGAACACCGACGTACTGATGACCTTCGCAACGCCCTGCTCGTCGCCCCTGGCCAGGCAGACGGGGATCTGCCGATTGATCGCGCCGTTGAGCCCCAGGCTGAGCATGCCGCGATAGCGATACAGCGAGCCGACGAGCACCCACACGCCGTATCGAGCCTCTCCGAGCTGGCCCAGAAAGAACCGGATCAGAAAGAAGCCGATCAACGCGTTACTGACGAGGGCCAGTATGTTGAACAGCGTGTTGTGGATCAGCCGCTTCGAGGTTGTGATAGGTTGCGTCATCGTTGCTTCGGGCCTTGCCACTGTGGCCAAGGCGGGAGACTTCGGATTTCCTTGCGATGCAAAAGAGGTTCGCCGAGGCAAACCGTTTCGCGTCCCAGGCGATGCACTTGCCGATTGCAGCGTGCAGCGGCCCGATGTTGCCGACGAGCAGGTCGGCGGCCCTCAGCACGCGATGGAAGAGGCCCGATCCGTCGAACCCTGCGGCGTCGAAACCGCTGCAACACAGCAGCCGGGCCAGATGCGCTGCCGAGAAATGCTCGTGCCAGCGCTTGGCCGCCGAGACATCGCCGACCAGACCGTCGGGATTGCTGACGTACCGCCTGTCGTACTCGACCGGCGAGTGCGTTCGGCAGAAGTGCCACCGGTGCAGCCGGGGGAATCGGAACTTCATGTTGCCGATATCCAGAAACGAGAACGCGTGCCGGCCCGGGACGGTGACGATCAGCACGCCGTCGTCGGTCAGAACCCGGTGCAGTTCGTCCAGCAGCGCCTCCTGCTCGCTGACGTGTTCGAGCACGTCCAGCAGCGTGATCGAGGAGAAGGTGCGGTCGGGAAACGGCAACGGCGCTGCACGGGTGACGTGGATGATCTCCAGTCCGCCCGAGGCCTTCCGCGCCCGCTCGATGGCTGTGCGGCTGACATCGACGCCCACCAGACACTTGATCCGCTTGGCCCTCAGCGACTGGAGGAAGCGTCCATTGCCGCAACCGAGATCGAGATGGGCCGCCCCGCCGCCGGGCACATGCTGCCAGGCGAACGCATAGCGGCTGCACGTATATGGGTTGTCAGGCGTGACGTGTGTGTGCATGGAAGTGACCTGCTGCGTCCTCAATCCTCGCAGCCTGGCCCGACGACCTGCCATAGAGGGCCGACTCGGCGAAGGTTGTACCGGCCGAGCACAAACGGCGGCGCATAGCCCGGTCGGTCTGAAGTCACGTAGATCGGACGACACGCGAGGAGCCGCCTGAACAGTTCCGCATCGTATGGCGGCGCCCCCCTGCTACTGACGACACCGCTGACGATCTGCACGTCGGGCCGGAGGCCCTCGACCTCCTGGGCCAGCAAGAGCGGCGCTACCATCGTTGTGTCGGCGTAGATCACCGCATCGGGACCGGCAGCGTCCAGCGCATCGCGTGCGAAACAATCGGGGCCGGTTTCGCCCGTCTTCCAGGGCCGAAGAAAATACGTGTAGTCATCGCGATAGGCGATGTCGGCTCGCGTCCCGATCGCAAGGTCCATGCGCCGAGCGATGGTTGGAGCGACGGCATACACCGCGACCGGCAACAAGGCAGCGCCGGCGATGATGACTGTGACCGCAGGGTGTGGAACCCGCTCGCGAACGAGGTGGACCCCCAGGCCCACGAGGACGCAGGCAACGGCATAGAACGGGATGAAAAAGGCATAGCGGTCCGCGACGGTGTAACGAAACGCGAAGACGAAGAACAACACCAGCAGAACAATCAGGAGGCAGCGGAAAGCAGAGGCGGCCCGCATCCGGAGAACGCCCAGGCAACCGACGACGAACAGCAACAGGTTTGGCGTCGGGAAGTTCAACAGAAGGAACAGGAGGTTCTCTTTGACAATAGTCCACGACAGAGCGGTGTTGAGCACATCCGCCTGCCAGCGGTCTCCGAACGCGGCCGACGCGAGCGTCGCGAGAATCTGGCCGCTGTGGAGCATCCGGCGGACGATCAGGTACTCATAGGGCAACGCGCCGACGATCCACAGCAGGGCTACGATTCCAACGTCCGTGAGGCGGAGCTTGCCCTTGACCACTTGCGCAATCACAAGCCCGGTGTAGCAAGCCAGCGGGATGACCGCCAGCATGTGCACCGCGAGCGCCAGGCCGTTGAGCAGGCCGAGCGCGTAGAGACATCGCGTCCGTCCGGTCCGGCTGTACTGCAGCAGCACGATCAACTCCGTCAGGAACAAGGCCGTCCACAACGTATACGTCTCGGCCATGCTCGCGTGCTGCCAAAACGTGTGCGAGAGGGCCAGCGTCAGCGCTGCAACCAACGCCGGCAGTCCCCTGCCGATCCACAGCCGCACCAGCAGATACAGGTTCGCCACGGCCACGGCCCCCGCCAGCGCTGAGACGAGATTGACCCGATACGCGAACGAACCGAGCGGAACGTACTTGGCGGGGATCGCCACAAGATAGAACAGCGGATGCGAAATCGCCAGGCCGAGGAAGCCCTCGATGTCGTTGTGCCAGACGCGGAGCTGAATCAGACCGCTGTCCTGCCACAGCGCCCCCGGCGCGCAACTGACCCCATACAGGGCCCCTGCCGCACAAAGAACGGCAAGATAGGCGAACATCGTGCGCGTGCTTGTCTTTGCCATCAATGGGATCTGCGAGATGCGTCGTCGGTCAACTGACCGTCACGACGAGCCCTTCATTGCTGATGGTGTAGTCGAAGAACCGAGCACGCTCGTTGGGCGGCTCGGCCTCCAGCATCTGACGAACGGCCTCCACGTCCTGCCGTGACTTGCAGACCATCAAGAGGAAGCCGCCCCCCCCGGCGCCGAGCAGCTTCGCCCCGTGAATGTGGGGCCTGACGCGACCCAGCAGTGCCTCGATCTCGTCGTTGCTGCTGTTCGGGTCCAGGCGCTTGTTAAGCTGCCAGGCCGTATCGACCAGGCGACCGACACGCACGGCGTCCTTGCGAATGAACGCATCCATCACCTCCCGTGCCGTTCGGCCGATGCGCGCGATTGTCGCCACCGTCGCCCGGTCCCGACTCAGGTACCGCCCCACCACCTGCTGAAGGATGTTCTTGGCGAGCCGGGTGATCCCGGTGTAGTAGAGACACGTTGTACCACCATTATATATCGGGTCTATAATGTCCGATGGCACGTAGTGAATGTGTGCATCCGGCACCATACCGGGCTGCGAGACGATCATCTTGACACCATCCACCACTCCGCCGATCTGATCCTGCCAGCCGCCGCCGGTGGTCAACGCCTGCTCGAGCCGAAGCACCTGGTGAAACAACTCCCGCTCCGAAAGGCTCCTTCCCATGACCCGCGCGATCGCCGCGGTGATCACGGCGCCCATGATACTGGACGTCCCAAGACCGCTTCCCTTCGGAATCGCGGCCAGCGTCGTCAGCTCGATCCCGCCTCCAAAGGCCTCGAGCGCCTTCTTCAGCGAGGCCGTCCTCGATCGACCGCCCTGCCGAGGTGACAGCCCCGACAGCACCAGCGCCGCCTTGGCCAGAGCGAAGCTGCCGGTGGCCTTGCGATAGTCCAGCAGGTCCTCGAACCGGCGCACCTCGATGCGCACGCCCAGGTCAATCGAACCGATCCGAATGACGGGCTCGGCAATCACCCGGACATAGGCCTGGATCGGTGGTTGACCGTTGAGATTGACCGCGGCGTTCACCACGCAGCCGCCCCGTTCGAGCGCATACGGAGGCGTGTCGGTCCATCCGCCCCCGACGTCGAGCCGCGCGGGGGCACGGGCCCAGACAATCTCGTCGCTGCGCAACACGCTGTGCGGCAGGACGGTCTCGGCAATTCCGGTGGCGACAATCGAACGCTCCAGTGCTTCAAAGGCCGCCTCTTGTGCCCGATGCGCCCATTGCACGATGGACACATCGGCGGTCACAGACAATCCCACAGACTTCACCCATCTGACCTCGGCCCGCGTCAGTTCGGTTTCGAGGCCGCCCAACACCTGCTCGGCAGGCACATCTCGCTGCTCATACACGGTCAGCAAAGCCGATCCGACCGTGTGCAGGATTCGAGGGAAGACCAATGACGCCATGCCACGGCCTTGCGAGCTGCCGGCATACCGATGTGCTTCCTTCAGAATACCCGCAATCCACGCAGCGGTATGAGCTGTATCGCCGAGCAGGCGCGCCAACTCCTGCGCGGAGAAGCCGCTGTCCGGCCGGAAGATCCGGTGCCACGAAAGGCCGATCTGTCGCGCTCGGATCCGACTGCGTCGCTGGTGGAATTCGACGGGGTCGGCCAGCGCCAGGATCTGCTCGAGGCTGTACCGGTCGGCTGTTCGCCAGGCGCCACGCTGCTGCTCCGAGGCGGCCGTCGGGTCGAACATCCACAGCCACTGATGATAGTCGCCATGCTCTGCCACCGCGGGAAACAACCGCGCGTTCCAGATGCTCCGCTCCGTCTTCGCGACACCGCGGTCCCAGACATCGTCGGGCGCGCCGCCCACATCGGCAAGCCAGGCGAGCAGGTCCTTGCCACAGAACACGGCGCCGTCACCGGCGGTCTCCTTGAATGTGTCGTCGCTCCCATAGCAGCGAACGAACCAGACCCGGCGTGCGTCGCGGCCGCGTCCTTCGATCACATCAAGGCACGCTCCGGCCGGCAGGACGACCGGCTGGTCGATATCGGCGCCGACCACCACGTTGCTGCCGCCAAGCGTCAACGAAGAGGTGATGCGACAGCCTTCGACCCAGCTTCCGGCTCCCTGTACCGTCGCCGACGCCGCAACCTCATTGTTGATGTCGAGGTACCCCTGCAGGAACGAAACGCCTCGATCCTCCTGGAGCAGTCGCGTCCCGCTGCTGAGGATCGCCCTGCTGCTTCCGAAGTCGAGGAAATCGCAATGCTTGAGCAACTGCACGTTGAAGGGTATGTCCGAGACGGCATCGAACAATTCGGCCAGCATGGCGCCCGACCATTTCGAGCCACTGTCACGGGCCGACTTCGTGTAGCTGTCCAGGCCGCCGTCCGTTCCCATAGCGCAACAGACTTCGCGATAGAAATCGAGCCCGCGCTCCAGCACGGCTTTGCCTCGCCTGCCCGCGAGGACCGGTCGGTCATCGCGGTCGGGACGAGCGCCGAAGACCCGCAGGAGACGCACGGCCGTGGACGCATCGAAGTGCATCACTCCGATATCGAGGCACGCCTGACCGTAGGCGTTGATGGCTCCGTGTGCCTTCTGCTCGGAAATCGAGGGCTTCTGCAGATACAGCCGCACGGACGAATCATCGCCATCCACCGCATGTGCCGAGCCCTGGCAGAACACCCCATGCCGACTCGCTTGTTCGGGATGGGCGTAGCACGCCAACCCGGTGACGCCCGGTCGAGTCAAATGGATGTCCGACGGCTCAAACCGCAGCAGGACGTCGCCCGAAGTGATCACCACCTGCCCCCGCCCTTGCGGCGGTGCCGGCAGCGACAGGTACGTTGGCAGTTGCCGGTCGAACAGAGTCAGGCACGCCGCGCTGGTGTTCTCTCCCGGGACGGGAATGAAGATCTTGCCACAGGGACCGTACGCCGGCAGTCGTCTTGAATCCCCGCCCGCATGGACAATCAGGATACGCATCTCGCCCAACGTCTCTTCCCAAAGACGCGGGCCCGACTTGACAAGACGCCGCCCAAGCCGGCGACGCAGGACTTCCATCAGGCAATACAGTGTGCTCCCCCCGCTGCCGATCCGCTTGCCGCCCGGGTCGGCGACGACAAAGACCACACCGGCGTCACTGAGCAGACCGAATTCCCGTCGCAAGGCCAACTGTGCTTCATAGCCTTTGGCTTGCGCCTCGTTCGAGGCGGTGACGATCAGATAGTCCCAGCAACGGTCGCTTGCCTGCATGGCGATCTGCCCTCCTATGACCTACTCAGCACCCACGTCGCGTTGGTGTTCGGCGATGATGACACGCAGCGTCTCGTCCAGGCTCGTCTTCGGCGTCCAACCGATGGTGCTGTGGATTCGTTCGGTGCTGGGGACCCGGCGCATCATGTCCTCAATAGGCCGCCCATAGGCCACCTCATACGGCACAAATTGCCGGGCGCTCCGACTGCCCGTCAATTCGATCACCCTGTCGGCCAGTTGCTTGATGCTGACCTCCTCAGACGAACCCACGTTGAAGACCTGGCCGACCGCCGCGTCGCACTGCATCAGGCCGACGATCGCATCGACCACATCCTGAACATAGCAGAAACACCGACTCTGACGGCCCGTCCCGTAGATACAGATCGGCTCATCCCGCAGCGCCCACTGTACGAAGCGCGGCACGACCATCCCGTAGCGACCGGTCTGTCTCGGACCAATCGTATTGAAGAACCGCGCAATGACTACGTTCAGACCGTATTGCTGGTAGTATGCCTGCCCCAGAAACTCGTCGACGGCCTTGCTGCATGCGTAAGACCATCGTGACAGACTCGTGCTGCCCAGCACGATGTCGTCTTGCTCACGAAACGGAATGCTCTCGCTCTTTCCGTAGACCTCGCTGGTCGAGGCGATGAGGATCGGCCGGCCGAACTTGTTCGCGACCGCCAGGACCGTCTCCGTTCCGCCAATGTTTGTCTCGATGGTCCGCACCGGGTCGTCGGCAATCAATTGCACACCCACCGCCGCCGCAAGATGGAAGATCACATCGCATTCGGCTGCCAGCAACTGTACCAGTGACACGTCGCTGATGTCCCCCTTGACAAACTGCAGCTTCCGGTGCGTTCGGAATGGCTCAATATTCTCAAGCCGACCTGTGCTGAGGTTATCAAGGACAATCACTCCCTGGCCGTCGATCAGCAGGCGCTCGGCCAAGTGTGAACCGATGAAGCCCGCGCCACCTGTAATCAGTGCTTTCATAGAGCCCGAACCTTCATAGACTGACCGTCTGGACATTTTCGCCGCCCAAACGGTAACCGATCTGCCGCCTCGCTGCAATTGCCTGTCCGGCCGGACTCCGTCCCCGTCGGCTGCACCCAAACAGACAGCCGCCCTCTCGCCAACCCTGGACCGCCCGGATAGCCGACATTCCGTGATATACCCTAAGTATCGGAATAGACAGGACATAGCTTTAGGCAAACCCCCCTGAAGCATCGAAATGCCGTCCGCTTGCGCGCTGCCGGCAACCCACAGCCAACCGCAACGAAGCACTATTGCCCCTACAGCCACGTATGCTCGGCACCGCAGAAATGCTTGGCGAGCCCCATCATCCCTTGCGTGCCATACGCCACATCTCTCCGCACCACAATCGACTCAAGTACGCACCCTCCCACGACGATACAACAGCATGAACTCGACAGAGCATCCAAGCCGGTCAATGCATTCTCTCTCCCTTGGGCTCGACGACCCGAAACCCCTAACCTTCTCCGGCCGGGTCGAGAGCTTCCGGTGTGCCGCGCGCGGCATTCGCCTCATGCTCCGTTCCCAGCACAATGCATGGCTGCATGCCGTCGCATCCTGCAGCGTCCTCATTGTCGGCGGGCTCTCTGTTCTCGAGCGGGCCGAATGGTGCTGGATCATCCTGGCCATCATGGCCGTCTGGACCGCCGAGGCCCTGAACACAGCCCTCGAATTCCTCGCCGACGTGGCGTCGCCCGAGTTTCACCCCTTGGTCGGCTACGCAAAGGATGTCGCCGCAGGCGGAGTCCTGCTGGCAGCAGCCGGCTCAGTGATTATCGGCATCCTTGTTCTCGGGCCACACGTTCTCGCCTGGATTCAGGCCGGCCTGTAATGCAACGTCCTATAATACCTAAGCAGTCAACCATGCGAGCTGGCACAGAACGACATCGCCGGCCAGGATGCCTGACCCGCACGCGAGAAGGACGCGACGCCCTTGCCGTGTTCCACGTGAAACAAGTGACCCTGCGACACAACACACCCAAGCGCGACTCCTCCCACACCCCCCTTCTTCTTGCACGGCAACCTTCCCGCGACACCCATTTCCACGATCCCAACCAAACACGCGACAACAGAGCTCGCCGTTCCCCGCAGACTCGCGGCGAGACACCCACGCACCTATGACTGCAGCACGGCCGAGACAAACAATCGCGCCCAGTGCAAGCCACACCCAGTGGTCCTGACATCGCGGCACATACCTGCCCATTCCGGCTAACGTGGACCGCAGGGCGTCCCGGCGGGACTGCGTTGTTCCACGTGGAACAAGCACCCCTGAGAGAATCGTCGCGCCTTCGAAAAAACTGTATGCCGACGGACTGAATCGCCGAAATATCGCTTGAGTGCCTCCATCGGCCGAACTACAATCAGCGGCGTTCGTTCGCGCGTTGTCGCACCCGCAAAGGAGCTATCGGATGACAAATGGAAAAGGCGAGAAGCCCCGACACTTGGGAAGGGGGCTGGAGTCTCTGCTCGGGCCGATATCTGCGTTCGATCTGCCCGCGACAACGGAAAGCGATGCGATGCCGAGGGCGGCCGGCTTCCCCCCCGATGGCGAGTTGCGCGATTCGCTTGCTGAATTGCCCCTCGATTCCATCGGGCCGAACCCGTATCAGGCCAGAACGGTCTGGAATGAGGCTGATCTCGCCGAGTTGAGCGAGTCGATCCGCGCCAACGGCATCATTCAGCCAATCATCGTTCGTCCTTTCCAGGGGCGGTACCAGATCATAGCCGGCGAGCGCCGCTTTCGTGCAGCACAAAGGGCCGCCCTCAAGACGATCCCCGCATTGGTCCGCGATGTAACCGAAGACCAGCTCTTCGAGTGGTCCTTCGTGGAGAATATCCACAGGCGCGATCTGAACGCCATCGAGCGTGCGAAGGCCTACCGGCGATATCTCAATGCCTTTTCCCTGACCCAGGCCGAAGCTGCCGAGCGCTTGGGGGAGGATCGCTCCGTAATCGCTAACCACATGCGATTGCTTGACTTACCAGAGGATCTCAGAGACATGATCGTCGAGGGCAAGCTATCCATGGGCCACGCCCGGGCGATTCTTGGCCTTCCAACAGATGATCTTCGCCGCAAGCTCGCGAATCGCGCCATGGCCGGGCGATTGAGCGTCCGGGACGTTGAGCGACTTGTTCGCAAACAGCTCAGTGAGGAGGGGGCCAAGCAGGGATCGCGTCGGGCCAAGTCTGTGCACATCCTCGATCTCGAGGACAAGCTGAAGCGCCAACTCGGCACACGCGTCGCAATTCAGACAGCGCGAAACGGCCAGCGCGGCAGGATCGTCATAGAATTCGGGTCCATCGACGATTTTGAGCGAATCACTGAGGCGCTGGGCTTGCCATGCACGGAGGAGGTATAGGGCGACCGATAAAAAACGCCAGAAAGCTCGCCAAGGGCGTTTTATGTCTTCACTTCCTGCTATAATGGGGTGTGTCGGTGTTACGTAGACTCCGGCAGGGCAACCGGGCACCGTAATGAGTACGACATTTGTAGAGGGCCTTCCTGTGAAACGTCTAACTACTTTAGCAGCGGTTTTGCTGCTCTCTATCGGGGCCGATCCATGTGCGCTGGCGGCAGACGGCCAGGCTCCCACGCGATCGATCTACCAGGCTGCGTCCATGGGGGACATCGAGCAGATCAAACTGCATGTGGCCAGGGGCACTGACCTCAACAAGCCTGACGCCGATCAGAACACAGCCTTGGGCATCGCGATTCGCGGCATGCGGGCAGAGGTGGTCAAACTCCTGGTCGATGCCGGCGCCGACGTAACGAAACCCAGCCGAGACGTCCCCCCGGTCATCATGGCCACGGCCCACAACAGTGCCGAGATTGTGGACTTTCTCGTCAGCCGCGGAGCCGATGTCGAGAGCACCAATGCCAGTGGGATGACCCCATTGATCGTGGCCGCCGAGAGCGGTTATCTCGATATCGTGCAGATACTCGTTGCCAACAAGGCGAACGTCAACGCGACGGACCGACGGGGCCAGACACCGCTGGGCATCGCAAAGGCTCGGCGCCAAACCGACATTGAAGAATTCCTCAGGCAGCACGGAGCCGAGGAGCCGCCGAACATGTTTGACGACAGCCCATACGGCAGCAGGGGCATGGCCCGTCCCGCCATGCCCATGCCATCCGATGAGCCCGGCATACGCGCAGGGGATCGGGCAGGAGCGACAAGCCTTGAGCTTCTTGGCGATCCCAATGAGATTCGCGCACGAGTCGCGACATTCCCGGACCTTGCCCAGGCCATCGCCACTGTGAACGGCGCGAGTGCCGCCGAGCAGCGAAACTGGCGGCAGCGTCGCATGGACAATCGGACCATGCTCATCCGGTCCGTCGAGAAGCAGTTCGAAGACGAAATGGTCCTTGTCAAGCGAATCGGCCAGATGGAGAAGGCGGTCAAGACCCTTGCCGCAATCGACAAACTCGTCGCCAATAGGAAGGCCCGTTGGGAGCTGATCTACGAGGATCTCCGTGAGGAGCGCCGCGCTGCGATGCTTGCCGAAAAAGAAGCGACTGCGCGCGGACGCACGCCGGCAAGGGGTCGGGGTCGAGCCGAAACAATGGACCCCGCGGCCGGCGGTGGGGCAATGGATCCTTACGGGGCCCCGGCAGGAAGGCCCGCACCCCGCCCGCGCGTCGGCGAGGAGAAGGAGGTCGATGCGCCGCCGGTCGACCCCGAGACAGAGAGCCAGGCTCGGGCCTGGCTTGCAAGCGATCCACTCGACAAGCGCGACTTGCTCAACACTGTGCATGAGCTGGACCTGCGCGAATACGATGCGCTTCGCCAGACAGCCGTCGCGGAGGAGGCCAAGAAGACTGCGGCCGCGATTGGCGGACTCATGCTCAGCCGACAAGATCGCGTCACGGACATCATGGCGAGGATGGCCGAGGAAGACGAGCGGCTCGAACGTCGGGAGGAGCGGACGGGTGCGACGAGAGGTCGCACCGGCCGCGTCAACACCGGCCAGGAGGATACGGCCACACAGCAGCGTGCCGGCCGTCGCTACCGATAGAGCGCGTTGGCAGCACTCACAGGTGCGAGGATCGTGGTCTGGAGAGCCCCAGCGCCCGCCGCCAAGCCAAGCGCAAAACGCCCGGCATTGGCGCAGTCCTATAATGCAGGGCGTGGCAGCACTCGCGACAGGGGGCTGACGCGGAGGAATCCGTCCGGTGTGTTTGCCCAAGCCCATCACATTGTACTTGTGCCGCCGATGCAACTCGAGTACACTAACGACCCCGAATCCGGATATCCTGCGGACGGTTCTTTCTGTGGAGTGGTAGCGAACTATCGGGTGAGTCATGTTGACGGACAACATACTGGAACTCGTTGGCAATACACCGCTGCTGCGGCTGCGGGGCGAATCGATCTTCGCGAAGGCGGAGTTCCTCAATCCAGGCGGCAGCATCAAGGATCGCGTGGCCCTGGCCATGCTTGAGGCCGCACGGCGCGATGGGAAGCTTCGTTCCGACTCGATCATCACCGAGCCGACCAGCGGCAATACCGGTATCGGCCTGGCCCTCGTCGGACGACTCATGGGCTATCGCGTGCGGATCGTCATGCCGGAGGGCATGAGCGAGGAGCGAAAGAAACTGATTCGAGGCCTTGGGGCCGACCTCGTGTTGGTCCCGGACGAGCAGGGTATTGGCGGCGCGGTACGGCGCGTCGAGGAGATGGCGGCTGAGGATGACCATGTGTTTGTGCCGCAGCAGTTCAAGAACCCCGCCAACCCTCGCATCCACTACGAACAGACCGCGCGCGAACTCTGGAGACAGATGGGGACCGATGTCCAGTGTTTCGTCGCCGGGGTCGGTAGCGGAGGAACCCTCCAGGGAGTGGGGCGCTTCCTCAAGGAGCAGAACCGGAGCATTCGGATCGTCGCCGTCGAGCCGGAGAATCGGTCGGCACTGTTGGGCCACGAGCCGGGCCTGCATCAGATTCAGGGCATCGGTGATGGGTTCATACCGGAAGTGCTCGACGTGTCCCTTGTGGACAGCGTGATTGAGGTCTCCGACCAGGACGCAATTGAGACGACCCGCCAGCTCGGTCGCGATCTCGGGCTGCTCGTCGGCATCAGCTCCGGCGCAAATGTCTGGGCTGCTCGCAAACTGGCCCAGACCGTTTCGGGCCACATCGCAACCGTTCTCCCAGACCGTGCCGAGCGCTACTTCAGCACCGCGCTGCTGTAGCGCGCCTTTTTCGCGGCCTGCGGCGTCCTTCGCGTATCCTGCTGCCTTGCCGTCGAGAGCGGCGACGCGAAACGCGCACATTTCCGCACCAGCTACAGCTCATATTTCCGAGATGCCGTATCTTGTCTCTTTTTCGAGTTGACAGAACCATAGCGTATCTGTATCTGTCCTGTTCTAAATTCCTGCCGTCGGATGGTCGATAGGGAATGGGCGGCTCGGTGCCGGTACAGAACAGAGCGACATCGGGGCGAGTAGAAAGGCCTTGTTGACGGCCGGTTGGAAACCCGCACATGGACCGATAACCGCAATCGTTTGCACGCATTTGCGTCAGACGCAGGACAAGACGAAAGACATGACGAAATCGAACGCGCGAAAATCCCTGGTCATCGTCGAATCACCCGCCAAGGCCAAGACGATCAACCGATACCTCGGCCCGGATTTCGAGGTGAAGGCCTCGATGGGGCACATCCGCGACCTGCCGTCCAAGGGTCTCAACGTGGACATCGAGAGCAATTTTGAGCCCACGTACGACATCATGCCCGGCAAGAAGCGCGTGGTCACGGCGCTGAAAGCGGCGGCCAAGAGTTGCGACACGCTTTATCTGGCAACCGACCTTGACCGCGAGGGCGAGGCCATCGCATGGCACCTGGGTGAGATCCTGGGCTTCCCGAAGGAACGGACCTATCGGGTGATCTTCAACGCGATCACGAAATCGGCGATCCAGGAGGCGTTTGCCGAACCGGGTCGGATCGATTCGGACAAGGTGATGGCCCAACAGGCCCGACGCATTCTCGACCGCATCGTGGGCTATCAGATCAGCCCGCTGCTCTGGAAGAAGGTTACGCGCGGGCTTTCGGCCGGCCGCGTCCAGTCGGTTGCCGTCAAGATGATCGTCGAGAAGGAGCGCGAGATCCGCGATTTCGAGGCCGAGGAGTACTGGCTGATCCCAGCCGTCTTCACCACGGACCTGGCCGGAGATTATCGCCAGCAATGGCTCAATTTCATCGCCCCGAGCGGCAAGGACGGCAAGGGACCCAGCGTTGAAGAGCAGGCCAACTGGCTGGCCGAGCACCAGGCCTTCAAGGCCGAACTGCACAAGATCGGCAACCAGAGATTCAAGGCGACCTGCGAGCAAGAGGCACGCAAGGTCTTCGACGATCTCCAGCGCGCCGAGTTTCGGATTGCCGACATTGAGACGAAGGAGTCGGTGTCCCGGCCGTCGCCGCCGTTTATCACGTCGACACTCCAGCAGGCAGCGGCCAATCGCCTTGGGTTCAGCGCGAAGCGGACGATGTCGATTGCCCAGCAGCTTTACGAGGGCATCGACCTCGGCTCGATGGGCTCGCTCGGTCTGATCACCTACATGAGAACCGACAGCACGCACCTGTCCGGCGAGGCGCTGGGCGAGGTGCGCAAGTACATCGAGGGCCGGTTCGGCGCTGCGTACCTGCCGGAGAAGGCCAACCTTTATGCCTCGAAGAAATCCGCTCAGCAGGCCCACGAGGCGGTTCGGCCGACGGACGTCGATCTGGCCCCGGACCAGATCAAGGAGTTCCTAAGCAACGAGCAGTACAAGCTTTACGATCTGATCTGGCGCCGCTTCGTGGCCTGCCAGATGCTGCCGGCCCGGTGGAACGTCACGACGCTCAATATCACGGCGCCCACGTCACTGGGCGCCGCTGCGTACAAGGCCAGCGGCCGCGTCCTGCTCTTCGACGGCTACAGCAAGGTCTGGCCGACGAACTCGAACGAGCAACAGTTGCCCGATGTTGAGGTGGGCCGGCAACTCGCAGTCGTGGACATCAAACCCGAGCAGCATTTCACCAAGCCGCCGGCACGCTACACCGAGGCCTCGCTCATCAAGGCGCTCGAGAAGGAAGGGATCGGCCGCCCAAGTACGTACGCTCCGATCATCAGCACCATTCAGGACCGCGGCTACGTCGAGCAGAGGGACAAGAAATTCCATGCAAGCGACCTGGGCGAGGTCGTCACGAGCAAGCTCGACGAGTATTTTCCCAGGATCATGGACATCGCCTTCACCCGGCATATGGAGGAGCAGCTCGACAAGATCGAGGAGCAACACCTGGACTGGCAGGGGGTTCTCGGGGATTTCTATGGGCCCTTCAAGGAGAACCTCGAAACGGCCCAGGAGCGGATGACGCACGCCAAGGCCGAATCGACACCCAGCGAATACACCTGTCCTGACTGCGGCAAGCCGATGGTCTATCGTTTCGGCAAGAACGGTCGCTTCCTGAGTTGCTCGACGTACCCGGAATGCAAGTTCGCCTGTCCTTGCGACAAGGACGGCAAGATGCTGAAGGAGGAAGTGACCGAGCACGAGTGCCCCAAGTGCGGTAAGCCGATGATCCGCAAGAACGGCCGCTACGGCGCCTTTCTCGGATGCAGCGATTACCCCGAATGCAAGACGACGTTGCGGCTCGACAAGGAAGGCAATGCACTTCCGCCGAAGCCCGAAGCTGAGCCGTCCGGCGTCAAGTGCCATAAGTGCAAGCAGGGCGAACTGGTGATTCGCCAAAGCAAGCGCGGTCCGTTCCTCGGCTGCAATCGCTTCCCTCGATGCCGGACGATTGTGGGCATCAAGCAACTTGACCACCTGAAGGGGCTGCAGGCGGAAGGGCAGTGGCCGCCGGACAGCCTGGAGAAGGCCGACGAGCTTCTCGGCCGGACGAAAGCGAAGAAGACCGCCGGCGCCAAGAAGTAGGTCGAGCCCTGCCTCATCGGTCTGCGGCGGCTTGTGTGCCGATTGCCGTCCAACCCGCCGCACCGGAAGCCGGCGATCGAATGAGACATCAGAAGCCCCTTGTCACCCTGCAATGAGGCCCAAGCGAAGATGGCCAAGAACGACGTCCCAGAACCGCAGCCCTTCGAGACGGTCGAGCCGATCGGCAAGCGCGTCCTGATCCGCAAGGATGAGGACAAGAAGGAAACCAAAGGCGGCATCCGTCTGCCCGACAACATCGAGATCCCAACGATTACCGGACGTATTGTCGCCGTTTCGGCCGAGATCGAGAACATGCCCGAGATTCCGTTGGCCCGATACGACAAGGTCCTGTTCAACCCCAAAGGGGCGATCCCGGTCGACTTTGAGGGCGACAATCGTCTGTTCGTGGTCGAGGTCGAGAACGTGGTCGCCGTGTTTCGAAAGGCCTGAACGGCGGGGGGGTCAGGGGAGAGGTCACTGGCGCTGCAGGATCGCAACGTAAGCACCGTCGCCGTCGAACCCCTCTGCCGATGGCAGCGTCAGTTCTTCACGCGCCAGTGCAAATCGCGTATCGGTTGCGACAGACTCTCTGACCAGCCGGCCGTTCTCCGCGTCCTGAATGCTGCACGTACTGTAGCAAATCCTTCCGTCGTCTTTGAGCAGGGCGGCGGCCTTCGCCAGCAGGGCGCGTTGTGTCCCGGCCAACCCCTCGATCGCGTCGCGGGTGATCCTGTGCCGGACTTCGATCCGCCGGGCGAGCACGCCTGTGTTCGAGCAGGGCACGTCGAGCAGGACGGCGTCGAAAGGGCCGCCGCGTCCGCGTTCGATCTCCGCGAAGGGGACAACAGTCACGCTCTCGCAGCCGAGCCGCGAGACGTTCTCGGCGACCTTGGTCAGACGCTTGGCATTGACGTCGGTCGCTACGATGCGCGCGGCACCGTGCGTTCGTTCGGCCAGTTGCGTCGTCTTCGTTCCGGGCGCTGCACACAGATCGAGAATCGCCCAACCCGGCTGAGGGTCCAGTGCGCGAACGACGCTCGAAGCGGCAAGGTCCTGCACGGTGAACCACCCCTCGCCAAAGCCCGGCAGTTGCGCGACCGCCTGGGGTCCGATCAGGCGGAGCATGCCCGCCTCGTCGGGCGGGGCCACCTCGGCCCGAACACCGGCATCGTGCAGCCGCTCCAGCAACTCGCCCGCATGGGTCCTGAGGGGGTTGGTGCGAATGTAGACGCTGGGTCTCCGATTGGATGCCAGGCAGATCTGTCGGGCGCGTTCGGCGCCGAATTGCGCGACCCACTCATCCACGAGCCAGCGCGGAATCGAGAAACATGCGCTAAGATGCGCCGCCGCGTTCGCCTTTGGATCGGGCAGAATATCCACGTCGAATCGGCACCCGGCGCCGGGCGAGCGGAGGAGCGTCCGCACGGCGTCGGATTCGCAAGGCTCCGCATCGCGCGTGACAACGTGGCGGAGGATGCCGCGCAGCACCGCATTGACGAATCCCGTCTGCTTTCTCCCGCCGGTGTGTCCGGCCGAATTGACGGCCTCGTTGACAATGGAATGCACGGGCGTGTGCGGGCAGTACATGAGTTCGTAGACGCCCACCCGGATCACGGCCCGCAGCGCCTGGTCGATGCGCGCGACCGGGCGGCCGGAGAAGCGTTCGATGATGCTGTCGATCGCGCCGAGATTTCGGATCGTTCCGTACACGAGATCGGTGGCGCGCTGCTTCTCTTCGGTCCAGGCCGACAGCCGTTCGAGGATCGGGCCGGCGGGCGCGCGTTGGGAATCGAATCGGCGGAGGACCTCGGCAGCAACGAAACGCGCCGATTTGGACGCGGGCTTGGGCATGTCAGGCTTCGGCCTCGACCAACCGGTCGCCCGGACGAACGCGACAGCCGTTGACGAAGTCCTTGAACGTCATCAGTCCCGAGCAGGCGGGCTTGATCTTGCGGATGGCCAGCTTGCCGTCTCCGCAGATCACATTCAGGTCCTCGTCAAAGGTCCCGGGCACGGAGGAAGGTGACGCGGCGCCCCAGAGGACGTCGGCCAGGGCGAAGGTCACGCGCAGGGTCTTGCCCGTGCCGGCGTTGACGTAATGCGAATAGGCGCCGGGCCAGGGCCAGAAGCCACGGATCTTGTCGGCGAGGACGTAGGCCGGTTGGCTGAAGTCCATCCGGCCGTCGGTCTTCTTCAGCTTCGGTGCCTTCGACGCGCAGAATTCGTCCTGCTTCGTATAGGTCGCTGTGCCCGCCTCGATCTGATCGAGCGTCGCGATCAACAGCGGCGGCGCCATCCGAGCCAGCCGATCGTGCAACTCGCCTGCCGTCTCGTGGACGCCGATGTCCGTCGCAAGCTGGGCGAGAATGTCGCCGGCGTCCATGCGGTCGGCCAGCGTGATGATACTCAGCCCCGTTTCTTCCTCGCCCCGGATGATCGCCCAGTTGATCGGCGCCGCGCCGCGATACTTCGGCAGCAGTGAGGCGTGTACGTTGACGGCCCCTTTCGGTGAAAGCGCCAGCAACTCGGGGCCGATCTTCTGACCGAACGCAATGACGACAAGGGCGTCGGGCTGGGTGTCGGCAATGCGCTGGACGATCTCGGGCGCGTTGGCGTTGGCGGTCTCGATGAAGGGCTCGGCGCGACTCTCGGCCCAATGACTCACGGGCGTGGGGCAACACCGGCGTCCGCGACCGGCCGGCTGGGCCGGTTGACTGACCACGAGCGCGATCTCGTGGCGCGATGCCTTCAGGGCATCGAGGCACGGGACACCGAATTCACCACTGCCGAGGTAGACGATCTTCATATCGATTGCCGGTCCTGGATTGGATGTGTCGGGTCGAGCAGACAACCGCCGATCCGCCATCCCCATCGCCCTCTGTCATTTCCCTTCGTGCTTGTCAGTCAGCCTCTTGATCTGTCGGCGATTCGCGATTTTCGCAGCCGCGCCCATGCGGTTGAGGATCGTCATTCCATCGAGATGGTCGCTTTCATGCTGCAGGCAGCGGGCGTACAGCCCATCGGCCTCTTCGGTGAACTCGCAGCCGTCGAGATCGGTGGCGGTCACAGTGGCCCTTTTGTGGCGCCGAATCTTCGGGTAGATCCCCGGCACCGAGAGGCACCCTTCCCCCGCCTCGTCCAGATCGCCCGCGGGCGTCACCGTGGGATTGACATAGGCCCGTACCTGCTCGCGCGAGCCGTCCATCGAGATGATGAACAGCCGGAGTCCGACGCCCGCCTGCGGCGCCGCCAGGCCCATCCCCTTGTTCTCGATCATGATGTCGGTCATCCTCTCGACCAGCCGCCGGACCGTCTCGTCAATCCTCTCCACCGGCTTGGCCGGTTGCCCCAGAACCGCCTCCGGATACCGCGTAATCTTACACCTGTCGATATCGATCATCGTGTGGACCTCGTACTTCAGACTCTCTTGCCATCACCGCACCGGCCGTGGTCACTTGCCGTCGAACTCGTGGCCGGCGAAGGTGTTGCCGAGGTAGCTCTTCTTGACCTGCTCGTTGCGGATGATCTCGGCAGGGGGGCCGGCCGCGATGACCTCGCCGTGGTCGATAATATAGGCCTTGTCCGCTACTTCGAGCGTTCTCTCGACGTTGTGGTCGGTAATCAGCACGCTGACGCCGGAGGCGACGAGCCGACGGATCTCGCCCTGCAAGTCCTCGACAGCGATCGGATCGACCCCGCTGAACGGCTCGTCGAGCAGGATCAGCGACGGGTCCGTCACCATGGCCCGCGCGATCTCGAGCTTTCGACGCTCGCCTCCGGAGAGGAACCGGCCGTGGCTCCTGGCCACCTCCTTGAGGCCAAATCGCTCGATGAGCATGTCCGCCTTTTCGCGGCGTCCGGCCCGTGTCAGAGACATCGTCTCGAGGATCGCCAGCAGGTTGTCGCGGACGCTAAGGCGCTGGAAGATGCTCGGCTCCTGCGACAGATAACCGATCCCGAGCCGGGCCCGTTTGTACATGGGCAGTTTGGTGATCTCGCGGCCCTCGAACATGACCTTGCCGGCGTCGGGCGTAACCATCCCGATGACCATGCGGAAGGTCGTCGTCTTGCCGGCCCCGTTGCGCCCGAGCAGACCGACGATGCTCCGCTGATCGATGGTAACGGAGACCTCGTTGACGACGGCCCGACCCGAATACCGCTTGACGAGCTTGTGCGTTTCCAGAAGGGTAATGCCAACCAAGACAGCACCTCGCGTACACACCTTTCTTGCGAAAGCCGCATTATACCAGCGTTGGATGCCCAGACAAGCCTGCATTTCGATCGTCCGGTCGTATCAAGGCACGTGCGGCCCGCCTCCCGATGAGCGCACCGGCGAGCGTGAAAGCGGAGAAAAGTTCTGGCAATCCGAGGCCCTTTTTGCTATGCAGTGGGTTTTTGTCGCGCACCCAAGCCCTTTCGGGAGTCAATTGAAGAGAGCCTATGTTTGCCGTCGTCAGCGACATCCATTCCAATATCGAGGCCTTGAGCGTTGTCCTGGCGGACATCGAGAAGCGGGGCATCCAGAAGATCTATTGCCTCGGTGACGTGGTCGGCTACGGGCCCAACCCCACGGAATGCCTCGATCTGATCATCGATCGCAGCGAGTGGTGCGTCCTGGGCAATCACGACTACGCCGTGTTCTACGAGCCGACCAACTTCAACTACGGCGCCGAGCAGGCCAGCTTCTGGACGCGGGACGTGATGGAAACCGATGCGGACAGGGCCCGCACCGACAAGCGGTGGCGCTTCCTGGGCGAATTGCCCATGCGCCGGACGCTCGAGACCCAGTTGGGACCGACCAAGGCGACGATTGACTTCGTCCACGCCTCCCCGCGTCGGCCGATCAACGAGTACATCTTCCCGGATGACGTCTATACCAACCCGGCCAAGGTCCGCGTCCTCTTCGAGCGGATCGCCCACATCTGCTTCGTGGGCCACACGCACATGCCGGGCGTGTTCCTCGACGAGCCGGACTTCTACCTGCCCGATGAACTGGGCGCCGCCTATCCCATCATCGAGGAGGAGAAGGCCATCATCAATATCGGGTCCGTCGGCCAGCCCCGAGACAAGGACAATCGCGCCAGTTACGTGTACGTCGAAGAGAACAAGGTCCACTTCGTGCGGCTTGAATACGACTTCGAGACGACGATGAAGAAGATATACGCCATCGACCGCCTGGACAATTTCCATGCCGAGCGGCTTCGGGACGGTCGATGATGGGTTACGCCAGTTGAACATAAAGGATTGTATGAGTCTGAGAACATCCATCGCGTTGGTGCTTGTGTGTTTCTGCCTGGTATGCAGCGCGCTGGTCGTTGAGTCGGGGGCCTTCCGGCCCACCGGGCCGACGTCCAGCCCGGCTGAGGCCCCTTCGGTGCGGCGCGGCGTGCTGCTACTCCAGCAGACCACGGAGATCGACGTTCCGACCCCCATGCCTGTATCGCCGGAGCCTCGTCTGCAGGCGGCGAACTCAGAGGTCTTCGGGGCGGTCGGAGGCCCCACCGAGCGCGTAACCATCGGCTCGGTGGATCCGCGGTCCGGGTTCAAGTTCCAGCTTGAGCTCGACTCCAAGGGGGCCGCAATCCGCAGGGCCACGTTCAGCGAATTCAAAGACCGCGACCACAAGGACCCCCAGCCGCTGGTCTTCCTCTCGCCCGTCCAGTTGAGCAACAGACGTGAAATCCTGTCTATGGCCAACAGAGGCTTCGTTCTCGTCGATCAGAAGCGACAACTCAATCTCGATGCATTGAGCTGGAGAACGCTCGGCAGCGAGAGCACCGGCGACGGAGGCCGGACCGCCGCCTTCGAAGCCACCATCACCGATGCACAGGACAACCCCTTTCTGAGACTCACCAAGACGTACCACATTCAACCGGACAGTTATCTCGTCGAGACCGCGCTGACGATCGACAACCTCTCGAGCGACGCACAGACGGTGCGTTACGACCTCCGAGGGCCGCTGGGCCTGGAACGTGAGGCCTTTCGCCAGGACATGAGGGACGTCATCGGGGGATTCCAAGGCCCGCAAGGCCAGGTTGAACGCACCAAGATCGACTGGAAGAGCCTGGTCAAGGCGGGAACCCCGCTGCCGATCGAACCGAAGAACGGCGGTCCGTTCCTCTGGGCCGCCGCCGTCAACAAATACTTCGCGGCCATCCTGGTGCCGGTGCCCGCCGGCGACGCCGCCTATGCCGATTGGATCGCCGGTCGCACCGGCCGGTTGTACAACCCCGATGGCGATCCCAAGGCCGACACGGGCGATGAGACCATCGGATTGGATTTCTCCGTGGCCTCGACGACGCTCACAGGCGACGGACAGGCCGGAAGCTCCCGAACGTACAACTTTCAACTCTATCTCGGGCCCAAGGACAAGAGCCTGTTCGACAAGAACGAACTGTACACGAGGCTCGGCTTCGTCCAGACCATCGATTTTATGGGCTGTTGTTGTCCCGCGAGCATCATCAACCCGCTCGCGTTCGGCATTCTGGCCATTATGAAGGCGATGTACAACGTCATCGGCAACTACGGCATCGTCATTATCATCCTGGTATTCCTCATGCGGCTGATCATGCACCCGATCACCAAGAAGAGCCAGGTTTCCATGAGCAAGATGAGCCAGTTGGCGCCCCGCGCCGAGGAGATCAAGAAGAAATACGCCACCAACAAGACCGAGATGAACAAGAAGCTCATGGAGCTCTACCGCGAGCAGGGGGCCTCGCCGATCATGGGCTTCCTTCCCATGATGGTGCAGATGCCCATCTGGATCGCGCTCTGGAGTGCCGTCTATACGAGCATTGACCTTCGCGGGGCGGCGTTCCTGCCGTTCTGGATCACGGATCTGTCCATGCCCGACGCGCTGATTCGCTGGTCGCCGATTACCGTTCCGATGCTGGGCTGGAAAGTCGCGTCGCTCAACGTGCTGCCTCTGCTGATGGGTGTGGCGTTTTACCTCCAGCAGAAGCTCATGCCCACGCAGGCCACGGCGGCCACGAATCCGCAGATGGCCCAGCAGCAGAAGATGATGATGATTATGATGCCGCTGTTGTTCCCGCTGATGCTGTACAACGGTCCGTCCGGCGTGAACCTCTACATCATGGCCAGCACGTTCGCCGGCGTGATCGAGCAGCACGTGATCCGAAAACACGTCCGCCAGCGGGAAGAGGCCGAGGCCCAGGGCCTCGTCGCCGTCACGAGCAAGACCGGCGGCAAGGTCAAGAAGAAGAAACCCAAACCCTTCTACAAGTTCTAAGGCGGCCCTCGTTATAGGTCCTATCGGTCCCGTAGGGCCTATCGGACCTATGGAATTCTCCGACACCATCGTAGCCGTCAGTTCGGCAGCAGGGGGGCTGCGAACCATCGTTCGCATCACCGGCCCCCAGACGCTGGACGCCTGCCAGCGGGTCTTCACAACGCCAATCGCGCTCGGCGCCAACGGCGTTCTCTCCAGCTCCGTTGCCGTCGCCCCCGGCGTGGCGGTCGATGCCACAGTCTACCTATTCCTCGCGCCGCATTCGTACACCGGCCAAACCCTCGCCGAACTCCACGTCTATGCCAGCCCGGTCCTCGTCGCGACATTGCTGGAGAAGCTCCTGGCAGGGGGCCTTCGGTCGGCCGGGCCCGGCGAGTTCACCGCACGCGCGTATCTCAACGGCAAGCTGGATCTCGCCCAGGCCGAGGCCGTCAACGAGATCGTCGCCGGTTCCAACCGCTTCCAACTGGACGCGGCCGAGCGGCTCCTCAGCGGCCGGCTGACCCGGACGACGCAGGCGGCACGCTCCGCCCTCGTGGACTGCCTCAGCCTGATCGAAGCAGGACTCGATTTCAGTGGCGAAGAGATCGCTTTTATCGGCCCCGGCGAGGCCGTGGAGAAGCTGGCCGGCGTCAAGGCCGAGCTTGAGCGGCTCCTGGCCGGGAGCATCCGCTACGAATCCTTGATAGACCTGCCGGCCGTCGGTATCGCCGGCGCGCCCAACGCCGGCAAGAGCAGCCTGCTCAACGCCATGCTGGGCCACGAGAGGAGCCTCGTCTCCGATCGGCGCAAGACGACGCGCGACGTTCTGAGCGGCATACTGACGGTCGTTCCCGCGAGCCCCGACAGCGTGGCAGACCTTCCTGCTTCACACTCCAAACGTCACACCTCAAACTCCGTTCAGTGCGTCCTGTTCGATTGCGCGGGCCTGCTGGCCGACCCCGAAGGCATCCTCGATCAACTGGCCCAGCAGGCGGCCGTCGAGGCCCTGCGGCATTGCCGAGCCGTCCTCTTCTGCGTCGATGCGACGAAGCACGATATCAGCGAAGACCTCGCGATTCGCAGGCTGATCGAGCCCAGGACCATATTCCACATCGCGACCAAGACCGATCTTCTGGCTGCGGACCCCACGATCCAGGCGGTCGCCCGCCTGACAGGATCGTTTGCAGGCGACTTCCTGCCGATCTCGGCCGTAACAGGCCAGGGACTGCCGCAATTACAGGACCTTATCGGGAGATCGCTCACGGTGCCTCAGGGGCCGGCCGGCACGGACGGCCGCGACGTCACCGCACTGACCGCCCGACACAGACAAGCGGTTGGCGAAGCGGTTGCAGGCCTCGACGAGGCCATCGCTCAGATCGAGCAGGGGTCCGACGAGGTCGCGGCTGCGATGATTCGGGCGGCCTGCCAGGCGCTGTCGGAGATCGAGCAACAACCCATCGACGAACAGATCCTCGACCGCATCTTCAGCCGCTTCTGCGTCGGAAAGTGACTGGGCCGGTCGAGGAATTCTCGAATGGGCTTTTTCAGCCCTTCCTCGCCGGCGCCGTTTGGGCTTGCAGGTATTCCCCACGGACCTTGCTCCGGCGTTCCGGCGGCCATTCCCGCGGGAAATTCACACGCGCGAACTCGCCGAAGTACTTGACCGCCGCATAGTCGTACGCCCGCGCCGCCTCGACCTCGTCGTCGAAGTACCCGAGGTGATGGAATTCGCCGTCGCACTTGCATCCCGCCTTCCATTTCCCGGTCTTCCTGCAATAGTGGACGCCTTTGAAGCGGGAAAGGCAGTTGACTGTCTTGCGCTTGTTGCGCTGGTTCTCGGCCACCGTGCAGATGCGCAGGTTGGATCGCCTGGCATTGGCTCTGTTTCCGTCGATGTGGTCCACGAGCTTGCCCGCGGGCGGCTGCATGATCTCGCGGTGCATCGTGATCTGCCTGCCCTTCTCGCATCGGGTGGGATACCCGTTCCGAGCGCGCCAGCGGTATTGGCTGAGCCACTCGTAGTCCGAGGCGTCCACCGAGGCGTAGCCCCCTTCGACCAGAGGGATCAGCCGGACCCCGTCGCCCTCGACCAGGGCGGGCCTGGCCTGATAGTTCTCGCACGCGGACCCCGGCACCTCGCGCAGCACCCCCGGCCACCGCGGATGGTTCGCGCACTTCGGCAACAGGTCCTCCCCGAAATACTGCGCCCGAGACCACTCCTCCGGGTCCCATACGCAATACACGCAATTCTGACAACACGGTCCGGACATGGCCCCTCCCTTCACATCGGAATCGATATCGATCACTATATACCATGATAGTGATACTACTTTGTTGTATGATATACGAACTCCATGCGGAACGCAACGAGAAAACCGTCAAAATCCCCGTTTATCTTCCCGGATGGGGCCGGACGCCTCCCGGCCGGAGCGGGGACGGCTAAGTGCATACACAGAAACGAATTACCGAAAGGCGGCGCCACGGGCCTGTCATCTGAGCCATGTCGCCGAGCACAATGAGTCTCGTAGGGTGTGCATTGCACACCATCTGTTCTCGATCGGCGACGCCGAGCTCTTCGGCACGGCGTTTCGCTTGCTCGGTGAACAACTGGCTCATGTCGACGCCGACGCCGATGACGCCGTAATCGCGTGCCCAGGTGCACAGCATCTCCCCCGAACCGCTGCCGAGGTCGAGCACGCGCGTCCCCCTTTCCAAACGCAGCGCAGCGCCGAGAGTGGCGAGCTTCTCGGCTGTGAACGGGTTATGGATGCGGTGAGCGCTTTCGCTGATGTTGAAGATCCGTGGAATGTCCAATGCAGAAACTCCTTATGGGTGTGAATCGATTCGTAGGGTGTGCACCGCACACCATCTCTCTTGCACACCATCTCTATTATTCCGCGAACGGCAACCCCCCGCGCAGGTCCTCCGGGATCGCCGGCGTCTTGCCGTCGCAATCGCAAAGCCAGTCCTCTGCGTAATACCCTTCGTTCACCCAACGTTGGAAACTCGAATAGGGCCAATCATGAGGGCACCGCACCAGCCCGTGTTTGACCGGGTTGTAATGAATGTAGTTCACGTGGCGGATGAAGTCTCTCTCATCGCGGATCTTGTGCTCCCAGAATCGTTTCTGCCAGACGCCGCGTTCGCGGTGCCTGACGCGGGCGGCCGAGACCGGCGCCGCTTGTCCGCCAACAGCCAGCCACTGTTTCGAGAAACGGCTCTTGATGATCCCCAACCGTTTCGAATAATCGAAATCGCCTTCGGGCAACGTCCAGACGCAATGCCAATGGTCCGGCAACAGCACCGTAGCCACCAGCTCGAACGGCCGGTCTTCTTGTACCGCCAGCACCGCCTCTCGCAACAACGAACGCGCCAAGTCCGTATCAAACAGACGCCGACGTCGATGCGTCACCACCGTGAAGAAGAATGTACCGCCCGGCTTGTATCGGCGAATGTAATTCGGCATGCACCCTCCCTCCTACATTACGCCCTGTCCCCTCGATAGCTCGATGGTGTGCATTGCACACCCTACGCCGCTCAACCCTCTTGTTGGATCTTCAGCTTGTCCCGGATGTACTTCCGAATGTCTTTCACGACCTCATCAAATTCCGATCTGTGAATGCGCTTCGACTCGAAGTCGATCTTCACGTCCTGCAGGAATTTCTCGAAATCTGCGTTCTGCTCGCACAGTTTGTTGATCGTCTCCCAGTCCAGTGCATCGCGCCCTCGTGCCGGATACAGAATGCTGGAGCTGTCGATGTCTGCCGGATCCAGGTGGATAATCCCGATCCCGAATGATGAAGCAAGCCGTTCGAGTTCCGCCAGGAACTCGTCGTTTTGCAGGATATCAGTGGCAACAAGATAGCCCTCGTGTGCCCATGAGGAATTGGATACCGCCTGGAAGTACGCCTCCCTGTAGTTGGCCTTGGTCAAGCTCTTCTTCATCTCGAACGAGAACAGCCTGAGTGAATTGTTGTCTGAGAGGCGGTTGAATTCGATCACATCAGGGCGCCAGTCGTCCAGCGGCAGATAGAATCCCACGATGTCGGGATGGATCCACTCGTTATAGCCGGACCGCTGCGATTTCTCGTGGAAGATCGTCTTCGTGAAGATGGAGCGCCCGCGGTTGAAGGTCGGATTGGCATAGGCGAAGTACGTCAACAGGGGATGGAGATCGCGTTCGTGATATTCTGTGCTCTTCTCCTTCCTCTTCGACTCCTCCTTCTCGATTTTCGCCACCGCGTCCGGTGGCAAATCGGCCGCGCGCTCTCTCAAAAAGAACCGAGCCGGGCGTTTTCCCACCTTCATGAATCGGGAATCATCGTTGTCGCGGACCTCGACGTACAGTTGTGCTCCGAGGCTCTGCCACGGAGTCTTGCCCGATGTCTTGATCTTGGCCGTCAGCCCCTTCTCCTTCCCGACCTGCCAGACCTCCTGATAAGTCAAGGGCTGAGCCGCGACCCTGAGAACGTCGTAGGCAAGATCAAGGAATGAGTAAACGGCCATGTCTGTCTCCCTTGCTTCATCCTATGATGGAACGATGATCGTATGGCTCCGCATAAGCCATGAAGATGTGCCTTGCACACCGTCTCTTCTCGTCGCGGGTTTGGCCGGCACGACTTCCTGGGAGTATTATGGCGGCAAGCGGGCGGGAAGACAAACGAAAAGCAGCGGAAGAGGGCGATTCAGCATGGCCGTCCCGGCGTCGAGGGTCTTATTCTGCTTCATGCGGCGCCTCTGGGCTCTCTCCCGCACCCAGGGGGAGAAAAGACATGGAAGGTCGGCAAAACACTGTATAATGCCGAGACACCGCCCGGCGGCGCAGCCGGGCGAGGTCCAATGGGCAATATCGGATGAGAGAGGCCAACTCCATGACGTGGACCCGCAGCAGACAGACGACACTTCTGAGTTTCGTATGGTTGATGTGCATGGCGCCGGCGATGACCCACGTCGCGCCGGGCCAGGGCCGGCGTGGGCCCGCCGAGCAAGGTCCACCGACACTGGGCCTCGATCGGGGCCTGATCGAGCTGGACACGCCCGATTTCAACCTCAAACTCGTCAAGGCCTCGCAAACCGTCGCGGCGCTCGAGCCCAAGGGCGCCGACGGCTTCGACTTCACACCTGCCGACCGGCTCGAGCAACGCTCCGCCGACGGCTTCCATCATCTGGGCGATTTGACCTTCCGCCTGCGCAGGGACAACAGCGACCCGTGGCAGGCCTTTTCGACGGCGGTGGCCCGCCGGCCGGTGAGACCCCTGGCGGCGTCGGGGCAGACGCTGGCGGCGGCGGACCTGTCGCCGACGCTGCCCGCCGAGTGCCCGCTCCGGATCACGCGCTCCTGGCTGCTCGACCACGGCAAGCTCGTCCTCAGATTCGACCTGACGAACAGCAGCAACCAGCCTGTGCAGATCGGGGCGTTGGGCATCCCGATGGTCTTCAACAATATCATCACCCGCCGCTCGCTCGACCAGTCGCACGAAACCTGCTCGTTCTCCGATCCCTACGTCGGTCAGGATGCAGGGTACCTTCAAGTGACGCGACTGAAAGGCGCCGGTCCGGCGCTGGTGGTCGTGCCGGAAGGCAAGACGCCGTTCGAAGCGTATCCGCTTCTCGATGAGCCCATGCGCCCCACGCAAACCTTCGAGGGCACCTTCCAGTGGCTCGTTCACAGCCGGGCGTTTGCGGAGAACGAATGGGACGATGTCGATCCCTGGAACCCGCCCACGACGGCAACCCTCGCGCCGGGACAGACCCGAACCTATGGTGTCAGGCTGCTCGTCTCCAGGGAGATTCGGCAGATCGAAGAGACGCTTCTGGCCAACAAACGCCCCGTGGCCGTCGGCATGCCAGGCTACATCCTGCCGATGGACCTCAACGGGAAGCTCTTTCTGAATTACGCCAACCCGGTGGCGTCAATCGAAGTTGCACCCAAGGGCGCGATTGAGTTTGCGAAGAGGCCTTCTACGAAGAACGGCTGGCAGTCCTACGAACTGCACGGCAGGAAATGGGGCCGGGCGCGATTGACCGTGACCTACGCCGACGGCCTGCGGCAGTCGATCCACTACTACGTCATCAAGCCCGCGGCGCAAACCGTCGCCGATCTGGGCCGTTTCCTGACGACCGAGCAGTGGTTCGTCGATCCGGACGATCCTTTCGGCCGCAGCCCGTCCGTGATGAGCTACGACCGCGAAGTCAACAGCATCGTCCGACAAGACAGCCGGGCCTGGATCGCCGGCCTCGGCGACGAAGGCGGCTCGGGTTCGTATGTCGCCGCTGCGATGAAGCAGTTCGGCCTGCCCGACAAGGCGGAACTGGAGAAGTACGAGCCGTTCGTCAACCAGACCCTGTGGGGCCGAATCCAATACAGCGAAGGGGACAACAAGTACGGCGTGCGCAAGAGTCTGTTCTATTACGGCATGCCGGACTTTGAGTACGACCCGAACCTCAACTGGGGCTCATGGACGAGCTGGGACAGGCGCGAAGCCGAATCCATCGGACGGGCCTACAACTACCCGCACGTGGCGGCGACCTACTGGGCGATGTACCGCCTGGCCCGCAACAACGTCGATCTGGTGACCAGCCACCCGTGGGACTGGTACCTCGAGCGCGCGTACCAGACGGCGATGTTCCTTACGAGCCGAAACGAACAGGGCCGCTACAGGGTGGGCTACGTCAACATGGGTCTGATGCAGGGCACCGTTTTCGTTGAGATTCTCGAAGACCTCAAACGCGAGGGCTGGGACGAGAAAGCAGCGAATATGGAAGCCCGCATGAAGCAGCGCACCGACCGCTGGATTCAGCAGGCCTACCCCTTCGGCAGCGAGATGGCCTGGGATTCCACAGGCCAGGAGGAAGTGTACGCCTGGTGCAAGTACTTCGGCCACGATGACCAGGCGATGGTGTCGCTCGATTCCATCCTCGGCTACATGCCCTCGGTCCCCCACTGGGGCTACCACGGCTGCGCGCGGAGGTACTGGGATTTCATCTACGCCGGCAAGCTGCGTCGCTACGAGCGCCAGTTGCACCACTACGGATCCGGACTCAACGCCATCCCCGCCCTGCGCGAATACCGCGAGAACCCGGACGACTACCACCTGCTCCGCATCGGCTATGGCGGCACGATGGGCGCGCTGTCGAATATCGACCAGGAAGGTTTTGCATCGGTCGCGTTCCATTCGTTCCCCGATACGCTGCGATGGGACGCCTACACGGGCGACTACGGCCCGAACTTCTTCGGCCACGCTATCAACACCGGCACGTACATCGTCAACCATCCCGAATTCGGCTGGCAGGCCTTTGGAGGCAATGTCCAGGCGGACGGCGGCACCGTCCGGGTCAAGACGCTGGATTCCTTCCGCAAACGCATCTACATTGCACCGCTGGGGCTGTACCTGACCCTTGACGCCGGGACGTTCAGCAGCGTTGTCATCGAGCCGGCGACCAAGACGGTGCGTGTGGGTCTGGACGTAGCGACCCAATACACGCCCAACGCCCGCCTCAGGATCGAGCAGCCCGCGAAGGTGGCCGACGTCGGTACGTTCCAACCGGTCGCGACTCTGCGCAGCGCACACGGCGCCTTTGACGTACCGCTTGGCGTGACGACGACGTGGGTGGCACTGAGCCCCGGTGATTGACGCCGGCGGCCGTACATGCGCCTCCCGCATAGAACGCCTCATTTCGAGCGGTGCCGGACGTCATAACACCACAGGGTGTCGTGATACCGAAGATACAGTCGGCCGTCGTGCAGGACCGGATGAGCCCAGGCGTCGCGAATCCGTTCGCCTGTCAGACGAAACTGCCCCGCAATCGTCAGGCCGTCCGCATGTGGTTTCACGAGGGCTACGGCGCCCTGCTCGTCGAGTATGTAGAGCCGTTCGTCCGCGTAGATCGCCGCGCCGGTGGTGAGGTCTTTGAGCTCGTACTTCGTCCGGCCCGTACTCCAATCGAGGCCGAACCACCACTTTTCCTCCAGGTAACGCGCGGCAAAGAGAGTGTCGTCAACGAGCACGGCATAGCCCGTCACCGGATCGACCGGCGTCGTCCACAGATGTTCGGCGGCAATGCCGTCGCCGCTCACGGAGAGACGATACAACCTGCTGTCTTCGGTACGGGCTGTCCCATAGAAGACGCTGCCGTGGCCGTAGATCGGACCGGCGATGTTGGCGCCGTGCGGGTTCCGCAGCGGCACCGTCCAGAGCAGCGTGCCCGTGTCGGCATCGACGCCGAAGCCGTGGGCGGACGAACAGTTCGCGATGATCCGCCGCCCGCCGTACCGAAAGAGAATCGGTGAGGAATACGACGCGCGGTCTTCGGCAAGCGGCTCGGTCGTCCACACCGTCTCACCGGTCCGTTGGTCCAGCGCCGCCATCAGGGCCTCGCCCCCGCCCGGCGTCACAATCACGTTTGGACCATCGACCAGAAGGCATTCGCTTAGTCCCCAGGTGATGTTCTCCGCCTGGAACCGGTCGAGGATGTTGACAGCCCAGATCTCCTCGCCCGAGGAGGCATCGACACAGGCCAAGCGCCCGTGGGCGTTCAGATGGTACAGCCGCCCCTCTGAGTAGACACAGGAGGCTCTCGCCCCCGGGTATGGACGTCTCCATGCTCTGCCATTGGTGGTTTGCCAATGAACCGTCCCATCGCGGCCGAGCGCGAAGATGACCAGTTCGCCATCGATATCGCCGCCGATATAGAGCCGTTCGCCCACGACAATCGGCGAAGCCCATCCCACCCCGAGACCGTCGCTCTTCCACAATAGTGGCGGACCCCCTTCGGGCCAGTCTGGCAGCAGGCCCTTTTCGTGGGAGATGCCGTCGCGTCGCGGGCCGCGCCATTGCGGCCAGTCCGGCTCGGGCGAAGCAATCAGGCCATCGAGGCAACCCGTCCTCTCGGCCATGGCCGCCGACGCGGTCAGGCACACGAACAGGTACATCCCCGCCCATCGTGCCAAGCGTCCTTTGTTATGGGTACACACCGTACGGCCGAGCCGGTCGTATCTCATCGATCACCCGTCGCTTTAACCCAGGAGCAACAGCGCTTCACAGTGGATCCTGTGAACCTGCATTTGCACGGATTCTATTCGATAAGGCAATGATCGGCAACCATCAGCGCAGATGGACGGCGGGCGGCGGGCCGCTTGGAACCTCGGCTTCTAACTGCAACATGGATATCCTTGTTGGACTCTGGATCCAGCCACAAATCTTGTTTAGGCGAACCGGCCGCAGAGTGCGGACGGATCCCGGTCATCAAACTGGCCCGCGACGCCCCGCGTACCGGAACCTGACAATAGGCCCTTTCAGAGTCGTGCCTTTCTGTATGCCTCCGCCCCCACACCTGCGAAGTAGACACCATCTGTTTCCGGGACGGGCAGCGAGGGTCGGCGGGAACCCTCGACGTCGCACCATGCGTTGCGGCGCAAGATGAACGTCTCCAGAGCGGTCCCGGGCCCGACGTTTACAAAGACCCGCACCCGCGAGTCGTAGATGACGAGGTTGTCCTCAAAGATGCCGTCGCGACTGGGTAGGAAACGCGGGTCGGTGGTCTCCTGGAGGATGCGCAGCACCCATCGTTCCGGAAGCACGATCGTGTTGTGATGAACGCGGCCGCCGGCGGCGGTGACCCAGGCCACCGGCGAGATCCCGCCCTCGAAGCGGTTGCCTGCGATGGTGATGTTCTTCGCCTCGTAGTCTCGTACCTCCGGGCGGAAGAACTGTAGATCGGTGCTCCCGCCGAGATTGGGTCCGCAGAGATACGCGAAGAACGGGAGAGCAGGAACAGCGAGTAGGCAGAGACCGGCAAGCTGCGGCCATGCGGCCTGCCCATCTGGCGATGCCACAACAGCAGGGCAGGGGATGGCGATTGCGTCTGATTGACCGCCACCCCTGTCACGCTCGAATGAATTGAAAGGAGGCGCTGCGGAACGACGCAGCTGGATGAAAATGGAAATCGAACAAAACACCATATCACGGGACTGGACCATCGTCCATGAGGGCCGCAGATTCTTCGTGAACTTCACGAACAGCGACGGCCAGACCCTGGGGTTATGCAACCGCGAGAACTGGCAGATTCACGAGGAGACCGCGGACGGAACAGAGGAACTGAACGTGTATGGTTCCAAAAGCTACGATGATTGCTTCGCTCTTTCGCCCGCCGTTGGCTCCGCAAACATCGTTGTCTTTTGTCGCGCCGCCTGCGAGTCAGTCGGCGAAACGAGAGTGCTCAGCCCCTAAGAACGTCAAAAGCCCGGGCGGCTCGGAGGGGGCTTTTCACGTTCTTCACCTTCACCGTCGTTCAGGTGCCAGGGCTTCGCCGGCCATGGATACGACACGGAAGCCGTATAAGGCGCTTCACTCGCTGCGCTCGATGTCCAGCTAACCTTATAGGGCTTTCGGTCGGGGGGACTGCCTCTGGCCCCGCCTGGATGGGACAGCTGCGTCCTTGTGGAACCGCCCCTGCAGGCGTACAATCGCGCCGGGCCGGGCCTTTTGAGATCCCGGGGGCCGGCATAGTGGCAGCACGAAGCGCACAATCGGGAGGTGAACCGATGGTACGAAAAGACACTATTGCAGGCGCATGCAACGCAGCGCTCGAATTCCACAATCGCAAGCTCTGGAAGCGATTCACGAACTACGACTGCTTTGGGGTGAGGATTGCCCGGCAGGATGAGCTGATCATCGGCGCTGTGCTCGGGGACGCGGGTGAGGAGTACGGCCTGTCGCTGTTTCGCGGGCTCACGCCGGTCGCCTCCTTTGCTGGACTTCTGGATTCTGATGGTCTGAGAGACGATGTCGTGGAGGATATGGACTTTCTGAGCCTCAACATGATGGACATGTTCGGGAACTTGCCACCGGATGCTCAATCCCTGTTGCGCGAGGCCGGCGTGCATCCCCGCTATGATGAGCCAGTGCCGCACTTTCTTGTCAAGCCGCCGGGACGACAGCCGCGGCTGCCCGATGAGTCGGAACTGAGCGTGCTGCATCTGGTCTTGCGGGCTGTGATCGAGGCGGACAAGAAAAGGCAATTGTGCCCGGCGACCCTTGAAGACGAAGAGGGGATCTGCGTCCTGAACGTCAGCGGCGACGCTGAGGCTCCGAACGTGAGGGTGACGCGGGAGCGGGTGGAACGAGAAACGGTGCCCAACACGATAACGCTGCTGCCTGCAAGTCACGATCTCGACGGGCTTGCCCGGTTGAAAGCGACCTGGCTGATTGGCATGCCGACAATGCCCGGGGGCATTCAGGGCGACGACCGCACTCTGCAGATGTTGCTGGTGGTTGATGAGGCGAGCACATACGTGCTTCGCGGTGAGCTTGTACTCGGAAGCGATCTCCAGGAGGGGGCAAGAATCGTGGTCGAGACGTTTGGCGGCAAAGGGTTCGGTGGTGTGAAGGGACTGCCCCGCAAGATCGTTTTCTCCAGCCGCAAGCTCTATGATGCGATGGCGCCGAATCTGGAGCCCGTCGGCGTGGCGTGTGTGTATGAGCCGGTGATCCCCAAGCTTCAGGCGATTGTCGCAGACTTCGTTGGGCGCATGAGCATGGAGTCGCCTCCATTTGCCGAGACCGGTGAGACAGCAGGTGGCTATGAGGACGATGTGCTGGCGCCCGACGATCTGAGGGGCTGGAAACAGGCAGACCAGCGGTTATTTCAACGCTTCGCGGATCACTTTGAGGAAGAAGACCGGCTCTGGGCATCGCGGCCTGTTAGCCGGTACTTTGGCGATGACGACCTGGATTACTATCTCGACGAGCACGAGCAACAGGGCGTAGCGGCGGCATACACAGCCTGGGGCATCTTGGACTATCGTTCCAACAAGAACAGCAAGACCTACGCGGAGAAGATGCTGGAAGAGGGCCTGCCCGAGGCCGAGGCCATACTGCTTCGCGCCCGAATGGAGGCCTGTCCGACACTGTACCGGGTGGCCGGCCACGACCCCAAGGCCGGCACCATCGACCTGGAAGATGTGCTCCTGGGCGGCAGTGTGAAGGTGAACGATCGGGCGATGTCTGAGAACATCCAAAACAGCCTTTTCCTTGCTGCCCGGGCGTTTCCAGCAGGGCACTTCCACTTCATCGAAATGGCAGGCCCTGTCCTTGGCGCGGGAATGGGGCTGGAAGCTGTAGAGTTCTTGCGAGAAGAGCGGATGAAATTCACGCCCGAAGGCCTGCGCAAAGACGCCCACAAGTTCGGGTGGCTGTGGGGTTGGATGGACGACTGGCAGGCCGACTGGCAGCCGCCGCACATGCACAACACAGACGGCGAGGAGTTGCTCTGGCATACTGCATCGTTTTCTGTTGTCGATCCGCAGCAGGTTCGCGGGGTGCTGGAGGAACGAGAGGATATCGACTACGACGAGGAGATGGATGAATTCGTCTGGAGCAAGCCTACCGGCCCGGACAACAGGGGGATGGGCGATACGATAACCCTGGGACGGCTGGAATTCGTGGGCGATGAGCTGGTGCTCACCGTCAACTCTGCTGAGCGTCTTGCTCGCGGCCGCAAATGGCTGGAGGCGTTGCCGGGCGTGGCCTTTGGAGGGGTGACGACGCGCCCGTGGGACCTGCCCCCGGAGGACCTTCCCCTTGATGAACGAATGGGCGAACCCGAGCCCATGAAGATCACGCCGGAGATCGCATCGTCATTGCAGGATCTGATGAACAAGCACTACATGGGTTGGCTCGATATGTCGTTGCCGGCTCTCGGCTGCAAAACACCGCGCCAGGCGTGCCGAACAAAAGAAGGGCGCCAGAAGGTCCTGACGCTGATTCGAACGATGCCGGATCCAACGGGACCGGTGGCCATTGAAATCCCCCGCCAGGCCATGATGGCTGAGCTGGGGCTGGCTGAAGAGGCCTCGCGGCCGTCGGCACGAGCGAAGAAGCCTGAGGCGCCCATACCGATACAGGAGCTCCCTCCCAAGCCGAAGGTGGCTCGAAACGCACCCTGTCCGTGCGGCAGCGGGCACAAATACAAGAAATGCTGCGGACGCGAACACCAGCAGAAATGATCGGGGGAGAGGATGGCCGAGAAACTGCACTATCTGTTCGTGTGCCACGCCAACATGGACCGAAGCCCGACCGCCGAGGCAGTCTGTGAGAGGATCGCTGCGGAGGATGGCCTGGATATTATAATACTCCCGCTTTCTTGGACCAGTGGATAAGGTAGTATGGCTGTGGTATGGTGGCGTCGGACAGGAGGTTCACATGACACAGCGCAAACAGCGGAACGGGGCGTTCAAGACGCGGGTGGTGGTCGAAGCGTTCGAGGGTCACAAGACGGTCAACGAGATTGCCAGTGCGTACGAGATTCACCCCTCGCAGGTGGGCAAGTGGAAGTCGCAGGCGCTGGCCCGTCTGCCTGGAGCATCGGGTGTACCCGTACCTGCTGCGGGGCCTGCGGATCGATCGGCCCAACCAGGTATGGTCCTCGGACATCACATACATTCGCCTGTCGCAGGGCTTTGCGTACCTGGTGGCGATCCTGGACTGGTTCAGCCGGTACGTGCTGTCGTGGTGGCTCTCGACGACGCTGGAGGCGTGGTTCTGCGTGCGGGCGTTGCGGGAGGCTTTGCGGATGGGCCGGCCCCAGATTGTCAACACCGACCAGGGAAGCCAGTTCACCGGCGGCGAGTGGATCGAGGAGCTGACCGAAGCGGGCGTACGGATCAGCATGGACGGGCGGGGCCGGGCGTTCGACAACATCTTCAACGAGCGGCTCTGGCGAAGCGTCAAGTACGAGGACGTGTACCTGAAGGACTACGCGGTGGTGGATGAGGCCCGGGCCGGTTTGGGCGAGTACTTTCGGTTCTACAACACGGCTCGCCTGCACCAGGCGTTGGGGTACCGCACGCCGGCGGAGGTTCACTATGGCCCCGACGGGACGGGAAGTAACAATGTAACAGGTGTTAACAAGAAAGAAAGAGAAGCAAAGAGAAAGAAGATGCTACTACTACAGAATCCTACCTTAAAGAACGGAGATTCTGGTCTTGACAACTGGGAGTACCTCAGATCATGTGGTGGCGAATGGCGAGAAGCGACGAAAACGTGGGGACGACCAAGAAGAATTACAGAATCAGAATAAGGACTTACGAGAAAACTGTCTGAAAGCTGTCTGAAATCAATTCGCCTTTATTCAAACATTTGCTTGATGAGATTCGTGAGTTGCTGTGCGGAAGAAGTTTATTGAAATGGGCGATACAGGACTCGAACCTGTGACCTCACGGGTGTGATCCGTGCGCTCTAGCCAACTGAGCTAATCGCCCTCGTGAACTGGTATTAGAGCGGATCGCGCGGGCGGCTGTCAAGCCCTAATCGCAGAACAATTGTCGTCGGGCGACGGATTCTATATGGCGACGAGGTTGACGCGGCCGAGCTTGACGCCCTTCATGCTCAGGATGTTCTCGCCCACCCTATTGATTTCGCCGACCTGGCCGCGCAGAACGATGATTTCGAGGCAGTCATGCTCGTCGAGATGCACGTGCAGCGAGCTGATCGCGTGCAGCAGGTGCGAGTGCTGGACGGCAATGAGTTTCTCGGCGAGGTTCGCGGCGTGGTGATCGTAGACGAGAAACACGGCCGCGACGGCTTCGGCCTGCGGATCAGCGAGCCGCTCCTGGCTCAACTGTTGTCGAACGAGGTCACGAATCGCTTCCGAGCGGCTCTGGTAGCCCTGGCGGGCGATCAGCGTATCGAACTGCGCCAACAACTGGCTGTCGAGTGAGATGCCTATACGTTCGAGGTCTGCCATCGAAGCCCTTCCTGCAATCTTGTCCTAATCCCTCCTGATGACGTAGATCGCCTGCTCGGCGAACAGGTTCGGCCAGAGGCGCACCGGGCTCGGACGGGTCTTGACGAGGGGGACCCGTCGCTCGATCGTAGCGCCCAGACGCCCGCAGAACTCCTCGAAATCCTTCAGCGACAGACAGTGGATGTTAGGGGTGTCGTGCCAGCCGAACGGCAACTGGCTCGTGACCGGCGCCTTGCCCAGGCACATCAACTGCACCCGCGCGCGCCAATGGGCGAAGTTCGGGAAGCTGACAATCACCTTGCGGCCGATCCGCAGCAGTTCCTTGAGCACCCGCTCGGGATCCCTGATCGTCTGGACCGTTTGCGACAAGACGGCATAGTCGAAGCTCCTGTCGGCATAGCTGTCGAGCCCGCGTTCGACGTCGTACTGGATGATGGAGAGCCGCCTGCACACACAACGCAGGACGAGGTCCTGTTCGAGTTCGATCCCACGAACGTCGATTCGCTTGTCGTGGCGCAGTCTGGCCAGTAGCTCGCCGTCACCGCAGCCGATGTCGAGCACCTTGGCATCGGGTTCGATCAGCGACTCGACGAGCTGATAATCGACGCGCGCCCGGTGCGCCTGGTCGTGTCGACCGACAGGCGGGGCGTGTCGGTGGCAGCAGACGCCGTCGACCGCGATTCGTCGGCGATGGGCAGTGGCGGACAGGAAGCAATTGATGAACGCGCCGAGGGTCTCGTGTTCGAGCAGAAAGGCGTCGTGCCCATAGGACGATCGAATGTTGCAGAAGCTTACATCCCTGCCGTTGGCGGCCAGCGCATCGACGATGGCCTCGGACTGAGCCGGCGTGAACAGCCAATCGCTGCTGAAACTGACCACGAGGAATCGAGCCTGGGTGCCGGCGAAGGCTTGGCGGAGCGAACCGTAATCCCGCGTCAAATCAAAGTAATCGCTGGCTTTGGTAATGTAGAGGTAGCTGTTGGCATCGAATCGGTCGACGAAGGTCTGCCCTTGGTAGTCGAGATAGGTCTCGACGGAGAACTCCGAGTTGAAGTCATAGCTGTACTTGTCGGCGGTTCGGAGCTGTCGTCCAAACTTCTGCCGCATTCCTTCCTCGGACAGATAGGTGATGTGGCCGATCATCCGGGCGATCGCCAGACCACGAGCCGGGACCGACTTGCCGCGGTACAGGCCGTTGGCGAAATTCACATCGGCCAGAATCGCGTTTCGTCCGACCGCGTCGAAGGCGATGGACTGGGCGCCGAGGTGCGTCGTCGTGGCCACGGGAACGGCGGCATCCATCATCTCCGGATAGGCGATCGACCATTGCAGAACCTGCATCCCCCCGATGGAGCCGCCGATCACGGCCAGAAGGTGCTCGATGCCCAGACTGTCCAGCAGCAGTTTCTGGACCCGCACCATGTCGGCGATCGTAATGATGGGAAAACTCAATCCATATGGCTTTCCGGTCTGAGGGTCGATCGACGAGGGGCCCGTCGTCCCGGAGCAGCCGCCAAGGACATTCGAGCAGATGACAAAGTACTTGTTGGTGTCAATACCCTTGCCCGGCCCAATCATGTTCTCCCACCAGCCGGGTTTCTGGTCGTCGGGCCGGTGGTAGCCGGCCGCGTGAGCGCTGCCGCTGAGGGCGTGACAGATCAGGATCACGTTGTCGCGGGCCTGGTTGAGCCGCCCGTAGGTTTCATACGCCACGTCGATCGGCCCCAGCTTCTTGCCGCACTCCAGCAGTAGCGGTACATCCGACTCGACGACGCGGAGGACCTTGGGCTCAACCAAACCTACAGAGTTTTCCTCGATCACACACATGACGCAGAAATCAGATGATTTCGAGCCGACGCAGAATGGCTTTGGTCCACCGGGCGCTGCGGGCCTGGGACAGGAAGGCCAACAGGATGACGAGGAACCAGTAGGCACTGAACCGGAGGTAGTAGAGGATCGTGTGCGTCAGGCCGGCGCCTTTGTCGGAGACCCACTTGGCCAGTTCGGCCGGGGTATATGCGACGCCGATCACACTCGAGCCGATGATTTCCTGCCAAGGAACCACCAGAACGAACATCATTAAAGAGAGGAAGAACGCGCGCGCGATATGGTTGATTCCACCGAGCCGCCCGATGAGGGAAACCGTCAGACTGAAGAACATGGCCAGACAGAACAAGCCCGCCATAAGAATCAGGACCCCGTTCACCACTTCGATGGCGCGCTTGAGTTGATCCCAGGTCAGCTTCTCGACCAGGGGCAGGCGCACTCTGCTCTGGACTTGCGGCGGCGGCGATGAAGCATTGTCGGCTGCGGCCATCGCCTCGGCTGCCGCCGTGCTGACCGCCGCGGCCTCGGCGATCGGGTCCATGGGAACGTCAGGGATCTCGACGAGACGCAGGTCGACCAGCCAGAAGCATGCCTGGGCCAGCACGAGACAGATCACCACGAGCAAGAAGAAGAAGTTCTTCCACCCTCGGAAAACCCCCACCGCTTCGAGGCAGTCGGTCGTATCAATCACAGGGTCCTGGTGAACCGGGCCTTCGCTCATTTCAGGTATCTCCAATTCGTTGACCTTACTCTGTTCCCCGGAGACAGCAATCTCACCTCTCCTTGGCCGGCTTCCGGCGACGAGGCGATGCACGCGACAGACGAACCACATCGACAGATCGGCCCACGAGCAGCGGTCTTCATTATCGGTACGGACGACGCAAATGACAACCAAATTCCCTCTGCGCCGCGTTGGCGGCAGCGTCGGATTGCAGCGCGCGATCGCCCTGTGCCGTCGGCTTGCGTATCTCCGGGGCCCTGGCCGGCAATCGGCTCACGGGCCAGCGTGGAGGGGCACGCGGGCTGCGACGATGGCATGTGACAAGCCGCACGTGATCAGGCCCACCTTGTGCAGCTCCTCGCCCGTCAGCGCCGACGGCATGGCACGGCAGATCAGCAAGAATCCCAGCGGCCGTCCGAAATCGCTCAGCGGCAACGTCGCCAGCGAGACCCCGCCAAACGCCCTGGGATTGCCTTGCAGCCCCATAGCATACAGGTCGCCGGCCGTGCAGGGTCTGTTCGACTTGCAGATGCGGTCAACCACTTCAGGATCGAAGTAGTCTTCGAGCGGCCGGCCGTCCAGAGTCAGAGTCTCCCCGGCGCGGACAACACCCATGCGGCAACCATCCGACTGGCGCAGGAAGAAGGCGACGCCGGCGCCGGGCACGGCCTCCCGGATCAACGCATCCGCCCGCGTCAGAAGGCCGCGCAGGTCTGTGGTCCCCAATAGCGACTTGTAGAACGTCGCCGCGAAGCCGATGCTGTCGAGCCTGCTGACGAACGCCCGCTGGGCGCTGATGAGATCGCTGCACAGAATATCGATCTGGCTGGCCTGCCGTTTCCGCTCCCGATTGAGCGTCTTGATCAGGCGACGCAGTCGTTGCTGTCGTTGGGTCTGGCTCATATGCCTCCACGTTCAAACGATCCTATCGATAAGAGAGAGCCCAATGCCTACAATTCGACGCCGCGTCAGCCTCGCTTTAGCTGCAAACGTCGGTATCGTCGATCCCGTCTGGCCGCCCCATAAACAGACCGGTATCATAAGTGGAGTTGTTGTGATGACGGGACACAGCCGGCCTGGCCATCCTGCCGACCGGGCATACGAGGCAGTGGATGAGACGTTCTCGGACCTCAATCAATCCAGAGCGGGCGGACGTGGCGGTTGTAAAGGTTCATGGTGACCTGCTCGGCGATGACGTGCTCGTACCGCTCCAACGCCTCGATGAATCGCGGGCCCATCTCGGCCGCGATCTTGTAGGCCACGTGGAGTAGTTGGCGAAGCTGAGGGTTGTAGCGGGCACAGAACGGGTCATGTCGCAATGCCTGGGCGAACAGCGGCGCATCCCACTTGGCGACGAGTTGCGGATCGGGCAATCTGCTTCGGTCGATGTCGATTACGCTGCCGTATGGACCACACAGCTCATCGATGCGGGCCAGGGCAGCCGCATAGATCTCTTTGGCGATGGCCAGGCCCTCACCCTCTGCCATAGCCAGGCCGATCAACTCTTCCAGCCAGGTTGTGCCGGCTGTCTTGAGATGCAGTCCCGCGTCCAATTTCCGCAACGCCCTCTGTATCGGCTCGTAGATCGAGAACTTGTCGCTGCCCGAGTGCACGCTGAGCTTGAGGCTTTCAGGAAGGTCGAACGTCTTGACGGCGTGCGCGACGATCGCCACGTCCTGCTCGAATTCGAGTGCGAACGCATCGCGATCGCCCACGTAATCAACGCCCTTGTTGAACCGCCCGCTGAATTTCGGGGCCACCGTGTCGGCGCGAATGCCCTCATCGGCCACGGCCGCCAGAATCACGAGCATCTCGAGGGGTGTCTGCGGTGCGTCCGTTTCATCCATCGACACTTCCGTGACGAAGCGGCCGGAACCCTTGCTCGATGCGATACGGCGATAGATTCGGCCCGCCTGCTGGACGCCGACAAGAAACTTCGACGCGATCTCGCGCAGCTCAGCGGCCGACACCTCCAAGGGTCTCGGCATCCCGGGGATTGTGAGCGTCCCGATCAGCGCCTCGTGCCGCGAGACGAAGGCGTCCACATCAGGCTCGCTCGCCGGTCGTCCGATAAACTCGGCGACGTCGAGCGTGAAAAAGTCACTCGCCTCCATGAAACGATCCACGTTGTCCAGGCCGATGTGGTCGGCATCGACGAAGTATGCACCCTCCCAGGCGCACGCCGCGACGGCTGCATCCGCCTCACGCCGAACATCAGCGGGCTCGGTCCCGATGATACTGTGCTCACGAAACGACTTGTTCCAGACCGGGGTGACCTCGACCCCCACCTCTCTGGCCTTCATCAATGCCGCCAGTTGGGCCTTTCCCTGATGGCCGAATCTGTCCCCAATCCCGAACGAGTACTTTCCCAGCATCATCCATTACCCCGTAGAAGCTCTGTGTCCGGCGCCTGCGCCGCCCGCTCTTGCACCTGGGCCCGCGGGGACGCGCTCGACGCCTCCATAACACGAAAAAAAACCCCGCAGCGCATCCGTTCGCCACGGGGCAATGAAAAACGATTGACTCATGCTTACGTCGTCGTAGTCAGGAGAACCTATGCAAGATGTCTACTATCTCTCCATCGTCATCGGCGGCGACTCGGGCGACTCGACCACCACGCCAAGCGTGCCCAGGGCGCCGGCAACGTCGGGCTGCCTTGGATTCAGTTCAAAACTCCGGCTGAGATACTGCCTGGCTCTGGCCCGGTCATTTTTGCCAAGGTAGTAGAAACCCACCTGTTTGTTGACCTCGAAGGAATCCGGCCCGACCACCAGCGCCTGGTTGAAGCACCTCTCAGCATGCTTATCGAGATCAAGCTTCTCGAACTCCCACGCAAGACGAAGCAACTCGCGCTCGTGGCTCGACGCCTGGCGGATGTAACTGGAAGCATACTGTTCGGCCTTGGCGTTCTGGCCCTGGTCCATGAACAGCTTCACCACCCCGGCCTGGGCGGCCCGCAACGCCGGATCGAATCCCAGCGCGACGTTATAGTGATACTCCGCCTTGCTCCACTGCCCGGACCGCGCGTACACGCGCCCCAACTCATAGTGCGCCTGGGGGTTCTCGAACTTCCGGTTGATCTCGGCAAGCAATTCTCGCTCGCCCCGCTCCGACGGAACCACGCCTGTGGCATCCACCGGCGCCTGCGATGTCGTGGCACAACCTGCGAGAACGAGCGAAGCCACGGCGAAAAGCAAAAACGCAGGCACGCTTCCGGTCGCCGACGTTTTCGTGCTCTTGCGTTCCCCCGTCATCCAACGCCTCCATATCCTAAGGTTGACCACAACTCGGCGACGACTCCATCCTATCCGTGACGGCGATATTGTGGCAGCGAACACCGGAGATTGCAAGCGAAAAAACAACGTGCTTCCAATAAAGTCGGGAAATTCTGCGCCGACAGCGTGACACCGCTCGCCGTTCTTTACCAAGCCTCGCTGTAATAAAACACGCACGAGGATCGACATAGCTATAGTGGCAAGATAGGCGAGTTGGCCTGCTGCGTCGCGCGAACCGCTTAAGCCACCCTACGTGAGTCGAAAGGTTATCGTTTGCAGCGCTACGACTGGAAGAGAATCGCTGAGGAACACGCATCGGCCGTGTGGCAGACCGCCTATCGCCTGCTGCACAACCAGGCGGATGCGGCCGACTGCTTTCAGGAGGCCTTCCTGGCCGCGTTTGAGCTTTCGCAGCGTCAGCGCGTGCAGAACATTCGCGGCCTTTTGCTGCACTTGGCCACAACGCGAGCGATCGACCAATTGCGCCGGCGCATGCGGCAAGCGCTTCGCGCATCGGACGACGACAACATGCAGTTGGCCAGCGCCCGCCCCGGACCCGATGCAGAGGCCGAGAACCTTGAGTTGGCCGAGCGATTGGGCGCCGCGATCGGCCAACTGCCGCCGCAGGAGGCGAAAGTGTTTTGCCTGCGGTACTTTAGCGATCTCAGCTACCGGGAGATTGCCGCAGAGCTCCGGATCACCACCGGCGCCGCCGGGGTGGTGCTGCACCGTGCCAAAGCCAGGCTGCGTCAGCTTCTTGAACCCGTCGAGGCCGAAGAAACGAGGTTGCCTTATGAAACCTGAAGACGATGTCCTTCACAGAGCGATCGAGCAACTCCGGAACGAGCAGGTCCCCTCGCATCCGCCACAAGATGTGCTCGACACAACGCTTACGAAACTGGCCCAGGCGGCCGACGAGGCGGGAGCGCCGGCCGAGGAACAGAACGAACAGCGCATTCGCCTGATCACGAAGCTCGCGGCGGCCGCAGCCGTCCTGCTCTTGGCAGGCTACGCTGTCGGCAGGCTCTCAGCGCCTCGACCCGCCGACCTCGACCAGTTGCAGAAGGCACTGGAAACCTCGCTGGCGGCGGCGATCGAGCCGTCCGTCCGTCAGAAGGTCGTCGAGGACCTGGGCCGGCAGTGGGAATCTACGCTCGAAGCCGGTTACCTGGCCCTGCGAGAGGACCTCACGGAGCAGTACCGCACGGATCTGCTTCAGGCCGCCGCACAGACGCTGGCGGTCTCGAACGCAACAACCCACCGCCTTCTCGAAGACCTCATCGCCTCGATCAACGTGGCTCAAGTGCAGAACCGCCAATGGGTTGCGGCCGCGCTGGCCGAGATCGACTCCTCCCGGCGCCAGGACAGTACACAGTTCGCCACGGCCCTGCTCAGCCTGGCGGTCGCCACAGAGGATCAACTCGAACGCACCAGGAAAGACATGGTCAATATGCTCGCCGAGACCCGCGATCGTTCCTCAGTTCTCGACCAGCAAAACTCAACCACGAACTAAAGGAGCAGAAAGATGAAGTCGATCATGCGAATCTACGCAGTTGTTGCTGCAACCATCGTTCTCGCCGGCATCGTACGTGGCCAGGTGGACGCCGACATTCCAGAGGCCCCCGTCGCCCCCACGGTTCCGCACGCCGTGAGCGCCCCGGAGCCGGCTTTTGTGGACAGACTCCTTTCCAACCTGCCCTATGCGCGCTTGGGTGCGGCGTCGCCACCACCACTCTTCGTCGTACCCGCCCGAGAGATGACCGTCGAGGAACTGACGGAAATCTCCGAAGACATCACAGTAATGGGCCGCATCCTTGAGAACAGGCTCAGGCAGGCGAATCTCCTGCCCGATGCCCAGGGGCTGGAGGCCTTCATCACGCGGGGGTACCGCGCGGCGTTCGGGCGTGACGGCAACCTGCCGCGCCACATGTATTTGCAGGGTTACGGCGTGGTGTTCGCCATCAACGTCGATCTCCCGCTGGCGCCGGGCCCACACGTCGAAACCGAGGAACTCGCAGAGCCCGCAGACGAGGGCGACCCCGTCTGGGTCAGAACCCGCGAGGAACTCTATCAACCTCAGAGATCGAAACGTCGCAGCGCCACCGAAGAGGCCGCGCCAAAATACAGCGCCGAACGCTTGGAGACTCTCAAGGGGACCATCATCGACGCGCTCGTCCACGCGGCGAATATGCGGCATCTGTCCGCTGATGAGGCCATCGTGGTCACGATTACAGGCCCGACGAGGACCGTCGAACCACAACCCAGACCGGAGGACTGGTTCAACCTCTTACAGGGAGAGATCGCCGGCATGCCCGTCACGGGTTCCTCGACCGCTTTGACCATTCGCGCCAAGAGCGCCGACATCACGGCACTAGCCAAAGGCGAGTTGACGCAAGACGAGTTCCGGCAACGGGCGCAGGTGATCTCACATCCCGTGATCAGCGAAGGGACCGCTCTCTCGACGTCACCTTCCTCAACAGAACCTGGACGCCGGCAAACGAGGTAAGCCGGCCCAGTGCAGGAAGAAACCCAGAGGAACTGTCCAGGGCCGGTGCCGGCGATATGAGAAACCAATAGGCCTCGGTCCAGCGCCCGTTCCACGCAAAGGAACACGAACCGTCACTTACACTGAAAGGAACGACTCCCCATGAACGGCATTACTCGAATTCGGCATTCCCATATGTCTTTACCCTTGATCATCGTGTTCTCTGTTATTGCTTGGTGTCAGGCCGGTGTGCCCGACGGATCCCCTGTCCGAGAAGAGGAGATGGACGTCTCGCGTGATGACGTTCGCTTGTCGGGAACGCTCACGCTCCCTGTCGGCGAGGGACCGTTCCCGGTTGTGGTACTCATCAGTGGATCGGGACCACAGAATCGCGATTGGGACTTTGACTGGAACGGAGAGTATTTGATGGGCCGGATTCTCGCGAACGATCTGGCTCGCCATGGGATCGCCGTGTTTCGATACGACGACCGTGGAACCGGCAAGTCCACAGGCCAAGGCGAAGACATTCGTGACTTGACCCAGGACGTTCTGCACATCGTGGAATCTCTGCAGAAGAAGACGGCGATTGGGCCGGTGGGGCTCTGTGGTCACAGCCTCGGTGCGGCTGTCGCGCTGCACACAGCGGCGGCATGCGATGGAATTGACTTCCTGATCCTGCTTTCCCCCCCTTTGGTCACGGGGAAAGAAATCATGCTCGCCCAGGCCAGAGAGATGCCGGACATGTATCGTTCATCAAGAGAACAGACGAACGAAGAGGCGAGCCTGGACGGAATGGAATTCGTGCGAAGCATTGCGGATGTCAGCGGAGATGACCAAGCCCGGGAAAAGGCCATCTCCATCTTCGTGAAGATCTTTCGCTATCACTCGGCCAACTCGAAAGCCGACGATCAGAGCACAGGCAACGACGCCGAAGAGCGCCTCCGCAAGGACGCGCAGAACCTCGTCGAACACTTCCGCTCGCCTGCGAATCAGTTCTTTCTGCACTACGATCCTGTTTCCGATTTGAAGGGGGTCGCGTGTCCGATTGCCGTTCTTTTTGGTGAAGGCGACCGGCATGTCAAACTTGATGTAAACCTCAAACCGCTGCTTGATGGCGTCACACAGTCCACGATCTCCAATTTCACCCTGAAAGTCGTCCCGGAGATCAATCACTTCTACACATGTCCGCCCCACCGGACGAAGGGAAAAATGTATCCAGGAGTCACGGACTTCTTGGGGCGGTGGATCCTCAATTCCATCTGACATCCCGGCCCCCGTGCGATTTTGTGCCTGCGGAGGCCGCAGGCAGGCACACACCCACCGATACCCTTCGAGCCCCCGGCGCACAGACGCCGGGGGCTCGTCTTTCGTTCTCTATACGTCGAGGTTTTGGACCTCTAAGGCATGGTCGTGGATAAACTTGCGGCGTTTCTCGACGTCATCGCCCATGAGGATGCTGAACAGCCGGTCGGCCTCTCCGGCGTCGTCGAGCCGCACGCTCAGCAGCGTCCGCGTCGCTGGGTTCATCGTCGTGTCCCAGAGTTGGTCGGCGTTCATCTCGCCGAGCCCTTTGAACCGCTTGATGTCGATCCCCTTGCCCCCAATCTGACGGATTCCGGGGCAGATCCCGGCCAGGGAGGCAATCTCGTACGTATCGTCGCCGTGAATGAGCTGGAACTTGGTCGGCAGTGATTCACCTGATTCGGTCTTCTCCTCGGTCAGCAGGAAGTCGTTCAGATCGAGATTGAAATCGTTCCTGAGCCTCTCGCCGATCTGGTTGATTCGGGCGACCTCATGGAGTTCCTCGGCCATCACGTGTGATTCTTCCGCGTCGTCGCCGTTCTCGGCGGCCAGGCGCTTGCCTTCTCCGATCTCGTCAAGGCGCTTCTCATAGTCGGCGGCCTCGTCGTACGCTTCTTCCCGGCCCTGGTAACGGATCACAAAGCGGGGCAGCTTCACGCCATCATAGTGCGCCTCATGGAACTTGCTGAAGGTGATCCCACGGCGCTCCAGAACTCCGACGATGCGCTCGGCATCCGCAAGCATCTTGACCAATTCGGCGAACCCCTCATCCGTCAGCGTGCGGACGTCAAACGTCGGGCTCTCCTTCGGCGCCCCGTCGCTCTGCGCGCCCATGGACAGGCCTTCCCGAATCGCCAACGAGGTGCCTTCGAGGCCGCGCTCGATCATACGTCGCCGCATCTCGTTCTCGGTCAGGACGTACTCCGATTTCTTCCTGCCCTTCGAGCGAACCTCGTACAGCGGAGGTTGCGCGATGTAGACCATCCGCCGGTCGAACAGCAGCGGCATCTGGCGGAACAGAAACGTCAGCAACAGCGTGCGAATGTGGGCGCCGTCGACGTCGGCATCGGTCATCAGGATAATCTTGCCGTAGCGGCACTTGTCCACGTCGAAGTCGTCCGTGCCGATTCCCGTTCCGAACGCACTGATCATCGTCCGGATCTCCTCGTGGCCGAGCATCTTCTCGATGCGCGCCTTCTCGACGTTGAGGATCTTCCCCCGCAGCGGCAGGATGGCCTGGATGTTCCGATCGCGCCCGCCCTTGGCCGAGCCGCCGGCCGAATCGCCCTCAACCAGAAAGATTTCCGTCGTGGCCCGTTCCTTGCTGGCGCAGTCCCAGAGCTTGCCCGGAAGGTTCGCATTGCCCAGCGCGCCTTTGCGACGGGTCAACTCGCGGGCCTTGCGCGCCGCCTCACGCGCCGCCGCTGCCTGGATCGCTTTGTTGAGAATGCGCTTCGCGTCGGTCGGGTGCTCTTCGAGATAATGACCCAGTTGCTCGTTGACGACGGTCTCGACGAAACTGCCGACCTCCGGATTGGTCAGGCGAACCTTCGTTTGCGCCTCAAAATGCGGATCGGCCAGCTTGACGGCCACAACCGCGGTCAGCCCTTCGCGGAGATCATCTCCCGTCGTGGCATGACCCTCTTTGAGCAGGTTGTTGTGTCGGGCATAGGCGTTCATCGTACGCGTCAGCGCCGTGCGGAAGCCCGACAGATGCGTACCGCCATCGATGTTGCGGATGTTGTTGGCAAAAACGAGAACGTTCTCGTTATAGCCGTCGTTGTACTGCATGGCGACCTCGCAACTGAGCATCGCGTCGCCGTCTTCCCTCTTCATGTAAATGACGTCGCCGTGGAGGATATTCTTGCCCTCGTTGAGGTGCGCGACGAAGGCCTTGATGCCGTCATCGAATTTGAAGTCCTCCTTTTTATTGAGGCGGTCGTCGCGAAACGTGATTTTGAGTCCCGCGTTGAGGTATGCCATTTCTCGAATCCGCTTGAGCAACGTGTCCGAGTTGAAATCGAGCTCGCCGAAGATCTCGTCGTCCGGCTTGAACGTGATCTTGGTCCCTCGCTTCGACGTGGCACCGATGATCTCCATCGGCCGGCGGCGTTTGCCGCGCTCGCACTCGAAATGGTAATGCTGGCCATCCCTGTAGACGTCGGCTTCCAGCCACTCGCTCAGGGCGTTGACCACGCTGACGCCGACCCCGTGCAGACCGCCGGCCACCTTGTAGCTGTCACTGTCGAACTTCCCGCCGGCATGCAGGGTCGTAAGCACGACCTCAAGAGCACTGAGCTTGACGTCTTTGTGCATTTCGACCGGAATCCCCCGCCCGTTGTCCTCGACGGAGCAGGTGCCATCGACCTGGATGCGCACCACGATCTCCGTGCATTCGCCCGCCAGGGCCTCGTCGATCGAATTATCGAGCACTTCATACACCAGGTGGTGCAGACCGCCTACGCCCCGATCGCCGATGTACATGTCCGGACGCTTGCGAACGGCTTCCACGCCACCCAAGACCTTAATGCTGCTGGCATCGTACTTATGTGCATCCATATCTGTCCTCGAATGCGAAATCACTGTCCTTCTTTCTGATCGTTAAGAAAAAGGGCAAGAGCGCCGAGCCCACGGCACTGCCTTCATCCCTGCCCCCGCTGCGTTGTGTCCTCAAGCCCTGCGCGCCAAGGCCACGCTGATGCGTCTGAGGCCGGCCTGCGGGCAAAGCCTTTGAAGCTCGGCCAGGAGCTCGGCCTTGCATAGCTGCAATTCATACATATAGCTGGCCGTGTCGGCCACAATTCTGACGCAGCCGCTGGTGATCGTCTCGATACAGCAATGCCGACGCATCGCTTCCGGCAAGAGCCCCTGCCACGCCTGAGCGACCGACTCGCAGCGAGCATGGGTCGGCGCCAGTCGCTTGACAAACTCACCGGCGACCTCGCCCAATCTGCACGGTTCAACGACTCTGGCCTGCCCGCTCACTTGGCGCTCCAATCCGTGGATATCGCGGTCAACTCAGGTTGATCGGCATGAGGACGTAGAGAAACTCATTGCCGCTCTTGATGAGACCGGGCCGATCCGGCTGGCCCAGTTCCAGTTCAAATTCCGGTTCACCAATCACCTTCAGGACGTCCATGAGGAACACCGGATTGAAGCCAATATCGATCGGCTCGCCGCCATACTCAACCGGCATGCCCACCTCGGCAGCGCCCGCCTCCGGAGAACTGCCGGAGAACACCAAGGTATCGGCCCGGACCGAAAGTTTGATCCCCTTCGACTCATCGCTGGTCAGAAGCGACGCGCGGCGCACCGCACTCAAAGCCAGTTCCGTCGACAACTTGAGGTTCTTGTCATAATCAGTGGGGATGATGTCTTCATATTTCGGGAAGTTGCCCTCGACCAGGTTCGAGCTAATCACGACGTTCGAGCAACGCATCAGGATCTGGTTCTCAACCACCTTGACCCCAACCATTTCCTTGTCGTGCGCGGTGATCTTCTCCAGAAGAGCCATCGTCCGGGCCGGCACGATGATCTTCTGCGTGCCGTCGCCTTCCTTCGACGCTGTATCCAGCGCCACACGACAGCGGGCGAGTCGCCGTCCATCGGTCGCCACCAGCAACAGCTTCTTGCCCTTGATCTCCCAGAGGACCCCATTGATCGCATAGCGACTGCTCTCTTTGGCCGTGGCAAAGAGGCATTGCTGAATGCCGGACTGCAACTGCTCCAATGTGATCGTAAAACTGACGTCGCCCTCCTCGAGCGATGGGACTTTTGGATATTGGCTTGGCTCCTGCCCATAGATCGTGAATCGGCTGTCCGTCCCGCGAATTTCACAGGTGTTTTCGGTGGCCTCAAGCAGAAGAACGTCCTCGGTGCTCGCGCGGACGATGTCCGCCAGATGATTGGCCTCGACGACGACTTCGCCCTCCCGCACGATCTCCACCTCAGAGATCACATGGGTCAGGCCCATTTCGAGGTTCGTCGCGCAAATCCTGACCTGCTTGCCGGAGGCCGTGATGCGAACACATTTCAGGACGGGCTTCGGCGTCCGGCTTGGGACCACGGAAATCACCAAACCGAGGGCTTCGGCCAGCGCAGCACGATTGAACGTGACTTTCATGGCAGACCTCTACGCAAAGGGTTCGTCATGCTCTGAACGGGCTTTAGAGTATTCCAAAAACAGCCCCATAGTGTAATGGGACCTTCTCCATAGGACAATCTTTTTCCTCGAAAAGCCTCTGTGCGGTGAACTTTGGCGGAACCGATGCAGTTGACGCGAACTATACAAGGAAGCCCAAACCGGCGACGCCGACCGGTGAGCGCGCATGTGAAAAGACGAGCTGTTGATAGAATTACTGAAAAGAGACTTTAGTGGTATTAGTCATATAGGCTCCGATATTGTTAGGGCTGATAGAGCGGGTTTTATAAGCCCTTGTCATGGCATGAGATGCCCTTGGTTTGGACGGCGGGGCCGTGTGGAAAAACTGTTACGTTTGATGTGCGCGGACTTGACAAAAAAGGCCGTGCGCAGTATCGAACAGGCTTGCGTGTTTATTTCAACGCGAAACGATCATAAGAACTAACAGTCTGCGCGTGGTTTCCGTCCAGGTTGCTGAGCTGCCCTGCAAGTGGGCGGCTTGGCTTGGAAACCCCTGTGGCGAGCGGAACTCATCTGGCTTGAGTTGGTCGAACCGCATGCAGACAAGATGGATGGACGAGGATGCAGGAGAACGATAGCGCCGACGCCCGGAAGACCGTGGGTACAGATGATTTCTTCATCGGAATCGACATCGGTAGCAGCGCGTTGCATTATCTTGTGCTGGACATCGGGCGATCCGTGGTGTACTCGCCGAAACCGATCATGCATTTCGCAAATCCTCTCGCAGCTCTGCAGGAGGCTTGGCGCGACATCCTGGCCCGTTTCGATCGGCGTTCGATTCGCAGCACTGCGCTGACGGGAAGCGCTGCGGAGAGTTTTCCAACGGTGATGAGCGGCGCGATCTACGTTTACGACAGCGTCGCGATCCCAAAGGGTGCTGAAGTTCTTGCGCCGCAGGCGCGGCACGTGTTCCATATTGGGGCCAAAGACGCGTATTTCTTCAACCTCGGCGTCACGGGCGGCCGTCAGGTCATCCGCGAATGGCGGACGGGAACGAAATGTGGCGGCGGCTCGGGTATGCTCATCGAGAAGCAGTGTCGTCGCCTGTTTCAGGGTGAGGTCCCCAGCCCGGATCTGGAGGATGCGGGGGCAGCCGGCGATGAGTCGGCAAGCGGCGCCATCGCTGCCCGGAACCGTCTGAGACTCCAGGAACGCGTTGAGGAGATGTTTCGGCGGGCCGAGGAGGAGGCCGCACGCTCGCAGGAGCCGAGTGAGTTTCTCGCGCGCTGTGGCGTCGTCGTTCAGTCCGACTTGATCCACAAGCAGAACGAAGGGGCCACGCGGGTAGACAACCTCGCGGGGCTGTTTCGCACGGTGGCACGGAACTACGTCATTGACGTCCTCGGTTCGACCGAATGCGCCAGTGCCGCGCAGGACGGACATGCCATTGTGACCGGCGGGGTCTTCAGCAACGACCTCGTGCGGGCGAACCTGGCAGAACTGCTGGGCGCGAAGATCGTGCGCCCGGAACACCATCACAACATTGCTGCAGCCGGGGCCGCACTCAAGGCGATGGAAGAGGACAATTGCTTCGTTCTCAACCTCAAGCAGCTCGACAAAGTAGCCGAACATAGCCGACAGAACCGGGTTTTTGCGCCGCCGTTGAGCGAGAGCCTGATTCGCGTACGCGACAAGAGCGAAGCCCTCGCGGCTGAGATCGCGCCCGGCACGGAGGTTGTCCTCGGCATCGACGGGGGCAGTACCACCACCAAGGGCGCGCTGGTCGAAATCGAGACGGGCAAGCTGCTCGACAAGCTCTACATCAAGACGCACGGCAATCCGGAAGAGTCGCTGAAACGCGTTCTGCGATATCTCTCACGTCACAAAGGCAGCGTCGTCATCCGAGGCGTTGGCGCCACAGGGTCGGCTCGGAAGCTGTATGAGAAGATCCTTCTGAGCAAGAAGAAGGCACAGCAATTGACCGCCGAGGAGATGACCCTCACCGACCGCATCACCGATGAAATCACCTGTCACGCGCTCGGCGTCAAACACTGCAATCCCGAGATCGACACGATCTTCGAGGTCGGTGGCCAGGACATGAAGTTCACAAGCTTCTCGCCTGATGGGACCGTCAAAGAGGCGAAGATGAACTACAGTTGTCAGGCCGGATCCGGCCAGACGCTGGAGAATATGGCCGACGTAATCAATCTCGACGTCGAAACCACGCTTCAGGAGGCGGCGTTACGGGCCCCGCGCGTGCCGATCATCGATTCGACGTGCGGCGTCTTCATGGAGATGGACGAAAACCGCCTGATCGCCGAAGGCTTCAGCCGTGATGAGATCGCCGCCGCCATTCTGCGGGGCACGGCGGGAAGCTACTATTACAAGTTCGTCGGCGGCGCCCAACACGTGGGGCAGAGGTGTTCGGCCCAGGGCGGTCCGGCCTTGGGCAAGGCCTTCCTTGCGGCGTTGGCGCAGGTGACCGAGGGCGTCGTCGAGGCTTACCCACACCGCGAGATGTTCGGCGCCTGGGGCCAGGCGCTCGACATCATCCAGCAGATTCGCCGGCTCGAGGCCGAAGGCAAGCCGTACGGCACCGCCTTCCGTGGGTGGGAAATTGTGGATATGCCGTTCCTAAAACACAGGGTTCCCTGCCGAGATCTCTTCGGCGGGCGCTCCTGTGGCACACGAGACTGCCAGCTCGAAGTGTTCCATATTGAGGACGATGAGATTATCACCGGGGGCTTCTGCCCACTGGGTAATTCGGAGGCGGCCAGGAAGCCCAAGACCAACTATGTCGATCGCTACCATCGGATCTATGAAAAGCATTTCAAGAAGCAGGGCTGTCTCCAGACGGAGTTGGCGAGCGCCAGGCCGACGGGCCCGACCGTAGGAATCAAACGCAGCATGGCCACGCTGGCTGAAAAGGGGATCTGGAGCGCGGCACTGTTCCGCAAGTTGGGCTTCTACCCTGTGATCTCGCCCCGCAGCAACAGCGAGATCGCCAAGATCGGCGTGGACAACTCGCGCACCGAATTCTGCATCGCGCGCAAACTGGCCACCGGCCACGCCGCGGTGCTCAACAACGATCCGGCCATCGAGTACTTGTTCAATCCGAGCTTCATCGAGCAGCGCCGGGCGGAACGGCCTGACTTGAAGTACTGCATCTATACCGAGTCCGAAGGCTACGTTCTCAACGACGTCCTGTCGCTCGACAAGCGCAAGCAGGTCAACCCGATCCTGCACTTCGGGGATCTGCCGCTGCTGGTCCGCGAGATCCGCAAGGAGTTCCGGCGGATCGGCCTTGCCTTCAGCGACCGGAAGATCAAGGATGCCATCGCGTATGCCGAGGTCGCCGAGAATCAGTTCAAGAGCGACCTCTATAGCGAGGGCAACCGGTTCCTCGAGCGCGTCGAGCGCGGTGGCGGCAAGGCGTACGTCGGCATCGGGCGCGACTATGTCCTGCTCGACCCGGAGGCCAGCTCAAGTTCCGGGGCGATGTTCTCGCAGGTGCGCGGGCTCGACTACATCCCGCAGCAGTTCCTCGAACACAAGTTCATGGACATCCCGATCGACAGCTTCGTCGAGAATGAATTCTGGGTCCAGAGCGTGAAGATTCTCAAGGCGAATCTGTTTGTCGCCGACCATCCCAATCTGTTTGCCATTCGCATGATCAACTTTGCGTGCGGTCCGGACAGTCTGAAGATTTACCAGGAAGAGAAGATCTATCAGGCCGCCGCCAAGCCGCTGCTCGTGCTGGTGACCGATGCCCAGACGAACAACGCGCCGTTCGTCACGCGAACCGAGGCGCACGAACGGGTCGTCGAAGAGAGCCGTCCCGTTCGCGTGGACATGAGCAAGCTCGCGACCGGCTCGGCCGACAGCTACGACAAGCGGACGTGGCTGATTCCCTACATGGGCGACGCCAGCTTCATGGGTGCGGCCGGACTAAGGCACTTCGGCGTCAACAGCGAGGTGCTGCCGACGGATACGCCCCGCGGCTATGAGGTCGCGCGCAAACACATTTATACCGAGGTCTGTTACCCGCTCAAAGGGGTCGTCGGCGATGCGATCGGTTTCCTGCAGGAGCAGATCGAGAAGACCAGCCGGCAAGAGGTGGAGGACAAGTATCTGGTCATGCTGCCGACCACGAGCGGACCGTGCCGGTTCGGCAAGTACACCGAGCTGCTCCAGGAGTTCATGCGGTTGGAGGGGCTGGAGAAGGTCCCCGTCGTCGGGCCGTCTTCCGAGACCGACTACATCGACATTCCGCTTCCGCAGGGCCTGCGCGGGTCGGACCGGATGAAGATGCAGCAGATCCTGTTCAAGGGGATCAACGTCTCGGACCTGCTGGAGGACGTTCTCCGACGGTTCCGGCCGTATGCCGCCGACAAGGCCGCGGCCGATGCGCTGAAGAAAGAGCGACTCGAAGCCGTCAGCGCCGTCATCACCGGCGGCGCCGATACCAACGAACTGGTGCGCTGGGGACACGAGACGGTCGCCAAATTCAAGGCGCTGCCGCGCACGCAGGACGAACGCTTCCCGCTGATTCTCTACATCGGCGAGATCTACATGCGCCAGCACGACCCCTATACGAACCAGGTGATCCGCCAGCTTGAGGACAATCAGTTGGAGGTGGTCCGCGACCCGATCACGGACTGGCTGCTCTACGTCAACAAGATGAACATTCGCAACAACAAGCGCGACGTTCATCTGGGCCTGCACTCGTTCAACCTGGGCCGAGCCTGGCGGGCGACGGCGCAACTGGGCCAGTCGCTGCTCAAGTCGCGCTACATGGACCACATCGCGCAGAAGCTGGCCGCGCCGTTCCACGAGGTGCTTGAAGGCCGTCACGTCCTGCCGCACCCGATGGAGATCATCGAGAAGCTCGAGCGCGAGCACGAGGGGCACGGCAACATCGAAGGCGAGTCGCCCCTGAGCACGGGGATCGCGTATTACTTCATGCACGATCTGATTCAGCCGCAAGGCGATGCCTGTATCTCCGGCATCTTCCACGTCGGCCCGTTCACCTGCATGCAGGAGGGCGTCGCCACCGCCAAGATCGAGGCGATGATGAAGGAGTTCCGCAAGACGAACCCCGACCTCGTGTTTCCGATCATCCACGCCTTCTTCGGCGATTCGCCCAACGCAAGCCTTCCGGCCGAGATCGCTGTCTTCCGAGAACAGTGCTACCAGAAGCGCCAGTTGCTGCGCAGCAGAGACGGTGGCCACACGGCGCCGCCGCAAGAGATTCGCAGCTATGCGCCGACGCGAACGGGTGCCGATACCCAGACCGCGGCCGCGCAGCGCCGATGAGCGGGTCTATTCTTCGCCCTTCGGTCGGACGAGGCTTTTGAGTCCGTCGGTGATTCCCCGGCCGGTTTCCCCGGCGCCGTTCTGGCCGCTGCCGAAGATGATCCGTCCGATGTCAACCGCTTTGTCCAGCACGCCGCTGAGCCCCGAGGTCATCTCCTTGGGGAGAACGCCACCGCCCTGTTCGGCGATACCCCTGGCCACCGCCAGAAGGATCTTGGTGGTCAGTGTTGCGACGTCGAGGCGCTCGTTGCGGCCCAGATCGGTCATACGAATCGGTGTCAGCCGGAATGCGACGGTGTCGGGGCCTCCGGAGATGGGCAGCAGCCGGACGTTCACTGTGACGTTCGTGATCTCAAGGCGGTCGATGACGAGTTTCTTTCCGGACGCCCGTTGATCGCGGGGCAGCGCCCTGATAACCTCGTGCAGGTTGTTGTCGAGGCCCTTCTGCTCGATGAACACGTGCATGCCGTCGAGTTGGACGTCCTTGATGCGCACTTCGTCGCCGAGCAGCGATTTCGTGTCGATCTCGATATCGCCCCGGCTCAGATCGAGAAGGGTCGGCCGGTTGTAGCCCGGTGGATTGCCCACTGTGAGCGTTTCCAGGCCCAATTTCCCGCTGAAGATCGACAAGCGGGCCTTCTCGACGTTCACGGGCACCTTGAGGGCCCTGGCGCCTGCCCGGCGAATCGCCGTGCGAACGGCGCTGTCGGCGAAAACGTTGATGCCTACGACGGCCGCGACGACGACGATGCCCACGAACAGGACAATGGGTTTGACCCACCTCAATGGTTTCCGCATGTGGAGTCCCTCAAAGGAGGCCTCGGGAAGCCAAGACGCCGCACGTCTCCTCGCCTACGGGGCCGGGGCGTCCTCGCGATAGATTTTCGCGCCGAGCGGGTTGAGCCGTTCCTCGATTCGCTCGTAACCCCGGTCGATGTGGTAGACGCGATTGATAATGGTCGTTCCTTCCGCGGCCATCCCCGCGAGGACCAGCGCCGCCGAGGCCCGCAGGTCGGACGCCATCACGGGGGCCGCCACCAGATTCTTGACGCCGGCAACGATCACGGCCGGACCTTCCTTGCGGAGGTCCGCAGCCATGCGATTCAGCTCGGCCACGTGCATGAAGCGGTCGGGAAAGATCTTCTCAATGACCACGCTGTTGCCCTCGGCCAGGGCCAGCAGCGCCATGAGCTGGGCCTGCAAGTCTGTGGGAAAGCCGGGGTAAGGCTGGGTGGTCACATCGGTGGGCCTGATGCGGTCGGCGCCGGCGACGGTGCAGCCGTCGTCGTTCGGCTCGACGGCCACGCCCACGCTGCGGAGCTTGTCCACGACGGCCATCATGTCGTCGATCCGGCAGTTGACGAGCTTCAGCTCGCCTCGCGTGATGGCGGCCGCGACCATCAGCGTACCGGCCTCGATGCGGTCGGGGATCACCTCGTACCGCACCGGGTGCAGCCGCGGCACCCCCTCGATGGCCAGTCGCGGCGACCCGATCCCGCTGATCCGGGCGCCCATCGCATTGAGGCAGTTGGCCAGGTCGCTGATCTCCGGCTCGCACGCGGCCGACTCGATGACGGTGCGGCCTTTGGCCAGGGTCGCGGCCATCATAATGTTGGCCGTCCCGAGGACGGTTGAACCGAACGAGCCGCCCAGGAAGATGCTGGCGCCTCTCAATCCGCGCGGCGCCTCGGCGATGACGTAGCCGTTCTTGAGGTGGATCCTGGCGCCGAGTTCTTGCAGGCCTCGCACGTGCAGATTGATCGGCCGGTCCCCGATCGCGCAGCCGCCCGGCATCGAGACCTCGGCCCTGCCGCAACGGGCCAGCAGCGGGCCCAGGATGCAAACACTTGCCCGCATCTTTCGAACGATCTCATAATCACCGACCGGGTTGTCGATCGTCGTCGCGTCGATGTTCATGTGCCCGTCGGCGTCTCGGTCCACCCGGCAGCCCAGTGTTTGCAGCAGATCTGCGAATACCCGCACGTCCGACAGCCTCGGGACACCTGCCAGCGCGGAGTTGCCCTCGGCCAGGATCGCCGCGGCCATGATGGGTAGGGCGGCGTTCTTCGAGCCGTTTACGGCGACCCGACCCGAGAGACGGACCGGTCCTTCAATCCGAAATACATCCATGGTTCATTTCCCTTGATAACGCGGGGCGTCTCTGCCATACTTCGCACGATCCGAGCCCCATCGGCGTAGTGTAGTGCAATGGGTTGCGGTTTTCAACCCGCTTGGGGGTTGCCCGAGATGTTCTGCGATAACAGAGTTCCATGACGGCTGCTGAGACGTTCACCCAATTGACGAGATCGGTCAGCATCGACCACGTGTTCACTTTGATCGGCATCGGCATCTTCGCCGTCTGGCTGGCGCGGACGTCGTTGGGACGCAAGTCCCTGGCCGATGCGCCGCCCCGCCGCAACGATATGCCGCCCTATGTGCCGCTGATCCCGTTCTTCCTCTGGCTGCTGGGCACTGTCGTTGTCCAATCGTTGGCGGTCTCGTTCATCCGTCCGGCCGACGGCTTGCAGAAGGTCTTCCTGGACCAACTGATCTTCTGTGTGGTCGCGCTACTGACCGTTTTCGGTGTGATTCTTCCTCTCGCGTCGTTTCACTTTGCGCGCGGTCTGAAGGGGTTCGGGCTGCGGGTTGGCACGATCCCGAGGGACCTGGGGGCGTCGTTCGTGCATCTGCTGGCGGTCTGGCCGCTGGTGCTGGCGGCGTTCGCCGCCACCATGCGGGTCGGCCAGTGGGCCAGCCAGCGACTTTCGGGCCGAGACTTCGAGATGCCCCGGCATGAGGCGCTCGAGCTGATGACCCAGTATTCCAACGTTGCCCTTACGCTATTGCTGGCCTTCCTGGCGGTGGTGGTGGCCTCCCTCGTCGAGGAGTTGATCTTCCGAGGCCTGCTCCAGTCAATGGTCCGCTCCTATCTCGGCCGACCGTGGCCGGCCATCCTGCTGACGTCGGTTCTGTTTGCCACGGTCCACGGAAACGTCACACACTGGCCGGCGCTGTTTGTGCTGTCGCTCGGGCTCGGCTATGCCTACGAGAAGAGCGGATCGCTCTTGCGACCTCTCTTCATGCATGCGATGTTCAACGGGATCTCCATTCTCGGCACGCTGGCCGAATCTGCCTCGGCATAGGCGGGTTGTCCGAGGCGGCTCGATCCGGAATCCGATCCTGCGCGTTTCTCCGGTTTTTTTGCTCGCGAAGACGGGCCCGATGACTACAATACAGCCCATACGGCAGCGAGGGGCCGGATGGTTTCCAGGCTCCCGCAGTAAGAACACTCAGCACTGAGGTGCCCATGGAATCGACAGAACCGAAACTCAAAGTCGAATACGGGACCGAGGTCAGCATCGTGACCTTTGGGGATGAGAATATTCTCGACGAACAGCAGATCCACAAGCTCGAGCAGGCCCTGCGTCCGGTGATTAAGGAGAACCTGCACAAGAAACTTGTCCTGAACTTCGAGAACGTCCGCTTCATGTCGTCGGCCTTCCTGGGCTTGCTCGTGAAGGTGCACAAGCGTGTGCTCGACAACGAGGGCCAATTGCAGTTGTTCAACCTCGATCCCAAGATCCGCAAGGTCTTCGAAATCACCCAATTGACCAAGGTGTTCGACATCGCATAGCGCGCCAGACAGGCTGCGGCATCCGGCTAAAGCAGCCAAGGGCTGCGCAGCGAGCGGGCCAGCATCCGCGTGGCTTCGTCGTCGCCGATGAAGACCTCGGTAGCAGGGTTCCACGTCAGGGACCGACCCAGCTTGTAGGCGATGATCGTCAGTTGTCCGAGTGAGGCCGAGCGGTGGCCGATCTCGGCGCCGCAATTGGGCTGCCGCCTGGTACGAATGCAGTCGAACCAGTTCGCGTGATGATCGTTGTCGCCGATGTTCACCTCGCGCGTCGTCAGCTTCATGCGTTCGAAGAGGTCGTCGGGGCCGCCCTCGACCGGTCCGCCGGTGCTCATTGATGTGACCCAGCCGCGCTCGCCGACGAATACGCCGCCGAAATTGCCTTCCAGCCGGGCGTCTGCGGGCACGGCTTTGTACAGATCCTTCACCATGCCCCAGTGGTCCACCATGTGAAGGAGTGTGCCGTTGGCGTAGCGGCAGGTGAGCGTTGGATACCGGCCCGTGCTGGGGTGGATGAACTCGACCGGTCCGCTGTTCTCGACGCCCAGGGCGTACTGAATCACGTCCGCGGCGTGCGAGTGGTACCAGGTGACTGCGCCGGCGCCGAAGTCATCATGGAACGCCCAGGGCACGACACCGGGAATCGGATTTCTGTGGTAGGCGCTGTTGTACGGCTGCCAGGGAGCCGGGCCAACCCACAGGTCCCAGTCCAACCCCTCGGGCGCCGGCTCGGCCGCCAGCGCCGGGCTCACAGGCGCATACGAACGACCGAAGTTCTCGCCCAAGGGCTGCCAGAGTGTGAAGACCGACTTGACCTCGCCCAGCCCGCCGCCTCGTACGAACGCGCAGACCCGGCGAATCGTGGAGATGGAGCGGTACTGCGTCCCCGTCTGGAATATCCGGCCGTAACGGTCCACCGTCTCGGCAAGCCGGCGGCCCTCGTGGACGGTCAACGAAACTGGTTTCTCACAGTAGACGTCCTTGCCGGCCTTGGCCGCGTCGATCGACTGCAAGGCGTGCCAGTGGTCCGGCGTGACGATGACGACCGCGTCGATGTCCGCCCGCGCGAGCAGCTCGCGGTAGTCGTTATAGGTGTCGCAGCCGCGATACGTGCCCGCAGGGCGGCGGGCGGCGTAGGCGGCCTCGACGCGCTGCTTGCCCTCGTCCCGGCGCACCGCGTCCACATCACAGACGGCCAGAACCTGGATTTCCCGGTCGCCGGCCAGGCGAGCCAGGTGACCGCGCCCCATACACCCGTAGCCGATCAGGCCGACGGTGATCCGCTCACTCGGGGCGGCGTTGCCTTGCGCGCCCCAAACCGAGGACGGCACAATCCATGGAAATGCGATCGCCCCGGAAACGGCTGCTGTTCGTTGGATGAACTGACGCCGCGAACATCGTCCGACATGTCTGTCTTGTGTCATATGGCGATACCTCAGGTCGGCTTGGTTACAGCCTTGTTGAAAGTCTCGATCGTCCGTTTCAATTCGTCGTCGCCGGACTCGACGCAGAAGACCACGGGACCTTGCTCTTGCCGACGCGTCTCGTCGAGAAGCGAATCGATGCCTCTGGCGCGCGCGGCCTTATCTAAGCTGACGATCTGGGGGAGTCTGCCTTCCGGCGCAATCCTTGTCCCTGGTGCGACAACGGCCTCGATGCCCATCTTTCGGGCACATTCGACGATCTTCAGTTGGCCCGCGCCGTCGGAGGGCATCGCGTCCAGGTGATAGGTGAGCAGGCGGACGCTTGCAGCATCCAGCTTGAGTCGAATCTGCTGCATCTCCTCGGCGGTCAGTCGGTCGTGGAACTTCTTGGGGATATCTCGACTGATTTTCTGTCGATTGCTGCCGCCGACGTACAACAGCCCCAGTTCGCCGGCCTGGTCGATGGTGTCGAAGAACGTCGATTCGCCCGGCTCGGCGGCCACGAGGGCCAGACGCCAGCCGAGGCGCTCCTGCGCGCGAACGGCCGGCGTGAGCTTGGCGCTGGGTGTCGTCGGGGCCGGAAGGTCGCCGAGGGCGAACTGGGTGGCGGCCAGATAGAACCGCAACATCGTCGGGTCCCAGAAGACGTAGGGGTTGTGGGCGATGGTGCAGTAGAACACACGACCGCGCCCGTACTGCCGCACCCAGGCCAACGCATAGTCGTCGTCGGCCCGCACGACCGCTCCATAGGACGGCTCCTGTTGCATGTCGGTCCTGGCTGTGTCAATGCTCATGAGGACTCGAACGCGGTCCCGCGAGTACGGCTCGTGCACGCGGAAGAACTCGTCCCGGTAGTCGAAGTCCTGCCCGCCGAAGACCTGGTTCACCGGGTGGGTCGGATCGTCGAGCTTGATGAAGACGTGCTCGTCGCTGGCCTTGTGACTGGCGCCGCGCGCGCCGATCATGATGCCGAACTCCGGCCAGTCCTCGATCGCGCCGGGCCACTTCGTGAAGGCGACGGACGTGCCGTGAACGCCCATCAGCCCGCCGCCTCTGTAGACGAACTCCACCAGGCTTTCACGCAGCGCAGGGTCCTCGAAGAGATTGCCCACGGTGTTGTTGAAGAACACCGCGTCGAATCGGCGCAGGCTCTCCGGCTCGAACACGGCGGGGTCCCTGCTGACCACCGTCTCAAAGGCCCCGGTCTTTTGGCCCATCCGCGTGAAGGCCTCATTGGCGGTGCGGATGGACCCGTGCCCGCCGTAACCGACGTTGAGGTCGAAGATCAGCAGTTTGCGAGGCCGCAGCGGCCGGGCCGGCGCCTCGCTGGGGATTGCCTGCTCGATGCGTTGCCGTTCGTCGGAGTCAGTCCCGGCCGGCGGCTGCGCTGTGGCCGGCCCGAACGAGGGCACGACCAGCACCCCAGCCGCGGCCGTCGTCCGGCCGAGGAACGCCCGTCGTGTCATGAACTGCCTGGGCATGGTCTCTTCCTTTGGCCTGTATATGATGATTTCTTGTGACGCATGGTCCGCACGGGACCACGCCCATTCTACGGTTGCGCCGGCGTATAACCGAGCTGCCCCCAGGCCGCACGCTGGACGCGCTGAATGTCCGGGTTGTCCTCAAGAGCGACCAGCGATTGGTAGTCGCCCTCCAGATGCGACACTTTCGTCGTCCGCACGTCCTGCCACTTCCAGTACTCGGCGTGCCCGTCGGCAAAACTGAAATTCGTCCCCTCCCCGTGCCGCGTGGGCGGCAGGTCCCACCAGGACGCGCGGTCGTAGAAGATCGTCCAACTCTGTGTGGTGGTCCGGCCCTCATCGACGTACACCATGCGTTCGCCCGGCCGCTTGATCTGAGTACGTCGCTTGATGTAGACCTCTCGGGGCACGTTGGGAATGCTGGACATCGCGCCGTTCATGGCGTCGACGATCGCGTAGGTGTTCACCTCCCCGCGAATGCCGGTGGGGCACTTGTAGATCTTGAGCTGCCCGATATAGGGCCACATCGCGCCGTCCTGAATCCCCTGGATCCGCCGCTCCTCGCTGGTCCAGTCGGATTGAAAGTACAGCCAGCAGGGCTCTTCGGCGTCGTTGTGTCCCTCGGTGTTCGCGACGGTGCAGGCGTTGACGATCTTCTGGTCGTTGTCGTCGGCGTACAGGACCCAGGCCAGGCCAAACTGCTTGACGTTGCTCAGGCACACCGCCCGCCTGCCCTGCTCGCGCGCCCGATTCATGGCGGGCATCAACACGGCCATGAGCAGGGCGATGATGGCGATCACCACGAGCAATTCGATCAGAGTGAAGGCTTTGCGTGTTCGCATGGTATGACTCCTCTTCGTCTTCTGCGCCGATCGGCCGTCGGCCGGTTCGTCCGGAGGCAGAGCGCTGGCCCCCGCGAACGGTCCCAGCCACACCGGGCCGGCCCTGCCCCGCCCGAAGCGGCGAGGCACCTGATCTCAGCGTGAATCAGCCTGACGGCTATACTGTACCAGATCGGCCCTCGGCGTGCAAAGGGCTCTGCTCGGCATTTGGCGGTCCGTTTGTCTCGCTGGCGACCTCCGGCGCCGACCGATCTGCAAGTGTTGGACACCAAGGCGTGCGGCGTGCGGGGCTTCGTTTGTTATGCTTTGCAGGGGGGGCACTTTCGGCGGGCCGACGCCGAGGCTTGCGGGTAAACCGAGGTGCCCCGCCCCTTGCCCACTGGGCCGGGCATCTCCACGCGACGGGAGCGACCGAAAGATGATTCGATGGGCGGCCGGGTCAGAGGGCGACTACGACCCGTCCCTGCCGGCGTACGGTGTCGTACCGCCGCAGGGGCTGCCTTGCGGGGCCCTTCACATTGCTGCCGTCCAAGGCGTACTGCGAGTTGTGGCACGGACAGACGATCAGCCCGGATTCCTTGTCGTACACCACGTCGCAGCCCAGGTGGGAGCACTTGGAGCTGACGGCGTACAAGGCGTCGTGCGTTTGAATCAGCAGGATCTTCTCGCGGCCGCCTTCGACGCTGACCAAGAGGCTGCTGTCCGGCTCGGTCAGCCCGGCCGATTCATCTGCGCTCAGTCGCAGCATGCCCGCCTCGGGCTCGGCGACGAGGTCGGCCTTCCTGGAGCTGCCCGGAATGCAGCCCGCACAGGCGCTTGCCACACCCACCGCGGCGCCGTAGCGAAGTACGCCCCGGCGTGAGATATCCATGTGATCCATCAGTTTGTCCTTTCTGTTCCGACCGCATCGGGAGCGGCCGCGGCCTAAGTGAATCGAATCGACAACACGATACATCCCCCGCCGCGGCGGGGTTCGTGGAAAGGCCGTATTTTTTCTGTGGCATTCGGCCCCGATCCGGGATCGACCGGATCGGTCGCAGGTGGTAGGATAGGCCTGAAGGGCAGACGATGACGTTCCAGGCCGGCTATCGAACGTGTGGTGGCATTACGGGAGGATCTGGCCATGGCCGAAAAGGCAACGAAAGGCAAGGGCGCCGAACAGGACATCGAAGTCCCGGTGTGCATCGGGTGTTTCCAGCCGGTCGATCCGCGGGCGCATTATTGTCCGAACTGCGGCGCGGCGACAGGGCAACTGACCCACTATCTGCCGTTTGTGAACATCCGCTGGCAGGCGAGCGTCTGGGGCCAGGCCTGGCGTCAGATCGGCTATCGCGATGTGTCGATTCCCGGCCGGCTGTTCCGGCTGATGATGGTTCTCTGGAACGTCCCAATCATGCTGATCGGCCTGCTGTTCCGGTCGAGTCGCCCAACGAATGACAACGGCACCAATTCGGGCTAAACTCTTTGCGCGGGACGGTCGATTACGAGATTGCGGTGAACTACTGCGAATAAGTGAAGTAGGAATATGGCATAGGCCGGACTTTTTTAGGGGATTGACGATGAAGAAGACCACTGTACTACTGTGTGCGTGCCTGGTTCTGTGCTGGATGGCAGCCGCTGCATGGGCCCAGGGCGGAGGGGGCGGCGCACGGCGTCCCGAGCGGCCGGCCAGAACGCAGGAGGCCCGGCCGAGCGAAGAGGCCCGCCAAGCCGCGCAGCAGCAGGCCGCCGAGGCCAGGGAAAAGGCGGCTGAGAAAGCTGCAGAGGTTAAACAGCAGGCCGAGCAGAGGCGCGCCGGCCAGCAGGCCGAGGCCGCTGAGGCGAAGACCAAGGCCGCCGAAGAGGCCGCCGCCGGCCGGGAGAAGGCCGCCGAGGCCAGGGGCCAGGGCCGTCAGCAGCAGTTACGAGCCCTCGAGGCCCAGCAGCAGCGGCATCAGGCCAGGCACATGGAGCGCCAGGCCCGCCTGGCCCGGATTCGCGAGCTGGCCGAGCAGAAGGGCAACGCCGAGATGATCGCCCGCGTCGAGAAGCTGATCGAGATGCAGCAGCAGGTCCACCAGCGTCAGCAGGGCCGGATTCAGCAGCAGCGACGGGCGATGATGGACGCCGAATCGGTGCCCGCACCGACCCCGGCCCCGCCCGCAGAAGACGCATCGCAGGAAACGCCGCCTCAGGACTGAGTGGGTTCATCGAAGGCGCGGATTCAGAATCGGATGATCTGGGAAGGAGACTGGAATGATGTTGCGAAAGCTCATTGCCGTTTGGATCGTTGTCGCATTGGTCTCGCTTGGCCTGGCCGGCTGCTCGGACGATAGCCAGGAGGCCCCGCCGCCCGAGCAGCTCAAGACCGCCGAAGAATACCAGGCCGAGGCCGAGAAGCAGATCACCGAGGAGAATGTCGAAGACGAGCTCGACCGGCTCGAACAGGAGATCGGCCGCGAAGCCGACCAGTAGCCAAACCCCGGCCGCACAAAAAAAAGGGCTGCGACCCAAGCCGCAGCCCTTGGCTTTCATACGCAACGAACCGGTCGCCGTTGCGACGGCCGCTACTTCGCCGGCGGGACGATCGTGATGCTATCCCAGCCCTCGTACAGCACGGGGCTACTCTCCTGATCCGACGTCGCGTGAACGCGCAGATAGGCGCCGCCTTCCTGGAAGGTGTCCGGATCGAGGTTTTGCGTTTCGATCTTCACGACCAGATCGAGCAGTCCGTCGCCATTGACGTCCTCTTCGCTCGCCAGGTACTTGTTGCCCTTTCCCCGCACGCGTACCTCGGAGCCGGCCAGGAAGATATTGCCGGGGTCGAGCTCCGTGGCGTCAAAATCTTCGGTCGAGAAGATCGCCACGGGAATCACGCCCTTGGAACCCAGATTGACCCGGTTGGTGTCGTCCCCCGGCTTGATGTCGATCTCGATACTACCCGCATTCACAGTAACCGTGGCGTCAGACTCACCGTTTTCGTCTGCTAGGGTGTACGTGAAGGTATCCATCCCGACGAAATCAGCGTAAGGCGTGTAAGTCACAGTCCCATCGTCGTTGACGACCGCGGTGCCGTTGCTTGGTTCTGTGGGCACGCTAACAGTAACGAAGTCGCCTTCATACGTGTCGTTGCCCAGAACGTCGATCGTGACAGGTGTGTTAGCCGCCGTGAAGGCGCTGTCATCCACAGCCACTGGGGGGTCACTGGGCGGAGGGGTTGTGCTGGTCCCAAGATAGACCACGACCTTTGCATTATCCAGGTAGGTTCGGACTGTATAAAGGGTTTCGTCAGATTCCGATCGTCCCCGGATGGCAACATTGCGGCCGCCTGTATAGCCGGTGAGTGTTGGCTCACCGTGGCTTTCGAAATTGCCTTCGTAGGGATATTCGTCCACTTCGAAACTGGCCCCAAAGAAAGTGACCGTTGCTTTCTCGTAAACATTCAGATCTGTTCCCCAATAATAATCCGGCCCATTTATGGCACCACGGCGAATCTCTACAGCGCTGCCCCCTTCGGCGAATACCGTGTCATCTATGGTCCCGCCATCGAGGATCAAGGTTCCGCCGGACTGCACGGTGACGGGGCCGGTCAGCGTGTCGCCAGGTGAAACCGTCACGCTGTCATCATCACCATCAGGGCCTATAGTCGTTGCGGCCATGCTTGCCGATCCCACAACCAGCACAGCCAACAGCGCGCCAATCATCATCCGCTTCGCGAAAATACCTGGAGCGATACTCTGATCTACCATAAGTACTACCCTTTCCAAAGAGGCCCTGTTTTCGAAACGTGGCGTCCGCATTCTTTCACCACATTAACCGCCTACCTATCTCTCCTGGCATTTATCGGTCGCACGCACGAGAATTCTTTAGCCAAAGTGCCTACATGGCCTGTTGTCACCCGCTGCACCGGGCGGGCGGTTGCGGACATGCACCGCGAACAGGGATGCTCTTCCGAGCACACTACGAACGGGTCTCGTTTGTGGCCGAGGGCGAGGGCGAGGCATATGCCTCGCCTCTACGGGTGGGCGAACGGGTTTGGCGGGTCGGCGGGGATTTCGTAGACTTTTCTGTAGGCGGCCGGCCGGGCGGTGCGGGCCCGCCGGGGGCGCCAACGTCCTTCTCGGAGGTCGAGAACCATGCGAAAAGAAGGTTTTACACTGGTCGAGCTGATGATCGTCGTGTCGATCCTGGGCATCCTGGCGGCGATCGTGTTGCCGACGTTCCAGGGCAACACCGCCGAGGCCAAGGTCTCCGCGGCCAAGACGAATCTGCAAGCGATGCGATCCCAGATCGAGATGTACAAGATGCAGCACAACGGCTATCCCCCCGGCTACGTCAACGGTTCCGGCGTCTCAAACCTGTACGTGGCTCCCCAGCTCGAGGGAACCACGGACGTGGCGGGGAACCCATCGGGCACAAAGCAGACCTCCGCAAGCTATCCGCTCGGGCCCTACCTTACAAAGGTCCCGAAGAATCCGCTCAATGGCCTGTCCGCAATCAGCTACATCGACGATCCGTCCAGCCTTCCGGCAACGGCGAACGGAGAGACCTATGGGTGGTATTATCACCGGGCATCGGGCACGATCTACCTGAACTATCCCGGCACCGATGTCGACAACATCGCCTACATCGACTACTGACGGGGCGTGTGGGACGGCCTCCTGCCCGCTGCCCCAGGGAATCCCGGCTATGATGCCGGCCCCATTCTCTGGGCGTCTTGGCGACCCTGTTCGGCCCCTTCTGTGGTATTCCCGGTGTTTGCATGTGAATCGCGCGAACCGGGGCCTTGCCTCGGCCCGCTCGAGGCGATACAATGCCCATTTACATTCCCCTAAGGAAAGATGTTTATGGGCGATAAGTTTGTCAGGGCGATCTTCCCCGGTTCGTTCGACCCGATCACCAACGGCCATATGGACGTCGTCCGTCGCGGCATGAAGCTGTTCGACGAGCTGATCATCGCGGTCGGCCGCAGTCCGATCAAGAACCAGCTTTTCGCACCCCCCGAGCGGGTCGAGATGATCGCCGAGCTGATCGAAGGCCTGCCGGGCGTCTCGGTCGAGAGTTTCGACGGCCTGACGGTCGAATACGCCGCCCGACGGCAGGCGTCGGTCATCCTGCGCGGCCTGCGCAGCCTCACCGACGTGCAATACGAGTTCCAGTTGGCCATGACCAACCGGGCCGTGGCGGGCATCGAGACGGTCTTCATCATGACCAGCGAGCAATATGGGTTCACCAGCTCGACGCTGATCCGCGAGATCGCCTCGCTCGGCGGCGATCTGTCGAATCTCATCCCGACCGGCGTCCACAAGCGCCTGGAGGGCCGCTTCGCCAAGCTGAGAGACAACCACAGGTAACGCCGGCGTGCTGCCTCGCTGTCGGACGCTGGTGGGGAGCCCCCCGCCCTCGGCATCGTCCGATCGTCCGAGAAGTGCGAAATTGACGATACATCTGGAGGCGGCTTTCGTATACAATGGAAACTGAGGCCTGCCTCCGCTCCGCCGCCGATGTGCGGATCGGGTGACAGGAGTGTTCCAGTGCGACGGCAAATGGATTTGTGATGAACCATGCAGTGCCAGATCTGTAACAAGCGAACGGCGACCATTCATCTGACCGAGATCACCGAAGGCGTGCGCAACGAGATGCACATCTGCGAGCAGTGCGCCGCCGAGCAGGGGATTGCGGCCCAGACGCAGATGTCGATCAACGAGTTGCTCAGCAACCTGCTCGCCTCGCAGCCGTCGGACGAGGAGCTGCTGGGCGGGGCCGATGAGGTTTCGGCGTGCCCCAACTGCGGCTTCACGCTGGACCGGCTTCGCAAGGACGGCACGCTCGGCTGTCCGCACGACTATGAAGTCTTTCAGCACTCGCTGCTGCCTCTGATCCAGCATGCCCACAACGGCCGCTCGGCCCACTGCGGCAAGGTGCCGTCGAAGGTGCCGTGCGAGACGAAGAAGCTCGTGGAGCTGTCGAGTCTTCGGCAGGAACTGGAAGAGGCGGTTCGCGAGGAGGACTACGAGCGCGCCGCCGAGTTGCGCGACCGGATGAAGCAACAGGAGTAGCATGAGGCTCGACCCCGGCGGCGCGAGGTCCACGAGTGATTCCGATGAAGCTTACCGATATCAGCAACGACATCAACGACTGGTTCAGCGGGTCCGGCCCGTTGGCGGACATCGTCGTCTCGTCTCGCATCCGTCTGGCGCGGAATCTGGCGGGGCACAGGTTTCTTCATAGCTGTCCGATCGAGGAGAAGTCCGAGATCCTCGAGCGGCTCAAGGCCGTGCTCCTGTCGCTGGACCTGGGCGATGAGGTCTTCTATTTCAGCGTGGATCGGGCGCCGGTGCTGAGCCGGAACTTCCTCGTCGAGCGTCATTTGATCAGCCGGCACCACGCAATGGCCAAGGGCCCGCGCGGGGTGGTCATCGCCCGCCGGGAGTTCTTCACGGCGATGGTCAACGAGGAAGACCACCTCCGGCTCCAGGTGCTCAAGCCCGGCTGCCAGCTTCCGGCGTGTCTCGACCAGATCGACCGCATCGACGACGAGATCGAGAAGCAGGTGGACTACGCCTTCAATTCGCGTTTCGGCTACCTGACGGCCTGTCCGACGAACCTCGGTACGGGAATCCGCGTCTCGGTGATGCTGCACATGCCGGCGCTGAAGATGACCGGGCAGATTGAGAAATTCCTCACGGCCGCCAAGGACATGAACCTCGCGGTGCGGGGCCTCTTCGGCGAGGGCAGCGAGGCGACAAGCGACCTGTATCAGATCTCGAACCAGGTGACCCTCGGCGTCAGCGAGCGGTCGATCGTTTCCGATTTTGAGGGCGCGATCATCCCGGAGATTGTCGAATACGAAAAGGTCGCGCGCCGGCAATTGCTGGCCAGGCAGGTGGACATCCTCGACGACAAGATTTCGCGGGCGACGGCGCTGCTCCAGAACGCCCACCTGATCAGCTCGCAGGAGGCGCTGTCGCTTCTGAGCCACCTGCGGCTCGGCTTGAACATGCGCGAGCACATGCAGGCTTCGACACCGGCCATCGACCGGCTTTGCGCGCTGAAAGCTCGGACCGAGCCGGCCGACCCGGACCGCGGCCTGTCGATCCGAACGATCAATCGCCTGTTCATGCTGACCCTTCCGGCGCACCTGCAATTGAATCACGGCAAGTCGCTCGACGCCGTACATCGCGATGCACTGCGGGCCAAAATCATCCGGCAGGCATTGGATCAGCCGATGTAGCAATCGCTACCGGTACAAAGGCATGGCGGCCCCGCCCCGCACTCGCGTCAGTATTCGTTGTTGAGAAACCGGAGCAATTCGTCGGGAACGTAATCGCCGGCGAACACGAGGATATCATTGACCTGCGCCTTGGTCAGATCGCCGGCGAGCTGCTGATTGTTGATATCGACGTTGACGATGATCCCATACTGCATGTCTTCGGCCGGCACCGTCGGCCGGCGTCCCGTGGTCCGTTGGAGATAGGTCGGGCGAATGTCGATATTGACGTTCTTGTCCTCCGTCGGGGCCTCCATGAAGATGCGAAGGTTTCTGGCCCTCTGCCGCCAGAGGTCATGTTTCAGGTTGCTGGCGACGATGTCGAGCGAGGGGACGTAACCCGTGTCGAAGACGAACTCGTGGACGACGCCCACCCGGGGTACCGTTCGTTCGGCGAAGCGCGTCCGCAACTCGTCGAACGCCCTGCGGAAGACCTTGTCCCTGTCGGGAATGCTCAGTTCATGTGGACGATCGATGAAAAGCCGCTCGGGCAGCGTGAAAACCGGTCCGCGAGGGGTCAGAACGAATGTCGGTAATTCGACCCGCTTGGTGTTGGGCAGGATGAACGTTCGCTGGACGCGCAGCTCGCGCGGACCGGAAAGCAGCGTCTCGAAGACATCGGGGAACTGCTCGACCAACCAGTTGCCGTAGTCTTGCAGCTTGGCGCGATCCTGCTCGGGCGAGATGGCCGGCCGGATGTCCACGCCGTACTTGACAATGTGCTGCGAAACGTTTTCCAACGAAAACTGATAGTTCATTGTCCCCTCTACGCCAAAACCATGTCTGCCAGAGTGTACTGCTCGAATCGTGCGGCGTCAAAGAAAAGCGGGAACTCAACCCCGACATTCGAGCCTTGTCCCCTGGGCCCGGAAAGCGTACAATGGTCCGCGTCGCATGTGGGGGACGAGGACGGAGTATAGGACCCTTGGTATCTGCGTCATGATCAATATCAGCAAGCTCTATTGCGGCCAGATCACGCCGGGAGACTGGCTCCGCTATGGCAAGAAGGGTTCGGGCGAGCGGCAGGGCGAAGCGGTGCCTGCGGCGGCCTCGCAACGCCGTCCGATTGTCGTCTGGAACATCACCCGGATGTGCAACCTGAAATGCGTCCACTGCTACAACGACAGCGGACTCGACAAGGTCTGCGACGAACTGTCCACCGCCCAGGCCAAGGCGGTCATCGACGACCTGGCCGGATTCGGGGTGCCGTCGGTGCTCTTCTCAGGTGGCGAGCCGCTGATGCGCGACGATCTGTTCGAGTTGATCGAACATACCGTCGGTAGGGGACTGAGGACGGTCATCTCGACAAATGGCACGTTGATCACCGCCGAGGTGGCGCGGAAGATCCAGCGGCTGGGCGTCTCGTATGTGGGAGTCAGTCTCGATGGCATCGGGCCGGTGAATGACGAATTTCGTGGCGTCGCCGGGGCGTTCGACCGCGCCGTTGAGGGCATTCGGCATTGCATGGAGGCCGGCGTGCGCGTCGGGCTGCGCCTGACGCTGACCCGTAGAAACGTCCAGGACCTCGAAGGCCTGTTCGACTTCTTCGAGGCCGAGGGCATCGAGCGCGTGTGTTTCTATCATCTGGTGCCCAGCGGGCGCGGTGCTGCGATCATCGGAGACGACCTGACGCACGCCGAGTGTCGCGATGCGATAGATCGCATTCTCGCCAAGGCCCGGTTCCTCCACGAAGCCGGCCGCAAGACCGACATTCTGACCGTGGACAACCACGTCGATGGCGTCTATCTCCATCGGAAGCTGCTGGCTGAAGGCGACAGCCGGGCCGAGGAGGTCTGGAAGCTGCTCACCTGGAACGGCGGCGGACTCCACAGCAGCGGCGTTGGCATCGGATGCATCGACTATGAAGGCCGTGTCCACCCGGACCAGTTCTGGTGGCACTACGACCTCGGCAGCGTTCGCGAACGGCCGTTCAGCGAGATCTGGATGGGCCCGGACGAGCCACTGCTGAGGGGACTGCGGGACCGCCGGTCGTACATCAAGGGCCGCTGCCGGCTGTGCAAGTTCTTCGATGCCTGCGGCGGGAGCCTCCGCGTGCGGGCGGACGCCCATTTCGGCGATCCGTGGGCGCCCGATCCGGCTTGTTATCTCAGCGACGACGAAATCGGCCTCGGCCGGCCGGGTCGGCAGGAGCTGATCGACGCGGGCGAGGTTTTCAGGATGTCTTCGTGACTACCGCATGACGGTGAATCCTGTTCGCAGAAAGGGGCGATGCGTGAAAGTGACGATGCGAGTTCGTAGTGGCGTCGTAGGACGCTACCTTCCGTTCCTTGCAGTGGCTCTGGGGGTGTATGCCCTCACGGGCACACTACAAACGGGTCCGTTTGCGGGAGCCTGCGCCTACGGCAAGGCGAGCGGGGACGCTCGCCCTACGGTCACGGCGCCGCCGGAGTCGTTCTTTGAGAGGATCGCCGCCGGTCGGCCCGGCCGACGCAGGGGCGAGCCTGTAGACGTGGCCATCTATCGCGACTTCTACAAGAAGCACATCGACGTCCGGGGCATGCCCGTGCTGGCCTCGGCGGAGGTGGCGGACGAGGCGTTGCAGCGGACCTATGAGATCGTCACGCACATGCTTGCTGGCCGGCCCGATATCCTTGCGGATATGGTCGAACGGGGCATGTATCTGATTATCATCGGCAAGGACCAGGTCTATACCGACATGCCGGAGAACCGCAACGCGCCCAACCCGGACTATCTGAACGAGCGCGTGCGCGGCACCGGCGGCCACCCCACCAGCTTCGGGGAGGAGAACCTGCTGAGCCTGCCCATCGACCGCTACGACGATGAGAGTATCGCCGTCCACGAGTTCTGTCACACGATCGACAGCACGTTGCGGCGGATCGAGCCGCAGTGGAACGACCGCCGGATGGCCGCCTATCGCAACGCCATCGAAAAGGGCTTGTACAAGGACACCTACGCCATCAGCAACCCCGCCGAATACTGGTGCGAGATCGCCCAGGCCTATTTCGACTGCAATCGCGTCAACAATTGGAATCACGGTCCCATCGGCAAGCGTGAGCAGCTCAAAATCTACGATCCCGAAGGCTACGAACTGGTTCGCAGTACGTTCAACCTGAGCCCCGAGCAGGACTGGCGCTACACGTGGCTGCAACCTCTGCCCAACGTGACTGCGCCGCCGGCCAAGTTCGGGATCGATCCGTACTACACCAAGTTCACGTGGGCCCGCGAGTTCACCGTGCTCGGACGTCGGGCGAGCGACGAGGCCCTGCTCAAGGCCAACGACACGATCCGCAAGATGTTCGCCTACCGTCACGACATCCTCAAGGCGCTGATCGCCGACGACCTCAGACTGGTCGTCCTCGAACCGGGTGAGAGTCTGGCCGACCTGCCCGAGTACCCGCAGATGGCCGAGAACGGCGTGGACCATACGGCTCGCTATCTGGAGTACACGCCCGGCGTCAACGCGCTGGCGGTGGACCAGGCCAACGTGCTCGGCGATCTGACGCGCGATCCCTCTGCGACGGAGTGCCAGGTGATTCGCGTCTTTGCCAAGGCGCTCTATCACGTCACCGCCACGCGGCCGGTGGACCCCAACTGGGACAAGCGGGGACGTGACGTCCAGCAGTACGAATTGCGGGTGCAGCGGATGGATATCCGGTTTGACGAGCGGCTCAAAGCCCTCTACGACGATGCCATGAGCCGGGGTTTGTGGAAGGGCACCGTCGCCGTTCACAACCGCACCGAATACTGGACCGAGGGTGTGCTGGCCTATTTTGACGCGGTGGGGCAGGGCGTCTGCCCCAACGATGCCCCCGCCCCGATCGCGACGCGCGAGGCCCTGAAGGCCTACGATCCCGGCCTGTTCGAGCTCGTCGAGACGACCATGGCCTACAGGGGCAAGGTCGATTGGCGTCGTGCGCCTTGAAACGGCGGCTTTGCGAGGTACACTATGGGCATGGATTGGTGTGGTGGTGAAACGGACTCGAAGTATCGGCAGACCTATTGGGTAAAGGAGCGGCGATCATGACAGAGCGGACGGGACGACAGTTTCTGCGGGACTCGATATTCACCACGGCGGCGATGGTTCGCATGATGATCGTGGTTCTGATCTTCCTGGGTTGCTTCGCTCTGCCCGGCGGCGCCGAGGAGACAAGAGAGGTCTTTCGCCTTGGGATGATCGGGCTCGACACGTCGCACGTCATTGCCTTCACGAAGATCCTCAACGACCCGGCCAACGACTGGCGCTGCCGGGTCGTCGCCGGCTATCCGGGCGGCTCGCCCGACATCCCGTCGTCGGCCAACCGCGTCGAGGGGTACACGAAGCAACTGCGTGAAGAATTCGGCGTGGAGATCGTCGAGAGCATCGAGGAGCTATGCCGCAAGGTCGATGGCGTGCTGCTGGAGAGCGTTGACGGCCGGCCGCACCTGGCGCAGGCCAGGCCGGTGATCGCTGCGAAGAAGCCCCTCTTCATCGACAAGCCCATGGCCGGCAGTCTGGCCGACGTGATCGAGATCTTCAGGCTGGCCAAAGAGAATGGTGTCCCCTGCTGGTCCAGCTCGTCGCTGCGGTTCGGTCCCGGCGTCCTCGGCATGCGGAACCATCCGGAGGTCGGCGAGGTCCTGGGCTGCGACGCCTTCAGCCCGTGCAGCCTCGAAGAGCACCATCCAGACCTCTACTGGTACGGCGTTCACGGCGTCGAGATTCTGTTCACGATCATGGGTCCCGGCTGTGAGTCCGTCCAGCGCCTCCAGACCGACGATCATGAGTTCGTCGTCGGTCGATGGAAGGACGGGCGCGTCGGTACCTATCGCGGCTTCAGGACCGGCCGATGGGACTACGGGGCGATGGTCTTCGGCTCCAAGGGCGTCGTTCGCAGCGGCGGATATGAAGGCTACGGGCACCTGGTCAAGGAAATCGTGAGGTTTTTCGAGACGGGCTACATCCCCGTGCCCGCCGCCGAGACGATCGAGATCTTCGCCTTCATGACCGCCGCCGACGAATCCAAGGCCCAGGGCGGCTGCCCCGTCACCCTCGCCTCCGTCCTCGAAGAAGCCAGAAAGCGGTAAACGTCGCGCCCCGGACGCCTCAATCCGGTACGAGCGGACCGCACGCCGGGCAATGCGGGTTGCGGGGGACGGGGACTTTGCGGAAGTGCATCGTCCGGGCGTCGTACGTGAGCAGGCAATCGGTGAGCAGATCGCCGAGGCCGAGGAGGGCTTTGATGGCCTCGGTGGCCTGGAGCGTTCCGATGACGCCGGGCACGACGCCGAGGACGCCCGGGGGCGACGCATGCGTTGCCCCTACGGATGGGGGCTCCCCGAAAACGCAGCGACAGCAGGCGGTCTTACCCGGCAGGACCGTCATCAGTTGCCCTTCGAATTCGAGGATGCCCGCGTGGCAGAAGGGCACCCGCCGGGCGCAGCAGGCGTCGTTGATGAGGAATTTGGTCGCGGGATTGTCCACCGCATCGATGGCGAAGTCGTAGCCCTCGACGATCTCGGCGAGGCTCTCGGCGGTCGCCCACCGGTCGTAGGTCCGCACGGTCACGTCCGGGTTGATCGCGACAATCGCCTCGCAGGCCGAGACGACCTTTCTGGCGCCCACATCGGCGGTGCCGTGAGCGATCTGTCTCTGGAGGTTGCTCAGATCAACCGCGTCGCCGTCGAGCAGGCCGATCGTCCCGACGCCCGCCGCCGCCAGGTGCAAAGCTGCCGGCGAGCCGAGCCCGCCGACCCCGACGATCAGCACGCTTGAAGCCAGCAGCTTCTCCTGGCCGGCCCGGCCAATCGGTTCGAGCCGGATGTTGCGAGCGTAGCGTTCCAGTTGCGATTCGGTCAGTGACACAGCAACCTCCCGTGAGGGCGATCCGCCCGTTTGTAGTGTGCCCGTAAGGGCACACAGGCGTTACGAAACAGCGTCTGACGACGCCACTACAAACGGACGGATCTCGTATCGAGAAAGGCGCGGTCCCAGTCCTTCCAGACGGGTTCGAGTCCCTGCCGGGCGAGCATGGCGGCGACCTCGTGCGGGCTACGGCGGTCGCTGACCTCGAACTGGCCCTGGCCGCGATCGGCTTGCGAGTAGCCTCCGGGATTGGTCCGGCTGCCGGCGCTGATCCGCGTCGGGCCCAGCGCGACCACGTGATCGCGAAACCGCGCCGCTTCGCGCGTCGAGAGCACCAGGCCCGCGTCGGCAAAGCATAGCCGAAGCGCCAGCATCATCTGCACGAGATTCCGATCCGTCAGAAGGTGGGGAAATGCGTCGCGCGTCACGCCGCAGGCAGGGCGCAAGCGGGGGAACGAAAACGACACGTGCGAGCGCCAGTACCGCCGCATCAAATACGATGCGTGCTCGCCCAGCGCCAGCGTCTCGATCCGCCAGTCGGCCAGCCCCAGCAGCACGCCCAGCCCGATCTCGCGCATGCCCGCCTGCGCCATGTCGTCGGGCCCCCGCAGACGAACGTCGTAGTCCGCCTTCGGGCCGCCCGGATGCTGGCGAGCGTACTCGTCGCGGTCGTAGGTCTCCTGATACAGCGTGACGCCTTCGATGCCCGCCTCGAAGAGCCGACGGTACTCGTCGGTCGACATCTGATAAATCTCGATGCCGATGAAGCTGAACCGCTCGCGCAGCCGCGTCGCCAACTCGGCAAGATACTCGACCGTAACGAACGTCCGGTCCTCGCTGCTGACCAGCAGAATGTCACGGAACCCTTCCCGGGCGATCCGCTCGGCATCGGCCAGCGCCTCGTCGATGGTCAGGCGGGTGCGTTCGAAGCGGTTCTCGACGTTGAAGCCGCAGTAGCGGCAGCGGTTCACACAGAAGCTCGAAAGATAGAGCGGCGCGTAGAGCCTCATCGTCCGCCCGAAGCGTTGCCGCGTCAGCGCCTGGGACTGGCGCGCCATCTCTTCGAGGTACGCCTCGGCCGCCGGCGAGACCAGCGCGAGCAGTCTGTCCGGCCGATAGGAGCCGGGACGCATGGCCAGGGCCGCTTCCACGTCGCGTGCGGTGATCCGCCTCTGGCGGGATCCGCCTCTGGCGGACTGCCGCCACTCCGCCTCCGGCGGACCGATCGAGTTGTCTGCGAATGTCCGAACCATCGGTTCTTTCTGCCTTCGCCCGTGGGGGCGAAGAATCATTCGCCCCTACCCAGGAATCCGGTCAGAGGGCTCGACGCCTGGGCGATCCGGGTGGCGGCGCGCGGTCCGGCGAGGCAGGCCGTGCGTCCGGCCTCGACGGCCAGCTTGAACGCCGTGGCCATCGCGAGCGGGTCGGCGGCGGTGGCGATTGCCGTGTTGACCAGGACCGCATCGGCGCCCATCTCCATCGCCTCGGCCGCGTGCGAGGGCAGGCCCAGTCCGGCGTCCACCACGACCGGCACGTTGCTCTGCTCGATGATGATCTCCAGCGCCGCGCGCGTCTGAATCCCCTGGTTCGATCCGATCGGGCTGCCCAGCGGCATGACCGTCGCCGTACCGCCGTCCTCCAGCCGCTTGGCGAGGACGGGATCGGCGTTGATATACGGAAGCACCACGAAGCCCTCGGCCACCAGCGTCTCGGCGGCCTTGAGCGTCTCAATCGGGTCCGGCAGCAGATAGTACGGATCGGGCGTCACCTCCAGCTTGACCCACTCGATCCCCGTCGCCGCCCGCGCCAAGCGTGCCAGGCGGACGGCCTCTTCGGCGGTGCGCGCCCCGGAGGTGTTCGGCAGAAGCTGAACCCGATCGCGGTCGATCGCGGCCAGCGTATCGTCGTTCGGATTGTCGATGTCCACCCGCCGCAACGCCACTGTCACGATCTCGGCGCCCGAGGCGGCCAGCGCCTGCGCCATCACCTGCGGCGAGGCGAACTTGCCCGTCCCCACCAGCAGACGCGAAGCGAATGGCCTGCCGGCAATGCGTAGGGGCGAATCAAGCACGGGTCCGCCAGAGGCGGACTGACCCCCGACCCCTGAGCCCTGACCCCTGGTCCCTGGTCTCTGACCCATCAGCCGCCTCCCATGAATTGGATCAGCTCGATACTCTGTCCGTCCGCCAGCGGCGTGGTCGCGAATTGCTCGGGTCCGACGATTGCGCCGTCCACCTCGGCCACGACCGTGCCCGTCGCGGCGCCCAGCGCGTCGAGCAGCTCGGCCAGCGTCGCGGGCATGGTCTCGGCCGCGAACGGCCGTCGGACCCCGTTGATGGTCAGTGATTTCATCGGCCTTGCCTCAACCAGAGACTACCCCAAGATAGCACACACAATATGCCCCACGTGGCGGAAGACCCGGCATTTCTCGGCACTGGCAAGTGCAGTCCGAGTCAATCAAGCACGGCGAGCAGGCCACAGGTGCTATCGAGGGCGAGGATGTCCAAGCCAACGGTCGGATTCGAACCGACAACCCCTGGTTTACAAAACCAGAGCCGTGGGCGATCAACCTCGGATCATACAAGCACTTATGAATCTGTCAAGCAAGAGTTGACACCTCAGTTGACACCTAAATTCCCACGGCAGGGTCAAATGGACACGAGAGGGCTACCCTCTGAGCTTGCTGAGATTGTGGATGCTTGGCCGAAGCTGCCGGGGCCTATCAAGGCGGCGATCCGTGCCCTGATAAGGAGCTATCCGGCCGAAGATTGACGGCATATGCCCCGGCGATGATGCCTTCAATACGAACTTACGCTGCCGGTCTTACCCCGCGTGATGACCAGCGCCGACAGGGAGGTTTTCGTCCGGCGTGCCCGATGCCTTCGCCGGGGTGTCGCGCAGAGCCGGTGCCAGCAGGCAGGCGACCCCGTAGATGAGCCAAGCTATCCCAGCCCAGCCCAGTGCACCTATCACCTTGTTTGTAACCCCGTGACGTTGAAAGTCGGCTTGGGGGCATCGTTGTGATTGCGTAAGAGTTGCAAGAGGTCGTTTGCCAGTTGCTCATCCAGGTCTTTCAGGGTGTCATATTCCTTCCAAGCCAAATCCTTATTGCCCATGTGGAGATGTGCTCTGGCAAGATTGTAATGGGATTTCGCGTGGTCGGGATTGATACGCAGACCGATAATGCGCCGTGCGCTCGTCGTGGCTCTCCAACGGCCGGTGTATGGCTATTCGCCCTCAAGGGCTTCAAGCTGGCGTCTACGGGCTTTGGTGTTGGTCTTGGCGTAGATGGCCGTTGTGGTCGGGCTGGCATGGCCTAATTGGTCCTGGACGAACCGCAAGTCCTGTTCGACGTTGTACAATCGGGTTCCGTAGGTGTGCCGTAACATGTGCGGGTGGAGTCTCCCGATACCAGACTGCCTGCCAAGCTTCTTGATCTTCTCGTAGATGCTGCGATAGATCATCCTCGTGTCCTTCGAACTGACCAAGAGTGGTTCATCCGGTCCAGCATCTTTGCGATAGAGCTTCACAAAGCGTTCCAGGCGCTTATTCACACTTTCTGGAATGTCCACCGTTCTGGCTACACTGCCTTTTCCATCTCGGACCCAGACGGTTTCTTTGCCATGCGACATCGGCAAGTCACCAATATTCAGGCTGCACAATTCAGATGCTCTCAGACCGGTATTGACGAGCAGTTCAATCACCAGTTCATCGATGATAGCTCTGGTGCTTCCTCGTTGCCTTGCCAAATCCGCCATGTCCTTGACGTACTGCCGAAGCCGTTTCAGTTGAGTTTCGGACAGATATTTGTCGGGCAGCAAACCCCCTCTGTGTTTGGTCTTCTTTGCCATTCGTCACCCCCTCAAGATAGCATTTCTCCGGTTTCAATGGCCATGAGCATTTCACGGCAGTTGTTCTTACACTTCTGGGCCAGCTTGACGTAGGTTTGTACGGGCTTTCCGTCCAGTCCCTCTGTCTCTGCAATCCTCTTGCAGTGTTTAGCAAAGACACTGGCAAGCCCCTGATTCGTAAGCTCTATTTTGGCACATCGGGACAAGAGAGGGTGGGCGTCAATCTGATCTTCGAAGAGACTCTCTTGGCCCGTCTTGGTCGTGGTGAAGACAAAGCACACATGGTCTCATCCACACTCCACGGGATGATATGACTGGCGTTAAGCAGTTCCGGAATCGCCAGACCTGTCAATGCGCAACGCCCCCGGTATGAAGCCAAGACAGCCGCGCGAAAGAAAGACTGAACACGCCGCGTTCTTACTAGAGCATCCCGTTCCGTCGTTCGATCAGGTATCTTCACATCGTCGAGAGCCTTGCGTCTCGCCGCCGAATGTGCTCGCCTTGCCTTTATCTCGGTGTAGCCAAGCTCGGGGACATAGTCCTTGATGTCGTTCCCCATCAAGGTAGCGTAAGCCGCTTCCGCGTCTCTCGCGACAGCTTCTGAATCGTTGCGGAAGGCTTCCCACAGTTCCCGGTCTGCCCGACTGACATTGCCAAGTGCCCTGATGCCACGAACATGCTGCTGCGGATCGAGACTAGCAAAATTGCAGGCTTTCATCGCCACGGCGGAGGCCGTTCGACCAATCCGTTCAGCGAGTGTGATGATCTCGGGATTGCGCCGGTGTAAACGCCCGAAAGGCGTGCGACAATAGAGCCGAAATGTGACCAGTAGTTCGGCCTCCGACCATTCCCTTCGCTCAGCAGCCACAGAGAACTCCTTTCGCAAGGCTTTGAACCCTTGAGAATCCCTCTCCCAGCCCTCCCGGACCTGCAAAGATGTCAACTACTCTAACCATCCGGTGGCAACTGCTCCATCCTCGTGCTTCGCCGGCACCATCTCACGGCTCTGTCTGTTGGTTCGGCGCATGATACACCACGCCCACCGAAACGACAAGGCCATGGCGGTCTTGTGGCTGGTGGCTCGTACCTCGTGGAACCGGGGCCGAACCGCGTGGGCTGAAGCCGATCCTACGCCGCACTTGCGCTTCTACGTCAGGCCGGAGGCTGGAGACTGTAGGCCTCGCTTCGGCGCTCGCACGCCTGGTCGGCGTGCAGTCGCCAGGACGAGGCTCTTACGAGCCCACTACGAACGACGCTTCTCAGTTGGCAGTTGTCGGCTGGCAGTTTTCGGTTCCACGGGCCGGAGGCCCACGAGATACGAGCGGCGAGATACGAGATATGTGTTCCGGCCGGAGGTTGAAGCGAGCGATGCAGGGCGACCGTGCAAGGTGCCTCGATGCCGGGAAGACTCACCATCCGGCGGGACTGAGCATGTCGCTGACGGGCAGGTTCCACCACGCGGGGTCGCGGAAGTACTGCTTCAGTTGCATCGCGGCGTTGACCCCGTCGGCCACTGCGGTGACGAGCTGCATCGCCGCCCCGATCCGGCAGTCGCCGGCCGCGAAGACGCCCGGAACGTTCGTCCGCAGATACGCGCAATCGCACCTGATGAACCCGATGTCCGTCAGCTCCACGAACCCCTTGAGGAAATCCGTGTTGGGGACCATGCCGACGAAGATGAAGACGCCGTCGCAAGGATGGGATTCTTCCTCGTTCGTCTTGACGTTCCGGAGCCTGACCGACTGGACCTTGCCTTCGCCCTCGATCGCCGTGGCGACGGTATCGTACTTGATGACCAGGTTCGAGTTCGGCTCGTTGGCCTTGGCCAGCAGCTCTTCGACGAGCACCTTCTCGGCGCGAAACTCGTCGCGGCGGTGGATCAGGGTCACTTTGCTGGCGTACTTGGCCAGGTGCAGCGTCTCCTCGAGCGCCGTGTTGCCGCCTCCGACCGAGACGACGGTCTTCTCGCGGAAGAACGGCGCATCGCAGGTGCCGCAGTAGCTGACGCCGGCTCCGGCGTTGCGGAATTCGTCCTCCCCCGGCACGCCCAGCTTGCGGTAGCTGCTTCCGGGCGAAAGAATCACCGCCCGCGCAACGTGCGCGTCTTTGCCGGTGTGGACGACGATCGGGCCGTCGTCGCGCTTCTCCAGACGCTCGACGTCGACCCCGTTCTTGATCTGGGCGCCGAAGCTCTCGACCTGTTTCTGCATGTTCTCGACCAGGCCCGGCCCGTCGATCTTGTCGAAGCCGGGATAGTTCTCGATGCGGTCGGTGTTGTTGATCTGACCGCCCGGCATGAATTTTTCGAGAATCAGCGTGTCGAGCCGGTCCCGGGCGGTGTACAGACCGGCCCCGAGGCCGGCCGGACCGGCGCCGATGATAATCACGTCATGAATCGTCTCAGCCATGACATCTCCACTACAGACCGATAAGATCTACTTCGCCGCCAGTGCCGCGTCGAGCCGTTTCTTCACATCGGCCTCGAAGTTCGGGGTGATCCCCGTGATCTGATCGACGAGCTGCCCGTCGTCGAACACGAACAGAGTGGGAATGCTCATAATCCCGTACTGGGTGGCCACCTGCCGCTCGTCGTCGATATTGACCTTGCAGATCTTCGCTCTTCCGTCGTATTCGTCGGCGATCTTCTCGAGCACCGGCGCCGCCATGCGACACGGGCCACACCACGGCGCCCAGAAGTCCACGATCACCGGCACGTCGGACTCCAAAACCTGCGTCGCGAAATCGGCGTCGGTCACGTCAATCGTCTTGCCTGCTGCCATCGGCGTTCTCCTCGAAGTAAGGCGTTCATCGTATGGATGGTTGAGCCGCGATACTATGAGGGAAACCGACGCATGTCAATCCGCTTTGGCCTTCTGTGCCGCGAATGGGTCCGGTGTTCCTCTCAGGTCGAAGCAGGCTGCGTTGCAGAGGAGTTGATTCGCTCGATGAGGGCGGGCAATTCGGCGACGTTTTCGATCCGGTGGGCCCCGGCCGGGGTGGCCTTGCCGCGATTGGTGTAGGCATCCTTCAGTGCGGCGGCCATGCCGCAGTCGAGCGCGGGCCGTACGTCCAGGTCGACGCGGTCGCCGACGAACAGAATGCGTTCAGGCGCCTCACCGATCCGCTCGGCCGCAATACGAAACATACGCAGGTCGGGCTTGCGCAGCATCAGCTCATAGGAGTACAGTCGCATGGGGAAGAAATCCAGCAAACCCAGGTCGGCCAACTGTCTGTCGAGCGAGGCGCGATTCACGAACGTGTTGGAGACGATGCCCAACTTGACGCCGGATTCCGTCAGGTTGGCCAGCGTCTCGTGCAGGTCCGGCTCGATCTCGGCCAGTCGGCTGAGCGGCTCGTACCAGCGCCAGATCACCTCCTCCCACTGCTCGCGAGAAAAGTCGATCCCTTCCCTGCGCCCCACCTGCTGCAACAGAGCCAGCGAATCGAAGTCCTTGCCCCGGAACTCGGCGAGGAAATAGCGCAGTCGAAGGCGCACGAGATAGCGCAGGAAATAGCCTGCGAAACTGCCGACCGGCTGGCCCTGCTGCCGCAGAAAATCGTACGACGACCGCGCGCCCTGCAGGATCAGCTTCGTCGTACCCACTTTGCCGAAGGTCAGCAGGGTCTCCCCAAGATCGAACAGTACGGCCCTGATCTCGTCCATGAGCCCAAATCCCCATGAATCAAGTGCGAAACGGCGGAGCCGGCAGACTCCTACGATCTGAGCGCCGGCACGTCGGTCCCGAAGACCTCGCCGACCCAGGCGAACATCTCGTCGTCCGAGATCACCGAGACGCGATCCGCGGCGTACTCGGCGTCGATCAGGTCTTTGATTTTCACGATGCGCGGGTCGTGTTTGGCGATCTGGATGTCGTAATGCGCCTCGACCCAGTGCTTGATGCCGGCGGCGCCCGTCTTGTCGGTGATGGCCACGCCCACCGAGCGCTTCAGCAGCTTCTCCGTGTCGAAGCAGTTGTAGATCTCTTCGTTCTTGAGCAGGCCGTCGGCGTGGATGCCGGCCCGCGTCACGTTGAAATCCCATCCGACGAGCGGGTAGTTTCGCGGAATCTCGAAATTCATCTCTTTGCGTACGTACTCCGCCAGCTCGGTGATCGCGGCGTAGTTGACGCCGCTGGTCTGTCCCTTGAGTTGGGCGTGCTCGACGACCAGGGCTTCGAGCGGCGGGTTGCCGGTCCGTTCGCCGCAGCCGAAGATAGCGGCATTGGCCGCGCAGCAGCCATAGAGCCAGGCGGTCGAGGCATCGACCAGAACCTTGTGGAAATCGTTGTGGCCATGCCATTCGAGCCGCTCGGCCGGCACCCCGATCTTCCGCAGACCTTGGACCAGCTTTGGAACGCTGCGGGGAAGAGCGACGCCGGGCCACGGAAGCCCAAACCCCAGCGTGTCGCAGAGGCGGATCTTGACCGGCTGGCTGTAGTCGTCGCCGATCTTGAGCAGTTCGTTGGCGAAAGGCAGCACGAACCCGTCGTAGTCGGCGCGGGTGATATCTTCGAAATGGCAGCGCGGGCGAACGCCGCTGTCGAGCGCCGCCTTGACGATGTCCAGATAGCCGCTGAGGGCTTGCGATCGGGTCTTGCGCAGTTTCAGGAAGATATGGTAGTCGCTGGCCGAGGTCAGGATGCCCGTCTCCTTCAGGCCCATCTGCGAAACCAGCTTGAAGTCGGCGGCCACCGCGCGAATCCACCCGGTGATCTCGGGGTATTTGTACCCCCGTTCCTGGCACAGCTCGACGGCCTTGCGGTCCCGCTCGGAGTAGAGGAAGAACTCGCACTGACGGATCAGCCCGGTCCCGCCGTCGATCTCGTGCAGGAGGTCGAAGATGCGGAGGATCTGCTCGGGTTTGTATGGCGGTTTGGCCTGCTGGCCGTCGCGGAACGTCGTATCGGTGATCCAGATCTTCTCGGGTATCTCGTACTCGACCCGCTCGTGATCAAAGATGACCTTGGGGAATTCGCTGTAAGGAAACGTCTCTCGGTAGAGGTTGGGCTTGTCGGCATCGACGAGCCCAAGGTTCTTTCGTACCATAACTTAGCTTCTCCAGCTCCTGCTTGATCGTCTGCTTTGCGACGTTGCGGCCCGGCCGCAGAATAGCCGAGGTGGGATTTGAACCCACACGCCCTTGCGGGCAGGGGATTTTAAGTCCCCAGCGTCTGCCATTCCGCCACTCGGCCGAGGCGTTGTGCGATGGAGGTGATCGGTTTCATTCTGATCTGGCGGCCGCCCGAATCCTTTGGATGCCGCGACCTTCCCTGGGTATATCATCACAGCTTCCTGCGATGAACTGGACGCCGTATTATAGGAGGGCAGCACGGCCATCGGCAAACGAAAAACCCCTCGGCGAAGCGCTCGGGTCCGCGATGCGACCGAGCGGACGCGAAGCCCTGCCAAAATGGCACGCGATGTGACAATGCGGGGAGTGCACCGGGCTGGCCGTCCAGGCCCTGTTGCACCGCAGGAACAACATAACATCTTATGTGAAGGCCAGTTAGCCTCTCCTCAACCAGGAAGGGCAATGGCTGGCACGTCTTTTGCACTTTTCTTACACCGATTGATGTGATTTCTCATGCGCGATTCGCCGGGCGGATCGGTACCAATGAAAGGACGTTTACGATGGCTAAGATTATCGGGATCGACTTGGGTACGACCAACTCTGTGGTAGCGGTCATGGAGGGTTCTTCGCCGAAGGTCCTTGTGAACGCCTCGGGTTCGCGACTGACCCCGTCCGTCGTTGGTTTCACAGATAAGGGTGAGCGGCTGGTCGGGCAGATCGCCAAGCATCAGCAGGTAACGAACCCTGAGAATACGGTCTTCTCGATCAAGCGTTTCATGGGGCGCCGGCACAATGAGGTTGCCTCAGAGGAGAAGATCGTTCCCTATGCGATTACCGGCGGACCCAACGAACTCGTGAAGGTCAACGTCCGTGGCAAGGAGTATACGCCGCCGGAGGTGTCGGCCATGATTCTCCAGGACCTCAAGAAGACGGCCGAGGACTACCTGGGTGAGAAGGTCGAGAAGGCCGTCATCACGGTCCCGGCGTACTTCAACGACTCCCAGCGGCAGGCGACCAAGGACGCCGGCAAGATCGCCGGACTTGAGGTCGAGCGAATCATCAACGAGCCCACCGCGGCGGCCCTGGCCTACGGCCTCGAGAAGAAGAAGAACGAGAAAGTGGCCGTCTTCGATTTCGGCGGCGGAACCTTCGACATCTCCATCCTGGACATCGGCGACAACGTCTTCGAGGTGCTCAGCACCAACGGCGACACCCACCTCGGCGGCGACGATCTCGATGCCGTCCTGATCAATTACCTGGCCGACGAGTTCAAGAAGGCCGAAGGGATCGACCTGCGTCAGGACCCGATGGCCCATCAGCGTCTCAAAGAGGCCGCCGAGAAGGCCAAGTGCGAGCTGAGCACACAGGTCGAATCGACCGTCAACCTGCCGTTCATCACCGCCGACGCCTCCGGGCCCAAGCACCTGCAGATCACCATCACGCGGAGCAAGTTCGAGTCGCTGGTCGAGCCGATCTTCGAGCGGCTCAAACGACCGTGCCTCAAGGCCATCGAGGACGCCAAGCTCGACTCGAAAGACATTGCCGAAGTGCTCCTCGTCGGCGGATCCACCAGAATTCCAAAGGTGCAGGCCATCGTGAAGGAGATCTTCGGCAAGGAGCCGAACAGGAGCCTCAATCCCGACGAGGTCGTCGCGCTCGGCGCCGCCATTCAGGGCGCGGTCCTGGCCGGCGATGCGGGCGTCAAGGACATCCTGCTGCTGGACGTTACGCCGCTGTCGCTGGGCGTCGAGACGCTCGGCGGGGTCATGACCAAGCTGATCGACCGCAACACGACGATTCCGACCAGCAAGAAAGAGGTCTTCTCCACCGCCGCCGACAGCCAGACGACGGTGGACATCCACGTCCTGCAGGGTGAGCGGGAGTTCGCGCGGGACAATCGGACGCTGGGCCGGTTCCAACTGACCGATATCCCGCCGGCGCCGCGCGGCATCCCGCAGATCGAGGTAGCGTTTGACATCGACGCCAACGGCATTCTGAACGTTTCGGCCAAGGACCTGGGGACAGGCAAACAACAGTCGATCGTGATCAAGTCGAGTTCCGGCCTGAATGAGGAGGAGATCAGCCGGATGACGCACGAGGCCGAGTCGCACGCCGAGGAAGACAGGAAGCGTCGGGAGGTCGTCGACCTGAAGAATCAGGCCGACCAACTGGTCTACTCGACGGAAAAGACGCTGAAAGAGCATGGCGAGAAGGTCTCCGCCGACACGCGGGGCAAGATCGAGAACGCCGTCAACAACCTCAAGGAGACCGTCAAGGGCGACGATCCGACCGCAATCAAGAAGGCGATCGAGAACCTCAGCGAAGCCGGCCAGGAACTGGGCAAGGTCCTCTACGAAGAGGCGGCCAAGAAGCAGGCCTCGGCCGCCGGGCAGGCCGCACAGGCCCAGCAGGCCCCGCCACAGGAGGGCGAGGTCAATCGCAAAGGCGACGATGTGATCGACGCGGAGTTCGAAGCCAAGGACGAGTAGATTCCATTCCAGCCGGCGTCGTGGCAGACAGATATCAGAACGGGCGAAGGAGGCCCCCCAACCGCCTTCGCCCGGACCGATGTAGCTGAAGGCCATCGGCTGTCTTCGTGAGCCGGTGCGCTTCCTGCTGAAGTGCGCCCGAAGGGATTCATGCCGGACCCGACCAACGCGAAACCGCACAGCCCCCCTGACTCAGGAGGCCCGGATGCGATTTGAGCTTGATAGAAGCCCGGGCTCCCGGTATAGTGGTGCCTTCGGTCGGGCAGCCACAGCCGAAATGCGTCGCCAACGTAGCTCAACGGTAGAGCTCTGGTTTTGTAAACCAGGGGTTGTCGGTTCGAATCCGACCGTTGGCTTTGCCCTTTCGTCTGTGACAGCAGGTGCCATGCGGCCACATCTGGCGTCTAACCTCCCCTCTCCCGTGGCTTTATGATTCTTGGCCTTGCGACTGCCCGGAACCCCAGTGGTGCAATCCGGTGACAGCCGAGAACATGCCGAGAAAGCTGTAGGTGTCGATTGGGGTGTCGATTCTGGTGTCGATTCCTGTCGGCCATCGGTCCCGGTCGCTCTCTGAATCCCCATGCTCGTATCAGACAGACTGGGCAGTCTCTTCACGGCCTCTTTTTCCTGCCCATTGAGGAGATGGGTATATCTCGACATGGTCAGATTCCGAGCGTGCTTATGATCTTCTGGGTGATACCTACTACAGTTACGGACAGGTCGATGACGGCGACACGGCATATGAACAAGCCGAAATCATTGGTCACAGGAAAACCATAGAATTCAAGTCGAAAGATCCCGAAGCTTACGTCGCCGTTGGTGATGAATACTGCGATGCGAATGATTACGAAACGGCAGTGACATACTATCGCAAAGCCGTTGAGCTTGACCCTGATTGGTCTTGGGGGCACATACGTCTGGGTCTTACCTACAACGATATGGGCCAATACGAGAATGCTATTTTGGAATGGCAGACTCTTGCCGAGCTAGACCATGAGACTCCGGGAGAACACGCGGTGTGCTTTGTGCTAATGGCCAATACCTATTTGGAAATGGACGAGTACCAGAAGGCCGTAGAAGCCTCACAAGAAGCACTTCGCATCAACCCTGACAGCGCGAGTGCCCACTACAATCTCGGCAGAGCATATCTCGAAATGGGCAACAAGAATCTGGCTTCGGAGGAGTACAGAACGTTGAAGGAACTGGATGAAGAGTTGGCGAAGGAAATGTACCAGTTCATGAATGAAAGTCTTGGGACATTGGAGCAATAGAGATGATATCTGTGAGTCTGCGTACGGGATATGCCCCATCGACTACGGGATATGCTCTTACGAGCACACTACGAACGGTGACATACTGTCGCAGGTGCAATGCAAACGGCGGCGCGGGTCGCGAGGGGCCTGCGCCGCCGTGGGCATCGTGCTGCGCATCGTTCGGGATGTTTATTGGATTTCGACGACGGAGTTGAGTTCGCCGTAGGGGTTCAGCTCGGTGCGTTCGTTGTAGGGGTCCTGCTGCCACTGGCCGTCGACGACGAGGCGGTAGCGGTAGGTGCCGTTGGGCAGCTTGAGCTTGGCCTGCCAGACGCCGCTGTCGCCGACGCGTTCCATGCAGGTGGTGTCCGGCTGCCAGTTGTTGAAGTCGCCGGCGATCTGGACGTTCGAGGCGCGCGGATAGAGCGTGACGAAGACGACGGCGTCGCGGATCTGGCTGACGCCGTAGTAGTCCGACAGCTTCGTGTCCATCGTCGGCGGAGCCTGGGTGAAGGACTCGACGGATGTCTCGAAGGTCACTCCGGCGGATTCGGGAAGCGAGATGGGCTCTTCTTCGGGCTCCAGCGTCTCGGCAACGGGGGCCGCCGCCGGCTCAACCGCCGCCGGGGCCGGGGCCGGGGCCGTCTGCACCTCAGGTCGGACCTGCGGCTGCGGCTCCGGCTGGGTCGTCCGAAGCAGCTCCGTCGCGCTCGCGCCGATCGATTCGAGCTGGTCCGCCAGCGTGTCCACCAGACGCTTGCTCTTGGTCACCGCACCCTCTGCGGCCCCGATCAGCTCCTGCGCCAGCGACCGGAAATCCTGCTGTCCCTTGCTCGCCGGATCGTACTCGTTGATCGGCTGCCCGAAACTCGACGCTTCTTTGATGCGGGTATTGAAGTTAATAACTGTCTTGAACATCCTGTCTGAGAAGTGAGAGCGGAGTTCGGCGAGGATCTCGCGGGCCATCTTGGTGCGGATGTCGTACATGCTGGCGAGGACGCGGACGGAGACCTGCTGCTGGCATCGCTTGCAGAGGATGCTAAGCGTCTCCAATTGCTTGCTGAGCCCGTGCAGCGCGAAATAGCCGGTCTCGACCGGCACAAGGACGTCGGTGGCCGCCCGCAGCGCGGTGAACGTCAGCAGGCTCACGGCCGGCGGACAGTCGATCACCGCAAAATCGTACTCGTTGCTCACCCCGTCAAGCACCTTCTTCAGGCAGCACTCCCGCTCAGGAATCCCGGCCATCTGCTGCTCGAACGCCGACAGGTCGATACTCGCCGGCGCCAGCTCCAGCCGCTCGCCGATCTGCCAGAGGATCTCGGTCAATCGCATCGGCTCGCTGCGGCTCTCGCTGATCAGCACGTCGTAAATGCTCTGCTCGATCTGCTCCTCCGGCACCGCCAGCCCCACCGCACAGTGCGACTGCGGGTCCATATCCACCAGCAGCACCTTCTTGTCCAGCGACGCCAAGGCACTCGCCAGGTTGATCGACACCGTCGTCTTGCCGCAACCGCCCTTCTGATTGACCACCGCAATCGTTCTCATCTCTGTCTCCGTCTCTCACCTTCGATATTGTCGTCCATGACCCGAGGGTTGCGGCGACACGCCTTCAAAAACCCGTTTATTAGCATTGATGGACCTGATATTCACGCATATTCTTTCTTCGGCAAAGATTTCCTCAGAACTTTACCCTTTTATGGGACGGGCCCATAAAAAGACCTGCCAACTTCACAACCTCCCCCCTTTATCGGCACTGATAATCCCCTTTCTCCATCCGGCTTATCGCCGGACACCCGCCATCACGACACTACACGCAAGGTTATTATAGGACGACGCGCCCCCCAGCCATCCCCCAGTAGGGGCGAATCATCATTCGCCCCTACAACACCCATCCCGCCAATCCGGATCGCGCAGCCAGTTGCCCGGATTGTCCTCGATATACCGCCGGATGCGACCCAGCGCCCGCTCCCCCCGAATCACATGCTCGAAAGTGGTTGTGCTGGCCGCTTCTGGATGCGGCCATCCTCAAGGTCAAGACGACACTCCTGACCTCCACTGTTGAATATGCGGAAGTGAAGTCGATGATTGGCCAGGTGAGGCGTGTCAACTGCGAGACGGATCATGCGGCGGAGTCTGCTGACCTGCCTCCCGACCGCTTCCTGCTGGTCTTGATCCCAGGTGTCTCCCATGCATATCTCAAGGCTCACACAATCTTTGCTGAATTCTCGAAGGGTTACGTGCGCATCACCAAAACAGCTTGGTTTGTGTTGGAGTTCTTCAAAGGTCGGGCGTCCCCAGCATTGCATTTCATCGGCGATGTAGAGCAGAAACGAAAGTGTGTTGAAGCAGAGATGATAAATGTCTGGGCAAGTATGCGAAGCCACAGCCCTGAGAATCTCTCGCCTGATCAAGAACTGGCGGCAGTCCTCGTAACCCAACGCTTTCCAGCCATCATGCGAGAAATCGGACTCGAGGAAATACACAAGAGACCTGCTCATGAGCAGGGAGCTCACTATGCCATGATCAAGCCTGTCGAATGATTTCAGGAGCTTCAAGTAGTATTTGTTCTGCAGATGGGTCAGATATGCGCCCTGCAATGCAGAGTCCGCGTTCGACGACCCCTCGGCAGGCTTCCAGAGTTGATAGCAGTCACACCGCGCTTTGACAGGTTTCGATGCAATGAGGCGTATGATTGTGTCGTGGAACGGTAGCATTTGCTGTTGAAATGCGAAGCGAAGATCGCCACTGGGAACGAGCCCAAGCTTCCGGAAGGTATCTCGGGCACGCCCATTGATCTTCTCGATGGCCCCCAAGGGGTACCCTATGTCATGGCACAGAGCTACCAAGGCCCACATGCACTGCCACTCCTCCCCAGAGATTTGGAGTCCTGCGTCCTCCCCCGTGGAGAGTTCGCCTGCCAGCAGTTCGGTGAGAATTGCATGCCCAACGATCCACACCCTGAAGGAATGCATGATGTGGTCTCGGTATCTGTCTGGCGAGGCCCCATAGAGTAGCCCCTCGAACTCGGAAAATGCGTCGAGGATTTCCCGTAGTTCCTGAATGCCAAGGGATTCCGAGTGAAAGAACGTGAGCAAGTCTGGCTTATGTGGATCACATTCCCTCAGATCGTTCTTCTTCAGCCTGAGGAGTGCGGCTGTGAGGATGCGGGGCCACAGTTCAAGAAGAGACTCCTGGTGCCTTTGTGGGTCTTCGACAGTAGGTTCCGGGATGTTGCAGACTTCTTCTCGCAGGTCAGCTTCGAGAAAAGAGAAACTCTCCGATTTCTTGAGATACGTCAACAGCCTGGTTTCAGTCTCTACTCCATCACGGAGCGTATATGGCAGGTGCGGGAACTCGCTCATGGTCTCCCTCCGTTCTCTGCTGCCTTCTCAGTGTTCTGTGGATAGGACATTCAAAACAGCAACTAGCCTCTAATTCACGTCTCAGACTTGTCAAGCACTTACTTGCCATAATCTCGTGAAGAGATTGGTCGTAAATATTCAGATTCCAGTTAGAACGCCGCGCATCTTTGAAAACTTCGCACGGCAAGACATTCCCATTTGCCTGTACGACAAGTTTCCGAAAGCCCGCCCTGCAAGGAACTCGATTCCCCGGCACGATGCCGTTGAACGGCGATCCGGTCCGTATCTCGAGTCGGTGGGACTGGCGTAACTCGACAAGTTGCCGAACGAATGCATCCTCTTCCTCGCGGGAGAGCTCCAGTTCATCACGATTCTGAAGCCCCCTGCCTTGTGGCACAAAGCGCAAGGCACTGGCTCGGTGGATCCCCAGTTCCTCGGCCAACTCCACGAACCGTGGAAACTCTCTGACGTTGGGGCGCAGCGGCACGAAATTGAGCTCACATGTGACACCCGCAAAGATGCAGTCGCAAAGGGATTTCATGAGAACATCATAACTACCTTCTGCTTGCGTAACATGGTCATGGACCGAGGCGGTCGCCCCCTGCAGGCTGAAGATCACTTTAAGATTCGGTATATGCGTCCAACTCTCAATCACTGGGGCAGGCAGGGAACCAAGCTCAGGCGGCAAGCTGGCTATACCGCAGGTGAAGATCTCCAGATCGAGCTGTAATGCAGCAGCCTCGGTCAGTACTACATCAAGGTGATGGCTCAAGACCGGCTCTCCTCCACCAAGGCTGATCTTGCGAGTACCGATTGAGGCCGCTTGACGAATAAGCGATACCGCAGCGGCCTCGTCCAGCTCGTTAACACAAATGGGTGAAGAATTGGACGAACAGTGCAAACACTTCTGTGGGCAGCGATCACACAATTCGATGGTCAGCTCTTGAAGACCTTCCATGGCAAACCTCGCATACAAGGGCACGTGGCACCATTCCGGAGTAAGATGCCGCATGCCTACGCCTGTTAGTTATACTAGATATTGTAGCATTCTATGCTAAATAGGCAATATTTTCGGACCCGGACACACATTTTAAGATCCACGAGGCATTGGCCAGCCAATCTGTGCTCGGGACGATCTAGGGGCGGCCCTCCGGCACCGCGAACTGCGCGATCTTACCGTTCAGGCCCCACTTTGGGGGAAGCCAAACATTGATGGGCCTTGGGTTCACGTCGAAACGCTGCTTTATCTTCTTTCGACCGCGGATGCCTTTGATTTGAGGATGGGCTACCCTCGCATACTTATCGACTTCACAAAACAGATTCTGGCAATCGATCAACTGTAATGGTCTTCCGAAGAGGCTCTGGAAATCCAACTCTCGACATGCGAACTCGTCCGATTGGCTCTTTGCCACGCGAACGATGAGGTCGACCTCGTTGAGTCCCCCGAGGTCTGTGAAACACTTCCTAATGCCGTCCCGCGCTCCTGGACCAGGCATGACAAATTCCATTTCGGAAAAATGCGTGAGTTCACTGTAGTTGATGTCCGTCGCAAATTGATACGCCAAGAAATCACCAATTGTGGGATATTCCTTTAGAATCTCAAAGACCTTCCGCATCGAACGCGCCTTGGCAATCCGTGAGTACAACCGGTCCTGCATCATCATTTCCACTAAAGCGAGATGATTTCTGTGCTTCAGGGGGTCGTTCAAGGGGCCAGAGCCCGAGGGCATAATATAGGCCGCCGAGTAGATGCTGATCCCATCAGCCCTAGCCGCAGCCAGGATGGCGTCATATGCCTTTCGACTGTACCTTGCCCACGATAGCTCACCGAGCTCTCGAAGCAGTAATTCCCATGTCTCAATCTTGTTGAACAGCTTGAAAAGAATGGTGCGAAAGAACACCTCTTCCTCCATCTGCCTGCCCTCGTATATTACTTTCCTCACCAAGTACTGGCTTACACGGTCAAGAACGCGATAAGAATTCGTGAACTTGAACGCTGTCAGAACGGGATCGTTTGTCCAAGGAGCTTGCTGTCGACGTAGCCTCCGGAAGAATATCGCCTGTCGCTCGGCGGCGAGTCTCCAGTACGTATCAAACACGATTGTTGGCTTTGCAGGATACCAGCGTCTTATGGTCTCATCATGCGCCGCACGCGAATTCTGCGACTCTCCGACAACACCGGTGTTGTCGAGCCACTCCGCTTGCGCTTGTCCCATAGGCCTCACATCTCCCGCGAAGGTAAGAGTCTCTGCAACGAATCCAGTAGCGGTTCCAAGCTACTCCTCGTAACTCTCGCACCCAACTGGGCACAGCCAACAAAACAGGTCATGCGCACGAGTTTTACACCAATTTCGCGCGCCAGGAAAGTACCAAGATGACACAAGCCCAGGTAATTGCCATATGCTCGGTCGACCACGAACTGTGTCGGATAGAACGCATTCACAGCGAGGCTATCACTGTCGTTGCAGTCATAGGTGAGTCCTATCTGCTGTAGGCAAGGGAACTCCAAGCGTGGCATTCTGTTGTGATCCTGTCGTGGATTGAAGCACGTCACCTGAAGCCCTGAGCGACGCGGTCTTCTGCCGTCTTCTCTTCGGGCCCTCCACCAGTCGACTACATATTGAAGTTGGTTGTGCTGGCAGAGTCGTCCGGAGGAATCGTAGTATTCGTGTGACATCATTCGCTCAAAGTAGAGGCCTCTGCGGTTATGGCTGTTCAGAGCTTTGAGACGTGGTATGTACTTCTCAAGACACCATTTCGAAAACTCCTCGCATGGTGGACGCCCCTGCCTAATCCATGGCTTGTACGGGAATATAACCATGGCAGACACATCAACGGAGTTAGTCTCTGGCCTCCTCTCCAGTTCAGAATCGAGAGCTTCACGGATACGCATGTCCTCCGTTGGCTCGTGGCCATCAAGTCCATCTATTGTCACGCATAGAGGCCGTTGATCACTCAAAGGGCTGCGAGCCTTCTGTAGCAGGACTCGCGCCCATGCATGCGATAGATTATTCTCAGTGACGCAGATCGGTTCATTCATAATCGGGGTCCTCCAAATGCCTGAAAAGGCTTCGACCCGCATACGCATTGCGCGAAACCCTGACATTCACAGCGTCTGCTGCATCGGAATACATGACACGTTCGGTTCCAGGCTTTGTCGCCTCCACAACTGTTCCCATCTCACAATCTCCAACGATACGAATGACCTGCTGGTCAGGCAATGTTCTGGCGGGGAGTACTGCGTAATCTCCCACGCGAAGGTCGGCCGCAACCTTTGGGTCCCAGAAGCGGTCCACAATCAACATGTGTGAAGAAGCGCATCTCTTGAGGAGGGCCACACGTAGCTGCTTTGGCGACATGGCGAGGCAGGCCTTGGCTTGACTGGGCGTCAGCATTCCGAGAGACCACCTCATCTGCTGGATAAGGCTCTCGTAGCCGACACCCAACTGACCAGCCACGATATAGAACTGTAGCGGCTGGCATGACTCCCAGTGCCATCCTCGTGTCAAGAAGGGTTTCTCCACGGCGTGCCTCGGCATGAGGAAGAACGCCGCAAATCTATCTGCCAACCATTCATCAGGGTCGTAAGCCGTTGCCCTTTGGTCGGTATCAAGGCACTCGTCGACCCTCGCGCCATGGCCAAAGACGTGATGACCCAACTCATGCGCACACGTATACGCTTGTCTCCCCGGCGGCCTATCGGACCCCAGAAGGATGACCGGTTTTGACCCTTTCCTGATATACATACCTTCCATGCTCGATAAGGCTTGGAACTTAACTTCAATGTGCAGTTTCTCTTCCAGCACATCGTATATGCACATGGGATCGCATCTTCCCAGTCCGATACGCCGACGGAGTCTGACCGCTTCGCGGAGGCCCTCACGGGCAAGTTCACATCGGTCCATCATCTCGCTTCGTCCTTCCGACTGCTCAGCGACCGCAACAGGCGAATCACCGTCTCTCTGTCTTCCTTCTTGAGCTTCGAGAGCTCTCTGGCCGCCAATTCGATGCTCGCCGCCTCGGCATCGGATGGATCTCGAGATTCTGCGAGAAGCCAAGATGCATTCACGTCATAGATGCGCGCGAACTCCGCGAGTTCTTCCGCCGAAACACGGCGTCGTCCGGCCTCAATTTCAGAGATCGTGGGTCGATGCATACTGAGTATCTTCGCGACTTGACTCTGCGAGAGGCCCGCATAGGCTCTCGCTTCGCGCAGTCGGACGGCCACGCTCTTCTTATCGGAAACCTTCCGTTCCATCACTTTATTCTCCTTACTTCGCGTGAGTCTGTAGTACCTTGGCGATCTCCGTGATTGTCAGTGCGCGGGTTGCGTCTTGCGATGCCCAGGCGCGCACATCTTTCGGTAGCACAAACCCGTCATCTTCGATGTCGCAGAGCCAGTCAACCTCATCGTCACTCTCCAATCCGAGATCGCCAATGGGTCTGGTCTTGCCATTCATCGTTGGCACTTCCTTTTCCATTGACTGCAGGAATCTGCCCAGGGAGTCGATCACGAATTCCTCTATTTGAGCACTTGTCATGACCTGTCCTTCCAATATCTTACGCTATGGTAAGAATACCTTACCACCACAAGAGCCTACTGTCAAGGCACATTGCGGAAAAATCTGCCGTTTTTTTGCCAGGTGCAAAGCAAGAGTAGTTTCGCAACCGCCTTGATCGGCAGAATTGGGGTTTCGAATAAGAAACAATGGCTTCAAAGGCGCAGAAAGATAGAGCGAGGCATGCCTGGCCCCTACCGGGGGGAATGTTGCCATATGGCGGTGCGGGGGCCGGCGAGCGGGGACGCTCGCCCTACGGGGGCGGGGCTTCTTCGGGGAAGTTGAGGCGGGCGAAGGGGCCGAAGAGTTCGCGGGCCTTTCGGTCGTAGGCTTGGGCGGCTTCGATTTCGTTGTCGAAGTAGCCGAGGTAGTAGCGTTTGCCTTTGCAGGTGATTTCGGCGACCCACTTGTTTCGTCGTTTTTCCCAGCGGACGCCCTTGTACTGGGATCGTCCGCCGCGAGGGCGGGTGTTGCAGAGGTTCTGCTGGCGGGTGCAGACGCGCATGTTTCGTCGGCAGTTGTGCAGGCCGGAGCCGTCGATGTGATCGACGACCATCTCGTCCGGCGGCTGCATGATCTCGCGGTGCATGAGGATGGCCTTGCCCTTGTGGTTGCGGACGGCGTAGACCTTGCCGCCGGACATCTGGGCGGTCCATTTGTATTGGCTGAGCCAGTCGTAGTCGGCGGCGTCGACGACCGTGAACAGGCCCTTGGTCAGCGGGATGTAGCGGACCTCGTCGTCGGCGGGGTCGGGCACGGCGGTCCAGACGGGCTTGCGGCGTTTGCGGCGGTAGTTCAGGCAGGGATCGGCGACCGTCACCTCGCGCAGGTGGCCGGGGCACTCGGCACAGTTGCCGCAGCCGCGGGGTGTGCACCGCACGCCAATTCGCTCATTCCCAGCGGAGGGCGTGGAGTTCTTGTTCGGTGCGGATGAATTTTACGGTGCCGTCGTTGAGCAGGACGCAGCCGCCTTTGGGGTCGTGGTGGTCGAACGCAAACAACTCCGGCCCGCCATGCTGGTTCCATCCCGCCTTCGCCTCGAACAGCAGCACCATCAGTAATCCTCACTGGGATCGCTGTGCTATCCAGCGTCTGGCTCAGTACTCGGATATTTGGATTCTGGAAGCGTCCCGTGCTCCAACCGGTACTCATAGGTCTGCTCTTTCTTGCAGCGGTTCACGATGATGGTCTCATCAATCCGTGCTCCCATAGTCCAGTAGACCATTCCATCCTCATCGAAATATGTGATGGGCTTGCGATAGAACCTTCCCTCGTACCCATAGGTCCGGATGTGCTGAACAAGCTGGATAAACAATCCCTCGTCGACGCGCTCGCGCACGATGTACTCGTGTGGCCAAGTGGATGCGTAGGTCTTCGCAAACGTCCACTTCTCCTGCTTCACAAAGGCTTCGAGCTCTGGGGGGAATGTCATTGTTCCATTCCTTCCGGTTCTGCACTGGCCGCAGGCTTTGCCGGCAGTACGTCGAGTATTTCGGCGATTGGCCTGATGGCATCTACTGCGAAGCGGACAACCGCCCACTGCTCTTCGCCGACGGGAATATCGACGGCAATCGCAAACTCGCGATTGATGGTAACCGTAAGTATGCCATTCTTCGCGGCCCAAGGTTCAATCAGCCGGCGAACATCCTGCGCCCGTCCGAATTCGCTATCTTGGAAAAGTAGCCACAGCGGTGTAGCCCCATGTGCCTTCCATAGCGCAAGATGAATCCCAAACCAAGCGCCGGCCTTTCGATCTCCGGATACCCAGACGTATCTTCCGATTCGGTCCCATGAGGACTGCGGGCGAAGTGCGTTGATGCTCAGAATACTCTCGCTTGCCGCGCAATTGACAATATCTTGCACAACAGAACCCAACTGAAGCAAAAACGCCGGCGTCCGCTGATCGGATAGCGCCATGGCCGAGACCGGGACAAACGCATCGCGGTCGGCGGCATCGCATAACCCGCGAAGTTGGACAAGATCGGCCAGAACACTGGGGTCATCGACAGCTTCGTGCTCCAGAGCCGACAGGACGCTTGGCCACGAAGTGAGTGCCAATATGGGTCCAAGTTGCGTCTTGACGGATTGAGCGATACCAACAGACGCAGCATTGTCTGATGCAGATATCCCGGCGTTGAGAAGCCTTCGGTTTAGTTCCCGCCACAGCGTGTGTTCCCGCGCAGCCGGCGCGACCACCAGGAGGGCTGTTGGCTGAGGGCGGCCGGCGAGTTGTTGCAGATAGGAAACGGGCTGGTTGTCCGTCAGGCCTGCCCAGAATTTGTTCTCCACAAAGACGCGCGGTTCCGAGTTGGCAAGCCCCCACATGTCGGGACGAATGGTACCCTCGGTTTGCTGGGTCATGAAATGAAGTAGCGGTAGATCGGGAATAAGCCCGTGAAGTAGCTTTGTCATTCCGCGCCGTGCAGCCTCGCTCGATTGCAGCACGTAGGCGAGGGCATCCGTGGCGACATCTTCATTCACTTGCGAAAAGCGCTTTTGGATAATGTGACTGAATACAGTTTGCATCCATTCTCCCTACATTGGACACTCGCGACCTTTCAGGGTGCAGGCCCCCTTGGCGACGCTGGCGCGTGCCGATTGCGCGATGGGCACACCCTACCGTTTACGCATCGACGCTTCTACTCTTTTACGCCGGGTGCGGCTTATGCCAGTTTGTCGCGGTTGTCGTAGATTTTTCGGATGGCGTTGGCGATGTCGTCCATGTCGGATTTTTCGGTCAGGAGCATGTTCTGGCCGAGCCAGACGGCTTCCTGGCAGAGCTGATCGTTGCCGGGGAAGTGCAGCTCCTTGCGGTACTTATCGAGTCGGGCCTTGGGGAAGCTGCGCGTGAAGTTCTTGGAGGTCAGGGCGTCTTCGATCAGTTCGTCGCGGTACTGCGGGCCGTATCCGCCGGAGCAGGGGATGCCCTCAGCGCTCAGCGCCGCCATGAACTTGGCTCTCGGCGCGTTGTTGAAGTGCTCCTTTTTGTATCGGAACGGGTACAGGTGGTACACCGCCCGCGTGGTCCCTTCGTACAGCTTGCAGGGGAGGATGCCCGGGATGTCCTTGATCTTGCTGGTCAGGTACTGGCCGTTTTCCCAGCGGCGCTGCGTGTCGGTTTCGAGCCGCTGCATCTGATTAAGCAGGATGGCCGCCTGGAACTCGGTCAGTCTGCGATTGGTGCCGACGATGGGATAGCCGGTGGCGCCCTTGACGCTGCCGTAGGGCCGCCCACAGTTGTGGAACGAGTGGATGCGGTCCATGACCTCGTCGTCGTTGCCGACCACCGCGCCACCCTCGCCGCAGGGCAGGTGCTTGGAGTTCTGGAAGCTGAAGCATCCGAGATCGCCGAGCGTGCCGCAGCACTTGCCGCGATACTGGGCGAGCCACGCCTGGCAGGCGTCCTCGATCACGACGAGGTTGTGCTTCTTGGCGATGGCGTTGATCCGGTCCATGTCGGCGGGGATGCCGAGGATGTGGACGGGCATGATCGCGCGGGTCCGCTCGGTGATGCGCTCCTCGATCTTGTCCGGGTCGATCTGGAACGTCTCCGGGTCGGTGTCGGCGAAGACGGGCAGGGCCGCCGAGCCGATCACCACGTTGTAGGTCGCGATGAAGGTGTACGGCGAGACGATCACCTCGTCGCCGACGCCCACGTCGAGCGCGTGCATCGCGGTCAGCAGGGCGTTGGTCCCGTTGACGGTGCAGGTGCATCGCTTGGCGCCGAGCAGCTCGGCGTACTTGCCCTCGAATTCGGTGACGGTCCGGCCCTGGCCGCGGAACCAGTTTCCGCTGCGGAGGATCGTCAGGATGCGTTCCTCGGCCGCCGGATCCCAGATGGGCCAGGCGGGCCATCGCTTGGCCCGGACGGGCGTGCCGCCCTGGACGGCCAGCTTGGCCGCGCCGCCGAGGCCGGCGAACGTCGGAATGCTCCCGGAGGCCGCCGCAATCGCACCGGCCGAAGCCGCTCCCATGAATTGCCGTCGAGTGATTCGCTTTGCGTTCATATCCGACCCCTTTCAAGTGAGTTGCGCGTTTGAAGTTTCCAGTTTGAAGGTTACCTGCCCCGCAGGGGGCTCGGGATGCTGATCAGATCGGTCTTCGGCGGATTGTCGTCGTTGACTCTCGACAAGGTGTACACGGTGCCGTCGGTGCCGATGGCGATGGCGTTGACGTAGTAGGGCCGTCGGCCGTCGGCGAAGAAGATCGGACCGTGGTCGGTATACTTGCGGGCGGGGATGTCGTAGGTGATCAGATGGAGGTTCTCGATCCCTTTGGACTCGCCCATGGCGGTCGTCGCCTTTCCGGCAACGCGTTTGCCGTCCACGTAGACCGGCCCGCCGGTGAGGTAGTGCAGGGTCTTGCCGTCGGGTCCGAGAGCGAAGCCGAGATAGCCGTAGCTGAACTGGTCGAACATACCGCTGCGTTTGGAGGGCAGGGAGGTGATGCGATCGACGATCTGGACCTCGGGTCCGCGCGGGTCGAAGCGGAACAGATAGCCGGAGTTGCCGTGCACGCCGTAGACGGCCCGCTCCGGCTCATACCAGATCACCTGCCGCCAGTTGTAGCCCATGTGGCCGGCCGACGTCGGGTCGTAGAGCCCGAGGTAGTCCTTTCGCATGTCGTCGCCAACGACAGGCTCGATGGCGTCGCGGTCATAGCGATAGCGGAAGATGTCACCATCGCCGACGGTGTAATAGACGCTGCCGTCGTGCGGATCGACCACAAACGAGCGGCAGAGCGTGCGGTAGTCGTCGCCGGTGCCGTCCTCGCCCAGTCGGGAGACCGGGCCGAGGTCCTTCAACTCTTTCTTGGCCACATCATAGCGGAGGAAGTGGCCGGCCGGCCAGGTCAGGCCGTAGAGCCGGCCGCGCTTCGTGTCCATTGTCATGGTGAGGATTCCCTCGCCGCGAGGGGCGGTGGCGAGGTCCTCGAATGTCTTGGCCTTCATGTCGTAGGCGAGGAAGTGGCCGCCGGGGTACGGCTTCCAGCCCTGCGGCGGGATGCCGATCTTCTCCATGCCGTCGATGATGCTGTAGTAGCCGACGTGTGTGGCGAAGTAGAGCTTGCCGTCCATCTCGCTGAAGGGCACGTGCGACTTGCCCTGGACGATGGTCTTGGTGTTCTTCTCACCGCAGGCCTCGGTGACGTCGCCGAGGTGCTCGATGGTATCGGTGGCCGGGTCATAGCAGTACATCTGGGCGCCGATCTCATACGACTCCGAGCTAAGCACGTAATAGATCCGCCCGTCGCTGCCGGTGCCCATGCCGTTATAGGTGTCGTGGGCGAGGGCGAACCCGGAATCGTGGATTCGGGCGATCAGCTTGCCCTGTGCCGTTGCTGCCACGGCCGTAAGCAGAACACATAGAATCAATACTCCGGCGCGACCTTCACGATGGATGCGAGTGTGCATTGGACGTCTCCTAATCTGGCCTTCGCGTCAGAAGGTAGAAGCAAAGGCGTCTCGAACGGCATCGTGTCCATTCTAAGGCCGTCGGCCACGGATTTCCAGCATGTCCGGCGTGTTTTCGCCCGATAGACCTCGCCCCCTCGGTCGCCTGCGCATCGGCCGGCCACCGAAGTCTGGCATTGGGAAGATCTTACATCGACAAGCGCAGCGCCGCCTCACCAAGGGCCACGCCGTGAAAAAACCCTGCCCGGAGATGTGGGGAGTCTCAGAAAGGTCTCTGCCACATGTCGTGGAAGTTGAAGAAATCCCAAGGGCGAGACTGGATGAACATCTCCAGGGCCTCGACGAATTGTTGGAGGTAGGGCAGATACGCCTCGTTGGAGCGTCCCAGGCCGGCGGGGACACGGATGACTCGGGCCAGGCGTATGCGATATGTTGAGAAGCCCGTCTTGTAGCTGAAGACTACCGCGACCGGCGTGCCCTGCATCGAGGCCAGGCGATAGGGACTGACGGGGAAATGGACGGGCGCTCCGAGGAACGTCGCTTCCAGGGTATTGGGGTCGTCGCCGAAGACGCGATCGGCCATGAGTCCCAGGATCTCGGCGCGTTTGAGCGTGCCGATCATCTCCATGATGCCCCCCATGTTCTCGGCCGGATCGATGATCGACAGCCCCGCCTCCTCTCCGGCGTGTTGAAACCACCGTGGGTCGATGTCGCCGGCCCGCTGGTGCATCACGATGCTGACGGGCACGCGCAAGTAGCTGAAGGCGGACATCGCCACCTGCCAGCAGCCCACGTGGCTGTTGAGAACGATGAGCCCCCGGCCCTCGTCGATCAGGGTCTGAAGGTCCCGGCCCTCCGGGAACTCCACCTTCAGTGTGCCGGGGCCGAGCAGGCCGAACGCGCCGCGATCGATGAGGGATCCGCCCAGAGCCACGATCCGCCGGTAGTCATGCCAGAGCCGGATCAGCGGGTTCTTCACGTCGGGAAAGCGCCGGTCCAGGTAGTATCGACATCGCCGGCGCACGAAGGGCCGCAACAAGACGTACCAGAGGACCACGAAGTACATGCATGCATAGGCCGGCCGGCGGCCTCCGATGCGGATCAGCGCCGCGAAGAAGGCCTGTTGCCATCGCCTGCCCACGCTGCGCGAGTCCCACTGGGCGTTCGAGACGCCCGGCCGCTGCGGCTCAGTGCTCATGCCGGGCCCTTTCGATGATTCGCGCCGCGATGTAGGTCATCAGCCCCAGCACCAGCGCCAGAACGGGCCCGACGAGCAATGAACCGAGCAGCCACTCCCAGAGGCGTTCCAGGCCCATGTATCCCAACTCCAGAAAAGAGGCGTTGGAGAGGTGTTTGACGCCCTGGAGTGTCAGGAAGGAACCGTGTCGCATGAAGTATCCCGCCTCGATGCATAGGGCGGGCACGACCGGAGGCATGCAGAGTTGACTGGCCGCAACGGCGGCGACTCGATTGAGCCTCAGCAGGGCCGCCGCGATCAGGATCGCCAGCGTGTGCAAGGCAATCAGCGGCACGGCGCCGAGAAAAACCCCTAGCGCCACGGCGAAGCCGAGCTCGCGCGGGGTCGCCCGCTCGGTCAGCAACATGCGAATCGAACGCAACGGGTGCCATACGGTCACCGTTGCTTCCGCCTCCGTAGTCGCCACCTGACGGTGGGGCCACGGCACGATCGCCCGTATGGTCAGATGGGTGTTCAGCAAGGCCAGGCGCGCGTTGTCGTAAAACTTGTGGAAGTGGGAGACGCGCTGGCCGGGCTTGGGGTAATGCACGCGGATCGGCACCTCGTGCACCTTGACGCCGCCCCACAGGGCGCGAACCACGATCTCGACCTCGAACGCATACGCCTGCGCGCGGCAGCGAAGACGCTTGAAGGCCGACAGCGGATACGCCCGGAATCCGCTCTGGATGTCGTGCACGCGCGTTCCGGTCTGGATGCGTACCCAGAAGTTGCCGAACGCCCGTCCGAAGCGCGAGGCGCCGGGAATGGTGGCCTGAGCGAAATCCCGCACGCCGACAATCAGCGCATCGGGATGCCGGTCGATGGCCTCGAGGAAACGGGGCAGGTCTTCGGGGTAGTGCTGGCCGTCGGCGTCGAGCGTAATCATATGCGTATCGCCGCGCTCGCGCAGATGTCGCTCGGCCGTGCGAAGGGCCTGGCCTTTGCCCCGATTGACGTCGTGACGGATCACCTCGACGGGCAGACCCTCCAACAGCGGTTCGACGGGCAGTTCGCTGCCGTCATCGACGATCAGGATGCGCTGGTTCTCGGCCAAGCAGCGGGAGACGACGTCCCGGAGGCAGTCCGGCTGATTGTAGACCGGAATCACTACGGTGATGTGCTCGACCGCCGCCACGTTCAGGACCGTTCCACAATGCGACGGTTCTTGCGGGCGAAGCGAACGAAGCTGCCCGCGTTCAGGAGAAATCGTCTCCAACTGTCCGGCGACTTCCATACCATGCTCACGAAGTTCCATAGTGTCCTGGGCCGTGTGTAATGGTGCTTGTAGAACTCCAGAAACAGACGCTCCAGTTGCTCGGCCGTCATCCCGTGGGGCACGAACACCGTGTTCATGCAATCCATCTTCTCCCAGTTCTCCTCGAACGAGCCCAACTCGTGAATCTTCTCATAGAGCGGCGAGCCGGGGAAGGGGGTGAACTTCGCCATGTTGAGGTCGTCGATCGGCAGAGAGAACACGTAGTCCATCGTGCGGCGAAAGCTCTGTTCCGTTTCGCCCGGCAGGCCGATCATGAGGAGCCCCTTGACGCGAATCCCGGCTCGATGGATGCGGCGCACGGTCTCGGCCATCAGCCCGAGATCGGGGTTCTGTCGGTGCTGGGCCAGCAGGTCGGGATCGCCCGTCTCGATCCCCAGACTGATCATCCAGCAGCCGGCCCGCTTCATCAAGGCCAGCAGTTCCGGGTCCACGTGCTCGGCCCGCACCGCGCAGTTGAACGTCATCGGCATCGGATGTTCGATCATCCGTTCGCAGAAGGCCACGACGCGATCGCGATGGAACGTGAACTGATCGTCATAGAAATTGATGTGGCGAATGCCGAACTGCTTGCTGAGATGGCTCAAATGCTGCACGAGATAGTCGGCGGAATTGTAGCGGAACGACCGCCGGAACACGGAGCGGTCGCAGTAACTGCATTGATAGGGGCAGCCCCGGCTGGAGATGCAACTGGCGTTCGGCGTCTTCGGGTAGTTGAAGATCGGCAACTGATACCGCTGCGGGAAGCCCGCGAGCTTGTGATAGGCCGGCAGCGGCAGCGTATCGAGGTCCAGCCGATTGTCCTGGAACCCGTTGAACGCGATCTGTTCCCCGTCGCGATAGACCAGTCCGGCGATTCCTTCGGGCCTGCCGCCCGATTCCATGAGCGATTTCAGCGGTCCTTCGCCCTCTCCGACGACGACGTAGTCCACCTCTTCGTAGTCGCGAAGGATCGTGTCTCGCAGCGCCGAGGCGTGCGGACCGCCGGCGATGGTGCGGGTCTCCGGGTGCATCTGCTTGATGCGGCCGAAGATCCGGGCGGCGTCCAGGAAGCCGGCCGTGGTGCAGGTGGCGCCGACGTATCCCGGCTGATAACGGCGCACGTAGTCGTCGATCACGCGGTCGGAGTCGGGATCGGCAAAGCAGTCGATGATGTCGGCGTGAAACCCGTATTGCTCGACGTAGGCGGCGATGCCGGCCAGCCCCAACGGCGGCATCAGATTGGCCAGGCGCGAGATGTCGCGGCCGGCCACCCGCGCATCGTACCCCAGGGGATGAATCAACAAGACACGCTGTCTATCCATGCTCGACCGTCCCTGCCTTGCCGACGCCCTCGGATGTCGATTCCGACGGCCATCGTGCGATCAACCGTTCCCAAAGCAATCCCTTCCAGCCCAGGCTGCGCAGTTTGGAGGTGACGTGATAGCCACGTTGCGGAGGGAAGATGCGATCCGGCCGACGGGCCCACGCCTCGGTCAGTCGCCGATCCATCCAGGCCTTGTCGACCGTCGGCGAGATGTAGTAGACCGGCTCGAACAGAGATTCGTCCTTCTGTACGACGCCTTCGGCCAGCGCACGCCGATGCAGGGTCGTCCCAGGATAGATCCGAATGCCTGAAAAACCGAAGACCACGCAGTATTCCAGCGCCGCGATGTTATTCAGGCCTTCCTCGACGGTCTCGGCCGTCTCGTCGGGCCCGCCAAAAATGATGAACTGCGCGCAGGCGACGTGCGAACGGCTGAGCATGTCGGTGGCCTCGCGGGCATCGGCCCAGGTGAAGGCCTTGCCCATCCCGTGCAGCGTGGCGTCACTGGCCGCATCGACCCCCAACTCCACCGCGTAGAGCCCGGCTCGCCGGCACAAGGCAACGGCCTCGCGGTCCATCCCCTTCGGAGAGAAATACGCGGCCCATTTGATGCCGAGCGCTCGCCTGGCCAGCGCTTCGGCGAGCTCCAGATAGTGTCCGGCCGGATCGTTGAAGACGGAATCCGCGAAGAACACCGTATCGACCTGGAAGTCGCGTTTGAGCCGCTCCAGGTCGGCCACCACCGCCTCGGCCGGACGGGGACGGAAGCATGGGCCCTCCAGGCCCGGATAGGTGCAGTAGCAGCAGTGATAGGAACAACCGCGTTTGCTTTGCAGACCGAGGATGCCGCTGGCGTTCCAGTAGAACGAAACGAGAGACGGGTCAAGGCAGGGCGAGCACTGGCCCATGCCGGATAGTCGTTCGGACCCACCCGGCCAGACCTCCGGCAGCAAGCCGCTCCGCGCGGCGGCCTCGACGACCTCGACGATGGAATGCTCGCCTTCACCGACAATGGCGACGTCGGCATCGACGTAGGCGCGCACTTCGCGAGGCATGATCGAGACGGCTGGACCTCCGACGACGACGGGAACGTCCATCTGCTGCCTGAGAAGGGCGATCACGTCCCGGGCTCCGCGCAACTCCCAGCCCTCTGCGGACTCGGCCATGGAGTCGACCCGGTCGAGATTGCGGATCGACACGGCCACCACCTCCGGACCGAACGTCGCGAGGGCCTGCGACAGCGCCTGCGGAACCTTCCCGGCCGCCAGCCAGTCGAACTGGCGAACCTCGTGACCCGCCTCCATCAGGGCGGCGGCGACCGTGGCCATTCCCAGCGGAAAGACCGGATAGGGATCGACGCAGGTGTTTGCGGAGATCAGCAGGACCCGGCTCATGATTGCTCCAACGCCTTCCGTTGGAATCGCTTTCGGATGCGGGGATCGTAGCGCCGATAGGTCCCGTCGGCCATCTCCCGCTCGATGACCTTTTGAAACAACTGGCCCATGCGAAGCTGGTATCCTGCGTCGGCGTAGAACGTGTCCCACGCGTATTCGTAGATCTCCTGCAACTGGTCCACGGACATCTTCTTCGGCTGGAACACGACCTTGTCGGCGGTGTAGTCCGCCCAGTTGCTGCTCAGAATGCGACCTTCCCGCTCGAACTGCTCCCGGATCGGGCTGTGGGGAAACGGCGTCAGGATCGTGAACTCCGCGACGTCCAGGTGGATCTCGCAGAGAAAATCCACGAGGTGCTTGATGGAATCGACGTCGTGGTCGTCGGTGCCCAGCAAAATCGTGCCTTCGACGCCGATGCCGTGGTTTTGGAGCATGCGAATGCGGTCTCGGATCACGTCGGACGTGTCGAATACGGCCTGGTACACGTACCAGCAGCCGGCCTCCGCGGCCAGAGCGATGACCTCCTCGTCGTAGAAGATCGGATGCGAAACCCACTTCTTCTTCAGCGGCTTCAAGGCCCGAAACAGATCCATGATCCAGTCTCGGTCCTGCGCCAGGGAATTGTCGACGATAAAGAGCCGGTTATTTTGAATCTGTTCCAGCTCCTCGATGACCCGGTCGATCGGGCGCGGACGAAACTGCTTGCCTCCGAGAAACGCGCTGCAACAGGGGAAGCAGTTGAACTTGCAGCCGCGCGAGGCGTGCACGAGGTCCACCATTTGTACGCCGCGATAGTTGTAGAGCGATCGGTTCAGGATGCTGCGTCGGGCCGGGCCGACCTGGTCGGCCGGGGGATGATTGCCCATGAAATCGTAGACCGGCTTGAGTCGATTGGCGCGGAAATCCTCGATCACCTGTCCAAACCGGCCTTCCGTTTCGCCCAGGAACACGGCGTCGGCATGCCCGGCCACCTCTTCGCTGTGCAGCATGGTGGAGATCCCGCCGAAGATGACGGGCACGCCTTTGGCGCGAAACGCATCGGCGATCTCGAACGCCCGCGGGAGCTGGCAGGTCAACATCGTCGAGATCGCCACCAGATCCACGTGCTCGTCCAGGTTCACCTCCTGGACGTTGTCGTCTTCGAACACGATCTCGACGTCGTCAGGCACCGTGGCGGCGAACACGACCGGTCCATGCGGCGGCAGGTGAAAGGTCGTCTGGCGTTCCAGCTTGGGCCACGCCGGATAGATCAGCTTCATCTTCATCGGTCAACACCCGTATCTTAATCGTTCTTGGAGCGGCCGTCTGCAGCGGTGCCCTCCAGCACCACGCCAACCAGGCGCTCGATCGTATCAATAGGCGTACACACGTGCACGAGTTGCTTGTCCTGCCACTGCCAGGCGCTCTGGTCGAGGCCCCGGCTCAACACCACAAAGACGGCGCCGCACGGATCGCTTGGATTTCCAGAGACAACGTCGGAGTTCACATCACACCAGCCGGCCACAATCGTATCACAGAGACCCCAGCGCAGCAAATCCAGGGCCGCGTGAATCCCGTCCATTCGGCCGGGGTGCGCATCATTGACGACAAAACCCGGGCCGGTCAGGCCGAACTGGATGGATGCCTCGCCGAGCATCGACGTCGGCAGCGTGTAGGCGAATAGATTCGGACTGGCCAGGGCGCCGCCCTCTGTAGCTGCGGTCTGGAAATAGGCCACGTCATTGTCCAGGCAGCCGCGCTGCGTGCCCACGACGAGGCCGATGGACCGCTTGCATTCCCATCGCTCCAAACCGGCGCCGCGCAGGGCCATCGCAATGGCGCCGAACCCTGCCTTGGCATAGAGATCGAACCGGCCGTAGCGAGGGTGCGCTGCATCGAGAAACAGCTTGCTCCGCAGATGCGGCAGCGTGCCGGAACCGGGCGCAAATGCTGCACCACCACGGCTGTGGCCGATCCCTGCGGGCGTCACCCATCCGGCGCCTGTGATCTCCAGCTTCATATCGACGCCTCCCGGCCCAGGATGAGGGCGGCATTGATCCCGCCGAACCCGGAGTTAGTCATCAGCAGGTACTCGCCCGAGAACGGCTGGGCCTCAGCGGCGACACAGTTTTTCGCTTGGTCTTCGGGGACCCGGAGCCCGGCGGTGGGGGGGAGACACTGGTGTTTCAGGCTGCACAGCCCGACAATCGTCTCGATCGTCCCACAGGCCCCCATCGTATGGCCCGTCGCCCCTTTGACCGAGTGGAGCGGCGGCAACCGGTCGAAGAGCTGGCCAAAGGCGGCCAGTTCCATGGCGTCGTTGTAGATCGATCCCGTGCCGTGCGCGTTGACGGCCGCCAGGTCGGCCGCCGTCAGCGCGGCGCCGGCCAGGGCTTGCCGAATTGCCAGCACGAGTCCTTCGCCGGTTCGCGACGGGGCCGTGACATGATGGGCGTCCGAGGCGATGCCCCAACCAACCAGTCGGCCCAGGCTTCTCCGCTTCGTTCGGCGCAGAGCCTTCTCGCTCATCAGCAGCACGTAGGCGGCGCCTTCGCCCAGAACCAAGCCTTCGCGCGCGACGTCGAACGGACGACACACATCGGGCGACAACGCCTTCAACGCGGCGAAGCCGGAGAACGTGAACTCCGAGACCAGGTCCAGTCCGCACACGAGAACCGAATCGACCTGGCCGTGCTGGATGCGCTCCGCCCCCAGCGCCAGGGCCACGGCGGCCGACGCACAGGCCGCGTTGACGTTCTGCCGAGGGCCTTTGAGGCCGAGCCGCGCGGCCATCGCGTCGGCGATTGTGTGGCCGAGAATGCGATCGCGGCCCGTCTCCTGCCCTCGCACAACCCGTTCGAGCTGGTCGATGCCCCCCTTGGTGGTGGCCGTAAGCAGTGTCGTCTCCGGCGGGACCGGCTCGATTCCGCCAAAGACCATCTCTGTCAGTCCGTCCAGGCGAGACGTCTGTGGTTCGGGGTCGAGAGACGCGATGCAGCCGGCCTGATGGCAGGGGTAGTTGTCGGTGGCGAACCGTCGCACCGGGGTCAGTCCACTCTGCCCGGCCAGCAGCGCCTCCCACAGGGTATCGGCGCCTGGCCCGAGAGCCGTGACGGCGTTCGCATCGGCCACATGAACCGCACTCAAACCAGGTCCCCCTGTTTCCATCGCCGCAGAAACTCGGCGAAGAAGGGCGGCGGCCCCAGAAGCAGGTTGAAGTCCCGATCCAACATCAGTTGCACGGTGCACCCGGTGGCCACGAGGCGGCCCTGCAGATTGCGAATGCCATATTCGAAATTGATACGGGCCGCGTCCGACCAATGCAGGATCGTCTCGATCTCAAAATCTTCCTCAAACCTCAGGGGATGACAGTAGTCGATCTGCATCTGCCGCACCGGGACCGGGATCCCTTCGCGGATGAAATCGGAATAGCTGATCCCATAGCGGCGTCCCAAAGCCACCCGGCCATCCTCGAAGAAGCTGGGGTAACGTCCGTGCCAGACGACCCCCATCGAATCCACCTCTTCGAAGCGGACTTGCCGATTCAAGGTGAGCCGCAAGGGCGGCGGCGCTCCGGGTATGGCGCGAAAATACGGTCTATACATCAGCCTGCCCCGTCGCCGTCATGACAAGAGTGAAGGTGGCGGCTTTCTCCCCATCAGCGAGGAGCGTGAAGCTGCCCTGCACCCCATCATCCGTCGGCTGTTCGCGCCAACACACGGTGATCTTCTGATCCGGCTGAATCGGCTTGAGAAACTTGGCCCGCTTGACGCGTTGCAGGACCACCTCGCGCCGTGCACGGGTCTGCATCGCACACTCGCCGGCCAGCAACTGTACGAAGGCCGGCAGAATCGGACGGCCCGGGAAATGACCGGCGAACGCGGTGAAGTCCTTGCCGAAGTGGTACGTCAACTCGAACTCCCGACCGTCCTCGCGGCTGAGCACGGGGCTCTCTGCACACGCCAGAATTTCATTCCTCAGTGGTTTCTTCATGGTTCCAATTCGCCAGTGGTCCGGTGCTGCAACGCAGGTATGACCAGAAGGGCACAGGCCATAGCGGGGATTATACCCAGAACGACCGTGATGCCAAGGGAGAACATCGCCGGATGGCGGGCCACCGACAGCGCGCCGAAACCGCAGAGCGTGGTCAGCGCCGAGGTGACGACCGCTCGTTCGGCCGCGTCGTCTCGGGCCGGACCCGACACGCCTCGGGATCGCACGATAAACACGCCGTAATCGATGCTGAGCCCCATGACCAGCACGCTGGCGGCGACGTTGAACATATTGACGCTCATGCCCAACAGCCCCATTACGGCCAGCATGAACGCCAGTCCCGTCACAGGCGGCAGCAGGCACAGGAGAACCTCAGACGGACGCCGCAACGCCGCAATCAGCACGATCACGACCACGACGGACGCCAGCAGAAGAAATCGTTGAAAATCCTTCTCCAGCGACCGGCGGAGGACGGAGGCAAACCACTTCTGCGAGATGGCCTCGACGCCCGGCGGCAAGGCCAGGCCGCCGGCGCCAAACGCCTCGATGGTCTGCTCGTTGTCCGGAACGAGACTGATCAGGCCCAGGCCCTCCGAACGCGACAGGAACAGCAGGTCCAACAGAGAGCCGGCAAGCTGCTTGAATTCCACCACATCGAACGGCGCACGATCCTGCTTGACCCACTGAAAGAACGGCGCAAATGCCTCCTGTGCGAAACCCAGTTTGCCTCCCTCGGCGCCAAGGGTCTGGCGCAGGCGATCCAGTCGGCCCTCCTCGTGCCAGAATCGGCGCCAGCGGTCCAGGTTCGCCTCTTGTGTGGCGCGACTCGGCAGCAGAGGCGCCAGGCTGACCAACTCGCCCGGGCCCCAAAGCTCGGCCAGTTGCGCGTAGAGAAGCTCGTTCATCTCCAGGGTGGACTGGATATCGTCGGATTGAGCCACGACCAGCGCCTGGCCGCGTGGGTCTCCCCATGCGTCGCGTATGGCGTGCTCGTCGGCCAACACGTCGTCGGGCGTCAGTCCGACATTGCGCAAGTCGCCGTCGAACCTGACTCGCAGACAGAACGGCACACAGACGATCAGCAGGACGAGCCAGAGCGCGATGACCCAGCGCCGCCCGTTGCCGCCGATTTCCGGGATCGCCATCCGCCGGCCCGCCTTCTGCTCGGCCATCCAGTGCGGCAACCAGGCGATCGCCAGGACCAATGCCGTCAGCAGGCCGGCGATGGAGAAGATCGAGAGCTGGCGTTGAATCGGCAGACCCGACCCCAGGAGCACGGCAAAGACGCCGACGGTCGTGGCGCACGAGACGACCATCGGCACGGCCAGCCGCGACATGTATCCCGCTCGATCCGATTGCCGCTGGCCCAGGCCAAAGAACACGTGCAATCCATAGTCCACCGATATGCCCAGCAGCACGGCCCCGAACCCGACCGTCATCACGGAGATCATGCCAAAGACCGCCGCCGTTGCCAGCACGCCGGCCAGAATGGCAAACACCGGGACCAGAAAGACGAACACCGCCCGCCAGTGCCGCAGAAGAGACACGAACACCGCGATAAGTCCCACGCACGAGACGGCAAAGACCACCACCAGGTCGCGCTTGATGGCACGGGCGTTGGCGACGGTGTAACGATGGGCGCACACCACACGTGCGGTGAGCGTATCGGGCACGACCTCGGCCACGACTTCATCGAGATACCGAAGCAACTGCTCGCTGCCCTGCGAGTCCTCCATCGACACCGGCGTTTCGGCCACCAACAGGGTGTGCCGGCCGGCCGGATCGATCAGCGCCCCATCCTCGATCCCGACGTCGGGAAGCACGGCGACCGCCGCCAGTTTGCGGAACGCCTGATTGCGAAAGGCCAGCGGGTCGCGGCTGAGCCATCGGGCCAGCCAGAGCCCTTCGGGGCCGCTCAGCGCGTTGAGACTGCTCTGCAACGTTTCGCCCACCTGCTCCGGGGCCATTGCCGCCGCCAGCGCGGCGGCGTCCTGCTCCGTAAACAGTTGCGGCATGTGTGCGAAGAGGCCGTCCAGGAGCCGGGCGCCCGACTCCATCGACATCCCTCCGATCACCTGCGAGATCCAGGGCGGCCCCAAGCGTTCCCGCAGGCGTTCGGCCGTCTGGGCCAGCAGGGCGGCCTGGCCTTCGACGGGCGCCTCCAGATCGATCAACACACTGCGCGAAAACGGGGCCTTCTTGAGCAGAGCATAGCTGGCGGCAAAGGTCGGGTCGCTGTCCGGAAGCATCACGGCGATATCCTCTTCCGTGGACACCTGCAAGGCCAGCCAGCCGCCGAGCAGCGTCAGCACCATCAGACACAGCCCCAGAGTTCGCCGGTGACGGTCTCCGATCCGAAAGACCCACGCCACAATGGTGCCGAGAAGATTTGTCTGCAATTGAGAACGCAACACCGACTCCAACGAAAGCTTGTGCGAACGCACGGCGACAATCGCTCATTGCGTGGGGGCTCTTACGCGGTCTGTGACCCCGTCTCGGGTTGCTGCCAGACCTTGAGCGTTCCCGTCGCGAGGATCTCGTCCCGGCAGCGAACGCATCCTTCCACCGCATAGAAATCCTCGAAGGAATTGGCCGACTGGACCTCGATACGCAGCGGCTCGCCGGCTTGCGGCGCACGGACGACGCGAAAATCGCCGACTCCGACCAAGTACCCCAGGGCCGGGGATGTGTCCTTGGCCAGATCGAGATAACCTCGTGCCGCCGCATAGGTCTGGGCCACCATTTCCATAAGGGCCGTTCGCTCCACTTTTCCGTCCGGACCGACCCCGACGTCGCCGGGCTCGAGCCAGGTCTCGGCCTCGGCCCGGTCGCCGTCAACCCGAAGGAGCCGCCGGACCAGTCGCATGGGCGCGCGATGCAGCATGAATCGCTCTGTGTCGGCAGGCAACGTCATGACGCAGAATCTCCATCAGAATACACACTGAGGTCGTCGAACAACTGGCTCGAAAAAAGCAGCTTGCGAAACTTCACCAGTTCGTCGTGGAAGATCCGCCCGTTGTCGTAGACGACGAAGTGCTCGGACAGCAATTCGTGAATGCGCCGGCAGCCGTTCCCGAGGCCGTCGGCGCCACGGAAGTACAGGGCCTGAAGGTCTGCAAGGACCTCGACCGTCAGAATGTGCTTGGCGTTGCTCACCGCCCGGAACGCCTTTCGCGCCGCGACCGTGCCCATGCTGACCACGTCCTGATTCGAGGCATTGCAGCTAATTGACAGGGTGCCGACTGGGTTGGCCAACTGCCGATTCTCGGCTGTGGTCGACGTGGCCACGTATTGGGCCCCCATGAATCCCATGGTCAGGCCCACCGTTCCGGCGATCAGCAGCTCGGGCAGGCCTTCGTTGAGGTTCTTATCGAGCAGCTTGTTGATCCGCCGCTCGCTCAACGTGCTCATCTCGGCAATCGCCATACACAAAGCGTCCATGGCGAAAGCGATACTCTGGCCGTGGAAATTGCCGCCGTGGATGATCTTGTTCTTCTCGGGAATGATCACCGGATTGTCGTTGACCGAATTGGCTTCGATGTGGATCGTCGCGGCGGCCTGCTCCAGGTTCTCCTGGACGGGCGCGAGAATCTGCGGGGTGCACCGAATCGAATAGACGTCCTGAACGTTGACGCTGGTTTCGAAATACGCGCCTTTGACCTCTTCTCTGCGGATGCGCCCGTGCATCTCGTCGCGCAGTGTGATATTGCGCGAGCCGTGATACAGGCGGCGAACCGTCTCGGCGATCTGCTGCTGACCCGGATGGGGCTTGAGCAGATGCAGGTCCGCGTCGAAGGCGTCGTCGATCCCCCCGAAGATCTCCAGAGCAAAGGCCGCGGTTACGCAGCTCAACGACAGCAGTTTGCGGGCGCTGAACAGCGCAAAGGCCGCCAGCGCCGTCATTGCGCTGGTCCCGTTGATCAGGGCGATCCCTTCCTTGAAACTCAGCCGGATCGGTTTCAGCCCTTCGGCCCGCAACGCCTCCTCGGCGCTTGTCAGCCGGCCTTTGTGAAAGGCCTGGCCTTCGCCGATGAGGGCCAGGGCCATGTGGGCCAGATGCACCAGATCGCCTGAGGCGCCGACGCTGCCGCATTCGGGAATGTACGGGGCGATGCCCCGGTTGATCATCTCTCGCATCAGTTCGAGAAGCTCGATCCGCACGCCGCTGTAGCCTTTGAGCAGCGTATTCAGCCGCACGACCATCACGGCTTGGGCAATGTAGTATTTCAGAGGATCTCCCAGGCCCGCCGCGTGGCTGCGAATCAGATTCACCTGGAGGGCTTCCAGTTCGTCGTCGCCGATGATCTTGTTGCACATTGGCCCAAAGGACGTGTTGACGCCGTAGATCACGTTGCGTGCGGCCACCTGTGCTTCGAGAAAGGTCCGGCTGCGCCGGCACCGCTCCAAAGCTGACGGGGCCAGAGCCACCGTCTTGTCCCCTATGCCAACCGCGACGATCTCATCGACGCTCAGATCGTTGCCGTTGAGAACGACCTCGGGTCGTTTCATCTTACGCAGGTCCTTTCTTGGTCTTGTGGCGATGGTCAAAGACCAGCACCGGCTTGCGTCGGTCCTCCAACTGCGTCCGTTGCGAGACCTCCTCGGGGGTGGCAATCGCCACGTCGAGGGTCACGCGCACGCGGCCGCAGATTCGACCGGCAATCTCCTCGCGGGTTAGGGCCGCACCGTCTTCGAGACCGACTACCACGCGAGGTCGATCGGACATTTCGTAGTCCTGCTCGATCTCGATGTAGTAATTCCGCACCTCCTCGATCTCCTGGAGAGCGGCGAAGATGGAGGCCGGATACACCGTGGTGCCTTGCACCTTTAACATCTGGGCCTTGCGGCCCAACACGGGCCCCAAACGCGGTGTCCGGCGGCCACAGGCGCAAGGCCCCGGAAGCAGGGCCGCAATGTCTCCTGTTCTGAGGCGCAGCAGCGGCATCCCGGTCACCTGGAGCGGCGTGGCGACCACTTCGCCCGGCTGGCCCGGGGCGACCGGATTGCCGGCATCATCGACGATCTCGACGACGATCAAATCAGCCAGGACGTGGCCGCCGCCGGAACCCCCGTCGCACTCCGCGAAGGACGTGGCCATCTCCGTGCTCGCATAGGTCCCCAGCACCTGCGCCTTCCACAATTCGCTCAGGCGCCGACCGAGGGCCGAGAGCGACAGATCCGCCTCGCGTATGGGTTCGCCGATCAGAATGAGCCTGGCGACGCCCGCCTGAGACGGCTCGACGCCCCGGCTCCGCAACAGCTTACCTGCTTGCACCAGGTTGGACGGCACGCCTACAATGGCGGTGGGTTTGTGGATGCGCACCGCCTCGGCCAGGACGGCGGGGCGTCCGGCCCCGATGCGGATTGCTGTGGCGCCCAGCCGACGCAAGCCCTCGAAATATGCCAGTCCCGCCATGAAGCATCGCCCCATGGCACAGGCCACGATCACACGGTCGTCGGCCGTAAGACCAGCCGCCTCGAAGCAGGATCGCTCGTTGTACGCCAGCCGCTGGAGGTCCAACTCGGTCTGCTCCAACGTAACGGGTATACCGGTGGTGCCGGAGGTCTGGCAAAGATCGACGACGTCGCGCGGCGAGACGCATCGCAGCCGCGGCCCATGTTCGGCCAGGTCGTCCTTCGTGGTGAAGGGCAGCTTTCGCAGGTCGGCCACGCAGCGGATATCCCGGGCGTCGAGGCCGAGACGGTCAAAGTGCGACCGATAGAAATCGGATCGCTCGTAGCAGTACTGCACGTGCCGTTGCAGCAGGCGGTTGGCGCAGGTTTCGATCTGCGGCGCCGACGCAAAGGCCAGAGCCTCAGCAGTCTCCAAGCCGGGCCGGGCTTCGCGCCGACCGCATCTCGACGAATCAGGCACACAACCGTGCAAGGCAGGCCTCCATTCTCTGTTTGACGGTTCGACGCAACTCAATGTGCCCGAGATCGCCTTCGAACTGTTTCGGGTCGATCGGTTCGAGACATTCGATCCGCACGCGGGACGGTTCGAGCCATCGGCGCCCCGGCGGAGAGATTCGGTCGGTGCCTGCGATGCAGATCGGGACGATGGGAACGCCGGACTGTAGCGCCAACCGGAAAGCGCCGGAGTAGAAACGCCCGAGCCGACCGTCCCGGCTGCGATGGCCCTGGGGAAAGACCAACATGGACCGGCCCGCGCCGAAGACGCTCTCGCTCTTGGCTACAATCTCGTCCCAGGGCAGAGACTCCACGTCCAGGTACTCGGCCAGACGCATGAACGGCGAAAACCATATCATCTTGAACGGCCAGGCCCGCAGGCAAATGACGACGTCGAAGACGGGCATGGCCGACAGACAGAAGATATCGACAAAGGACAAGTGGTTGGCGACGTACATGATGGGTCGCTTGGACCATTCACGATCGGCCCCTGCCAATTCGAAGCGAACGAACGGCGAGACGATCCACATCCAGACTCGCCCGTAGATCCAGACGAAATGGCGCATGATCTTGGCCAGGGGCCACCGCGTGACCAGTCGCCACAGGAGCAATCCAACCGGAATGAGGACGATGCCGATCACGGTCTCGAGGACCATGAGCAGTGGAACCCAGACGTTCATGAGAACAACGGCCACCCAGGAGGCCGGCTTCTGTCCGAGATACGGAGATCCCACTGCCTCAGGACTGTTTGCTCTCATGCTGTCTGCTCCGGCCGACAGGCAAACGTCCGGCGATCGTGAACCCACCTCAGTTGCATTGCGTCTCGAGTTCTCGTTTCTTGTCGATCACCAGGCGGTGCAGATCGCCCAGCGTCCTGACCTCGCGGACGCGCGGCTCTTCTCTCAGCGTCACGCCGAACGCTTCCTGCAGGACGACCACCATATCCACGAAATCGAGGCTGTCGAACCCCAGGTCTTCGATGAGGTGTGCCTCCGGCTTCAACGTCTCCGGATCGACCTCGAACTCCTCCGCCAGGCTCTGGTTGACCACCTCAATCACTTTCTCATCGGTCACTGTCGAATCTCCAACTGATCACCATGGCGGAGTTGACCCCGCCGAGTGCAAAGCTATTGACCATCGCAACGTTCATCGGTCGGCGCTCGACGGCCTTCGGCAAGTTCAAACGGCGGCACGTCGCATCGGGCTCCTGCAGGTTCCGGGTCGGCACCAACACGCCCTGCCGCATCATTAGCAACGTGGCAACCGACTCCAAGGCGCCGCAAGCCGCCATGGTGTGGCCCATATGCCCTTTGAGACTGCTGACGGGCGTTTCACAGCCAAAGACGCTCTCGATCGCCCGCGCCTCTGCCTCGTCTCCCTGGAGGGTTCCCGTGGCATGGGCGTTGACATAGTCGACGGACGCCTTCGGCAACCCGGCTTCGTCCATCGCGGCGATCATGCACTGAACCATCGAATCGACGGCCGGATTGGCGATGTCGCTCGGGGCGCTGTTGATCGCAAAGCCCCGAACCTCTCCGAGAATCTCCGCCTTCCGCGCCTGGGCGTGCTCCAATGCCTCCAGCACGACGGCCCCGGCGCCTTCGCCGCAGACAATCCCGTCGCGATCCTTGTCGAACGGACGAGGCGTCAGATCGGGCCGGTCGTTGTAGGCCCGTGAAGAGGCCTCAAACGTGTCGAAAACCGCCACCGTCAACGGGTGCAACTCATCGGCCCCGCCGGCGATCATCACATCCTGCTTGCCTGCGGCGATGGTTTCGGCTGCCAGGCCGATGGCGATTGTGCCGGTCGCACAGGCCGCCGACGGGGCCACAAGGCGCCCCGAGATCCCCAGCGCCTGGGCCAGATTCGCCGCACACGACGAATTCATGATCTTGAAAAAATGCGTCGATTTCAGGCTCGCCACGCTGCCGGTCCGGAGCATCGTCTGGAAGAAACTCTCCGTTTCCTGGGAACTGCCGGTGGTCGAGCCGAAACAGACACCGGTGCGCGGCCCCTGCACCTGCTCGGGTGTCAAGGACGCCATCTGCAAGGCTTCGCGGGCGGCGATCGTCGCGCAGACCGACATCGCGGACATGTACCGGCGCTTCTTGCGATCGATCGTGCTCGCGTCCACCTCGGGTACCGAGGCGGCCACCGTGGTCCGCAGGCCGTTGACCCTGGACAGAGCAGGACTTTGGCACACTCCGGTGCGTCCTTGCAGCAACCCCTCCCACATCTGTCGAACCCCAGTGCCCAGGGGAGAGACCGCCCCCAGGCCTGTGATCACGACGCGACGCTGCGGCATAGCCATCTCCTAAGAATCCTGCTCGATTAACTCACATAGCTGTCTGTCAGGAACCCGGCGCACAACGCCCCCAGCACGCCCGGCGCTACAATCGTTTGCCCCGATAGGTAAAGCCCCTGCATTCGCGTTCGCGGCATCAGGGGCAAATCCACCGAGCGGTGCTTGACTCCGTAGAGCCCGCCCTCGGGACTGCCCAGCCAATCCCGAAACGTCAGCGGCGTCGCGATGTCCAGCAGGTCAAAGCGCCCCAGAAGGTCGCCTGCGTGGGCCGACACGTACCGGCCGAGCCTGTCGCCAACGCCCCTCTTCCAGTCCTGATACCCCTTGGGCCGTTTCTTCCCGCCGTCCCATCCCGGTATGTCGTCCAGGGTCGCCGGACAGATGATCGAGACCGCGCCTTCGTCTGTTGGCGCTGCGCTGACGAACAAGGGCCGCTCTTCCAACGGCAGACTGTCCCATCGACCCAGCACGCCGGGTTCGGCCAGCAGAATCAAGTTGCCTGAGAACGCTGCCGATGAACAACGTCCAAACAGAACGACCGCCGACGGCGTCTCCTCAAGTTTGAGGATCCGTCGTCGGTAAGCTGGTGAGAATACCTGCGCCGGTACAAGCTCAAGCAAACATTTTGGGTGTATCGTACTGATACAGCAGCGAGCGGTCAAGGAATCTCCCGTGTTCAATTCCACGGCGGCAAACTCACCCTGGTCGTTCTCACGAATTCGGGTCACCTTTCGGCCACATAGCAGATCCACCCCGGCTGCTTGCAACACCGTTTCGAGGGCGTTGACAAAGACCCGACCTCCGCCTCGAACCATGCAGGCCGATTCGTAGAACGATCCGACCACCAAGCTGTGGAAAATCAGCGAGGTTTCGCGCGCGTCCATCCCGTACAGAATCCCATGGCAAGCGAGCAGATCGCGCAGCACAGGGTTGGCGGTACAACGATCGATGGCCTCCCGGGTGCTGCGTGCATCACCAAAGAAGAGGCTGCCCAGACTCTTGCCGCAATCGGCCATGAATGCGGCTTTGCCCTGGTGCCACAACGCCCTGACCTCGCCGAGGAATTCTCCCACAGCGCCGGCGTCTGCGGGAAACGCCTCGCCCAGGGCCTGTCTGAGTGCTTGCCAACCCTGGGGAAAGGCAAACTCGAAGTCCGGCTTCAGAAAGCGGACCCGATCGAAAGCCTTCAGGGTGTGGCAGCGGCCTTCCAGTGCTTCGCAGGCCCCCAGCTGCGCCAGGAGATGGTCCAACAATCCGCCTTCGCCGGCCGAGCCGACGTAGTGGAACCCGGAATCCAGGTGGATGCCCTCACGCGTGAAACCGTGCAACGTGGGCGACAGGTGGGGGCCACTCTCGACCACGGCGACGCGCTTGCCCCTGCGGGCCTGAAGCGCGGCGCAGGCCAGGCCCGACATCCCTCCGCCAATGACCACGGTATCGTACTTCGAAGATCCCATTGCTGTGCGCGCGTCCAAAATGTGGGTTTGGTTGGCGTTCTCACAATACAACTCGTCAAGGCGCCGGCCTGGTCGTGGATTCGGCGACAGCCCATCGTGTCGCTGTCCACAGGGGTTGTCTATTGACCTATTCGCAGGGCGAGACAGCAGTTGGTGCCGCCGAAGCCGGCCGAATTGCACAGAACCATACGAGGGGGATGCTCCAGCCTCTCGGTGAGGATGCGTATTTTCCTGGTGCTTTCATCGGGCACCTCGAAGTTGGCGCTGGCGGCCGTGAATCCGTGACGCGCCATCAGCAGACAGTACACCACCTGCGCGGCGCCGGCCATCCACAACTCATGGCCGACCATCCCCTTCAGGGAGGCCACGGCTGGGGCGTGACGGTCGCCAAAGAGCCGAGAGATCCCCTCGGCCTCAACGCCATCACCGACAGGCGTTCCCGTCGCATGAGCGCATACGTAATCCACGGCCTCAAGCGGGATGTCGGCCTCGCGGACGGCGCCTTGCATCGCGCGCAGCAAGCCGTCCTCGCTGGGCGCCGAGATGTTGGCCCCGTCGGAGGAAAAGCCGTAGCCGAGCACCTCGCCCAGCACGGTCGCGCCTCGCTGTTCGGCCAGATCGTACCGTTCCAGCACGAGGGCCGCGGCGCCGCCACTGGGCACCAGGCCATCTCGGCTCGCATCGAAAGGCCGACAGGCCGTCTCCGGGGTCTCCGCTCGCACGGAAAAGGCATCGAGCGCGTCGAAGCTGCACATGGATTCCCAGTTGACCTCCTGCGCCCCGCCGCAGATGACGCGTTCCTGCCGTCCGAGTCGAATCAAATCCGCCGCCTGGCCGATGGCGTGGCCGCCGCTGCTGCAGGCGGCACTGATGGTCCAACAGGCTCCCCGTGTCTTGAACAGAGTGCTCAGGTTCATCGTGGTGTTGGAGGTCATCGAGCAGAACACGTGTCCGCTGCCAATGACGCTCGTGGTCTTGTGTTGCCTGACCAGGGCGGCCTGTTCGATGGCGGCCAGGCAACTGGAGTCACATCCGAACACCAGGCCCGTGCGCTCGTTGCCGATGTCCTCGACCGCCAGGGCGGCATCGTCCAGCGCATCGCGCGCGGCCGCATAGGCCTGCATGGCGAAGTCTGTCATGGTCTTTCGCGCCTTGCGATTCAAATAGCGCGACGGGTCAAAGCCGGCAACCTGAGTCACCAGTGGGCTGCGAAAGCCCAGTGCAACCCTTTCCGGGTCCACCCGGATGGCGGAGCGACCCTCGTACAGCCGCTGAGCGACGGTCTGACGGTCCGAACCCAGACACGAAACAATGCCAATGCCGGTAATGGCAACTCGATTCATCTGCACCTCGCCCTTGGGGGCCTGTGAAGGCTTCGGGGACAACGGGATTCCACGGTCACACGTGGATCCCACCGTTGACGTTCAGAACGTGGCCTGTGATATAGGATGCGTCGTCGGAACAGAGAAACGCCACGGCGCCGGCCGCCTCGTCGGCCGTACCCAGGCGCCGAAGAGGAATCATCTTGAGAATGTCGGCCTTGGGTAGGTCCTTGGTCATATCGGTTTCGATAAAACCGGGAGACACGGCGTTGACCAGGACCCCGCTCCGGGCGACCTCTTTGGCCAAGGCCTTGGTGGCGCCGATCAAACCCGCCTTGGCGGCCGAATAGTTCACCTGCCCCGGCATCCCCGTCTGCCCGGACGTCGATACAACGTTGATGATGCGTCCGCGCTTCTTCTGCATCATCAGGCCCACTACCCGACTGGTCACATGGTAGAACCCGTCCAGACTGGCGTCGAGCACGGCCTTCCAGTCGTCCCGAGGCATCCAGAACAACAGACCATCTCGAGTGATGCCCGCGTTGTTGACCAGAATGTAGGGGGTCTGCTCCTTGAGGAGAGGCCCCAAGGCCTCGGCAGCGGCCGCATCGTCGGACACGTCGAAAGGCACCAGGACGCACTGACGTCCCAGGTGCGTAATCTGACCGGCAACCTCTCGAGCGGCTTCGTGATTGCTGCGATAGTTCAGCCAGATGTCGTATCCGTCCTGGGCCAGACGAATTGCGACGGCAGCGCCGATCCCCCGCGAAGCGCCTGTAATCAAGGCGACATCCCGAGTCATGGTCGCGTCATTTCCTTCGAAGGTCCGTTCTGTCCGCCGATCGTAACTGGCATTCGTATCTCCACGTTATATCGCACCGTTCGTCAAACCACCGCTCTCTTAGGACTCGTAAGGCAATAGATTCGGAAATAGCTCACGTTTGACTGCGGCC